>NZ_SWJZ01000082.1 GCF_005144475.1 Rhodobacter capsulatus | reverse complement strand
CTGGTGGCGGTGACGACCCAGGGCGGCGGCCGGATCAACCAGCATTTCGGCCATGCGACCGAGTTCCAGGTCTTCGAGGTCGACGCTTCGGGCGTACGCTTCGCCTTTCACCGCCGCTGCGACAATTACTGCGTGGACGGCGGCGGCGCCGACGACCGGCTCGATCGGGTCATCGCGACGCTTGACGGCATCGACACGGTTCTGGTCGCAAGGATCGGCGACTGCCCGCGCGAGGGCCTGGCCGCAGCCGGCATCACCGCCCGCGACACCTGGGCGCATGACTACATCGAGCCCGCCATCCTTGCGCTCTACCGCGAAAGAATGACCCAAAAACAAGCCATTACCGCGTAAGGATCAGGCCGGTCCGATCCAGACGGCGACATCGCGCGGCGGCGCGGCGAAGGGGGCCGAGGTCACCAGAACCTGCGCCCCCGCAGCCGCATAGGCGGCGGCATTCGCGGCCGTGATGCCGCCCGCCGCCGCAACATGGCCGCGCCAGTCGGGGCCCAGCCCGGCCACGACCGCCGCCACCTGCTCGGGCGGGAATTTTTCCAGCTGCAGCACCTCGGCCCCGGCCTGCGCGGCGGCCAAAGCCTCGGCGACATCGGCCACTTCGACGACCACCTTGCGCTCGGGACAGATCGCGCGCAGCCGGGAGATCTGGCTGGCCAAAGCGTCGTCACCACCAAAGGCGCGATGCTCGGCAAACAGCAGGACACTGTCCGACAGCCCGGTGCGATGCACCGTCGCCCCCCCCACAGTCACCGCGCGCAGGGACAGCGCCCGCGTGCCCGGCACCGATTTGCGGGTGCAGGCCACCGTCACCGCCGGGTTCACCGCCCGCGCCGCCGCGACGATCGCCGTGGCCGAAGACGCCAGACCCGAGGCCCATTCGATCAGGTTCTGCGCCACTTTCCAGCCCGCCAGCAGCGCCTCGGTCTGCCCGCGGGCGAAAAGCAGCATCTCGCCGCCCTCGACCTGCCGCCCCGAGGCGGTGGCGATCCAGGCCTCGGCGCCGAGCAATTGCAGGATCCGCACGGCCTCTTCGGAACAGGCGACGGTCATGGCCCCGCGCGCCCGCATCGTCATCTCGCCCGGCTCGGCGGCCAGGCCGAGGCTGCGCGTCGTCAAATCGCCCGCGGGCACGTCTTCGCGAATGAGCGCCATCAGCGCGGTGTCGTCGATCAGGAACATCCCTTACCCTCCGGTCTGCGCGGGCGCGCTCAGCGCCATCGCCTTGAGCCGCGCCACCACCTTTTCCCCGGGCTGAAACCCGAGCGTGTCAAAGGACTTGCGCGAAACGCGGGCAAGAAGGCTCGCGCCCTCGCCCGTCTCGCCCAATGCCAGCCGCACGGTGACCTGATAGCCCTCGGCGGCCTCGGCGCCAAGGATCACCGCGGGCAGGGCGTTCAAAATCGTGGTGTCGGAGGGCGCATGGCGGCCCAGGCTGACATCGGTCGCGGGCACGCGCAACCGCCGCCCGGTGCCGATCGGGCCAAGGTTGCCCGGCACGACGATCCGCCCGCCCGGCACCTGCAGGGTGCTCAGCCCATAAGCGGGGTCGAGCGCCACCACCGTGCCCTCGATCACCGCGGCCAGGTCGGGGCGATGAATGAGCGGCAGGTTCGGGTCGGCCTGCATCGCGGCGATGGGGCCCGCGGCGCGCACCCGGCCCGCCTCCATCAGCACCAGCGTATCGGCCAGCCGTTCGACCTCGGACAGGTCATGGCTGACCAGGATCACCGGCATCTGCAAACTCGCATGCAGCCGTTCGAGATAGGGCAGGATCTCGTCACGGGAAATCCGGTCGAGCGCGGAAAGCGGCTCGTCCATCAAAAGCAGTTCCGGCTGCGACAGCAGCGCCCGGCCGATGGCGACGCGTTGCCGCTCACCGCCCGAAAGCGTCGCGGTGGGGCGGCTCAGAAGCGGCGCGATGCCCAGAAGCTGCGTCACCTCGGCTTCGGAAATCCTGAGCGGACCGCGGGCGCGTTTCAGCCCGTAGATCAGGTTTTCATGCACCGAGAGATGGGTGAAAAGGCTCGCTTCCTGAAACACATAGCCCACCGCGCGGCGATGCGGCGGGGTGATGTGGCGCCCCTCCTGCCAGGTCACGCCATTCACCGTCAGATGCCCGCCCGGCAACCGCGCCAGCCCGGCCATGCAGCGCAGGACCGTGGTCTTGCCGCAGCCCGAGGGACCAAAAAGCGCCGTCACCCCTTGCCCCGGCACCTCGAACGCCGCATCCAGGGTGAAATCGCCCTGCCGCCCGGTGAAATGCGCCGAAATCATCGCCGGGCTCCGGCACCATAGCGGCGCTCGATCAGCATCATGGCGAGGATCACCACGAAGGACATCGCCAGCATGCCCCCCGCCAGCACATGCGCCTTGTCCCATTCGAGCGTCTCGACATAGTCGAAGATGGTGACGGAGAGCACCTTGGTCCGCCCCGGAATGCCGCCGCCGATCATCAGGACGACGCCGAATTCGCCGACCGTATGGGCAAAGCCAAGGATCGCCCCGGTGATCAGCCCGGGCGTCGCCTGCGGCAAGGCGACGGTGAAAAACGCGTTCAAGGGAGAGGCGCGCAGGGTCGCCGCCACCTCCATCGGGCGCGGCCCCATCGCGGCAAAGGCGTTGCGGATCGGATTGACGACAAAGGGCAGCGAATAGACGACCGAGCCGACGACCAGCCCCGCGAAGGTGAACGAAAGCTTGAAGCCCAGAAGATCGGTCAGCGGCGAATGCGGCCCCATCGCGATCAAAAGATAAAAGCCCAGCACCGTCGGCGGCAGCACGATCGGCAGCGAGACCAGCGTGGCGACGATCTCTTTCCAAAGACCGCCGCCACGCGAAAGCCACCAGGCAAGGGGGGTTCCCAGAGCCAGCAGCAGCACTGTCGTCACCGTCGCCAGTTTCAGCGTCAGCGCCAGTGTCGTCAGCATCTCCGCGTCGAACAGAATCCCCTCCGTCATCGGCCTTATTCGGTGACGTAACCGTATTTCTTGATGATTTCCAAGGCTTCCGGCGTCTTCAGGAAATCAAGATAGGCTTTTGCCGCCGCATCCTCGGCGCCGGTCTTCAGCAGCACGGCATCTTGCTTGATCGGCTTGTAAAGATCGGCGGGCACCATCCAGCTGGAGCCGCCCTCCTTGCCGATCACCTGCGAATAGGCGACGAAGCCCACCGGCGCATTGCCGGTGGCGGCGAATTCGTAAGCTTGCGTGATGCTTTTGCCGGTGACCAGCTTCGGCTCCAGCGTCTCATAGACGCCAAGCTTCTGCATCACCTCGATCGCCGCGGCGCCATAGGGGGCGGATTTCGGATCGGCGATCGCGACATGTTCGAGATCGGTTTTCAGCACCGCGCCCTTGTCATCGACCCGGGCCGGATCGGCCGACCACAGCACCAGCTTGCCCACCGCATAGGTGAAATCGGTGCCCGCGACGGCGTAGCCTTCCTCGATCGCCTTTTTCGGGCGCGAGGCATCGGCCGACAGGAAGACCTCGAACGGCGCCCCTTGCGTGATCTGGGTGTAGAACTGCCCCGAGGGGCCGAAGGTGTAGGTGACGGTGTGGCCGGTCTTTTCGGTGAAGAGCGTGGCGATTTCCTTCGCCGGTTCGGTGAAGTTGGCGGCGACGGCGGCGATCACCTCGCCCGCGGCGGCGGGAACAGCCAGCGCCAGCACCAGCGCAAGCGCGGTCGAGCCTGCGCGCAGGGATTGCGGGAAGTGGGTCATGTCGAGATCCTTTCTGTCGGGGAAGAGGGCTCAGGGCATCGCCAGGATGACATGGCTGGCCTTGAACAGCGCGGTGGCGGGCACGCCGGGGGCGAGCCCCAGCGCATCGGCGCTGGTGTGGGTGATGACGGCGGTGATCGATTTGCAATTGCCCAGATCGAGGATGATCTCGCTGTTCACTGGCCCGTCGGTGCGGGCGGCGACGATGCCGGTCAGCCGGTTGCAGGCGGAAATCCGGCCCGGATCGCCCCCCGCGGCCAGCATCACGAAACTGGCCTTGATCAGCGCGAAGACCTCGACGCCCGGCGCCAGGCCCATCTCGGTGGCCGAGCGTTCGGTGATGACGGCGGTCAGGCTGTGGCCATCGGTCAGGGCCAGCTCCACCTCCGCATTGACCGCGCCAAGGGTGACACGGGTGACGGTGCAGCGCAGGGTGTTGCGGTTCGAAGTACGCATCGTCAGGCTCCAAAGCGTGTTGAGGGCTTTTTCCGGCGCGGTGACGCCGCCTTCGAGCACGCCCAGCGCCTTGGTCAGGGCGCCTTCCAGCAGATCGAACCCGGCAATCAGCGCCTGCCCCGCCTCGGTCACGCGGGCATTGCCGCCGGTGCGGCCCCCCGGCGCGGCCTCGACCAGCGGCTGTTCGAACAGGTTGTTCAGCGTGCCGACCGCATCCCAGGCGGTCTTGTAGGACAGGCCGACCTCGCGCGCGGCGGCGGCAATCGTGCCGTGACGGGCGATCGCTTCGAGCAGCCGGATCCGGTCGCCGCCCACCCGCGGCGCCCCCGCGCGTTGCAGGCTCAGGGCGGCGGTGAGGGGCTGTTCGTTCATGGCGGGTCTCGAAGCGGTTCGTTATATAGCCCTGACTAATAGCGACGGTTTTTCCGGAAGGGCAGAGACTTGTCGGCCGTGAGTGGCGTCGTTATCACCCCAAGCTTCATATCCCGTGCCAAGTGATGCCGAAACGGGCCGTTTTCGGAACATTGCCCATAAATTAGGCGTCACGCGAACGGATTTGCCGGTTTCGACGTTGAGGGCGAGTCGGCGGGACGCTTGCGGCAGTGGCCCCCGGGGCCGGTTTGCGCCACAATGGCGGCGACAAAACGGGAGGCGACGATGACGGACGGGGTGCGCGGGGCGCTGGTGCTGGAACGGACGGGCGCGCGGATGGGGGCGGAGCGGGTGGCGCTGCTGGCGGCGATCGGGCGCACGGGCTCGATTTCGGCGGCGGCGCGCGAGGTCGGGCTGTCCTACAAGGCCGCCTGGGACGGGGTGCAGGCGATGAACAACCTGCTGTCCGCCCCGGTCGTCACCGCGGCACCGGGCGGCAAGGCGGGCGGCGGCGCGGCGCTGACGCCCGCGGGCGAAAAGCTGATCGCGGCCTATGGCGCGATCGAGGAGGGCGTGGCCAAGCTTTTGTCCAGTTTCGAGAAAAGCCTGAACCTTGATCCGGCCGAGGTGCTGCGGGGTCTGTCCTTGCGGACCTCGGCACGCAATGCCTGGGCCTGCAAGGTCTGGGCGGTGGCGGCCGATGACGTGGCGGCGCAGGTGCGGATGCGGCTGGGCGAGGGGCAGGAGCTGACGGCGGTGATCACCGCGCGGTCGGCCGCCGAGATGCGGCTGGCGCCGGGCTCCGAGGTGCTGGCGCTGGTGAAATCGAATTTCGTCCTGCTGGCGGGGGCGGGCGTGCCGGAACGGCTTTCGGTGCGCAACCGGCTGCAGGGCCGGGTGATCGAGCGGATCGATGCCGCGCTTTCGAGCGAGATCACGCTGGATCTGGGCGGGGCGAAGACGATCACCGCGACGATCACCCGCGAAAGCGCCGAGACGCTGGATCTGCGCCCCGGCGTGGACACGACGGCCCTGATCAAGTCGAGCCATGTGATCCTGGCCCTGCCCTGAGGGCGGGGCCGACGCTTACGCGACGCGGCGGAAGCGCAGATAGGTCATCAGACCGAAGGGCGGCAGGCGGGTTTCCTCGACCAGTTTCAGCCGCGGTTCGGACATCACCTCGGCGCGGGCGAAGTCGGAATGCCAGCCCAGCGCATCGGCCATCGGCGCGGCCAGTTTCGCGGCAACGCCCCAGCCGCCCTTTTCGCGGGCGAAATGGTTGGTGATCAGCACCGTGCCGCCGACGCGGCAGACCCGCGCCATTTCCGTCATCACCCGGCGCGGCTCGGGCACCACCGACATGATGTGCAGCGCCACGACGTGATCGAAGCTTTCGTCCTCAAAGGCCAGTTCGCGCGCATCCATGATGTGCAGCCCGGCGACGTTGCGCAGCCCCTGCGCCTCGGCCCGGGCCTGCGCCTTGGCCAGCATGTCGGGCGAGAGGTCGATGCCGGTCACCGCAACTTTCGAGGGTTCATACAGATCCAGCGCCAGCCCGGTGCCGATGCCCACCTCCAGCACCGCGCCGCCGGTCGCATTCACCTCGCGCACGGCGTGATGGCGCCCGGCATGGGTGATCTTGCCGAAAGTCTTGTCATAGATCGGCGCCCAGCGCTTGTAGCTGCGGGCAATCGCTTCCGTGTGCATCCCGAGACCTTCCCCCGAACCTCTGTGGATCGAATCACTTTCGCCTGCACCCTGTTGCAGCGCCGGGAAAACATCAAGAATTTTGTCGCTTTTGCCGTTCAAGAAGTCGTTTTTGATCGGCCACTCAATTAACAATCACGCCCAGGCATCCACCACCTGCCCGACAATTCCCAGCGCGCGGGCGCAGTCTTCGCGCTCCATCGGCCGGCTCCAGAAAAAGCCCTGCCCGACCTCGAAGCCGAAATCGCGCATCAGCGCCGCGGTTTCCTCGGTTTCCACCCCCTCGACCACGGTGCCGAGCCCAAGCATCCCGGCCAGCGCCTGCAGCGATTTCAGGATCGCCCGATAGCCCGGGCCGGTGTCGAGCCCGGCGACGAAGCTCTTGTCGATCTTGAGTTTCTGCACCGGATGTCGAGCCAGACAGGTGAGCGAGGCATAGCCGGTACCGAAATCGTCCAGCACCAGCGCCACCCCGGTCGCGGTCAGCGCCTCGAAGACCTCGGAACTTTGCGTGGCGGGGTCGATCACGATGTTTTCGGTGATCTCGATGTCGAGCAGCCGCGGCGGCAGGCCGCTTTCGGCCAGGGCGCGGGTGATCGCCGCGGGCAGGATGTCGCGGTCGAACTGGCGCGGGAAGATGTTCACCGCCACCGTCAGGGGCGTCTTGCGGCGCCGGTTCCAGATCGCGACCTGGGTGCAGGCCTCGCGCAGCACCCAGTCGCCCACCGCCAGCGACAGTTCCGAAGCGCTGAGCACCTCCATGAAGGCGCCCGGCAGAAGCAGCCCCCATTCCGGGTGACGCCAGCGCAACAGCGCCTCCAGCGCCACGATCTGCCCGCTGATCAAATCGACCTGCGGCTGGTAGAACAGCTCGAATTCGCGCCGTTCGACCGCGGCGCGCAGATCGCGCAACAGCCGGTGCCGGTGCTCGACCCGGTTGCGCAGGCTTTCGTCATAGCCGACGGGGCGGTTGAACGCCGCCTTCGACGCCGCCAGCGCCAGCGCCAGCGCCGCATTGGCGATCAGCTCGCCGGCATGGGCGCCATGTTCGGGCGCGCAGGCATGGCCGATGCCGAATTCCAGATGCAGCGGCTGACCGCCGATCTCGAACGGTGCCCGCAGCGCCGCCATCACCCGCGTCAGCTGCGTCCCGGGGACGGGGATCGCCGCCCCCGCCTCCTGCACCATCAGAAACACGAACCCGTCCTCGCCCGAGCGATAAAGCTGCACGGCCTCGGTTTCGAGCCCCTCAAGCCGGTCGGCACAGGACCGCATCAGCGCCTCGTGATGGGCGGGATCGACGGCGGCACGGTTGCCGGCGAAAGGGTCGATCTCGACGAACAGCAGGCAGACCTGCGGCTGCGCCGGATCGGCGCGGGTCAGCACCGCATCCAGATCGCTGCGCAGCGCACGGCGGTCGGGCAGGCCGGTCAGCGGATCCTCGCCCGCCTCGCGGCCCTCGATGCCCGCGCGGATCGGCCGCTCCAGCGGATGCAGGAAGGCGAAGACCCGTCCTGTATCGGCATCGCGTTTCAGGATGACATGCAGCGCGATCTCGGTGCCGTCGCGGCGCCGTCCGCGCACCGCGCGCATCCGCCCGATCGCCAGCGGCACCTTGCCCGCGGCAAAGGCGCGACGCAATCGCGCATGGACAGCGGCCTGCGGTTCAGGGATCAGGATTTCCAGCGTCTCGCCCAGCAGCGCCTCCGGGACATAGCCGAAAAGCGCCGCAGCCGCAGCGTTCAGATAATCGATGCGGCCCTGCGCATCGATTGCGACGACGCCATCTTCCGGCGCCCCGCGAGTGGGCCAGGAGTAGTCCATTCTGGAGTCCGCTGCATGGTGACGGGGAGGGGCCGCCACACGTCTAAGGTGTGCACTGCTTCGTTCAGTTCCGCAAGCACGAGATTGTGTCGTTCCATAAGACGGACTGTCGCAGGTCGCGCGGACAAAAGGGCGAAACCCTCTGGCCAGCGACGGCCCGCCACGCTAAAGGGCTGCAGTTGCGGCAAGCGGGCAAGGGTCATGGCGCGTCATCTCATCACCTCGGCGATTCCCTATATCAACGGCATCAAGCATCTGGGCAACCTCGTGGGCAGCCAGCTGCCGGCCGATCTTTACGCGCGCTATCTGCGCGGACGCGGCCACGAGGTGATGTTCATCTGCGCGACCGACGAACACGGCACCCCCGCGGAACTGGCGGCGGCCAAGGCGGGCAAGCCCGTGGCCGACTATTGCGCCGAAATGCACGACGTGCAGGCGGCGATCGCGGGCGGCTTCCGGCTGTCCTTCGATCACTTCGGCCGGTCTTCCAGCCCGCAGAACCGCGCCCTGACCCAGCATTTCGCCCGCGCGCTCGCCGATCAGGGGCTGATCCGCGAAGTCACCGAAAAACAGATGTATTCGGTGACCGACGGCCGCTTCCTGCCCGACCGCTACATCGAGGGCACCTGCCCGAATTGCGGCTTTGAAAGCGCCCGCGGCGATCAATGCGACAATTGCACGAAGCAGCTTGACCCGGTCGATCTGATCAACCCGCGCTCGGTGATCTCGGGCTCGACCGATCTGGAAATGCGCGAGACGAAGCATCTGTTCCTGCGCCAGTCGGCGATGAAGGACAAGCTGGCCGCCTGGATCGACAGCAAGACCACCTGGCCGGTGCTGTCGACCTCGATCGCGAAGAAATGGCTGTTCGACGGCGAGGGTCTGCAGGACCGCGGCATCACCCGCGATCTGAGCTGGGGCGTTCCGGCGCAATTTCCGGGCGCGCCCTGGGCGGGGATGGAGGGCAAGGTCTTCTACGTCTGGTTCGACGCGCCGATCGAATATATCGCGGGCACGCAGGAATGGGCCGAGAAGACCGGCGGCGACTGGGCGCGCTGGTGGCGGCTCGATCAGGGCGCGGGTGACGTGACCTATACCCAGTTCATGGGCAAGGACAACGTGCCCTTCCACACACTCAGTTTCCCCTCGACCATCCTTGGTTCGGCCGAGCCGTGGAAACTGGTCGATTACATCAAGTCCTTCAACTACCTGAACTATGACGGCGGCCAGTTCTCCACCTCGCGCGGGCGCGGGGTGTTCATGGATCAGGCGCTCGGCATCCTGCCCTCGGATTACTGGCGCTGGTGGCTTCTGTCGCACGCGCCCGAAAGCGCCGATGCCGAATTCACCTGGGAGAATTTCCAGGCCTCGGTGAACAAGGATCTGGCTGACGTGCTGGGCAACCTTGTCAGCCGGGTGACGAAGTTCTGCAATTCGAAATTCGGCACGGAAATGCCCGCGACGGTGGTGCTGACCGAGCGGGAAACCGCGCTGATGGCGCAGTTCCGCGACGGGCTGGCGGCTTACGAAAAGGCGATGGACGAGATCCACGTCCGCCGCGCCGCCGAGGAACTCCGCGCGCTCTGGGTGCTGGGCAACGAATATTTGCAGGCCGCCGCGCCCTGGAGCGTGGTGAAGACCGACGAGGACGCCGCGCGCGGCATCATCGCCTTCGCGCTCAACCTGATCCGGCTTTATGCGGTGCTGTCGCGCCCCTTCATCCCGGATGCGGCGCAGGCGATCATGACGGCGCTTGATTGCGAGGATTGGTCCTGGCCCGAGGATCTGGATGCCGCCATCCGCACCCTGCCCGCGGGCCATGCCTTTGCGGTGCCGGAGAACCTCTTCCGCAAGATCACCGACGAAGAACGCGAAGACTGGGCGAAGCGCTTCGCCGGTCGGCGGGAATAAGGGGGCTCTGCCCCCGTCCGCAAGCGGACTCCCCCGGGATATTTACGGCAAGATGAAAGTCATGCAGCTTTATCTTGCCTCAAATATCCTCGGGGGTGAATTCGGGCAAAGCCCGAAGAGGGGGCAGACAGCCCCCTTCCCTTTGCTGCGAAAGGAACCCGCCATGTCCCAGAAAGTGATCCTGATCGGGGCGCCCGTCGATACCGGGCAAAAGCGCGCGGGCTGTCTGATGGGCCCGGCCGCCTATCGCGTCGCCGGGCTGGCCGAGGCGATCACCGGGCTCGGCCATCACGTCATCGACCGCGGCGATGTCGCGCCGGTCGCCCATCCGCCGATGGCGCATGAAAACCCCGCCGTGCATCATCTGGCTGAAACCGTCGGCTGGACCGAAGCCCTGTCACAGGCCGGGCAGGCGGCGGCGGCCGAGGGCTTTCCGATCTTCCTGGGCGGGGATCATTCGCTCTCGCTCGGCTCGGTCGCGGGTATGGCGGCGCATGCGGCCAGCCTTGGACGGCCGCTCTTCCTGCTCTGGCTTGATGCCCATACCGATTTCCACACGCTGGCGAGCACGCAATCGGGCAATCTGCACGGCACACCGGTCGCCTATATCGCCGGGCGACCCGGCTTTGACGCTTTCCCGCCCTTCCCCGCGCCGCTGCCACCTCACCGCATCTGCATGCTGGGCATCCGTTCCGTCGACGATGCCGAGGAAGCCGCGCTGATCCCGGCCGAGATCGAGATCGCCGACATGCGGGTGCTGGATGAACGCGGCATCGGCGCGCCCTTGCGCGAATTTCTGGCCAGGGTGCGGGCGGAAAACGGGCTGCTGCATGTCTCGCTCGATGTCGATTTCCTTGACCCGTCGATCGCGCCCGCGGTGGGCACCACCGTGCCGGGCGGCACGACGTTTCGCGAAGCGCATCTGGTGATGGAGCTGTTGCACGAATCCGGGCTTGTCAGCTCGCTCGATCTGGTCGAGCTGAACCCGTTTCTGGACGAGCGCGGGCGGACGGCGGAATTGATGGTGGATCTGGTCGCCTCGCTGATGGGCCGGAAGGTCTTTGACCGGCCCACCCGGATGCATTGATCACGCTGCGGGGGCGGCCCCGGCCGCGCCTTTCGACAGGAACTCGGTCAGGGCCGGGTTGTCCTCGGGCGGGGCGGAGGCTGGGGCGGAGGTCGGGGCGGGCGCGCTACGGATGCGGTTGTAATGAAACTCCCGCGCGCCGAAATAGAACCCGACGATGGCGCCCAGAAGCCACCAGAGCGGCTCGGGCACCGCGTTCAGCCCGACCATCCGGGTCGAAAATCCCGCCGGGTCGATCATCGCATAGACGAAGAGCCCCAGCGTGCCCAAGGCCAGCATCGGCCGCGGCAGCCGGTTCAACCCATTGACGAAGCGATCGAAAAGCCCCGGCCGGACATATTGGAACTCGGCCCCGTGTTCATCGAGCGCGGCCTGCCAGGCGGCCGCATCGGCCTCCATCTTCTTCGTCGCATTCGGCGTGAAGACCTCGGCCACCGAGGTCACCGCCGTGCCGATGGCATTCGTCGCCGCGGGCGAGCCCAGAATCGTCCCGATCAGCCCCATGCCGCCACCCGTGCCCGATGCTGCGCCGCGCTCAGATGGAAGCGGGGCGAGATGAATTCCTCGGCGCGCAGGATCCAGCCGCCCTTGGTGCCCGCCCGTGTCGTCGCATATTTGCGGCTGGCCGGGCGGCGCTCGGCCAGATCGTAATAGTAGTTCCGCCGCGCAATCCCGTAGGCATCGACGAAAAGCTGCGGCTCCCGCGCCGCGGCCGCCTGCGCCGCCGTGATCGTCTGCGGCCCCAGCACGCCATCGACGGCGACCGGATGGCCCATCCGGCCCAGCAACGCCTGCAGGATGCGGATCGCATGCGCCCCGGCATTCACCTGCATGTCGAAGACCGAGGCCTGCAGCCCCGCGGGCAGCTGATCAAGCTTCGGTGCCTTGAAGTAATGGGTGACGTAGATCTCGGCTGCCTGATCGGGGGAAATGAGCCGCAGGTCGCGCGGGCTGACCACCCCGTCGCGGTTCAGATCCAGCCCAAGCCGTTGCAGCGTGCCCAGCGTGACACCATAATTCGTCGCCCCCCCGGGATCGGAGGGGTCGTTCACATAGCCGCCCTCGCGGGCGACGATTTCGCGGGCAATATCGGTGACCGATTTCATGGCTCTCCCCTTGGCTGCCGGGGAAAGCCTCGTGAATGCGGGTTAACGTCGGCACAAGCGAGCGCGCTCAGCCCTCGGGTTTGGCCGGGTCGCGGTAAACGCCCTGATCTTTCAGCGCCTCGGTCACTTCCTTGGGCATGTAGTTTTCGTCATGCTTGGCCAGGATTTCGCGCGCGACAAAAGTATCGCCCTGCATCTCGCCGGTGCCGACCATGCCCTTGCCCTCGCCAAAGAGGTCGGGCAGCACGCCGGTGAACCTGACCGGAACCGAGGCGCCGCCATCGGTGACCTTGAAGGTGATGTCCTCGCCCTGCCCGCGCACCAGCGTGCCTTCCTCGACCAGACCGCCCAGACGGAACACCTCGCCCGCGGCGGGCGGCTCCGAGACGATCTGCGAGGGCGCGCGGAAGAAGTTGATGCCGTCGCGCATGCCGTAGCCGATCAGCGCGGTCGAGAGCACAAGCGCCCCCCCTGCCACCAGCAGAATCTGGATGCGCCGCGTTTTCTTCAGGTTTCTCATCGTCCTGCCCCTGCGTTACGGGAAGACCGGGGCCAGCATCAGCCCCAGGGTTTCGGGCAGGGCCAGCATCAGGTTGGCGTTCTGGATCGCCTGCCCCGAAGAGCCCTTGGTGAGGTTGTCAAGCGCCACCGTCACCACCGCGCGGCCCGGCAGCCGGTCGCCGATCACGCCCAGATGCACGAAGTTCGACCCGGCGACCGAACGCGTCGAGGCCAGCTGACCAAAGGGCAGCACCTCCAGGAAAACCTCGTTTTCATAGCGGCTGGCCAGCGCGGCATGGATGTCTTCGGGGGTGCCGCGGACATAGACGGTGGCCAGAATCCCGCGGTTGAAGGGCATCAGATGCGGCGTGAACTGCACCCGCACCGGCCGCCCCGCCACCTTGGAAAATTCCTGATCGAATTCGCCCAGATGCCGATGCTTGCCGCCCGCCGAATAGGGCATGGTGCCGCCCGCAAGTTCCGCATGCAAAAGGTTTTCCTTCAGCGAGCGCCCGGCCCCCGACACCCCCGCCTTCAGGTCGATGACGATTTCATCCAGATCGATCACCCCCGCCTCGATCAGCGGGCGGATCGCATATTGCCCCGCCGCGGCATTGCAGCCGGTGCCCGCGCAAAGCCGCGCCGTTTTCAGCTCTTCGCGGTAGAATTCGGTCAGGCCATAGACCGCCTCGGCCTGCAGATCCATCGCCGCATGCGGCTTGCCATACCATTTTTCATAGTCGGCCGCGTCGCGCAGCCGGAAATCGGCAGAGAGATCCACCACCTTCAGATCCCGCGGCAATTCGGCGATGACCGCCTGGCTGGTCGCATGCGGCAGCGCGCAAAAGGCCAGATCGATGCCGGAAAAGTCGATCTCCTCGATCTTCACCAGATCGGGCAGCCCCATATGGCGCAGATGCGGAAAGACCTCGCCCATGCGCATCCCGGCCTTCCGGTCGCCCGAGAGCGCCGTGATCTCCATCTCGGGATGGGTCGCAATGATGCGGGCAAGCTCGGCGCCGGTATAGCCCGAAGCCCCGAGGATGGCGATTTTCTGGGTCATTTTCGTCTCCGCAATTGTCGCCCCGTCCTGCCTCAGGCTAAGGTGCCACGCAAGCAAAGTTTGCGCGAGGGTTTCATGGCGAAGGCGTGGCATTACGCATGGGCGGGCAAGAGCGAAGGCCCGGTGGACGAATTGGTGATCCGCGATCTGATCCGGGCCGGACGGGTCAAGGCCGACACGCTGGTCTGGTCCGGCGGGATGGCGAATTGGGAACGGGCAGACCGGCATTTCGCCTTTGCACCCCAGCCCTTTGCCCCGGCAGCGCCGCCGCCGGCCGGACCGCCCGCGATGCCGGGCGCCGCCGCCTTTGGCGGGACGGGCTATCCGGGCGCAGCCTATCCGGGGGCCGGATCCTATGGCGCAGCCGCTTCGGGTGCCGCCCCCGCGCGCAGCTTCCCCGAGGCGATCAAGGTCTGCTTCCAGAATTATGTCACCTTCCGGGGCCGGGCAAGCCGCTCGGAATATTGGTGGTTTTTCCTGTTCTGCCTGCTTTTGGGCTTTGTCGGCGGTTTTCTGGAAGCGGTGATGGGCCGCGACGGCGCGGCGCTGAGCGGCCTTGTCTCGCTGGCGACCTTTCTGCCCTCGCTCTCGGTGACGGTGCGGCGACTGCATGACACCGACCGCTCGGGCTGGTGGGTCGGCGGCTTCTATCTGGCGTTCATCCCGGTCGGCCTTCTCATCGGCCTTCTTGCCGCCGCAGCTCAGGCGAACGGAAGCCCGCCGGATGCGACGGCGCTTGGCCTTTTCGGGATCCTGTTCCTGCTGATGATGGGCTACAGCATCACGATGCTGGTGTTCATGTGTTCGCGCGGCACGCCGGGGCCGAACCGCTTCGGCTGAGCCTCAGGCGGCCTCGAAGCTGATGCGGTGGCGCAGGAACTGCGTCGCATGCATCGAAACCGAGGCCGCATCGCCGGTGGTGATGAATTTCGACACCGTGCCCGGGCCCAGGAATTCGGGCTTGCGGGTCAGATAGTCGGCCAGGCTTTCGGCCACCAGATTGGCCTGGGAATAGACCTTGACCTGCGGCCCCAAGGCCTCCTGAAAGGTCTTTTGCATCAAGGGGTAATGGGTGCAGCCGAGGATCGCCGCCTCGGGGTGCGGCATCCGGCGCTTGAGCGCCTCGACATGCGAGCGCACCAGCGCCTCGGCCAGAATCTCGTCCCCCGCCTCGATCGCATCGACGACGCCGCCGCAGGGCTGCGCCTCGACATCGACCCCGATGGCGCGATAGGCCAGCTCGCGCTGGAAGGCGCGCGAGGCCACAGTGGCGGGCGTCGCGAACAGCGCCACATGTTTCACAGCCACTTCGCGCGGCGGGGAATTGTCGCCCCATTGCCGTTCGGTCAGCGCCTCGATCAAGGGCACGAAGACGCCCAGCACCCGCTTGTCCTTCGGGATCCAGTGTTCCTGCATCTTCTTCAGCGCCGCGGCGGAGGCGGTGTTGCAGGCGAGAATCACCAGATCGCAGCCCTCGTCCCACAGCCGTTCGACGCCGCGGCAGGTCAGGTTGTAGATGTCGTCGGGGGTACGCACGCCATAGGGCGCATGGGCATTGTCGCCGTAATAGACGAAGGCCACCTCGGGCAGCCGTTTCGAGACCGCCTCATAGACCGTCAGACCGCCCAGCCCACTGTCGAAAACACCAACTGCCATGCCTGTCTCTCCACCCGTTTGCGCCTGAACCGCGCTTTCCTTGGTTCTAAGCCTCTCGGACGCGGAAATAAACGCCAATTGCGCGCGTTGGCCCTCCCGCAACCTCTGCATGGATGCACAAAAGTCGCTGCGACAACAAAGTTTACGCGCTAACAGTGAATTTGGCCGAAAGCCATTTGTGAAGAGACGGCGTTTTAGGTATGCAGCCGATGCAGAACGGGTATGAACAGGTGGCGTCGTGCAAGGCATGGACTGGGACAAGTTGCGCATCTTCCACGCGGTGGCGGATGCCGGGTCGTTGACCCATGCCGGCGATGCGCTGCACCTGTCGCAATCGGCCGTCAGCCGGCAGATCCGGGCGCTGGAAGAATCGCTTGGCACCACCCTCTTTCACCGCCATGCCCGCGGCCTGATCCTGACCGAACAGGGCGAATTGCTGTTCGACGCCACCTCGACGATGGCGAAAAAGCTGGATGCCGCCGCCGCGCGCATCCGCGACAGCGAGGAAGAGGTCTTCGGCGAGCTGAAGGTGACGACCACGGTCGGCTTCGGCACGATGTGGCTGGCGCCGCGGCTGGTGAAGCTTTACGACCGCTATCCCGATCTGAAGATCGACCTATTGCTTGAGGAACGGGTGCTGGATCTGCCGATGCGCGAGGCCGATGTGGCGATCCGGATGAAGGAACCGGCGCAGGCCGACCTGATCCGCAAGCGGCTGATCAACATCCGGATGCGGCTTTATGCGACGCCCGAATACATCGCCCGCGCCGGCCGCCCCGAGCGGATCGAGGAAATGTCGAAACACCGGCTGATCTGCCAGAACCCCGCCACGCCGCAGGTGCAGGCGGGGGCGCAGCTGACCCAAAGCGTGATGGCGCATGGCGTGCCTTCGACGCTGATGGTGAACAATTATTTCGGCGTGCTGCAGGGCGTCCTGAACCATATCGGCGTCGGCGTGCTGCCCGATTATCTGACCGCCGATTTCCCGCATCTGGAACGCGTCCTGCCCGCGGTCGAGTCGGTCGAAGTGCCGGTCTTTCTGGCCTATCCCGAGGAACTGCGCTCCTCGCGCCGGGTCAATGCCTTCCGCGATTTCGTGCAGGAAGAGATCCTCGCCTATCGCCGCGCGCAGACCGGCGATACGGCCGTCGAGTGAGCCCGGCAGGCCTGCAACTGCCAAGCGAAACCAGACATTCGCGCAACGCATAGCAGCCATGCTGCACCCGCAGCATGATTCTCCTTGAACCGTTCTTATTCTGCCCATAAATCGGGCTTCGAAGGCGATGAGTTGCGGAAACGCGCATCACCTTCTACCTCCCTGTTGGACTAAGGCCGAGCTTGTCTCGGCCCTTTTTTTATTCTGCGGCAGGGTGTCGTTTCGGATCAGCGGCATGTCGCTTCGCCGCGCCGTCGCCCCCTGCGTGCATCGGCGCGTGCATCGGCGCCACGCCGCGCGGGCAAAAACCTTGCGCAAGCCCTGCTCTCCCCTTCCCCGACCGGCCCCGATGTTCTAAGGGAAGCCAAAGCCGATGCCGGAGGAGCCGATGACCGAGCCGCAGATCACCCCCGACCTGATTGCCGCCCATGGGCTGAAACCGGATGAGTATCAGCGCATCCTCGAGATCATCGGCCGCGCGCCGAGCTTCACCGAGCTGGGCATCTTCTCGGCGATGTGGAACGAGCATTGTTCCTACAAGTCGTCCAAGGTCTGGCTGCGCACCCTGCACACCACCGGCCCGCAGGTGATCTGCGGCCCCGGCGAAAACGCGGGCGTCGTCGATATCGGCGACGGGCAGGCGATCATCTTCAAGATGGAAAGCCACAACCACCCCAGCTACATCGAGCCGCATCAGGGCGCGGCGACGGGCGTAGGCGGCATCCTGCGCGACGTCTTCACCATGGGCGCCCGGCCGATCGCGGCGATGGACAGCCTTTCGTTCGGCGTGCCGAGCCATCCGAAAACCCCGCATCTGGTGAAGGGCGTGGTCGAGGGCGTGGGCGGCTACGGCAACTGCTTCGGCGTGCCGAACGTCGGCGGCGAAGTGCGCTTTCACAAAAGCTACAACGGCAACTGCCTGGTGAACGCCTTTGCCGCGGGTCTCGCGCAGACCGACAACATCTTTTACTGCGCCGCCTCGGGCGTCGGCATGCCGGTCGTCTATCTGGGCGCCAAGACCGGTCGCGATGGCGTCGGCGGGGCCACCATGGCTTCGGCGGAATTCGACGACACGATCGAGGAGAAACGCCCGACCGTGCAAGTCGGCGACCCCTTCACAGAAAAATGCCTGATGGAAGCCTGCATGGAGCTGATGCAGACCGATGCGGTGATCTCGATCCAGGACATGGGCGCCGCGGGCCTGACCTGTTCGGCGGTGGAAATGGGCGACAAGGGCGGGCTTGGCATCAAGCTGAACCTTGACGCCGTGCCGCAGCGCGAAAAGAACATGAACGCCTATGAGATGATGCTGTCCGAAAGCCAGGAACGCATGCTCATGGTGCTCAAGCCCGAGAAAGAGGCCGAGGCGCGGGCGATCTTTGAAAAATGGGATCTGGATTTCGCCATCGTCGGCGAGACGATCGCCGAAGACCGCTTCCTGATCGTGCACAAGGGCGCGGTGAAGGCCGATCTGCCGCTGTCGAAACTGTCTTCGGCGGCGCCGGAATACAACCGTCCCTGGGTGGAGACGCCCGCCGCGGCGCCGCTGGGCGCGCTGCCGGACATCACCCCCATCGCGGGTCTGAAGGCGCTGATCGGCTCGCCGAACTATGCGGCGAAAAACTGGGTGTTCGAGCAATATGACACGCAGGTGATGGGCGACACCGTGCGCCGTCCGGGTCTGGGCGCGGGGGTCGTGCGGATCCATGGCACCGACAAGGCCGTGGCCTTCACCAGCGACGTGACGCCCCGCTACGTCAAGGCGAACCCGTTCGAGGGCGGCAAGCAGGCGGTGGCGGAAGCCTATCGCAATCTCTCCGCCGTGGGCGCGTTGCCGCTTGCGACGACCGACAACCTGAATTTCGGAAATCCCGAAAAACCGGAAATCATGGGCCAGTTCGTCGGCGCGATCAAAGGTATCGGCGAGGCCTGCAAGGCGCTGGATTTCCCGATCGTCTCGGGCAACGTCTCGCTTTACAATGAAACCGACGGCTCGGGGATCCTGCCGACGCCGACGATCGGCGCGGTCGGTCTGCTGAAATCGCTCGACGATCTGATCGGCGGGCTGCCGGAGGCGGGCGATATCGCGCTGGTGATCGGCGTCACCCATGGCCATCTGGGCCAATCGGCGCTGGCCGCCGAGGCGTTCGGGATCGAAGCGGGCGACGCGCCGCCGGTCGATCTGGCCGATGAACGCAAGCATGGCGAATTCATCCGCGCCAATGGCCGGGTGCTGAAAGCCGCGGCCGATCTGACCGATGGCGGTCTGGCGCTGGCGGCCTTCGAGATGGCCGAAGCTGCCGGGATCGGCGTGCAGCTTGACAGCAGCGACATCGCCCAGCTGTTCGGCGAGGATCAGGCCCGGTATCTGGTCGCCTGCGACGAGGCCGGGGCCGAAGCGCTGGAAGCCGCGGCGCAGGCCGCGGGCGTTCCGCTCGACCGCGTCGGCATCTTCGGCGGCACGACGGTCGCCCTTGGCGCCGACACCGCGCCGCTGGCCGCGTTGAGCACGCTTTACCGCACCGCCTTCGCCGCCGCCGTCGAAGGCTGAAAACGCACGCTCCGGGGCGGGCACAAGCGCCGCCCCGGAGTTCGGCGAGATTTGCCCCCGTCCCGATACCCGTCCTCGCCGCGGCGCTTGCCCGCTGCGTCACTTGGCACGCGCAGCCGGTGCTTGGCCCTTGTCGCCCCTGCGCCCGCGGCCTAGATTGATCCCAGAACAAGGAGTTGCCCATGCCGATGGAAGCCAGTGACATCGAAGCCCTGATCCGCGCCGGGTTTCCCGATGCGAAGATCACCATCACCGACCTTGCCGGGGACGGCAACCATTGGGGGGCCGAGGTGATCGACGCCTCGTTCAAGGGGCTGAACCGGGTGCAGCAGCAACGCGCCGTCTTCGCCACGCTGAAAGGCGCGATGGACGGGCCGAATGCGCCGCTGCATGCCCTTGCCCTGACCACCAAGGCCGAATGAGCCGCGGTTCACGTTTCGCAGAAAGGACCCCTCCCATGACCGCACTCGACCAGATCAAGGCCGACATCGCCGGAAACGACGTCATCCTTTACATGAAGGGCACGAAGGACATGCCGCAATGCGGGTTTTCCAGCCGCGTCGCGGGCGTGCTGAACTACCTTGGCGTGACCTACAAGGACGTCAACGTCCTGGCCGACGCCGAGGTGCGTCAGGGCATCAAGGACTATTCCGACTGGCCGACGATCCCGCAGCTTTACGTCAAGGGCGACTTCGTCGGCGGCTGCGACATCGTCACCGAAATGATGCTCTCGGGCGAGCTGGACAAGCTTTTCGACGACAAGGGCATCACCTATGACAAGGGCCGCGCCGACCAGATCCGCGCCGCCAACGCCTGAGGACCCGCCCCGGGCCCGATCCCGAAAGCCCCGCCTCGGCGGGGCTTTTCCATTTTCGGAACATTCAGAGTCTTGCGAAAAACGGGTCGATATCCCAATAGGCCAGCAGATGGTCGGCCCGGTCGCAATCCATGCCCAGAAGCTGCATCGCATGCACATCCATGCTGATCAGCGCCGCCAGCCGATAGCCCTGCATCGCCGCCTCGCGCGCGGGGCTGCCTTCCGCAAAAGAGCTTTCGATCGCCGAAGCCGCCGAAACCAGCGTGAAGCCCAGTTCCAGCGGCGGCTCCTCGGGCCAGCGATCGACCATGTCGCGCACCAGACTGCGCCAGGAGTCGTCCGCCCGCAGCAGCCGTTCGATGGCAAACGCCACCCGTTCTTCGATTCGCAACGCCATCATCGTCATGATCACCTCAAATGTCGCCAGAATGCGCAAAACGGCTTTTGCTGCAACGATTTCCCGCCGGTTTTGCGAAGTTTCGGCACGTCAGAGTAAATCGCGGGCGGAATTTGCGCCTTTGCCGGTCATTGAAGCCCGGGGCGGCAACCGCTAGCCTGCCTGCACGCAACCACAGGCCCGCCATGACCGATCCCCAGCTTCGCAACCCCGGCACCCCCCTCGACCGCAGCTGGTTCGAGGAGATCGCCGTCAACACCCCCGCCGCCGAGGCCCGCGCCGCGCATCTGCTGGCCAGCCGGTCGCTGAAGAGGCAATGGCAGGCGGCCTGGCTGGTGAATGCCATCCGCTGCATGGACCTGACGACGCTTTCGGGCGACGATACGGAGGCGCGGGTGGCGCGGCTTTGCGCCAAGGCGCGGCGGCCGCTGGCCGATCACATCCTGTCGGGGCTTGGGCTGGACACGCTGACCACAGCGGCCGTCTGCGTCTATCCGACGATGGTGGCGGCGGCGATCAAGGCCTTGCGGGGCACGGATATTCCCGTGGCCTCGGTGGCGACGGGCTTTCCCGCCGGGCTGATGCCGCTGCCCCTGCGGCTGGCCGAAATCCGTTACGCGGTCGAGGAGGGCGCGGCGGAAATCGACATCGTGATTTCGCGCGCGCTGGTGCTGCGGGCCGATTGGGCGCAGCTGCATGACGAGATCGCGGCGATGCGCGAAGCCTGCGGCGCGGCGCATATGAAGGCGATCCTGGCCACCGGCGATCTGCAGACGCTGTCGAATGTCTACAAGGCCGCGATGGTGGCGATGCAGGCTGGGGCCGATTTCATCAAGACCTCGACCGGCAAGGAGGGGGTGAATGCCACCCTGCCGGTGTCCTTGACGATGGCCCGGGCGGCGCGCGACTATGGCGCGCGGACCGGCGTGAAGATCGGTTTCAAGCCCGCGGGCGGAATGAAGACCGCCAGGGATGCGCTGAACTGGCAGATCCTGATGAAGGAAGAACTGGGCACCGACTGGCTCCGGCCCACGCTGTTCCGTCTGGGCGCCTCCTCGATGCTGGGCGATATCGAACGCCAGCTTGAGACCCATGTCACCGGCCGCTATGCCGCCAGCCACCGCCACGCGCTTGCCTGAGGGAAAGATGCCTTCCGTGAACGAGATCCTCGAGACGATGGACTATGGCCCCGCCCCCGAAGCCTCGGGCGAGGTGACGGCCTGGCTGCAGGCCCGCGGCCGCTTTGGCCATCTGATCGGCGGGGCGATGACGCCGCCCGGCACGGTCGTCGCGGTGCAAAACCCGGCCACGGGCGAGACCCTGGCCGAGGTCACCCGGGGCAGCGCGGCAGAAGTGGCCGCGGCGGTCGCCGCCGCGCGCGCCGCCGCCCCCGGCTGGGCGGCGCTGTCGGGGCATGAGCGGGCGAAATGGCTTTATGCCATCGCCCGGACCCTGCAGAAACGCGAGGCGTTTTTCAGAATTCTGGAAGTTCTGGATAGTGGAAAGCCGATCCGCGAGACCCGCGACTTCGACCTTCCGCTGGCCATCCGCCATGTCTACCACCACGCCGGCTGGGCGGAATTATGCGCTGACGATTTTCCCGGCCTTGTGCCCCGGGGCACCGTCGGAGCGATCCTGCCCGCGCAGGCGCCCCTTCTGATGCTGGCCGCGAAGGTCGCCCCGGCGCTGGCCGCAGGCAATACCGTGGTGCTGAAACCGGCCGAGGCAACACCGCTCTCGGCGCTCGCCTTTGCCGAGATCTGCCTTGAAATCGGCCTGCCCGCCGGGGTTTTGAACATCGTCACCGGCGACGGGGCGACCGGCGCCGCGCTGGCCGCCGCCCCCGTCGAGCAGATCGTCTTCACCGGCACGACCGAGGTCGGCCGCGCGCTCCGCAGGGCCACGGCGGGCGCGGGCAAGGCGCTGACGCTGGAGCTTGGCGGCAAGTCGCCCGTCCTCGTCTTTGCCGATGCCGATCTGGATGCCGCCATCGAAGGCGTCGTCGCCGCCGCCTGGACCCATCAGGGGCAGATCTGTGCCACCGGACCGCGGATCTTCGTCGCCGAGGCCGTGGCCGAGACCTTCACCGCCCGCCTGCTGACCCGGCTGCAGAAACTGCGGCTTGGCGATCCGCTCGACAAATGCACCGATCTGGGGGCGGTCCTCTCGCCCGCGCTTCTGGCGCAGCTGCACGCGCTTTTGGCAAAGGGCATCGCCGCGGGCGCGCGGCTGATCACGGCGGAGCCCCCCCTGCCTGCCCGCGGCACCTTCTGCGCGCCGGGCCTGCTGATCGACGCATCCCCCGCAAACCCCTGTGTGACCGAGGATCTCTTCGGCCCCATCGGCACGCTGGCCAGCTTCCGCACCCCCGCCGAGGCGGTCGAACTGGCCAATGCGACGCGCTCCGGTCTGGCGGCCTCGGTCTGGACCGAAAACCTGACGCTGGCGCAGGATGTGGCGGCGAAACTGGCGGCCGGAACGGTCTGGATCAACTGCCACCTCCTGCTTGATGCCGCCGCGCCCTGCGGCGGCAGGCGCGACAGCGGCTTTGGCCGCAGCGGCGGGCGGGACGGTCTGCGGGCCTTCCTGCGCCGCCCCGCGACGGCCCCGGTGCCAGAGGCCCCTGCCCCGGATTTCAACCCCGCCCCCAGCCCCGAGCCCGCCCTGCCGCAGCCGATCGACCGCACCGCGAAGCTTTACCTCGGCGGCGCGCAGAAACGCCCCGAGGGCGGGCAAAGCTGGCGCGTCACGCATCAGGGGCAGGAGATCGGCCTTGCCCCCCTTGGCGGGCGCAAGGACATCCGCAACGCCGTCGAGGCCGCGCACAAGGCGGCGGGCTGGTCGAAGCTGACCGGGCACGCCCGCGCGCAGGTGCTTTATTTCCTCGCCGAGAACCTGTCGCTGCGCGCCGCGGAATTCGAGGCGCGTCTGACCGGGACCGGCCATGATCCCTCCGAGGTCGCGCAGACGATCCGGCTGGCCTTCCGCGCCGCCGCGCTGGCCGACAAGATCGAAGGCGCGGTGATCCAGACGAAATCGCAGCTGCTGACCCTGACCCGGCCCGAGCCCTGGGGCGTTCTGGGCATCGCCTGCGCCAACCGCCAACCGCTGTTGGGCCTGGCCGCGCTGGTGCTGCCCGCGATCGCGGCGGGCAACCGCGTGGTGGCGATCCCGGCGATGGCGCAGCCCCTTGTGGCGGCCGATTTCGCCCAGGTGCTCGACACCTCGGACGTGCCGGGCGGCGTGGTGAACCTGATCTCGGGCCCGCGCGACGATCTGGCGAAGGTGCTGGCGGGCCATGACGATGTGGCGGCGCTCTGGTATGCGGGCAGCCCCGAGGGCGCCGCGATGGTGGAACGCGAAAGTGCCGCCAGCCTGAAGGCGACCTGGTGCCCGACGCTGCGCGACTGGGCGGCGCAGGAGATGCGGGAAACCCTGGAACAGGCGACGCAGACGAAAACCATCTGGATGCCCTACGGCATGTAAGCGAAAACCGCGCCCGAATCCCGGACGCGGTTCCCTTCATCTTTCGCGAAATCCCTCGGGGTGAGAGGGGATCGCGCCACCTTCCGGTGGAAGGGGGCCCGATCGAAAGGGCGGCCCGTGGCAGCCCGGCGGGGCAGCGCCCCCGGCCGTCGTCACTTCTTCCCGGTCAGATCGTCGAACATGCCCCGGGCCTTGTCGACGCCCGATTCGGCGCGGTCGGTCACATCCTCGATCGCATCGGCGACATCACCCAGCACCGGGTCGATCGCATTGCGCCGGAACTGGATCCACAGCGCCCGCACCGTCAGGATCGCCATCGCAAGCAGCGTCAGGAAGATGATGTTGAACCACGGAATGATCGAGACCTCGGGCCCGTCCACGCTGCGGATCGAAACCGCGTTCGGGAAGATCGAGAACAGCTCGCTGCGCCAGCCGTAATAGGTCATCACCCCCCATTTCGGCGCCTCGCCCGTCGATTGCAGGTCGGCCGCCCGGGTCGACAGGTTCGCGGTGTCGAATTTGAAATAGGGCGGCCAGCCCCAGCCCGTGTCCTCGTTGCGATAGACGACCGGCTTGCCCTCGGGCGTCACCGCCGAGATGAACTGCACGTCATAGCTGCTTTGCGTGCTGGTCTTCACCTTCGGCCCCGACCAGAAGATGCTGGTCCAGCCGCTCGGATCCTGCCGTTCCTGATAGATGTTGACGACCCGCACGACTTCGTGCCGGGGCAGGGTGTAGTGCAGGAAGCTGCCGAAGATCACCGCGATCAGCAGCCAGAAAACCCATTTGACGTATCCCATGCTCACCTCTCAGTTGGCGAAATAGACAAGTGCGCCCACGACCGCGAAGGGCAGCAGCATCACCAGACGCAAGATGCGCTGCGGCAGGCTGTTTTCCCATGCGGCCATTCCGCTCTTTAGATAGGCATCGAAATCCAGCGCATCACCCGCGCCCTCATTCCAAGCCGCCTCGAGCGCTTCACGTTTTCGCGACGCCAGCGACAATCGCAAGACCCAATATCCCGATATCGCCATGACGGCGAGCAAGACCAGCAATCTGCCAAATCCGACCATTTTTCGTCCCCGACCAGTCCGAACATGTGACAGGACCGCGGACAAGACACCACGTTCCCGAACAGCCCGACCCGCCCGGCATGCGCACTGTCTGCGCCCAAATGCGAACCAAGATCCGCTTCGACCCTTTGGTCAGGAAAACTCACAAATTCGTCAGCGACCAGATGCGCCGATGCCGCAGGGGGAAAATCCGCCCGGACGTTGCGCGATCCACACGGCGGGCAGGGGGGCGCTGCCCCCTCGGCCTGCGGCCTCCCCCCGGGATATTTGCACCAAGGTGAAAGGCGCCCGTTTATCTTGCCTCAAATATCCCGGGGGTGAATTTCGGCGCAGCCGAAAGAGGGGGCGGCGCCCCCTGCCCGGGCCGCCTCACTCGAGGCGGAACACCTTGTCGCGCGCGGTCTCGCCCCGGATCAGGGTCAGCCGCGATTTCGCCACGCCCAGGCTTTTGGCGAGCAGTTTCACCACCGCCGCATTGGCCTTGCCGGCCTCGGGCACCACCGTCACATAGGCGCGCAGGCCATCTTCCGCCAAGACGATCTCGTTGCGCGAGGCCTTGGGGGTCACGCGCAGCGCGATTTCCGCGCCCGGTTGCGCAAGATGGCTCAGATCACTCATGCCCCCTTCTACCGCGCCCGCCCGGCCGGGCAAGGCCCGTCCTTGCAATCCGTGCCGCGACCGCCGATATCTTGCGCAGACAGGAGATGTGCGATGGAGATTCCCCCCGGCACCGTCAATCGCGCCCTGCGCGACGCGACGACCCTCACCTTCCTTTCCACCCGCCGCTCGCGGCCGCCGAAGCTGCTCGCCGCCCCGGCGCCCGACCGCGCTGCGCTGCGCGAGATCCTGACCATCGCCGCGCGCGTGCCCGATCATGGCAAGTTGGAACCCTGGCGCTTTGTCGTGCTGGAAAAGCCCGCGCTGGAACGGCTGGCCGACGAAGCCGCGGTATTCGCCGCCACCCATCTTCTGCCCGAGGAGGTGGCGGCCAAGGGCGTGTCGCAATTCGCGCAAAGCCCGCTCTGCGTCGCGCTGATCGCCGTGCCCCGGCCCACCGAAAAGGTGCCCGCGATCGAGCAGACCCTGTCGGTTGGCGCGGCGGGGATGCAGCTTCTGAATGCCGCGCTGGCCGCGGGCTGGGGGGCGGCCTGGCTGACCGGCTGGGTGGCGCATGATCTGCGCTTTGCCGCCCCGGCGCTGGGGCTGGCCCCCGGCGAATGGGTCGCGGGGCTGATCCATATCGGCACCGAGACGGCGCCGCCGCCCGAACGCCCCCGCCCCGATCTTGACCGTCTCATCACATGGGTAAGCGCATGATCTTCGACATCTTCCTGCGCGGCTGGGCCGATCTGGCCCGTCCCGGCGCGCTGAAAGTTCTGCTCAAGGGCATCGGCCTCGCCATCCTTCTGCTGCTCGTCGTCTGGTTCGGCCTCTTCGAGCTGATCGGCTGGTTCGTTCCCGACACGATCACCCTGCCCTTCTTCGGCGAAATCGGCTGGATCGACCCGGCGCTGTCGATCGCCTCGATCGGCGTGATGCTGATCGCCTCGGTCTTCCTGATGGTGCCGGTGGCCTCGATCTTCACCGGCTTCTTCCTCGACGAGGTGGCCGAGCTGGTCGAGCGCCATCATTACCCCGGCCTGCCGCCGGTGCGTCGCCTCGGCCTGTCGGAAACGCTGGGCGACAGTCTGCGGTTTTTCGGCGTCGTGCTGGGGGCGAACCTTGTCGCGCTGATCGTCTATCTGTTTGTCGGGCCCTTGGCGCCCGTCGTCTTCTTCGCGCTGAACGGCTATCTGCTCGGGCGCGAATATTTCCAGATGGCGGCGGTGCGGCGCATGGGCCGGGCCGAGGCGAAGGCGCTTTATGCGGCCAACAAGGGCACGATCTGGGCCTCGGGCGCGCTGATGGCGCTGCCGCTGACGGTGCCGGTCCTGAACCTGGCCGTGCCGGTGGTGGGGGCCGCGGCCTTCACCCATCTGTTTCACCGGCTGGCGCAGCGGTAACCGCGCCAGCCGAAAGCCTTACACCTGCTCCAGCTCGATCAGGCAGCCGTTGAAATCCTTCGGATGCAGGAACAGCACCGGCTTGCCATGCGCGCCGATCTTCGGCTCGCCGGTGCCCAGCACCCGGGCGCCTTCGGCCTTGAGCTTGTCGCGTGCGGCGAGGATATCCTCGACCTCGAAGCACATGTGATGGATCCCGCCCGAGGGATTCTTGTCCAGAAAGCCCTGAATCGGGCTGTTTTCACCAAGAGGGTAAAGAAGCTCGATCTTCGTGTTGGGCAGTTCGATGAAGACCACGGTCACGCCGTGGTCCGGCTCGTCCTGCGGCGGATTTACTTTTGCGCCAAGCGTGTTGGCATATTGCGCCGACGCTGCCGCAAGATCCGGCACGGCGATGGCGACATGGTTCAGACGTCCGATCATGGTGGGCCTCCCTTTGCTTTTCCCCGCATAGGGGGGCGAAAACCGCGATGCAAGCCTGGCTTTCGTTGTTTGCGTTAACCCAACGTTAGGCAAATGCAACGTTAACTCATGGGACCGCAATTCCTCTGCCAGGGTGGCGCCATGACCGACGATCTGAACTCCTTCCTCTCCTGCCGACCCGCCACCGCGGAACGCCCGTTGCTGGGGTTGACCGTGCTTCTGGTCGAAGACAGCCGCTTCGCTTCCGAGGCGGTGCGGCTTTTGTGCCTGCGTTCGGGGGCGCGGATCCGCCGCGCCGATTGCCTGCGCTCGGCGCATCGGCATCTGGCCACCTACCGCCCGAACGTGGTGGTGGTGGACATGGGCCTGCCCGACGGTTCGGGGGCCGATCTGATCCGCCATATCAAGGCCCATGGCCCCGGCAGCCCGGCGGTGATCGGGCTTTCCGGCGATCCGGGGATGATGCCCCAGGCGATGGCGGCGGGGGCGGATGCCTTCATGGAAAAGCCGCTCGATTCGCTGGTGGCCTTTCAGGCCCGGGTGCTCTCGGTCCTGCCGCCCGATGTGCGCCCGGCCGGGGTGCGGCCGATGAACGACGACAAGGTCTCGCCCGATCCGCTGGCGCTGCGCGACGATCTGAGCCATGTGGCCGAGGTTCTGGCCGCCGGTCCCGATGGCGCGGTGCTGGGCTATGTGGCGCAATTCCTCGCCGGGGTGGCGCGCTCGGCGCATGACGGCGATCTTGAATCGGCGGCCACCGCTTTGGGCGGCAAGACCGCCCCCAGCCCGGCCGCGATCTCGCGCCTCACCGGGATCGTGCAGGCCCGCCTTGCCGCAGCTTCGGGGTTCTGAGACCGCGCGCCCCGGGGTGATCTGGACAAGGGCGTATTTGGACCAAGAAGAAACCCGCGGCTTTTTCCTGGCTCAAATACGCAAAGCCCTACTGCCCAGCCAGCACCGGATCCGCGGCAACGCGCACCAGCCGCGTCAGGTCCGAGAGGCGCTCGATCTGATGCCCCTTGGCATCGAAATTCGAAGGGGAGAGCCAGGCCTCATAGGCTTCCTGCAGGCCCGGCCAATCCTTGTCGGTGGCGGCAAACCAGGCGGTGTCGCGGTTGCGCCCCTTGACGATCGCGGCTTGCCGGAACGTGCCCTCGTAGCTCAGCCCCAGCCGTTCGGCGGCCCGGCGCGACGGGATGTTGAGCGCGTCGCATTTCCATTCGAACCGCCGATAGCCGGCCCGGAACGCCCAGGACATCATCAGGATCATCGCCTCGGTCGCCGCGGTCGAGCGCGAGAGCCCGCGCGACAGGTTGATGTGCCCCAGTTCGATCACCCCCATGTCTGGCGTGATTCGCAGATAGGACATCACCCCCGAGGCCAGCCCCGTCTCCTTTTCCACCACCGCATAGAACAGCGGATCGCGCGAGGCCGCCATGTCGCCGACCCAGCGGATATAGCCCGCTTCGGAGGGGAACGGCCCATAGGGCAGGTAATCCCAGATCGCCTCGTCCGCGCTGTTGGCGCGAAACAGCGCATCAGCGTGGCGTTCCTCCAGCCGCTCCAGTCGGCAGGCCCGGCCGTCGATCACCCTGGCATCGGGAAACCGCGGCGCCGTCCAGCCGGTCACCGCCTCACCAAATCGTTTCATCTTCACCCTCCCCTTTCGGATCAGGCTAACCGCCCGGACGCGACGACGCAATTGTCGCGCAAAGGCACGAATGTTTCCCGATTCCCGCCGCAATCCGGCGGGATGCTGATTGATGTTCCCCCTGCCAGAGGACCGTGATGAAAGCCCGAGCCCAGCGCCTTTTGACCGACCAGCGCCTGATCGACGTGGCGCATTGGACCAGCTTCAGCCTCGGCGCGACCAGCCTGGCCATCGCCGTCGGCGGCACCGCCTGGACCGCCTTCTTCACCTGAGTCACGCCAGAAAGCGCGGGTCGGTCCCCATCTCGAGCCCCGGAAAGATCGTGCGTTCCAGCGCGTCGCGCGGCGTGCCGAAAAGCCCCGCCAACGCCCAGGCGGCATAGGCGCGGCTGTCGGCCGTCGGCATAAGGTCGCGCCCGGCATACAGATCGGCTTCGGCCAGACCCGGCCAGCGGCCATAGACCTTGCCGCCCTTCAGCGCGCCCCCCGCCATCACCATCGCGCCGCCGGTGCCGTGATCGGTACCCGCCGTGCCATTCTGCCGCGCCGTGCGGCCGAATTCCGTCATCGCCAGCACCAGCGTTTCCCCCCAGACCGGGCCAAGCTCCGTCTTCAGCGTCGTCAGCGCCGCCGCCAGCTGCTCGGCCGGGCGGCGCAGGGCATTGACCTGACTGCGATGCGTGTCCCAGCCGGTCAGCGAAAAGGCCGCAATCCGTGCCGCGCCGCGCAGCCGTTCCGCGGCAAAGGCCGCCAGAGGATCGCGGCCGGGCACCTTCACCCCCTCGGGCTTGCCCGGGCGCCGCCGCGGCGCGGGCACCGCCTCGTCCCCGACCATCTCCGCCTCGGGGGTGGTCATCCGCAGCGCATCTTCCGCGGCATCGCGAAACAGCGGGTCGTCGTGATAGATCGATTCGAGCAGCCGCCGCCCCTGCGTGGACAGGCCCAGCCAGGCCTCGGGCGTCCAGGACATCGTCGGCGCCGCGCCGGACAGGATGCGCAGCTCCTCCTCGCCGACCGAATAGGCGGTCTCGGCCGTGGCCCCGGGCAGGCTTTGCAACAGCCGGTTCAGCCAGCCATCGCGGATCATCGACACCGGCACATCCATGCCGGTCCCGGCTTCCAGCATGTCCTGGCCGTCGAAATGGCTGCGCTTGTCGCGGTAGGGGGTGGAGACGGCATGGGCAAAGCCCAGCTCGCCCGCCGCCCACATCGGCAGAAGCTTCGGCACCAGCAGCGGATGCAGCCCGAAGAACCCGTCCAGATCCGCCGCCCCCGCCGCGGGCCCGAGGGCGAAGCCGGGCCGCAGCTGCGCCAGCAGCGGATCGCCATGGGGCTGCACGATATCAAGCCCGTCCATGCCGCCGCGCAGGAGGATCACCACCAGCCGCCGATCCCCCGGCACGGCGGCAAAGGTGACCGCGGTCGTCAACGGATGCGCCGCCGCCGAACACCCGGCCAGCAGCGCGCTTTTCAGCAAGAAACGCCGTGTCAGCATCGGTTCATCTCCTTGTGAATTCGACCGAGGCCAGCACCAGCGCCACCGCCTCGGCCCGGGTTTCCGCCCGCGGCACCGCCTGCGCCAGCGCGGGGGAAAGCCGCGGCCCCAGCGCCGCTTCGGCAAAGGCCATCGGATCCGCAGGCCGCACCCCCAAGAGCGTCTGCACCCGCATCGCCCAGTTGATCCGCGCCGCCAGCTGCTGCGCCGAGATCCATTCGGCCTCCTCCTCGGGCCAGCCATCGGGGCCGTCCGTGACCAGCCAGGATTGCCCCATCGCCCGCATCGGCGCGAGCGCCGTGGCGCGGATCATGCGCTCGTCGCAGGCCATCACCGCCGCCCCGTCCAGACCCAGCGCCCGAAAGCCGGTGGCGACATGGTCGAAGGGCTGGCGGACCTTGGCAAACTGCGACTGCCGCGCCGCCGGATGCGTCAGCAGCACCCGATAGACCGGCATCAGCTCGCCCCCGGCCGCGGCATAGGCCTCGGCCATCGCCGTCACCAACGCCGGATCGGGCTCGGGGCTGACGAAATGCACCGCCAGTTTCCACGCCAGATGCCGCGCGGTATCAGGATGCAGCGCCAGCGCCTCCAGCACGGCGTGAATATCCTCAAGCCGCGCCGGATCGCCGCCATAGCTTTTGCCCAGAACCGTTTCGGCCCCCGGTTCGGCCAGATTCGGCGCAAAGGCGAAATCCTCGCCCGAATCCGCCTGCATGCCGGTGAACAGCTCGGCCAGCTGACGCACATCCGCCTGCGTGTAGCGCCCGCCCACCCCCAGCGTGTGCAGCTCCATCACCTCGCGGGCGAGGTTTTCGTTCAGCCCCAGCCCGGGGCGTTTTTGCGCGCGGCGCGAATTCGGCCCGATCGAAAAGGTCTGATCCAGATAGATCAGCATCATCGGATGGGTTTCGGCCACCCGCAGCAAGGTCTTGAAATTGCCGGTGATATGGGGGCGCAGCGCCTCGCCGTGGGCACAGGACAGACCGACATCCTGACGCCGCTTCGCCATCACGGTGAAATGGTCGCGCCAGAACGCCCAGAGCCTTTCGCGAAAGCCGTCCGGCGCCTCGACCGCGCGGGCCAGCGACAGCTGCAGATTGTCGCGCAAGAGCCCCGCCATGTGCTGCTTTTGCGCAGTCAGCGCCGCTTCGGCGGCCTCGGCCCCGGCCGGATCGGCATGTTTGGCGGCCTTCCGCGCGGCCTGAAAGCGTCGGCCTTCGGCCAGCGCCTGCGCCGTGGTCAGCCCCGGCCAGCGCGCCGCCAGATCATCGGCACCGGAGAGCGTCGCCAGCATCGTCTCGGCATCGGCAGGACCGGGCTTGCCCGGCGCGGGGCCGTAGCCGAAGCGCACCTGCGCCAGTTGCGAAAATTCCATCCTGCCCTCCCGCCCAGACGCCTGCGAGAGAGGATACGCAGAAACGAAAGGATGCCGTCGTCACCTTCGGCATCCTCTCGCTCACGCTTGCGTGAAGATCACGCCTCTTTCGGCAGCACCCGCAGCCGCAATTCGCGCAGCTGTTCGTTCATCGGTTCCGAAGGCGCGCCCATCATCAGGTCTTCGGCGCGCTGGTTCATCGGGAACATGATGACCTCGCGGATGTTCGCGGTGTCGGCCAGCAGCATCACGATGCGGTCGATGCCCGCCGCGCAGCCACCGTGCGGCGGTGCGCCGTAGCGGAAGGCCTTGACCATGCCGCCGAAGCGTTTTTCGACCTCTTCCTTCGGGTAGCCCGCCAGCTCGAAGGCCTTGAACATGATATCGGGGCGGTGGTTGCGGATCCCGCCCGAGACCAGCTCATAGCCGTTGCAGGCGAGGTCATATTGATAGGCATAGACCTTGAGCGGATCGCCCATCAGCGCCTCGAGACCGCCTTGCGGCATCGAGAACGGGTTGTGGGAGAAGTCGATCTTGCCCTCGTCGGTCTTCTCGTACATCGGGAAATCGACGATCCAGGCGAAGCGGAAGGTGTCGGTCTCGGTCAGGCCCAGCTCGCGGCCGATCTCGTTGCGGGCCTTGCCCGCGACGGATTCGAACTGCTCGGCCTTGCCGCCGAGGAAGAAGACGGCATCGCCCTCGTTCAGCGACAGCTGCGTGCGAATGGCTTCGGTGCGCTCGGCGCCCAGCGCCTTGGCGATCGGACCGGCGGCTTCCATCGACCCGTCCTCGGCCTTGCGCCAGAAGATATAGCCCATGCCCGGCAGCCCGTTCGCCTGGGCAAACGCATTCATCCGGTCACAGAACTTGCGCGAGCCGCCCGTGGGCGCGGGGATCGCCCGAACCTCCGTGCCGTCGTTTTCCAGAAGTTTCGCAAAAATCGCAAAGCCGGAATCCCTGAAGTGTTCCGACACATCGGCCATCTTGATCGGGTTGCGCAGGTCGGGCTTGTCCGAGCCATACCACATCAGAGAATCCCGATAGGCGATCAGCGGCCAGTTCGGATCGACCTTTTTGCCTTTTCCGAATTCCTCGAAAAGACCCTGAATGACCGGCTGCACCGCGGCGAAGACGTCTTCCTGCTTGACGAAGCTCATCTCGATGTCGAGCTGATAGAAGTCGGTCGGGCTGCGGTCGGCGCGCGGATCTTCGTCACGGAAGCAGGGCGCGATCTGGAAGTAGCGATCAAACCCCGCCACCATGATCAGCTGCTTGAACTGCTGCGGCGCCTGCGGCAGGGCATAGAACTTGCCCGGATGCAGCCGCGACGGCACCAGAAAGTCGCGCGCCCCTTCGGGCGAGGAGGCGGTGATGATCGGCGTCTGGAATTCGGTGAAGCCGCGGTCCCACATCCGGTTGCGCAGCGAGCGCACCACGTTCGAGCGCAGCATCATGTTCTGATGCAGGCTGTCGCGGCGCAGATCGAGGAAGCGATAGGTCAGCCGGGTTTCTTCCGGATATTCCGGCTCGCCGAAGACCTGCACCGGCAGATCGCCCTCGACCGGGCCCAGAACTTCGATCTCTTTCGCGTAAACTTCGATCTCGCCGGTCGGGATCTTGGTGTTCACCAGCGAGGCATCGCGCAGCTTCACCTTGCCGTCGATGCGGATCACCCATTCGGCGCGGACCTTTTCCAGCGCCGCAAAGGCCGGGCTGTCGCCGTCGCACAGGATCTGCGTGATGCCGTAATGGTCGCGCAGGTCGAGGAAGAGCACGCCGCCGTGATCTCGCACCCGATGCACCCAGCCGGACAGACGAACTTCCTCACCCGCATTCGCGGCGCTGAGGGCGGCGCAGGTATGGCTGCGATAGGCGTGCATCACTCTCCCCTTTCCCGGGCTTGTCGTATCGACGCCCGATCAACCGCGAAGGCCGGGCAAAGTCAAGCCACCCCGCCCGCGGCCGCGGTCAAATCCGCCCGCCGCGCATGGAATGATGCTTGCACCGCGCCGCGACCTGACTATAACCCCCATCAATTTGCGCACCGGACCCCCACGGCCCGGTGCGTCTTGCCGCGCCATGCCATGAAGGGGCCCCCCATGCCGAAGAGAACCGACATCCAGTCCATCCTCATCATCGGCGCGGGCCCCATCATCATCGGGCAGGCCTGCGAATTCGACTATTCCGGCGCCCAGGCCTGCAAGGCTTTGCGCGAGGAAGGCTACCGGGTCATTCTGGTGAACTCGAACCCGGCGACGATCATGACCGACCCGGAAATGGCCGATGCGACCTATATCGAGCCGATCACGCCCGAAGTCGTGGCGAAGATCATCGAAAAGGAACGCCCCGACGCGCTGTTGCCGACGATGGGCGGGCAGACGGGCCTCAACACCTCGCTTGCCCTGGCCGACATGGGCGTTTTGGAAAAATTCGGCGTCGAGCTGATCGGCGCCAACCGTCAGGCCATCGAAATGGCCGAAGACCGCAAGCTTTTCCGCGAGGCGATGGACCGGATCGGGCTGGAAAACCCGAAAGCCACGATCATCGCCGCGCCGAAGCTGGACAACGGCAAATACGACATTTCTGCGGGCGTGCGGCAGGCGCTGATCGATCTGGAACACATCGGCCTTCCGGCGATCATCCGCCCGGCCTTCACTCTTGGCGGCACCGGCGGCGGCGTCGCCTACAACCGCGATGATTACGAGGCCATCGTGCGCTCGGGTCTCGATGCCTCGCCCGTCGCGCAGGTGCTGATCGATGAATCGCTTCTGGGCTGGAAAGAATACGAGATGGAGGTGGTGCGCGACAAAGCCGACAACGCCATCATCGTCTGTTCCATCGAAAACATCGACCCGATGGGCGTGCACACCGGCGATTCCATCACCGTCGCCCCGGCGCTGACGCTGACCGACAAGGAATATCAGATCATGCGCAACGGCAGTATCGCCGTGCTGCGCGAGATCGGCGTCGAGACCGGTGGCTCGAACGTGCAATGGGCGATCAACCCGGCCGACGGCCGCATGGTGGTGATCGAGATGAACCCGCGGGTGTCGCGTTCGTCCGCGCTGGCGTCGAAAGCCACCGGCTTCCCGATCGCGAAGATCGCGGCGAAACTGGCCGTGGGCTACACGCTCGATGAACTCGACAACGACATCACCAAGGTCACGCCCGCGTCGTTCGAACCCACCATCGACTATGTCGTGACGAAGATCCCGCGCTTTGCGTTCGAGAAATTCCCCGGCTCCAAGGCCGAGCTGACCACCGCGATGAAATCGGTGGGCGAGGCGATGGCGATTGGCCGGACCTTCCACGAATCGGTGCAAAAGGCGCTGGCGTCCATGGAAACCGGCCTGACCGGCTTTGACGAGATCGCCATCGAGGGCGCGCCCGACAAGGCCGCGGTGATCAAGGCGATTTCCCGCCAGACCCCGGACCGGATGCGGCTGATCGCACAGGCGATGCGCCACGGTCTGACCGACGCCGAAATCGTCACCGCCACGGCCTTCGATCCGTGGTTCCTGGCCCGCATCCGCGAGATCGTCGAGGCCGAGGCCGCGATCCGCAAGCATGGCCTGCCGCTCGACGAAAAGGGCCTGCGCAAGCTGAAGATGATGGGCTTCACCGATGCGCGTCTGGCGAAGCTGACCGGCCGCGACGAGGGCCAGGTCCGCCGCGCGCGGCGCAATCTGGGCGTCACCGCCGTCTTCAAGCGCATCGACACCTGCGCCGCCGAATTCGAGGCGCAGACCCCCTATATGTATTCGACCTACGAAGTCCCGGCGATGGGCGATGTCGAATGCGAGGCCCGGCCCTCGGACCGCAAGAAAGTGGTGATCCTCGGCGGCGGCCCGAACCGGATCGGTCAGGGGATCGAATTCGATTACTGCTGCTGCCATGCCTGCTTCGCGCTGACGAAGGCGGGCTATGAAACGATCATGATCAACTGCAACCCGGAAACGGTGTCGACCGACTATGACACCTCGGACCGGCTCTATTTCGAACCGCTGACGCTGGAACATGTGCTGGAAATCCTGCGCGTCGAACAGGACAACGGCACGCTGCACGGGGTGATCGTGCAATTCGGCGGCCAGACGCCTTTGAAACTGGCGAATGCGCTCGAAGCCGAAGGGATCCCGATCCTTGGCACTACGCCCGACGCCATCGACCTGGCCGAGGACCGCGAGCGGTTCCAGCATCTGCTCAACGATCTGGAGCTGAAGCAGCCGGTCAACGGCATCGCCGCGACCGAGGCGCAAGCCTTTGAAATCGCGGGCCGTGTCGGCTATCCGCTGGTCATTCGCCCGTCTTATGTTCTGGGCGGCCGCGCGATGGAAATCGTGCGCGACACCGAGCATCTGAAGCGCTACATCACCACCGCCGTGCATGTCTCGGGCGACAGCCCGGTGCTGCTCGACAGCTATCTTTCGGGCGCGATCGAGGTGGATGTGGATGCGCTTTCGGACGGCAAGACCGTCCATGTCGCCGGGATCATGCAGCATATCGAGGAAGCGGGCGTCCATTCGGGCGACAGCGCCTGTTCGCTGCCGCCCTATTCGCTCTCGCGCGAGACCGTGGCAGAGCTGAAGGCGCAGACCGAGAAGATGGCTCTGGCACTGGGCGTCGTCGGCCTGATGAACGTGCAATTCGCGATCAAGGACGGGGTGATCTATGTGCTGGAGGTCAACCCGCGCGCCAGCCGCACCGTGCCCTTCGTGGCGAAGGCCACCGATTCGGCCATTGCCTCGATCGCGGCGCGGCTGATGGCGGGCGAGCCGATGGCGAACTTCCCGCAGCGCGCCGCCTATCCCGAAGGTGTGGGCCCGGAGACCCCCCTGCCCTTCGCCGATCCGATGACCTTGGCCGATCCGAACACGCCGTGGTTCTCGGTCAAGGAAGCCGTGCTGCCCTTCGCCCGCTTCCCGGGCGTCGACACGCTGCTCGGGCCGGAAATGCGCTCGACCGGCGAGGTCATGGGCTGGGACCGCAACTTCCCGCGCGCCTTCCTCAAGGCGCAGATGGGCGCGGGCACGCATCTGCCGGAAAGCGGCCGGGTGTTCCTGTCGATCAAGGATGCCGACAAGTCGGACGATCTGGCCGAGGCCGCGCGCGATCTGATCGCCATGGGCTTCACGCTCGTTGCCACCCGCGGCACCGGCGCCTGGCTGAAGGAAAAGGGCGTCGAGGCCGAGGCGGTGAACAAGGTCTACGAGGGCCGTCCGAACATCGTCGATCGCCTCAAGAACGGCGATATCGCGCTGGTCTTCAACACCACCGACGGCAACCAGTCGGTGTCGGACAGCCGCGAAATCCGCGCCGTCGCGCTTTATGACAAGATCCCCTATTTCACCACCGCCGCCGCCTCCATCGCCGCCGTCGCCGCGATGAAGAGCCGCGCCGAGGGCGAAATCTCGGTCCGGCCGCTGCAGGCGTGATCTCACAGCACGGAGCCCCAGCGGCTCCGTGCTCCATATCTTGCGGGCCACTACATCATACTGCGGTGCGTCACGTTGTCGCCACAAGGAGCGGCAATCCAAGGTTGTGCACCCCCTTTGTCCTGCCTAGGATCGTCCAAACAACAATTTTGGAGGCAGGAATGAAACGCATTTTCCTTTGCATCTTGGCATGTGGCGCGCTCGGCGCCCCGGCCGCTCAGGCCGCAGAAGTCACAGGCGCCAGCCTTGGCATCGATTACAGCGCCTTCACCGACGACAACGCAGGCACCGTCAGCAAGACCGCCCTTTCGGGCAGTCTTGAGCTCGGCTTCGACCGCAACTTCGGCCTGCAGGGCGATCTGTCGCTTGGCCGCTTCGGCCTCTCGGATGCCGACACCGCCAGCGTTGCGCTGCACGGCCTTTATCATGCCAGCGAGAACGCCTCGCTTGGGGCCTTCTTCGGCCGTGACGAGATCGAGGGCAAGGGCTACAATTTCTACGGCGCCGAAGTCGGCTTCGAACAAGGCCAGTTCAACGGAGACGCCTATGTCGCCGGTGGAGAGTTTGCCAACATCGACGGGACGTTGATGGGGATCGGCGTCGGCTATGACGCGACCGAGGCTTTCACCCTTGGCGCGTCCTACGACACTCTCGACGTCGAAGGCTACGACCTGTCACGGGCGCAACTGGAAGCCGAATACCGGATCGACAGCTTTGCGCTCACCGCCCAGCTTGGCAGCGCCGAAATCGAGAATGCCGGGTCGGAAACCTACTTCGGCCTTGGGGCCCAGTTCAATTTCGGCGCCAAGCGCGGCGCCACCTTCGACCAGCGCGGCGTTCTGGCGATATGGCCGGGGCTCTGAGCCACGACCAGAAAGCCCCCGCGCGCGAGAGGACAGGCCGGAACGAAACCTCGTTCCGGCCGTTTTGGTTCAAAGGAACGGCACCAGCGGCACGCTGTCGCCGCAAGCCGCCAGAGCCAGCAGAAGTCCAAGCATCCAAACCTGTTTCATCGCACCCTCCTTGGCTGCGCTCAGCCTACGCCCGCGACAAGCCGCGATGCAATCTCCCTTTTCTTTGCCCGGGCGCCCCACTAACCTGCTGCCATGCAGACCGATTTTCTCATTCTTGGCGGTGGCATCGCGGGGCTGTCCGCGGCCGCCCGTCTGGCCCCGCTCGGCAGCCTGACCCTGCTCGAGGCCGAGGCCGATCTGGCCTATCACGCCTCCGCCCGCTCGGCCGCGCTTTATGAACCGCGCTACGGCAATCCGGTGGTGGTGGCGCTCTCGCTCGCCTCGCAGGACTTTTACGAAGGGTCCGGGCTGCTCACCCCGCGCGGGCTGATGGTGGTGGATGACGCGGGGCACGAGGCCCGGTTCCGCGACCATCTTGAGCATTTTCAACTGGAAGAGCTGACGATCCCCGCGGCGCAGGCGCTCTGGCCGATCCTGAACCCCGAAACGGTGGCCTTTGCCGGTTACGCCGACCGGGCGAAGGACATCGACACCGACGCGCTTTTGGCCCGCTACACCCGCGAGGCCCGGGCGGCTGGCGCGACGATCCGCACCCGGTCCCGCGCCACCCGGATCACCCGCCTGCCCACCGGCTGGGAGGTCGAGGCCGGGGGCCTCGTCTTCACCGCGAAGATCCTGATCAATGCCGCGGGCGCCTGGGTCGATCAGGTGGCCGCGCTGGCCGGGGTGAAGACCCTCGGCTTCACGCCGCTGCGCCGCTCGATGGCGCGGATCCCCGCCCCCGAGGGGATGGAGGTGCGCCGCTGGCCGATGGTGATCGGCGGGGGCGAGGACTGGTACATGAAACCCGATGCCGGGGCGCTGATCGTCTCGCCCGCCGACGAGGACCCGGCCGAACCGCAGGACGCCTGGGCCGATGACATGGTGCTGGCCGAGGGGCTGGCGCGCTATGAGGAGGCGGTGACCGCCCCGGTGACGCGGCTGCTGGCGAATTGGGCCGGGCTGCGCACCTTTGCGCCGGACCGCGCCCCGGTGATCGGCTTTGACACCGCGGCCCCCGGCTTTTTCTGGCTGGCCGGTCAGGGCGGCTATGGCTTCCAGCTGGCGCCTGCGGCGGCCGAGCTGGTCGCCGATCTGATCGCGGGCCGTGCCCCCGCGCTTGACCGCGTGCTTCTGTCTGCGCTCGCCCCGTCGCGTTTCGATTGACATTCCAACCTGTGAATATATCTAGGTCTCAAATAAGGAGGCCCAGATGAGCTACAAGACGAAGATCGAGACGATGCGCGGCGAGCTGCGGGTGATGCGCAAGGTCATCCCCGAGGCGATGCGCGGCTTTGGCGAAATGGAAAAGGCCATCACCGAGAACGGGGTGATGGACAAGCGGCAGAAGGAATGGATCGCGCTGGCCATGGGCATCGCGCAGCGCTGCGAGCCCTGCATCGGCTTTCACATCGGCGCGATGATGCGCGCGGGCGGCACCCGCGAAGAGCTGGCCGACATCTGCGCGGTGGCGATCCAGATGGGCGGCGGCCCGGCGATGATGTATGCGGCGCATGCCCTTGCCTGCTGGGACGAACTCGCCGCCGAGCAACCGGGCACCACCACCGCCTGAGCGTCGCAAATTTCCGCCAGCCCGGCCACGCCCCCGTGACAGCGGGGGCGTTTTGCGTCACCCTTGGGCCAAATCAGACCAGCACGGGCAGAGGCAGGCATGCGGATTTCCACGATCCTTTTCACCACGGCGCTTTGCGCGCTGGTTCTTGGCTGCGGCGGCCGACCGGATTCCGGTCCGGTGAAGGGGCGGCTCGAGACCCCCGGCAGGCTTGACGCCGCCGATCACCGCGCTCCGGGCCTGCCCTCGAGCTTTGGCGACACCGATCCGCATGAATGGCAGGGCATCACGCCCGCGCATTATGCGGTGCACGGGCTTGACGCCTCGCGGTATCAGGGCGCGATCGACTGGGCGGCGGCGCGGCGGGCGGGGGTGTCCTTTGCCTGGCTCAAGGCGACCGAGGGCGGCGACCGCGTCGATCCGGGCTTCGATCTGAACGCCAGCGCGGCGCGGGCGGCGGGCGTGCCGGTCGGCGGCTATCACTTCTTCTATTTCTGCCGCCCGGCCTCGGAACAGGCGGCCTGGTTCATCCGCAACATTCCGAAAGTCGCAGGCGATCTGCCGCCGGTGCTCGACATCGAATGGAACCCCGATTCGCCCAGCTGCAAGGCGCGCCCCGATGCCGCCACGGTGCGCTCGGAAATGCGGACCTTCCTGAGCCTGCTCGAACGCCATTACGGCACCCAACCCGTCGTCTACACCACGCCCGATTTCTACAAGGACAACGATCTGGGCAGCCTGTCGGGGGTGGATTTCTGGCTGCGCGCGGTGACGGCGCATCCCTCCGAGCGCTACCCGGGCGAGCGCTGGACCTTCTGGCAATATACCGGCACCGGCGTCGTGCCCGGCGTCGGCGGCATCGTCGACATCAACGCTTTCGCGGGCGCGCGCGGGACGTGGGAAAGCTGGCTCGCCGCCCGCGCCCAGCGCTGAAGCGAAAAAAGGGGGGGGCGCTGCCCCCCGTCCCTGCGGGACTCCCCCCGGGATATTTGCGCCAAGGTGAACCGCAGGGTTTCCTCTTGGCCAAATACGCCCTTGCGACGGCAGACCCGACGCGAAAGGGCCGGGGTTTCCCCCGGCCCGCCTGTTTCAGCCATCCTTGCGGATGCGGGCGTTCGTCGGGTCATGCGGGCTGTCTTCGGTCACCACCGCATCCCATTCCTTCAGCTGGATCTTCACCTTCAGCTTCGTGCCGACCTCGGCCAGATCGGGGCGGACATAGCCCATGCCGATCTGCTTGCCGAAGGCCACCGACCAGCCGCCCGAGGTCAGACGTCCGATCTTTTCGCCGTTGTGGATCAGCGCTTCCTTGCCCCAGGGATCGGTGTCCGCCGGCCCGTCAATGAGCAGCGTCACGCATTTCGCCCGGATGCCGGTCGAAAGCATGGCCTGCTTGCCGCGGAAGTCCTTGGACAGGTCGATGAAACGGTCGAGCCCGGCCTCCATCGGCGTCGCATCGCGGCCCAGTTCGTTGCCGAAGGCGCGGTAGGATTTTTCCTGCCGCAGCCAGTTCTGCGCCCGGGCGCCGACCGGTTTGAGCCCGTGTTTTTCCCCAACCGAACAGATCAGATCCCAGAGGTAGCGGCCGAATTCGATCGGATAGTGCAACTCCCAGCCGAGTTCGCCGGTATAGGCGACGCGGATCGCGCGGACCGGGCACATGCCCAGTTCGATGTTGCGGCAGCTCAGCCAAGGGAAGCGCTTGTTGCCCAGCACAGTTTCCGGATTCGCATCCTTGACGATTTCGGCGAGGATCGCGCGGGCATTCGGACCGGCCAGCGCATAGACGCCCCATTGCGTCGTGACATCGTGGATATCGATGTAACCACCGCCCGAAGCCATGAAATCATCGGCCGATTTCTGCAGGAAATCATAGTCATAAGCCGTCCAGGCCCCGGCCGAGATCAGGTAATACTCATTCTCGGCCAGCCGGACGATGGTGTATTCCGTCCGCGTCGTGCCCGCATCGGTCAGCGCATAGGTCAGGTTGATCCGGCCCACGGCGGGCAGCTTGTTGCAGGTGAAATGGTCCAGGAAGGCCGTCGCCCCGGGGCCCCGCAGCAGATGCTTGGTGAAGGCCGAGGCGTCGATGATGCCTGCGGTTTCGCGGATCGCGGTGGCCTCGGCCACGGCATGGGGCCACCAGGCGCCGCGCCGGAAGCTGCGGGAATTGTGATCGAAATCCGGGGCCGCATCGAGCGGGCCATAGTAGTTCGGCCGTTCCCAGCCGTTCACCTGCCCCATCTGCGCGCCCAAGGCCAGTTGCCGGTCATAGGCGGGCGCGGTGCGCAGCGGGCGGCAGGCTTCGCGTTCTTCATCGGGGTGGTGCAGGATGAAGACGTGATCGTAGCATTCCTCGTTCTTGCGCGCGGCATATTCGCTGGTCATCCAGCTGCCGTAGCGTTTCGGGTCCAGCGAAGCCATGTCGATCTCGGCCTCGCCATTCACCATCAGCTGCGCCAGATAATAGCCGGTGCCGCCCGCCGCGGTGATGCCGAAGCTGAAGCCTTCCGCCAGCCACATGTTGCGCAGACCGGGCGCGGGGCCGACCAGCGGGTTGCCATCGGGCGTGTAGCAGATCGGGCCGTTGAAATCGTCTTTCAGACCAACGGTTTCCGAGGACGGCAGCCGGTGGATCATCGACATGTATTCCGCCTCGATCCGTTCCAGATCGAGCGGGAAGAGATCGGCGCGGAAGGTTTCCGGCACGTCATACAGGAACCGGGCCGGGGCGCCCTTCTCATAGGGCCCCAAAATCCAGCCGCCACGTTCCTCGCGGACATACCATTTCGCATCGGCATCGCGCAGAACCGGGTGTTCCGGGTTCGACTTGCGCCATTCCTGCAGCATCGGATCGGGCTCGGTGACGATGAACTGATGCTCGACCGGAATCGCCGGGATCTTGATGCCCAGAAGCCGCGCCGTGCGCTGCGCGTGGTTGCCCGTCGCCGTCACCACATGTTCGGCGTGAACGTCGATCAGCTCGCCGGAACCGACAAGGTTGCCGCCCTTCTCGACCATCTTTTCCAGCGTCACGATCCATTCGGAGCCGGTCCATTTGTAGCCGTTCACCTGCAGCTTGCGGACAATGTCCACACCGCGCTGCCGGGCGCCCTTGGCCATCGCCTGGGTCACATCGGCGGGGTTGATGTAGCCGTCCTGCGGGTGGAACAGCGCCCCCTTCAGGTCATCGGTCCGCACCAGCGGCCAGCGTTCGGCAATCTGCGCGGGCGTCAGGAATTCGTGATAGACGCCCGCAGTTTCCGCCACGCTCGAATAGAGCATGTATTCGTCCATCCGGTCCTGCGTCTGCGCCATGCGCAGGTTGCCGCAAACCGAAAAGCCCGCGTTCAGGCCCGTCTCGGCCTCCAGCTGCTTGTAAAGATCGACCGAGTATTTGTGGATATGCGTCGTCGCATAGCTCATGTTGAAGAGCGGCAGCAGACCGGCCGCGTGCCAGGTCGAGCCCGAGGTCAGCTCGTCGCGCTCGACAAGCATCGTCTCCCAGCCCGCCTTGGCCAGGTGATAGGCAATCGAACAGCCAACGGCACCGCCGCCGACGACAAGGGCTTTGACATGGGTCTTCATCGGACACTCCTGAAGCGTTTCCCCCGTTGTCGCAGGTTGGCGAAGCTTCGGGCAAGCGTCGCCGACATTTGATGGCAAAAAACGACATGCCCCCCTCACGCCGCCGCAAGTTTACCATTTGGTGAGCTTTTCCATGATCTGCGACGCCTTCGGGTGTAAGGTTGCACGGTAATCGTCGTCCGAGGCTGCCATGTCGCTCGTTGCTTCCGTCTCTGCCGTCTCTTCCGTTCCCTCCGTCTCGCGCGGGGCGGGCAGCGCGGCTGCCGCGCAACCGGCGGCAAGCACCGGCGGCCCCGCCACGGCGGCCGGGGCGGTCTCGGGCAACAGCGCGCCGTCGCGCAGCCTGATGGGGCAGGTCGTCGAAGCAACGCTGCTCGGCCCGGTGACGCTGGCCAAAAGCCGCGACAGCACCCCGCTGGGCGGCCTGCGCGACATCTCGCAAGAGGCGGGCAAGATGCCCGAAAACCCGGCCTCCGACAGGCTGAGACGGGAAATCGCCAGCACCGAGGCCCAGCCCGCCGGGGCCGTCTATTCGGTCAAGAAGATCGCGGTGGAAGCCGCCAGCGAAATGAAGGACCGCGAGCCGACCCCGGTCGAGGTGCTCAAGGACCAGCAGGCGGGCGGCAAACCCGGCGGCAATGTCGAAGAGCTGAACGCGCTGATCGAACAGACCTCGCCGCTGGCGCAAAAGACCGATCTGGCGCAGACCCGCACCGATGTCAGCAAGCAGGACGACGCCCTGCGGCAGATGAGCGATCAGGCCCTGGCCGAGGGACGCGCCCGGCGTGGCACCAGCCTGACCGACAAACCGAATGCGCAGGAACAGATGCAAAGCCAGCAGAAAGCCGCGCAGGCGCGCGAGGGCGCCTATTCGACCCTGTCGCTGGCCGCCGTCAGCCCCGACCGCCAGAACGGGCGGGCCGTCCGGCTGACGATGTGAAGCCGCCCCGTGATCGAAAGACTGTGAAAAGGGCGGCCCCGCGGCCGCCCTTTCGCTTACAGCAAGCCGGGCACGACCAGATCCGGCGGCCGATGGCCATCGGCAAAGGTCTTGATGTTCAAGATCACCTTCTCGCCCATCTCGATCCGGCCCTCGCGCGTGGCCGAGCCCATATGCGGCAGCGCCACCACATTGGGCAGCTCGCGCAGCGCCGGGTTGATGTTGGCGCCGTGCTCATAGACATCCAGCCCCGCCCCGGCCACCTCTCCGGCCTTCAGCGCCCGCACCAGCGCGTTTTCGTCGATCACCTCCCCGCGTGAGGTGTTCACGATCACCACCGAGGGCTTCATCAGCTTCAGCCGCCGCGCGTTGAGCAGATGGAAGGTCGAGGGCGTGTGCGGGCAGTTCACCGAAATCACGTCCATCCGCGCCACCATCTGGTCAAGACTGTCCCAGAAGGTCGCCTTCAGATCGGCCTCGGTCTCGGGGCGCAGCTGGCGCCGGTTGTGGTAATGGATCTCCATCCCGAAGGCGGCGGCACGACGGGCCACCGCCTGACCGATCCGGCCCATGCCGATGACGCCCAGCCGCTTGCCGCCGATCCGCCCGCCCAGATTCGCCATCGGCGCGAAGCCCTGCCAGTCGCCGCGCGCCATCCCGGCCAGCCCCTCGGGGATGCGCCGGGTGACGGCCAGGATCAGCGACATCACCATGTCGGCGGTGTCCTCGGTCACCACGCCCGGTGTATTCGCCACCAGCACATTGCGCGAGCGCGCCGAGGCGACATCGATGTGATCCACCCCGGCGCCGAAATTCGCGATCAGACGCAAGCGGTTACCCGCCGCGGCCAGCATGTTGGCATCGATGTGATCGGTCAGTGTCGGCACCAGAACGTCGGCCCGCTGCATCGCCGCCACCAACTCCTCGCGGGTCATCTTCTCGTCCGTCTCCCGCAGGGTGACATCGAAGAGTTCCTTCATCCGCGTTTCGACCACCTCGGGCAACCGTCGCGTCACGACAACACTCAGTCGCGGTGCGGGCATGGTTGTCTCTCCTCTCTTCCAAACTCGTGTGCTTGCGTGCAAATTGACCGTCAAAGGGGCAAGTTACAAGGCCCGGAGAGAGCAGAAATGACGATTTTTGGCGTGTTAGCGCAATTTTGTTGCGCGCGCGATCGTGAACGACACCTGTCGCCCAGGCTGGCGGGGCTGATCCTGGCCGCGGCGCTGGGACTTGGCACGCTGCCTGCCCCCGCGCAGGAGCTGGATGACAGCCCGACGCCCACGGACGAGGCGGTGGCGCAGGCGCTGGCCGCGCAAAGCGGCCGCGGTCCGGTGACGAACCTGCCGCTGCCGCGCTATGTCTCGCTCAAGGGCTCCGAGGGCAACGCGCGGCGCGGCCCCTCGCTGTCGCACCGCATCGACTGGGTCTTCACCCATCCCGGCATGCCCTTGCGGGTCACCGCGGAATTCGGCCATTGGCGCCGGGTCGAAGACCGCGACGGCGCGGGCGGCTGGGTGCATTACGCGCTTTTGTCGGGCGTGCGCACGGTGATCGTCGAGGATGACATGACCGAGCTGCACGCCCGCGCCGATGCGAAATCGGCCGTGGTGGCGCTGGCGGAAATGGGGGCGGTGGCCCAGCTGGAAAGCTGCACCCCGGACTGGTGCGAGATCAGCGCCGAGGAGGCCGACGGCTGGGTGCCGAAAACCGCGATCTGGGGCGTCGACCCCGAGGAACTCCGTGACTGAGGCGGGCAGATCGGTTAGGGACAGGGCCCGCATCCCAGCCCCGAGTCGCGCATGCCCTATGATGCCCCTTCGCAGAAACTGAACCTCTCGGCGGGGTTCGCCTCGGTCTCGGTCGCCGCGGTGCTGGTCGGCCTGAAGCTCTGGGCGCTGCTGGCCACCGGGGCGTTGTCGATCGCGGCGTCTCTGGCCGATTCGGCGATGGATCTTTTTGTTTCGGCCGCGGGTCTGGCGGCGATCGTCTATGCGGCGCGGCCCGCCGATGACGATCACACCTTCGGGCACAGTTCGGTCGAGGATCTGGTCTCGCTCGGTCAGGCGATCTTTGTCGCGGCTTCGGGCGGGCTGATCCTCTGGGCTTCGGCCGAGCGGCTGCTGGCGCCGTCGGTGCCGCTTGCCGCCGAGGGCGCGGGGATCGCGGTGATGGCGGTTTCGGCCGGGCTGACGGCGGCGCTGGTGCTGTGGCAACGCCGCGTGGCGCGGCTGACCGGCAACAAGGTCGTGGCGGCCGACATGCTGCATTACGTGGGCGATCTGCTGCCGACGCTGGGGGCGATTCTGGCGCTGGGTCTTTCGGCGCGGTTCGGCTGGTCGCGGGCCGACAGCGTGATCGCGATTTTCGCGGCGCTTTTGATGCTGCGCGGCGCGCTGCAGATCGGCATCGCCAGCTGGCACGCGCTGATGGACCGCGCCGCCCCCGCCGATGTGGTGCAGGGCATCGCCGAGATCGCCGCGCTCTGGCCCGGGGTGCGCGGCTTTCACGACCTGCGCACCCGCACGGCCGGCGCGCGGGTCTTCGTGCAGCTGCATATCGAGCTGGATGGCGAGCAATCGCTCGACGCGGCCCATGCGATCGCCCGCAGCCTGAAACGCGCGATCCGCGAGGCCTATCCGCAGACCGATGTGATCATCCACATGGATGTCTGGCAAGGTTAGGCAAGGCGGGGGGCGCTGCCCCCCGGCCTCCTGCGGAGGCTCCCCCCGGGATATTTGCACCGAGGTGAAAGCAGAGCCCGGGTTCCCTTTCACCTTGGCGGAAATATCCCACGGGGGTGCGGGGGTGTGAAACCCCCGCCTCTGCCGGTCGGAACCGGTCCCTCAGGCGTTCAGAAGACCGCGGCCTTTCAGCAACGCCTCGACCCCCGGGGTCTGACCGCGGAAGGCCAGCCAAGCGGCATCGGCGGGCACCGATCCGCCCACCGAGAGGATGCAGCGTTCGAGCCGTTCCGCCGTGGCGGGGTCGAAGGCATCGCCGGTTTCCTCGAAGGCGGCGAAGGCGTCGGCATCCATCACCTCGGACCACATGTAGCTGTAATAGCCCGCGGAATAGCCGTCGCCGCTGAAGACATGGCCGAAATGCGGGGTGGCATGGCGCATCCGGATCGCCTTCGGCAGGCCGATCCCGGCCAGAACCTGCGCCTGCAGCGCCATCGGATCGGCGGGGGCCGCGCCTTCGTGGAAGGCCAGATCGACCAGCGCCGAGGCGACGAATTCCACCGTCGAGAAGCCCTGATCATAGGTCGCCGCCGCCAGAAGCTTGTCGCGCAGGGCGTTCGGCATCGGCGCGCCGGTCTGCCAGTGCCGGGCGTGACGCTCCAGCACCTCGGGCACTTCCAGCCAATGTTCGTAAAGCTGGCTCGGCAGCTCCACGAAGTCCCGCGCGACCGAGGTGCCCGAGACGAATTGATAGGTCACGTCGGACAGCATCTGATGCAGCGCATGGCCGAATTCATGGAACAGCGTGCGCGCGTCATCGTAGCTCAGCAGGCAGGGATCGCCCTTGGCGAAGTTGCACACGTTCACTACGATCGGCCGGGTCTCGCCGCCCAGTTTCTTTTGCGACCGCATCGCCGAACACCAGGCGCCCGAACGCTTCGAAGGCCGCGCGAAATAATCGCCCAGAAACACCGCGATATGGCGGCCCTTGCGGCTGACCTCCCAGCCGCGCACATCCGGGTGATAGAACGGCCCCGCGATCGGGCGGAAGTCGAGCCCGAAAAGCCGGTTCGCGGTGTCGAACATCGCCGCCAGCATGGCCTCGAGCGAGAGATAGGGTTTCAGTGCCGCCTCGTCGAAATCATGCTCGGCGACGCGGCGCTTTTCGGAATAATAGCGCCAGTCCCAGGCCTCCAGATCGCCATTGATGCCGTCTTCATGCATCATCGCCGTCAGTTTCGCCGCATCGGCCTCGGCGGCGGCCTTGGCGGGCGCCCAGACCCGCATCAAGAGATCGCGAACCGTGGCGGGGGTCTTCGCCATCTCGGGGTCAAGCTTGTAGGCGGCAAAACTGTCATAGCCCAAAAGCTTCGCGCGTTCCTCGCGCAGGTTCAGGATTTCCGCCGCGATCAGCCGGTTGTCGGTCGGCCCGCCATTCGCCCCGCGCGCGCCCCAGGCCTCATAGGCCAGTTCGCGCAGATCGCGGCGGGAAGAAAACTGCAGGAACGGCACGATGAGCGAGCGGTTCAGCGTCAGCACCGGACCCGCCTGCCCGCGCTCCTCGCCCGCCGCCTTCGCGGCGGCGATGACGAAATCGGGCAGGCCCTGCAACTCGTCTTCGGCGAGCGGCCGGAACCAGTCGCGTTCGTCCGCCAGCAGGTTTTGCGAAAAGGCGGTCGACAGCACCGCCAGACGTTCCTTGATCTCGCTCATCCGGTCGGCATCGACCCCCTGCAGCGCCGCGCCGGAGCGCAGGAACATCTGGTGATAAAGCTCCAGCACCCGGGCCTGTTCCGGGCTCAGATCCAGACCGTCGCGGGCGGCCCAGAGCGTCTCGATCCGCGCGAAGAGCGGCCGGTTCATCGTCACTTCCGAGGCAAAGGCCGCCATCTTCGGCGCCAGATCACGCATCAGCGCCTCACGCGCGGGGGTGCTGTCGGCGCCCGCCAGATTGTAGAACACCCCCGACACCCGGTCGAGCAGGCCTTCGGCCAGTTCGAGCGCCTCGATGGTGTTGGCGAAACTCGGCGGTTCGGAATTTTCGGCGATGGCGGCGATATTCGCGCGCGCCTCGGTCAGGGCCTGATCGAAGGCGGGGCCGAAATCGGCGTCGGTGATCGCGGCGAAATCGGGAAGCGCGAAGGGGCCAAGGCCCTCGGCCAGAAGCGGATTGGTCATGGGGTCACTCCTTTGAGCCAAAGCTAGGCTGCGCGGGCGCAAAGGAAAAGGGGCGATGCCCGCGGCACCGCCCCCTTTCGCGTGATCCGGGGGCTCAGGCGGCCTGCGCCGCCGTGCCCGCGCCAAAGCGGCCGTAGAAGCTGTCGCCCTTGGCGGCGATGTCGCGCAGAAGCGCCGGAGTTTCGAAACGGGCGCCGTATTGGGCGGCAAGCGCATCGCAGATCTCGACCGCGCGGGCCGCGCCAAGGATGTCGAGCCAGGCGAAGGGGCCGCCCGACCAGGGCGCGAAACCCCAGCCCAGGATCGCGCCGACATCGCCTTCGCGGATGTCGGTCAAGACGCCCTGTTCAAAGGCGCGGACGGCTTCCAGCACCTGCACCATCAGCAGCCGATGCTGCACATGGGTCAGCTCGGGTTGCTCCGCGGCGCGCGGATACTGCGCCGCCAGCCCCTCCCACATGCCGCCGCGCTTGCCCTCGGGATAGGCGTAGAACCCGGCATTGGCCTTTTTCCCCAGCCGCCCCTGGTCCGCCATCCAGAACACCACCGCATCGACCGCGCTGTCGGGATAGGCCTCGCCCATCGCGGCCCGGGTCGCCTTGGCGATCTTCACGCCCAGATCGATCGAGGTTTCATCGACCAGCTGCAGCGGCCCCAGCGGCATGCCGACCAGCTTCGCGGCATTCTCGATCAGCACCGGGTTCACCCCCTCGGCCACCATGCGGATGCCCTCGTTGATATAGGGGATGATGCAGCGGTTGGCGTAGAAGAAGCGCGCGTCATTGACGACGATCGGGGTCTTGCGGATCGCGCGCACGAAATCGAGCGCCTTCGCCACGGCGATCTCGCCGGTGTCCTTGCCGCGGATGATCTCCACCAGCATCATCTTGTCCACCGGGCTGAAGAAATGGATGCCGATGAAGTTTTCCGGTCGTTTCGAGGCCTTGGCCAGACCCGAGATCGGCAGGGTCGAGGTGTTGGTGGCAAAGATCGCCGTGTCGGGGATCACCGCTTCGGCTTTCGCCGTCACCTCGGCCTTGACCTTCGGATCTTCGAACACGGCTTCGACGACCAGATCGCAACCCGCCAGCGCGGCATAGTCGGTGGTGGCGGCGATCCGGCCCAGCACCTCGGCCTTCTTCGCCTCGGTCACCTTGCGCCGTTGGATGCCCTTGTCGAGGATGCCGGTCGAATAGGCCTTGCCGCGCTCGGCGGCTTCTTGCGTGCTGTCGATCAGCACGACCTCGATGCCCGCATTGGCGGCGACATAGGCGATGCCCGCCCCCATCATCCCCGCGCCCAGCACGCCCAGTTTCTGCACCGACTGATCGGCGACCTTGGGCCGGTTCGCGCCCTTCTCCAGCGCCTCCTTGTTGATGAAAAGCGAGCGGATCATCGCCGTCGAGGACGGGTTCATCAGCACCTTGGTGAACCAGCGCGCCTCGATCCGCAGCGCCTGATCAAAGGGCACCAGCGCCCCTTCATAGACCGCCGACAAAAGCGCCTTGGCCGCCGGATAGACGCCCATGGTCTTGGCCGAAACCATCGCCGAGGCGCCGACATAGGTCATGAAACCTGCCGGGTGATAGGGCGCACCGCCGGGCATCTTGTAGCCCTTGGCATCCCAGGGCTTGACCAGATCGGCCTCGGTCGCCTTCAGCACCCAGTCGCGCGCGGCGGCCATCGGATCGGCCGAGACCTCGTCGATGATCCCCGCCGCTTTCGCGGCCTTGGGGTCGGAAAGCTTGCCTTCGAGCAGGAACGGCGCCGCCATCATCGCGCCCATCTTGCGCACCAGCCGCGTCGTGCCGCCCGCGCCGGGGAAGATGCCGACCATGATCTCGGGCAGGCCGATCTTCGCCTTCGGGTTCTCGGCGGCGAAGATGCGGTGGCACGAAAGCGGCAGTTCCAGCCCGATGCCCAAGGCGGTGCCCGGCAGGACGCAGGCGATCGGCTTGCCCCCCTTCAGCGTCTTCGGGTCCATCCCGGCGCGTTCGATCTTGCGCAGCACGGCATGCATCTGCATCACGCCCGCAAAGATCGCCTCCGCCCCGCCTTCGCGCATCTTGGCGATGACGTTCAGATCCATGCCGCCGGCGAAATCCTTCTTGCCGCTGGTCAGGATGATGCCCTTGCAGGCCGGATCGGCCAGACAGCCGTCAACCAGCGCACTGAGCTGGGCAAAGCCCTCGAGGCTCATCACGTTCATCGACTTTCCGGGCACATCCCAGGTGAGGATGGCGACGCCATCGGCGCCCAACTCGCAGGTGAAATCGGTCATTTGCTCTCTCCCTTCGGCGCAAGGTCGCGGGGGCCCGCCCAATCGCTGCCGTCATGGTAGGTGAAGCGGGCCTTGCCGCCCGCAATGTGAATCTGCATGTCGACGTCGGAATAGGTCGCCACCTCCTCGGCGGCCTTGGTCCCGACGATCAGGAATTTGCCCGGCACGTCGGCGCGGTTGACGAAGCGATGCCCGTTCGCCGTCCCCGCCTTCCAGGCCGCGCAATCGCCCGGGGTCATCTCGGTCTCGCCCGCGTCCTCGATCAGCGTCAGGCGGCCTTCCAACACCAGCGCGAATTCATCCTCGCGCAGGTGCCAGTGCCGCAAGGACGCCGCCGCGCCCGGTTCCAGCGTCACGATGTTGACGCCGAACTGCGTCAGCCCGGCCAGATCGCCCAGCCGGATCGAGGACCGCCCGGCCATCTGCACGGCATAGGGCGCCGGGTAGATCGAGCCGGTCTTCACCGGGGCCTTGGACAGGTCGAGCTTGGGCATCAGACCCTCTCGATGATCGTGGCCGCGCCCATGCCGCTGGCGATGCACAGCGTCGCCAGCCCGGTGGAGAGATCGCGGCGTTCCAGCTCATCCAGCAGCGTGCCGATGATGATCGCGCCCGTCGCGCCCAAGGGATGACCCAGCGCCATCGCGCCGCCGTTCACGTTGACCTTGTCCTGGCTAACGTCGAAAGCCTGCATGAAGCGCAAAACGACGGCGGCAAAGGCCTCGTTCACCTCGAACAGGTCGATGTCGCGGATCGACATGCCGCTGTCGCGCAGGATCTTTTCGGTGACGGGGACAGGGCCGGTCAGCATGATCGTCGGATCGGTGCCGATCTTCGCGGTGGCGCGGATACGGGCGCGCGGCTTCAGCCCATGCGCCTCGCCGAACTCCTTCGAGCCGATCAGCACGGCCGCCGCGCCATCGACGATGCCCGAGGAATTGCCCGCATGGTGGATATGCGCGATCCGCTCCAGATGCGGATATTTCAGCATCGCCACCTTGTCGAAGCCCGGCATCACCTCGCCCATGTCCTTGAAGGCGGGCTTGAGCTTGGCCAGATCCTCCATCGTCGTGCCGGGACGCAAATATTCGTCGCGGTCCAGAATCGTCAGCCCGTTCTGATCCTTCACCGGCACGATGGATTTCGCGAAACGGTTCTCGGCCCAGGCCTCGGCGGCGCGGCGCTGGCTCTCGACCGCAAGCGCATCGGCCATCTCGCGGGTGAAGCCGTATTCGGTGGCGATGATATCGGCGGAAATCCCCTGCGGCACGAAACAGGTCTTCATCGCCAGCGACGGATCGACGGCGATCGCCGCCCCGTCCGAGCCCATGGCGACGCGGCTCATCATCTCGACGCCGCCCGCGATATAGGCCGCGCCCGCCCCCGCCTTGACCTGATTGGCGGCGAGGTTCACCGCCTCCATGCCGCTGGCGCAAAAGCGGTTGATCGAAAGCCCCGGGATCGATTCATCAAGCCCCGAGAGCAGCACCGCCGAGCGCGCCAGACAGCCGCCCTGCTCGCCCACCTGCGTGACATTGCCCCAGATCACATCCTCGACCGCGGGACCCGTCAGGCCGTTGCGTTCGGCCACCGCATCGAGCAGCCGCGCCGACAGCGCGACCGAGGTGACTTCATGCAGGCTGCCATCAGCGCGCCCCTTGCCCCGCGGCGTCCGGCAGGCGTCATAGATATAGGCTTCGGTCATCGATCCTCCTCTGCCCGGACGAGGCCGGGCCTGCTCCCGTCGCGGAAAGCCCCGCGTCGGCACCCATATTGCAACGAATTGACGTGCGCGTAAGTAGCCTGGCGACAAAGTGGCGCAACGTCACGAGGGAGCGAGGGCACGACCGGCGAAAAGGGCGTATTTGTGCCAAGAAGACGCAGCGCAATCTTTTGTTAACCATGCCCTGCCAAGCTGGGCGCGCGGTACAGGCTGGCGAGCCGATGACCGCCCAAAGAGAAGCCGCCCCGGCGCGGGGAATGACCTTCCTCAGAGGCTTGAGTGACCTCCGTCAGCCGGGGCGCACCCGCCCCCTTCCTCTTGCGATTGCCGTTTCTTCTTGGCCCAAATACGCCCTTGCCGAGACCGGCCGCAAGCGCGCCCTCAGGCCTTGCGATCCTCGAGTTCCGCCTTGAACAGCCGCAGCCGCACCGCAAGATTTTCATGATGCGTGACCGAGTTGAAATGCTCGAAGAGAAAGCACAGCGCCTCGTCCGGGCTCAGCCCGGCGTCTTCGGCGAAGCGGTGCAGCACGCGATAGGCGTCATTCGTCAGCGCCACCGGAAAGCGGCGCGTCAGGCGCAGGCGTTTGGGCATGGATCTGATCCCTTGTGACCGCCGCAAGCTAAGCGGCGGCGGCGGCGAAGGCCAGAGGGCACGCCGCCTCGCCGTGATCTTGTGCCGCAGGTGCCGCGGATTGATCGGAGCCGCGCTCTGGCGCTCAATCGCCGCGGGAAACAGGGCCACCGGCCCGGGGAGGAAGAGATGGTCGTGAAATTCTATGGCGGCGAGACCGTGCCGCTGGAAATGCACAAGGTGCGGGTGGTGCAAAAGCTCACCCTCGCGCCGATCGAGGACCGCTTGGCGGCGATCGCCGCGGCGGGCAACAACACCTTCCTGCTGCAAAACCGCGACATTTTCATGGACATGCTGACCGACAGCGGCGTGAACGCGATGTCCGACCGGCAGATGGCGGCGATGATGGTCGCCGATGACAGCTATGCCGGATCCGCCACCTACGAGAAATTCGCGGCGAAGCTGGTCGAGCTGTTCGGGATGGCCTTCATCCTGCCCACCCACCAGGGCCGCGCCTGCGAAAACATCCTCTCTCAGGTGCTGGTGAAGCCGGGCATGATCGTGCCGATGAACTACCATTTCACCACCACCAAGGCGCATATCGTGCTCAATGGCGGCACGGTCGAAGAAATACCCCATGACCGCGGCCTTGAGGTCACCTCGACCCATCCGTTCAAGGGCGACATGGATATTGCCAAGCTCGAGGCGCTGGTCGCCACCCATGGCGCCGAGAAGATCGCCTTCGTGCGGATGGAGGCGGGGACGAACCTGATTGGCGGGCAACCGATCTCGATTGCCAACCTGCGCGAGATCCGCGCCGCCTGCGACACGCACGGGATGCTCTTCGTTCTGGATGCCTCGCTTCTGGCCGACAACCTGTGGTTCAACAAGACCCGCGAGGACAGCTGCAAGGATCTGAGCATTGCCGCGATCACCCGGCAGATCGCCGATCTGTGCGACGTGATCTATTTCTCGGCGCGCAAGCTGGGCTGCGCGCGGGGCGGCGCGATCTGCATCCGCTCGGAAGAGCTTTACCGCAAGATGCGGGTGCTGGTGCCGCTCTACGAGGGCTTCCTGACCTATGGCGGCATGTCGGTGCGCGAAATCGAGGCGCTGACCGTGGGCCTTGAGGAAACCATGGACGTGGACATGATTTCGCAAGGGCCGCTCTTCATCGACTACATGGTGCGGGAACTCGACAAGCGCGGCGTGCCGGTGATCACCCCGCCCGGGGGCCTTGGCTGCCATATCGACGTGATGCGCTTCCTGCCGCATATCCCGCAGTCGCAATATCCCGCCGGGGCGCTGGCCTCGGCGCTGTTCATCGCCAGCGGAATCCGGGGCATGGAACGCGGCTCGCTGTCGGAACAGCGCAACCCGGACGGGACGGAAGTCTATTCGAACATGGAACTGCTGCGGCTGGCGATGCCGCGGCGGGTCTTCACCCTGTCTCAGGTCAAATATGCCATCGACCGGATCGACTGGCTGTATCAGAACCGCGATCTGATCGGCGGGCTGGTCTTTGTCGAGGAACCGGAAATCCTGCGCTTCTTCTACGGGCGGCTGGATCCGCTGGGCGACTGGCAACAGACACTGGCGGCGAAGTTCCGCGCCGATTTCGGCGACAGCCTGTAAGGCCCAAAGGTCGGGGCCTGCGGGCCCCGATCTTCAGTCACCCGTTCTTCAATCAAATGTGCCGGTGACGCGGCCCAACAGCATGAAGGCGCGGGCGGTGCGGGTTTCCGCCAGTTCCGCGACTTCCTGATCGCTGGCGTTCTGCTCGAATTCGGTGAAGGTGCGGTCGAACTGGCGCAGGAAATGATGCGCCGCATCGCGAAAGATCGTGTCGGCGCGCATCCGCCCCGAGGTCAGCGCCAGCGACGAGCGATCCCGCACGCCGCCGAGCGCGGCAATCTCGCGGCCGCGCTCGCCCTTGGCAAAGCGGCGCCACAACTCGGGCCGGGCGCGGTCGGGTTTCAGATCGTCCATGTAGATGCCGTCCTGCGCCAGCAGGTTCAGCACATCCTGCGCCGCGCGCAAAAGCTTCGCCATCGTCCGGTCTTCCAGCGCCCGGCGCAGGGCGCGGAAGCCCTCCTTGTCCTCGGCATTGTCGGGGAACTGCATGGCGCGGATGAAATCGGCCACCGAAACCGGCGTCTTGAACTCTTCGGCGGGCGTGCCCAGGGCCAGCCGGGGCTGGTCATCGACCGGGGCCGCGGGCTTGGGCACGGCCAACGCCGCCTTGCGGTCGGCCGGGGGATGCGTCGCCGCATTGTCGCGGCGCGTCGAAAAGGTCGCCAGCGCCGATTCCGCCTGCCTTGCGGCGATCGCCACCTCGTCGAGCTTCTTTTCCAGCGCCTGACCGCCGCGGATCTGGTTCTGATTGAGCCAGGCCGAGCGCATCGCCTCCAGCGCGACCTTGAGCGCCTGCGCCTCGGCGCGCATTTCCTGTGCCGTGCGGGCGGTGACGGCGGCGACCCAGATCATCACCACCGGCAGCAGGACGCCCACGACCGTCACCACCAGCGAGGCGGCCGTCAGCCCCGAGACCTCGCCCGCGGGCATGAACAGCCAGACGGCGCCGACCAGCGCCAGCCAGAGCGCCGTCAGCCCGCCCGCCACCCATGCCGTGCGGTTCGAGGCCGCAGCCGCGGGCAGCGGCGCGGGCGACCATGGCACCGCACCGCTCTCGGGGGTCTTGCGCTCGGACTGGGGCTCGCCCATCTCGCCACCTTTGTACAGATCCGCTTACAGGAAACGGACCGACAGGATCTCGTAACTGCGCTGCCCGCCCGGGGTGCGGACCTCGACGCTGTCGCCTTCATCCTTGCCGATCAGCGCCCGCGCCAGCGGCGACTTGATGTTCAGAAGACCGCGTTCCAGATCGGCCTCGTGCTCGCCGACGATCTGATAGGTGCGTTCCTCGTCGGTGTCCTCGTCGACAAGCGTCACCGTGGCCCCGAACTTGATCGAGCCCGACAGCTTCACCGTGTCGATCACCTCGGCGCGGCTCAGAACCGATTCGAGTTCCTTGATCCGGCCCTCGACGAAGCTCTGTTTTTCGCGGGCGGCGTGATACTCGGCGTTTTCGGAAAGGTCGCCATGTTCGCGCGCCTCGGCAATCGCCTTGATGACGGCGGGCCGTTCCACGGACTTCAGCGTTTTCAGTTCCTCGTCGAGCACGTCGTAGCCGGCGCGCGTCATCGGTATCTTTTCCATGGCGGTCCTTGACCTGTGCTGGCTGCCAATTCTTCTTCTTAGCCCTGTGAGGTAAATCCGCCAAGCGGGTCCGGTGTCAAGGGTGGCAGGGCGTTTTCCGCCGACCGGGTGCCGCATCCGGACCGGCGTGGCCGTTCTGCAGATGCGAAACATTGTTGCGTCGCAGCGCTGCGTAACAATTGCTTCATGTTCCCATTCGCGTTACCACCACCCCGGAACGCGCTGCTGCTGCCTGAACGAAGGAGCCCCCAGATGGCCGAGATCGAACGCGAGTCGATGGAATACGATGTGGTGATCGTGGGGGCCGGTCCGTCGGGGCTTTCTGCGGCGATCCGGCTCAAGCAGATCGACCCGGATCTGAACGTGGTCGTGCTGGAAAAGGGCTCCGAGGTCGGCGCGCATATCCTTTCGGGCGCGGTTCTGGACCCGCGGGGCCTCAACAAGCTCATTCCGGACTGGAAGGAAAAGGGCGCGCCGATCACGACGCCGGTCAAGGAAGACAATTTCTTCCTGCTTTCCTCCGCCGGGCAGACCCGCATCCCGAACTGGCCGATGCCGAAGCTGATGTCGAATCACGGCAATTACATCGTGTCCATGGCGAATGTCTGCCGCTGGCTGGCCGAACAGGCCGAGGGCATGGGCGTCGAGATCTTCCCGGGCATGTCGTGCTCGGAACTGGTCTGGGACAAGGACGCCGCGGGCAACACCCGCGTCGCCGGGGTCGTCGCGGGGGAAATGGGGCTGGCCGCCGATGGCACGCCGGGCCCGAATTACGAACCCGGGATGGAGCTGCGCGGCAAATATGTCTTCCTCGCCGAAGGGGTGCGCGGCTCGCTCTCCAAACAGCTGATCGAGCGCTACAACCTGTCCGACGGCAAATGCCCGCAGAAATTCGGCATCGGCATGAAGGAAATCTGGGAGATCGACCCGAAGAAGCACCGCGAGGGCACGGTGTCGCACACGATGGGCTGGCCGCTTGACCATAACGCGGGCGGCGGGTCCTTCATCTATCACATTGAAAACAATCAGGTGTATATCGGGCTTGTGGTGCACCTGAACTACCAGAACCCCTATCTCTACCCCTATATGGAATTCCAGCGCTTCAAGCATCACCCGATGGTGGCGCAGCTGCTGGAGGGCGGCAAGCGCGTGGCTTACGGCGCGCGGGCGATTTCCGAGGGTGGCTGGCAGTCGATCCCGAAACTGACCGTGCCGGGGGCGGCGCTTCTGGGCTGCTCGGCGGGGTTCGTGAACGTGCCGCGGATCAAGGGCAACCACAATGCGATGCTCTCGGGCATTGCCGCCGCCGATGCCGCCGCGAAAGCGATCAAGGCCGGGCGCGAAGGCGACGAGCTGGTGGATTACGAGGCCGATGTCCGCTCGGGCGCCATCGCCAAGGATCTGATCCCGGTGCGCAACGTCAAGCCGATGTGGTCCTGGTGGGGGATCTGGGCCTCGATGTTCCTCGGCGGGCTCGACATGTGGACGAATGCGCTGCTGGGCTTTTCCTTCTTCGGCACGCTCAAGCACAAGAAGACCGACGCCGCCCATACCGGGCTGGCCAAGGATTTCGCGCCGATCGACTATCCGAAACCCGATGGCAAGATCAGCTTCGACCGGCTGACCAATGTCAGCTTCGCCTTTACCAACCACGAGGAAAGCCAGCCCTGCCACCTGCGGCTGAAGGATGCCGCGATCCCGCTGACGGTCAACCTGCGCGACTATGCGGAACCGGCGCAGCGCTACTGCCCGGCGGGCGTCTATGAGGTGCTGGGCGAGGGCGATCAGGCGAAGTTCCAGATCAACTTCCAGAACTGCGTGCATTGCAAGACCTGCGACATCAAGGATCCGTCGCAGAACATCACCTGGACCACGCCGCAGGGCGGCGACGGGCCGAACTACCCCAACATGTGAGTCTTGCGCGTCACATCGGCGTGTTGCGGGGGGGGCTTTCGCCGCCCCCGATTGCTTTGCACGATGGGCCTCGCTACCTTTTGGGCCAGCCCGATCAAAAGGACCCATCCGTGCCCTTCCTTTCCCGACTTTCGCCTGTTCTCTGCCTTGCCGCGGCCCTTGGGCTTGGCCTGGCCCTGCCCGCGACCGCGGTCCGGTCCGAGGATGCGGGCGCCTATCTGGCCGCGCAGGCGGCGGCGACGGACAGCAATTACGCCGCGGCGGCGACCTATTATCAACGCCTTCTGGCCGACAATCCCACCGATGAACGGGTGCAGGAAGGGCTGCTGGTCAGCCTTCTGTCGCTGGGTGACATGACCGCCGCCCGCGATCTGGCGGCGCAGATGGTCACCGCCAAGCAGCCCTCGCAGGTGGCGGTGCTGGTGATGCTGGCCGAGGCGGCGCGCTCGGGCGATTTCGCCGCGGGCCAGGCGCTTTTGGACCGCGGCGGCGATGCCGGTCAGCTGGTGGGCGGGCTTTACAAGGCCTGGGCGCTGGCGGGCGCGGGCAAGATGTCCGAGGCGATGGAAAGCTTTGAGGCGTTGGGCAAGATCGAGGGGCTCGAGGGCTTTGCCGCCTATCACCGCGCGCTGGCCGCGGCGCTGGTCGGCGATCACGAGGGCGCCGAGAAGATCTTTTCCGGCAAATATGCCGATTACTTCAACGGCACCCGGCGCGGCATTCTGGCCCATGCGCAGGTGCTCTCGCAGCTGGAACGCGACAGTGATGCGGTGGCGCTGATCGATCGGGCCTATGGCGACACCGCCCCGCCCGAGATCGCCGCGATCCGCAAGCAGCTGGCGGCCGGGGAAACCCTGCCCTTCACCCGGATCGGATCGGCCCGCGACGGCGTGGCGGAGGTGTTCCAGTCGGTCGCGCTGGCGCTGAGCGCGGATTCGCTGCCCGGTTTCGCGCTGATCCATGCCCGGCTGGCGCTGTGGCTGCGCCCCGACGATGTCGATGCCGCGCTGCTGATCGCCGACATCCTGGAATCGCAGGAACAATATGATCTGGCGATCGCCGCCTATGCCGAGATCGGCCCGGACAATCCCGCCTTCTATGCCGCCGAACTGGGGCGGGCGCAGGCGATGGTCTCGGCCGGGCAATCCGATGCGGCGATCGGCGTGCTCGAAGAGCTTTCCCGCAGCCATCCCGACCTGCCCAATGCCTGGTCCTCGCTGGGCGACACGCTGCGTCGCGAGGAACGCTACGCCGAGGCCGCCACGGCCTATGACAAGGCGATCGCGCTGACCGGCACGCCGCGCCCGACCGACTGGAGCCTGTGGTATTCGCGCGCCATCGCGCAGGAACGTTCGGGGCAGTGGGACAAGGCCGAAAAGGGCTTCCGCGAGGCGCTGAAGCTTTCCCCCGATCAGCCGATGGTGCTGAATTATCTGGGCTATTCCTATGTGGAGAAGCGGCAGAACCTGAAAGAAGCGCTCAAGATGATCGAAAAGGCCGTCGCCGGGCGGCCGGATGACGGCTATATCACCGACAGTCTGGGCTGGGCCTATTACCGGCTGGGCCGCTATGACGAAGCGGTGGTGCAGATGGAAAAGGCGGTCGAGCTGACCCCGGCCGATCCGTTGCTGAACGACCATCTGGGCGATGTCTACTGGGCCGTCGGACGCCAGCGCGAGGCGGAATTCCAGTGGCGTCGGGCGCTCAATCTGGGGCCCTCGCCCGATCTTGACCCCAACCGCGTCCGCCGCAAGCTCGAAGTCGGGCTGGATGCCGTGCTGAAGGAGGAAGGTGCCGCGCCGCTGCACCCGGACCATGCGCAGAATTGACGTTTTCGCCCCGGCCAAGGTCAACCTGGCCCTGCATGTCACCGGCCAGCGCGCCGATGGCTATCATCTGCTTGACAGTCTGGTCGCCTTTTCGCCCGTGGGCGACGGGCTGACGCTGGCCCCGGCCGAGGGGCTGGGGCTGGGGCTGAAGGTGTCCGGCCCCGAAGGCGCGGCCGTGCCCGCGGGCCCGGAAAACCTGGTGCTGAAGGCGGCGGCGCTGTTTGGCGCGGGGGCGGCGGTGACGCTGGAGAAATGCCTGCCTGCGGCCTCGGGGATCGGCGGCGGGTCGTCGGATGCGGCGGCGGCCTTGCGCGGCATGGCGGCGCTGACCGGACAGCCCCTGCCCGAGGCGGGCGCGGTGCTGAAACTGGGCGCCGACGTGCCGATGTGCCTTGATCCGCGCCCGGCCCGCACCCGCGGCATCGGCGAGGATCTGACCCCGGTCGCCCTGCCCGCCCTGCCCGCGGTTCTGGTCAATCCGCGCGTCGAAGTGCCCACGCCCTCGGTCTTCAAGGCGCTGAGCCGCAAGGACAATCCGCCCCTGCCCGAGATCCCGACCTTTGGGGATGCGGATGCCTGCATCGCCTGGCTTTCCGCGCAGCGCAATGACCTGCAGGCCCCGGCCGTGGCGCAGGCCCCGGTGATCGCCGAGGTTCTGGCGGTGCTTGCCGCCCTGCCCGGCTGCAAACTGGCGCGGATGTCGGGATCGGGGGCGACCTGCTTTGGTCTGTTCGGCACCGAAGCCGAGGCCGCAGCGGCGCAAGCGACGCTGGCCGCCCGTCATCCGGGCTGGTGGAGCGCGCATGGCAGCCTTGGCGATCAGGCGCAGAAAGCCGCGCCGCAGATCAGGTGAGCGCGGCGATCAGCCCGAGATAGCTCAGCAGCGTGCCCACCAGCACCAGGCCGAAGGGGAATTTCCGATGCCCCCAGCTGGCCCAGTCGGGCGTCGCCGCCCGCACCGCCGGAATGGCGCGGGCGATGCGATGGGTGACGAAGGCCAGGATCAGGCAGACCTGCAAAAGCACGATCGCCAGCATCACCCGGCCCGGATCGGCGGAAAAGAACGGTGCGCTTGCGGCGGCGAATTTCACGTCGCCCATGCCCACGCCCAGCGCCATGTTCAGCACAAGGCCGATGACCAGAACCACCGGCAGATGCAGCCAGCGCCAGGCCCAGACCTCCAGCGGCAGCACCAGAACGCCGACGACGGCAAAGACCGCCATCAGCGCCAGCACCGCGACATTGCGGATCTTCATGTATTTCAGATCGGTATAGCTTACCCAGGCGCAGATCGGCAGCACGGCGACGAACAGCGCCAGAGCCGATTGCGACACGCTCAGACCCAGCATCTCAGCCCCGCTTGCCCCCGGCATCCAGCGCTTCAAGCGCCCGTGCCGCTTCCTCGAAATAGACCGGCGAGGTATCGACCGCATCCTGCAACAGACCCTTGCCGATCGTCACATCGCCCTGCTTGATCGCCGAAAGCGCCGCCGTATACAGCAGCTTCGCCCGTTCGGTCTGGGTCATGTCGACCACCGGCAGATCGTATTTGTGCTGCGCCGCCCGCGCCATCACCAGATTGTTCTTGGTGGTGAACGAGGTGGAATCATAGCTCAGCGCCTCGGAGAACAGCGTCTCGGCGCCCTTGGCGTCGCCGCGCGTCAACTTGGAAAAGCCCCAGTTGTTCAGCACCCCCGAGGGCCGCGTCGTCAGCCCCGCGGCGGTCTCGTAGAAACTGTCGGCCTTCTTCCAGTTCTTCTCGCTGTCGGCGACCATCGCTTCGAGCTTGTAGCGTTCAAAGGTCTCGTGCGTCGGCGGAATGGTGTTCAGCGTCGCCTTGGCCGCTTCCCACTTGCCCGCCCGGATCTGCGCATCGGCCAGCGCCACCTTGTCGTCATTGCCGCCCTCGGGCATGGCGATGACCCGGGTCCAGACGCCGATCGCGGCTTCGGCCTGACCGGCCCGCACCATCGACTTGCCCAGCCCCCGCTGCAGGTCGATCCGCTCGGGGTGTTCGTTCGTCGCGCGGGTGAAATAGGCCACCGCCTCGCGCGGGTCGCCCACCGTCAGCATGATGTCCGACAGGTTCGTCGCATCGACCGCATTGACCGAGTCGAGCGCCTTGTCGACCTCGGCCTTGTCGCGGCCCATGCAGCCGGCAAGCGCGAAGGAACAGCCCGCAAGGAGCACAAGGATGATCGGGTGGCGCATGTTGCTGCGTCCTCTTGCTCGTGCCTCACTGCTCGGTCAGCAGAAGGTATTCTCCAACCCCCCGCCGCACCAGCTTGAACGGTCGGTCCGTCGGCGGATCATAGGCGGGTTTCTCTTTCTTTGCGAGGGCCAGGCGCAGGTTTTGCCGGATCGCGTCGGATTCGCCACTGTCGAGCCCATAGGCGATCTGGAACACCCGCGCCGCCTCGGCGGCCTTGCCCTGTTCCATCAGCACGACGCCAAGATTGTTCCAGGCGGGCACGAAGCGTTCGTCCTTTTCGGTGGCGCGGCGCAGGATCTGTTCGGCCTGCCCCAGACGGCCCAGCTTCAGATCGGCCGAGCCGATCGCGGACAGGACATCGACCGTCGCCCCCTGCTCGCCCGCGGCACGGTAATAGGCCTTCAGCGCCAGTTCGTATTCGCCCGCCGCCATCAGCCGATGCCCGACGATCAACCCGTCAACGCCCTCGCCCTCGGCCGCGCCGGGGGCAAAGGGGCTGCCCTTCGACGCGCCAAGGCCGCCCGGCATGCAGGCGGCCAGAAGGCACAGCGACAGCGCGGCAAGCGGCGCGAAACGGGTCAGGCGCATGGATCACATCTTAAGGGCCACCACCGATGGCGGCGAAGTTTTCCATCATATCATGGACCGAGGGGCCGACAAGGATGATGAGCAGCGGCGGCACGGTGAAGAGCATCGTGCCCAGCGTCATCTTGGTCGGGATCTTGTTCGCCGCTTCCTCGGCGCGCATGATCCGCTTGTCGCGCATGTCGGCGGCGTAAAGCCGAAGCGCCTCGGCGATCGAGGTGCCGAATTGCTGGCTCTGGATCATCACGGTGACGAAGGAGGCGACATCGGACACGCCCGAGCGTTCGGCAAAGGCGCGCAGCACGGTGGGCTTGTCCAGACCGGCCTTGATCTCGTGGGCGACGGTCTCGAATTCCTCGGCCAGCGCGGGATAGGAATTGGCGAGTTCCTTCGACACCCGGATGATGCCCTGATCGAGCGATTGCCCCGCCTCGACGCAGACCAGAAGCATGTCGAGCGCATCGGGAAAGCCGTCCTGGATTTCCTGGGTGCGGGCGGCGACGCGCTGGTTCACCCAGCGGCGCGGCGCGTAATAGCCGCCGACCGCCGGGCCAAGGATCGCCGCGATCGCATTGGTCGATTCCAGCGGGATTTCGTGTCCGGCATTGTAAAACAGCACGTAAAGCACGCCGAGGCCCAGCAACGAGATCGCCAGCGCGAATTGCACGGCGTGGAAATGGCGCACCGCATGCGGGCCGCGATAACCCGCCTTGTGCAGCCATTTCCGGCTTTCGGACATTTCTTCCTTGCTTTGCGGTTCCAGAAACCCGGCGAATTTCTGCAGCTTGTCGGGGCCCGAGGTGTTGCGCAGCTTTTGCGCCTTTTTCGTCGTCGCCTGCGCCGCACCGACCGTGCCGCCGCCCGCCGCGATGCTTTTGCGCAGCTTGTCGAGCGGGTCTTCGCGTTTCGACAAAAGCGCGGGCAGCGCCGCCAGCACCAGAACGGCGCCCAGCGCCGCAACGGCAATGACCGGGCCCATCGGACCCAGCCAGCCGGTCAGCATCTCGGTGATCGCTTGTGCGGACATCCCTGTCTCCTCAGACCTTGATCGTCGTCATGATCTTCATGAACAGCACATTCGCCGCCAGAAGCGCGAAGACGATCAGCGCGGCCGGAACGAAGGAGGGCGTGTCCTTGACGTTGTCATAGTAATCGGGCGCCACCACCTGGATCACCACCAGCACGGCGACCGGAAAGCCCGACAGGAAAATGCCCGACCATTTCGGCTCGGCGGTGATGGCGCGGACGCGACGGAACAGCCGGAACCGCGAGCGGATCACCTTGGCCAGACCTTCCAGCACCTCGGCCAGGTTGCCGCCCGAGGTCTGCTGGATCGACACCGCCACGGCCAGGAAGCGCAGATCCTGCATGTCGAGCCGTTCGGCCAGATCGCGCAGGCAATCCACCACATTGCGGCCATAGGCGGCCTCGTCGGCGATGATGCCGAATTCGGTGCCCAGCGGATCGGGGATTTCCCGCGCCACCGCCTGAATCGCCGAAGCCAGCGGATGGCCGACGCGCAGGCTGCGCACCATCAGCTCGACCGCGTCGGGAAGCTGATCCTCGGCCAGTTTCAGCCGCTTGTTGGCCTTGCCGTTGACCCAGAAATAGACCCCGCCGACGCCCATCCCCACCGCCAGCGCCGCCCGCACCGGGGGCGAGGCCTCGGTGCCCAGCGTCAGGCCCAGAAACGCGACGAAGCTGACCAGCGCCATCACGCCGATCAGCGCCATCGGGGAAAAGGCGATATTGGCCTTTTGCGCCTTCGAGGCGAGCAGGGAATAAAGCGGAATGCCCTGCGCCTTCGAATGCTGCGTCGCCTCCTTGCGGAGCTGCTCCAGCACCTGTTCGCGGCGCTGCCCCTTGTCGAGCAGCTCAAGGCGGCGGTTCACCCGGTTGTTGAGCGAGATCGACTTGCCGAAGACCAGCAGATAGATGCCCTCGACCAGAAGCAGCACGGCGACGAAGATCAGCCCATAGATGATCGGCGTGGCGGAAATGATCATGGCGCCCCCTGTCAGTCCTGAACCGGTTCGTAGATCGCGGCGGGCAGGTCATAGCCCCATTGCCGGAACCGGTCCGAATAATGGCTGCGCACCCCGGTCGCGGTGAAGCGGCCGATGATCTTGCCGTCGGGCGCAAGGCCCAGCCGTTCGTAGCGGAAGATTTCCTGCATCGAGATCACGTCGCCTTCCATCCCGGTCAGTTCGGTGATCGAGACCATCCGGCGCGAGCCGTCCTGCAGACGCGAGGCCTGCACGATCAGGTTGACCGCGCTGGCGATCTGGCTGCGCACGGCCTTGAGCGGCATTTCGATGCCCGCCATGGCGACCATGTTTTCCAGACGCGAGATGCCGTCGCGGGCGTTGTTGGCGTGGATCGTCGTCATCGAGCCGTCATGGCCGGTGTTCATCGCCTGCAACATGTCGATGACTTCCTCGCCGCGGGTTTCGCCGACGATGATCCGGTCGGGACGCATCCGCAGCGCGTTGCGCAAACAGTCGCGCTGCGTCACCGCGCCCTTGCCCTCGACGTTCGGCGGGCGGCTTTCCATCCGGCCGACATGGGTCTGCTGCAGCTGCAATTCGGCCGTGTCCTCGATCGTCAGGATGCGTTCGGAGTTGTCGATGAAACTCGACAGCGCGTTCAGCGTCGTGGTTTTCCCGGACCCCGTCCCGCCCGAGACGATCACGTTCAGACGCGTCGCCACGGCGGCCTGCAGATAGGCCGCCATCTCCTCGGTGAAGGCGCCGAAGCGGACCAGATCGTCGATGGCGAGCTTGTCCTTCTTGAATTTCCGGATCGAGACGAGCGAGCCATCCACCGCGACCGGCGGCACCATCGCGTTGAAGCGCGAACCGTCGGCCAGACGGGCGTCGACATAGGGGTTTGATTCATCGACGCGACGGCCGACCGCCGAGACGATCTTGTCGATGATCCGCAACAGGTGCTTTTCGTCCTTGAAGGTGACATCCGACAGCTGCAGCTTGCCGAAGCGTTCGACAAAGATCTGATTGGGCCCGTTCACCAGAATATCGGAGACGGTCTCGTCCTTCAAAAGCGGCTCGAGCGGGCCAAGGCCCATCACCTCGTCGTAAAGTTCCTGATGCAGGCTCAGCCGTTCGGCGGCGTTCAGCACCACCGACATCTCGGTCATCGCCTCGCCCGAGATCGCCGCGATCTCGGATTTCAGCTCCGTTTCCGAGGCATGTTCCAGCGCGGCAAGGTTCAGGTTTTCCAAAAGCCGCTTGTGCAGCTCGACCTTGAGCTCGCCCATGCGCTCCTTGCGCTTGCGTTCCTTGTCGGCGGCGGCCGCCTGCGCCGACACCGGCGCCCCGGGCATCACGCGGCGCTGCACGCCGGGTTTCGGCGGCTCGGGCGCGGCGGCGATCGGCACCTGCGGCACCGGGGCCGCGGCGGCAGGCCGGGCGGCAAGGGCCCCCCCGGTGGGCGCAGCGGTGGCGGATTTCTTGTAACGCGAGAACATGGCGATCTCCGGGCTCGGCTCAGGCCGTGGCGGCTTCCGCGGCGCGGTTCAATTCGACGATGGACTGGGCGAGTTTCTGGATTTCCTTGCGCAGCGGCGCCTTGGCCGCCGACAGCGCCAGCGGCAGGCCGTGGTCATTGGCCTGGGTGACGATCCGGCCGCAATCCGACAACAGCACCTCGATCCCGATATCCAGGCTTTCGGCCAGCCGCTTCACCCGCGACTTGCCCGACAGATCGGTGAATTTCGGCGCCCGGTTCAGCACGAAGCGCAGCTTCTCGATCGGCAGGTTTTCCGCCTTCAGCGCCCGGATCATCCGCAGCGTGTTCTGCGCCGAGCGCATGTCCAGCTCCATCAGCGCGAAGTAAAGATGCGCCTGGCTCAGCACGGTTTCGGTCCAGCTGACGACGGTGGTCGGCATGTCGATCACCACGAAATCGAAATTCGACCGCGCCATCTCGATGATGCGGGAAATATCCTCGGCGGTCAGGATGTCGAGCGGCAGCATTTCCGACGGCGCGGTCAGCACATGCAGCCGGTCGTTGAAGGTCAGAAGCGCCTGATTGAAGCTTTCGGCATCCATATGCGCGGTATCCTGCAGCATCTCGAACACCAGATCGCGGCGCGGCAGGTCCAGATAGGTCGAGGCAGAGCCGAATTGCAGGTCGAAATCGAGCAGGCAGACCCGCGGCGCCGGCGCCGGGGATTTCTTCGAGGCCTCGGGCGTGGCCAGTTCCCAGGCCAGATTGACGGCAAAGGTCGTCGCCCCCACCCCGCCCGACAGGCCATGCACCGGCAACACGACGCCATCGCGCCCGCCCGAGGCCTTGAAGGCGGGCGGCGCGGCGGCAGCGGGCAGTTCGGGCGGCAGATCGGACTGGCCCAGCCGCTCGATCGCCTCGTGCAGGGCGCCTTCGGGCAGCGGATAGGGCACGAAATCATCGGCGCCCAGACGCAGCAGCTGATGCAGGGCGATCGGACTGACTTCCTCGGCGATCAGGATGACGCGGATGCCCTTTTCCTTGGCGGTGCCGATGATGCCGGAAATCCGCGCGAGGTTGTTTTCATCCTCGTTGTCGACCGCGATGGCGATGAATTCGAGCAGTTCGGAATCGGGCTGGTTGAGGAAGACCACCGCATCCTCGAAGGTCAGGTCGCCCCAGCTTTCGCCCAATTCGGCTTCCATGTCCTCGATCAGCAGGTCGAAATTCGAGACGTCCCGCGAGACCGTGCAGGCCACGATCGGGGCCGGTTCCGGAGAAAGACTTGCTGCTGCACTCATTGCCTCGGTCCTTTGTTACGCATTTCGCGACCGGAACCGGGGAAGCCTGCGCCCGGCACAGCCACGAAAGGGGCACGACTCGGGGACGCGCCATTTCCTGCTGTCCGAAGGTCGCGGCCAATCAGGGCAACATTTGGGCCGGATTGTTCCAATTGTGGGGTATTTGGCGACGATCGATGAAACAGGCGGGCCTTGTTGCCAAAGCCCGCCCGAGACGAAGATCTGCGTCGGGCTTATTGCGGCGCGCCGCCGCTTGCGCCACCACCGCTGCCGCCGCCGCTGCCGCCGTTGCTCTGGCCGGTCGACAGCGTGATGATGCTGACCGGCATGGCCGAGACGACATATTGCCGGAACACCAGTTCCGCATATTGGCCATCCAGATATTGCGGTGTGCGCTTGACCAACCCCGAAACCTCGGTGACGGTGCGGCGGTTCTGCGCATTCGGACCCGGGTCATAGACCAGCGGCTGGGTCTTGCCGTAGGACACGACCGCTTCCAGCCGGGACCGGGAAATCCCCTGCCCGGTCAGGAAAGCGACGACGGCGCGGGCGCGACGCAGGCCCAACGCCTTGTTGTAGGCATCCGAGCCGACAAGGTCGGTGTGCCCGTAGACGCGGAATTTCACTTCGGGGAATTGCCGGATCCAGTTCGCCTGCTGCACGAGCGCCGCCTGCGCCGTGCCGTCCAGCTGATCCGAGTTGAAGGCGAAGTTGACGGTATTGGGCACGTCCTGGGCGAATTTGCGCGTCAGGCTGACGGCGAAATCGCGTTGTCCGGTCATCATCAGGGTGTTGTTCATCGTCGCATTGCCGAAGCCGCCGGTTTCATACTGGCTGCCCACTTCGCCACTGCTGCACCCGGCCAGCGCCAGCGCGCCCGCGACGATCACCCCATAGCGCATCCTCTGGCCCCCCAGCTTCATCCCGTCACTCCATCACATAGCCGTAGGAGCCGGAAAAATCCTGCCGCGCCACTTCGCCCGCGGCACCGCCCTCGGTCTTGCCGCGCAGGAACAGCTCGGATTCGCTGGGCAGCCGGATCCGGTCGGTCGGCAAGGCCAGCGCCTCGCCATGCGTCGGCGTGACCAGATGCGGCGTGATGATGATGACAAGCTCGGATTGCTTGCGTTCGAACGCGGTCGAGCGGAACAGCGAGCCCAGCACCGGCACATCGCCCAGCCACGGGATCTGCGTGTTCAGATCGTTGAAATCGTCCTGCAGCAGCCCGGCGATGGCAAAGCTTTCGCCGTCGCGCATCTCGACCGTGGTCGAGGTCTCGCGGCGCTTGAAGGCGTTCACCGTGGTGCCGTTGTTCGACATCGTCACCGAGGTGTCGATGGCGGAAACGGCGGCGGCGATTTCGAGGTTGATCAGATCGCCGTCGACGACGCGCGGGATGAAGGACATCTCGACGCCGAAGGGCTTGTATTCGATCGACACGCCATCGTCGTCCACCACCGGGATCGGATATTCGCCGCCCGCCAGGAACTTCGCCTGCTGCCCCGACAGCGCGGTCAGGTTCGGCTCGGCCAAGGTGCGGACCATGCCCTTGCTTTCCAGCGCTTCCAGCAGGACGCCGAACTCCATGTTGCCGACGGTGAAGCCAAGACCCAGCGCGCCCTGGGTGTTGGGGGAAATCGGCATCGTGCCCTTGTCGAAGGCATTGCCCACCGCATCGGTCGCGGTGAAATTGCCGGTGCCGGTGACGACGCCGGTCTGGGCATTGCCGCCGCCCACCGTGCCGCGCATCGCCAGCGACGAGGCGAGGTTCTTCGACACCGAGCGCTGCATCTCGGCGAAGCGGACTTTCAGCATCACCTGCTGCGTGCCGCCGACATTCATCAGGTTCGACACCCGGTCGCCCGCGTAGCGGCGCGCCAGATCCAGCGCGCGGTCCAGTTTCGCCGAGGACGACACGGTGCCCGACAGCACGATGCCGTCATTGGCGGTGCGGACCTCGATGTTCTCGCCGGGCAGGATCTGTTTCAGCCGTTCCTTGAATTCGGCGATGTCGGGGGTGACCTGCACTTCGACATTCGACAGCAGCGTGCCATCGGCGCCCAGAATCGTCATCGTCGTGCGGCCGGGAACCTTGCCCAGCACATAGATCGTCTTGTCGGAGAGCGTGGTGACATCGGCAATGCCGGGATTGGCGATCGACAGTTCCGAAAACGGCTGGTCGCTTTCCACCACCACGGCACGGTTCATCGGCACCGCCAGCGGCGTGCTGCCCGTTCCCGAGACGATGCGCAGCGTCTCCGCGGCAACCGGCAGGGACACAGCAGTCGCCAGCGCGGCACCCAGCGCGCAAGCCCCGAAGAAACTCTTCATTTTCATGGTGATCCTGCCTCTCCGATCACGCTGCTACCCCCGGATCTGTCGCCCGGTATCGGTGATTTTCACCCGTGTGGTGCAGACAATGCCCGAGTGTTGATTTTTTTGCAAGAATCAACCGGTTTGGCGGCCCGTTTCCTGCCGCGCCGCCGCGGGCCGTGCCCGGCACCGGCCGCGCTCAATCCTTGCAGGGGATCGGCATCTCGACCACTTCGGTGCCCTTGCGCATCTTGATGCTGCAGACCCGCTCGGCCTCGACCTTGACGGCCTCCTGCGCCTGAATGCCCAGAAGCTTGTTGCGGTCGATCTCGATCGCGCCCAGATCGGCGGTGTTCTGCATGCCCACAAGCGACAGGGTCAGCTCTCCGGTGCCCTGCGCCAGCGTCAGCGAGGCGACCTGTTCGGGCGTCACCTCGGCGGTGACCGCGGTGGCGATCTGGGTTTCCTCGGCACGGTCGGCATCGGCGCTCTGGTCGATGGCGATCAGCCGCAGGTTGGTGTCGATCAGCTTCGTCACCCGTTCGCCGTTCACCTCGCCCGACCAATAGACATCGACGCGGTCGCCCGGCCGCAGGAAACCCGAAACCCCGGTGGTGGCGTTGACCGAAATGGTGAAGGCGCGCATGTTCGGCGACAGGCTGGCGGTGATCCCGGCATCGACGCCGGGGGCGGTGATCTTGTTCGCCAGGATCGCCTCATAGGCGTCATAGGCGCGCAGGGCCGCGCGCGGACGGGTCTCGCCGCCGGGGAAGACCGAGGCGGTCTGCGCCTCTTCGGGGGCGCCCTGGGGCGTCGAGACGCTGTGGAAGATGCCCGCGGGCAGGTGGCCCACCTGCATCTTGATCACGCCCAGATCGGCGGCGGTGAAGCGTTCGCCATAGGCCAGCGGCCGGCGCAGCACCACCACGTCGACCAGTTGCGGCGCATTGCGCCGTTCGGCCACCAGCATGTCCCGTTCGGCCTGGAACTGAGAGATCTGCTGCTGCGCCATGTAGACCGCAAGACCGGCAAGGGCGACACCCAGCACCAGCACCAAAGCGACAATCGTACGCATCCGCGCCCCCTTTTCCCTTTCAGACCGAACCCTCGGTCACTGCCCAGACACCATCCGGCCCGGCAACGCGCAAGCGCCGCCGTCCGCGGATCAGAAGGTGGCCTTCACCGACTGCGTGTCCAGAAAATCTCCGACATTGCGGGCGACACTGCCGGAATTGCTCCAGATCAGCGAGCCCGCAACCATGCCCAGCGACACCACGGCCGCGGTCAGCACCACCCAGTCGACGGTGATGGCGCCTTCGTCGTCATGGCAGATCCCGACCAGGGCGGCCGACAAAAGTCCTTCTCGCATTTCGGTGTTCCCTTCTGCACTGAGCAATTCTGCGCCATCCTGGCGCCGCAAGGCGGCACAATTGGGGCGGATCGGCGCATTTTTTTCGACGAACCCGCCGCCCAATGCGCAAGATCAGCCCGAAACAGGCGAAGGGCCGCCCGAAGGCGGCCCTTGCGATCGATCCCGAAGGGAGATCAGAACGTGGTCTTGACTTCGGCGTTGTCGAGGTAGGTGCCGATCTTTTCGGTCAGACCTTCGGTCTTGCCGCGCACCAGGGTCAGGGCGGCAGCGCCGAGGCCGACGACGGCAGCGGTCAGCACGACCCAGTCAACGGTCACGGCGCCGTCTTCTTCGGTGCGGATCTTGCGGGCGAGTTTGAAGAATTTCATCGGGTCTCTCCTTCGGTTCAGGTTGCTCCGCGCTGCTGCCGGGCTTCGTTGCATCCAGCCTCGCGGTATGGGCTCTTTCTGGCGGTGAATCGTGACCTGATTGGGGCGGAAGCGGTATATCTTCGCGGCAAGGCCGAAAACCTGCCGAAGTAAATGCAATCTTAACCATTTCCGCGTCATTGCCGCGGGTTTGTCACGACAGCCGGAGAATCGGACCGACGCCCGGCGGCAGCCGCCCCGGGGCCTGCCAGACAAGCCTTCGTGCAACAGGTCGGCGGGAATATCGCCCCGGCTTTGCATGGAAATCGCGTTTTTCTTGGTTTTTGACCGGGTTTCGGGAATAGTGCTCGCAACCGGCCTTCGCCGGACAAAAGGTCCAAAACCGGATCACCAGAGCAGGATCGCGCACATGCGCCGGATATTTGTCGTCAGTCTCGCCCTGAGCGCGACCGTTGCGGTCGTGCCCGCCCGTGCCGAAATCGGCCCGAAATCGCCGACCGTGCATCATTTCGAGCCCCGCCGCGTGCTGCCGCCGAAAGCCGGGCAGACGCGGTTCCTGACGATCCAGATCAACCCCGAGGAACAGGCGGCGGCGCTGGCGGCCCAGGCGGCCAAACCCTTCGCGCCGCTGACCGCGACCCCGCCGCCCGCCACCGGAACAGGGACGGGCCGGACGGCGGATGGCGGCGCGGCCTCTTATGCCTGGTTCTGGAATGTCGTCTCGCCCGCGCTTGCCGACCGCTCGGGGCGATTCCAGCAGGCGATCGACGCGCTGAGCATGGGCCCGGGCGGACAGGCGGTGCGGGGACCGCGGCTGGCCAGCCTGCAGGCGATCGCCCAGACGCATGGCCGCGACATCCTCGCCGCGACGATCGGCACCGAGGTCTCGCCCGCGCTGGTGCTGGCGGTGATCTCGACCGAATCCGGCGGGCAGGCCGATGCGATCTCGCGCTCGGGGGCGGTCGGGCTGATGCAGCTCATTCCGGCGACGGCGACCCGCTTCGCCGTCTCCGACAGCCGCGATCCGAGCCAGAACATCAAGGGCGGCGTCGCCTATCTGAACTGGCTGATGAAGGAATTCGACCGCGATCCGCTGATGGTGATCGCCGCTTACAATGCCGGGGAAAACGCGGTGAAAGGCAATGGCGGCGTGCCGCCCTATGCCGAAACGCGCGATTACGTGCCCAAGGTGCTGGCGGCCTGGCAGGTGGCGCGGGGCCTGTGCCTCAGCCCGCCCGAACTGGTCACCGACGGCTGCGTCTTCGCATCGAAGGGATGAGGATGAGCAACGACAAACCGCTGGTGCTGGATGTCGACGGCACCTTTCTGCGCACGGATCTGCTGCAGGAAAGCTTCTGGGCCGGTCTGGGCCGCGCGCCGCTGCGCACGCTGCGCATCGCGGCGACCACATTTCGCGACCGCGCCCGGCTGAAGGCGGAACTGGCCGCGCTGGGGCCCCTGCGCACCGATCTGATGCCGGTTTCCCCCGCCGTGGCCGAGGTGGTGATCGGCGCGCTGAACGAGGGCCGGGAGGTCTGTCTGGCCTCGGCCTCGGATCAGCGGCTGGTGGCGCAGCTGGCGGCGGATCACGGGCTTTCCGAGCGGATCTTCGCCTCGGACGGGCGGCTCAATCTGAAGGGCGCGGCCAAGGCCGGGGCGCTGGTGCGGGTCTTCGGGCCGCGCGGTTTCGTCTATGCGGGCAACGAGGCCACCGACATGGCGGTCTGGGAACATGCGGAAACCGCGGTGGTGGTGGGCCGGGTGCCCGAGACCGCCGCCCTGCCCGCGCGCGGCATCGGCGTGGTGACCCTGCCCGGCGGCTGGAGACCCGCGGCGCTTCTGAAGGCGCTCAGGCCGCATCAATGGGTGAAGAACCTGCTGCTGCTGTTGCCGATGATCGCGGCGCATCGTTTCGACGCCGCCACGCTGCTGCCGATCCTGATCGGGATGGTGGCGTTTTCGCTGGCCGCCTCGGCGATCTACATCGTCAACGACCTGCTCGACCTCGAGGCCGATCGGCTGCATCCGGTGAAATGCCGCCGCCCCTTCGCCTGCGGCGCGGTGCCGATCAGGGTGGGGATGATCGCCAGCGCCGGTCTGGCGCTGACGGCGCTGGGCCTTGCGGCGGCGCTGAACGCGGGCTTCCTCGGCATCCTCGCGCTTTATATGGCGATGTCGCTTGCCTATTCGCTGAAGCTCAAACGCATGCGCTGGATCGACATCACCACGCTGGCGGCGCTTTACACGCTGCGCGTCGTCGCCGGGGCCGCGGCGGGGGCGGTCGATGTCTCGATCTACATGCTGATCTTCATCTTCCCGATCTTCCTCAGCCTCGGCTGCGTGAAGCGGCTGACGGAACTGACCCTTGCCACGGAAAACGAGCCCCTGCCCGGCCGCGGCTATGGCCGCCCGGACCGCGGCGATCTGCTCAATGTCGCGGCGATCGGCGTCGTGGGCGCGCTGGTGGTCTTCTTTCTTTACTCGATCTCGGATCAGGCGCGGCTGCTTTACCCCGACACCTGGCTTTTGTGGCTGGCGATGCTGCCGATGGGCGGGTGGCTTGTCCGCATGGTGGCGCTCGGCTGGTTCGGCAAGCAGGATCACGACCCGATCGTCTTCGCGCTGCGCGACAAGTTCGGGCTCGGCATCCTGATGATGACACTGAGCCTGATGTTCTGGGCGGCGGGTCTTTGGGCGCAATGGTTCGGGATGGGCGGCTGAACCGGCGGCAGTGGCGGGGGTTTCACACCCCCGCACCCCCGTGGGATATTTCCGGCAAGATAAAATGAAAGCTTCCGGCCCTTTATCTTGCTCCAAATATCCCGGGGGGTGAATTGCCGAAGGCAAGAGGGGGGCAGAGCCCCCCGTCTTCTATCCAAGCTCGGCCAGACGCTTCAGCGCGGCGCCGATCTTCGCCGCCTCTTCCTCGCGCGCGGCGAGGTTATCATGGGCTTCCTCGATCACCTCTTCGGCGGCATTGGCGACGAATTTCGGGTTGGCAAACCGCGCCTTCAGCCCCGCCGCTTCCTTCTCGACCTTGGCCAGCGATTTTTCCAGCCGGGCCTTTTCGGCCGCCACATCGATCACGCCTTCCAGCGGCAGGCCGAACAGCGCCCCCGCCGCCGGGATCGAGATCGAGCCCTTGGCGACCGCGCCCTCGGTGATCGCCTCGAGCCGGGCCAGACGCAGGATCAGCGCCTCGTTGCGCGCCAGCGCCGCGCGGGCCTGTCCATCGGCCTCGGCCAGCATCATCGGCAGCTTCATCGCGACGGGCACGCCCATCTGCGCGCGGGAAGACCGGATTTCCTCGATCAGCGCGATCACCCAGTTCATCTCGCGATCCGCCTCGGCGTCGATCAGCTCGGCGCCATAGCTCGGCCAGTCGCCATGCACGAGCATCTTCGCGCGGGTGCCGGTCAGGCCCCACAGCTCCTCGGTGATGAAGGGCATGATCGGATGCAGCAGGATGTAGCACTGATCCAGCACCCAGCGCATCGTTTCGCGGGTTTCGGCCGCGTGTTCGCCATCGAAAAGCGGCTTCGAGAATTCGACATACCAGTCGCAGACCTTGCCCCAGACAAAGCCGTAAAGCGCATTCGCGGCATCGTTGAAGCGATAGGCGGCGAAGGCTTCATCGACCTCGGCCCGGACCTTGGCGGTTTCGCCGATGATCCAGCGGTTCACCGTTTGCGTGGGCGCGGGAATGCCCGCGACCTCGGCCTCGAAGACGCCGTTCATTTCGGCAAAGCGGGTGGCGTTCCACAGTTTCGTGCCGAAGTTGCGATAGCCCGCGATGCGGTCTTTCGAAAGCTTCAGCACCCCGCCGATGGCGGCCATCGAGGCATTGGTGAAGCGCAGCGCATCGGCGCCGTATTCGTCGATGATTTCGAGCGGGTCGATGACGTTGCCCGCCGTTTTCGACATCTTCTTGCCCTTCTCGTCGCGGACAAGCTGGTGCAGGTAGACGGTGTGGAAGGGGATTTCGCCGGTCACCGCCAGTTGCATCATCATCATCCGGGCGACCCAGAAGAACAGGATGTCGAAGCCCGTCACCAGAACATCGGTGGGGAAATACTTGCGCATTTCCTCGGTGTCCTCGGGCCAGCCCAGCGTGCCGATCGGCCAGAGCCCCGAGGAGAACCAAGTGTCGAGCACGTCCTCGTCACGCCAAAGCTCGATCTGAATTTGATCGTTTGCGTCGAAGCCCGCGCCAGTAGCCAAACTCTCTTGACCGACACCGGGTTTCTCAACCCCGACGGCTTCCATGAAATTCTGCGAGCGAACGACCACGCTAAATTCGCCCTCAAGGAGCTTTCCATAGTGGGCATGGGCGAGAGCAATGGCCTCATCTTGGTTTGAAGCGCAGAAAGTCTCATGTTGACCGAATAGGGAAACACCAGAGCTGTCGACAACTTTCGGCCCATACCACACTGGAATCTGATGCCCCCACCAGAGCTGGCGCGAGATGCACCAGGGCTCGATGTTCTCAAGCCAGTGGTAGTAGGTCTTCTCGCCCGCCTCGGGCATGATCTTCGTCTTGCCGCTCCGCACCGCGTCGAGCGCGGGGCCGACGACCTTTTCGGCGTCCACATACCATTGATCGGTCAGCATCGGCTCGATCACGACCTTGGAGCGGTCGCCGAAGGGCTGCATGATCGGTTTCGCTTCGACGTAAGGGATGAGGTCCGGCTGGCCTTCCTCGCCCGCCTTCGGATTGGCGATCATCACCGCCAGACCCTCGGCGTTGATCTCCTCGACCACGATCTTGCGGGCCTCCATCCGGTCAAGGCCGCGCAGAGTGTCGGGGATCAGGTTCAGCGTGTCGACTTCGGCTTCGGTGAAGGCCGCGCCTTTCGAAATCTCCATCGCCCGGCGGGCGCAGGTTTCGTAATCCGCCCCGTCGGCCCGCATCTTCGCCCGGGTGTCCATCAGCCGATACATCGGCAGGCCCGCCCGTTTGGCCACCTGATAGTCGTTGAAATCATGCGCGCCGGTGATCTTCACCGCGCCGGAGCCAAAGGTCGGATCGGGGTATTCGTCGGTGATGATCGGAATGAGACGGCGGTGTTCCTTCGGCCCGACCGGAATTTCGCAGAGCTTGCCGACGATGGCTGCATAGCGTTCATCGGACGGATGCACCGCCACCGCGCCATCGCCCAGCATGGTTTCCGGCCGCGTCGTGGCGATGGAAATGTAGCCGCGCGTTTCGCGCAGGGTCACATTCCCCTCGGCGTCCTTTTCCACATATTCATAGGTTTCCCCGCCCGCGAGCGGATATTTGAAGTGCCACATATGCCCGGCGACTTCGATATTCTCGACCTCAAGGTCGGAAATCGCGGTCTCGAAATGGGGGTCCCAGTTCACCAGCCGCTTGCCGCGATAGATCAGGCCCTTGTTGTAAAGATCGACAAAGACCTTGATCACCGCGTCATGGAAGTTGCCCTCCTCGCCCGCGGGCGCATTCGGCGCGCCCGACATGGTGAAGGCATTGCGCTCCCAGTCGCAGGAAGAGCCCAGCCGTTTCAGCTGGTTGATGATGGTCGAGCCGTATTTGCCCTTCCAGTCCCAGACCTTTTTCAGGAATTCGTCGCGGCCGAGGTCCGCGCGCGAGGGCTGGCCGGTCTTGGCCAGTTCACGCTCCACCATCAGCTGGGTGGCGATGCCCGCATGGTCCTGCCCCGGCTGCCAGAGCGTGTCGAAGCCGCGCATCCGGTGCCAGCGGATCAGGATGTCCTGCACCGTGTTGTTGAAGGCATGGCCGACGTGCAAGGCGCCGGTGACATTCGGCGGCGGGATCATGATGCAGAAGGTCTCCGGACGCGAGGCATTGGCCCCGGCCTTGAAGGCGCCTGCCTGTTCCCATTTCGCATAAAGCCGCGGCTCGGCTTCGCGCGCGTCGAAGGTCTTTTCCATGCTCATCGGTTCTGTCCTTTCAGGGCTTGAGGCTGTTTAGCGCGCAGCCCCTGCAAGGAAAAGCCTCTGAGACGTTTCGGCCTAGCGATTGGGACCGACGATGGCGAAATGCGCGCCTTGCGGATCGCGGCAGGCGGCGACATAGGCCGGACCTGGAACCTCGGTGGGGCCATGCAGCACGGTGCCGCCCGCCGCCGTGATCGCCGCGATCGTCCTTGTGACCGAGGCGACGCCGAAATAGGGCAGCCAGGTCGGACAGGGGGCCTGCCCCAGCCCCATCATGCCGCCGATCTGCGCGCCGCGATGGGCAAAGACGTGGTAGACCCCGGCCGGGCCCATGTCGACATGCATGTCGGGGCGCCAGTCGAAGAGCTTGCGATAGGTTTCCAGCGCCGCTTTCGGATCGGGGGTCATCAGCTCGATCCAGGCGCCATGGCCCGGCGCCCGCTGGTTCCAGGCCCCGCCCGGCGGCGGCGGATCCATCGGCAGGGGCGTGAGGATGCCGAAAACCGCACCTTGCGGATCGGCCAGAACCGCGAAGCGCCCGGTGCCGGGAATGTCGGCCGGGGCCTTCAACACCTGCCCGCCCAGATCGCGCAGCTGCGCCGCCGTCGCGTCGCAATCCTTTGCCGCCAGATAGAGCGTCCAGTTCGGCGGCGTCCCCTCGGTGCAGTCCTTGAGCGCCATCAGCCCGGCCACCAGGTCGGCGCCCGACCGGGCAAGGCGGTAATCGAAGCCCTCCATCCCGGCATCAACCCAGTCCCAGCCGAAGACCTTGGCATAGAAGTCCTGCGCCGCGTCGGGGTCGGCCACCATCACCTCGAACCAGCAGGGAACACCATGAAAGGACATGAAAACCTCCGGATGAAAAGACACCTCAGCCTAGCACGATTCGAATGACAGCCCTGCGTCCTGCTTTCACCTTGGCGCAAATATCCCACGGGGTGAGACGGGATCGAAAAGCCTTCCGGTGGAAGGCTTTCCCGTCGAACGGGGTGTGAAACCCCCGCGCCGCAACCGGCCGCTCAGACCGCCCGGTCAAGCTTCGTGCTCAGATGGATCAGGCTTTCGGAACTGCGCACCCCCTGCATCTCGCCGATCTGGTCAAGCACCACATCCAGCTGCGCCGTCGAATTCGCCGCCACCTGCAGCAAAAGATCGATCCGGCCCGAGGTGGTCGAAATCCGTTCGACCTCGGGGATCGACTTCAGCCGGGTCAGGATGCCCGCCTGCGCGCGGGGTTCCACCATCAGCAAAACGGTGGCCCGCAGCCGCCCCGCCCGGGCCGCTTCGCCCAGCTTCACGGTGTAGCCCGCGATCACCCCCGAGGTCTCCAGCCGCTCCAGCCGGGCCTGAATCGTCGAGCGCGCCACCTTCAATCGGCGCGACAGCGTCGCCACCGAAATCCGGGCGTCGCCCGACAGAAGCCCCACGATTGCCGTATCAAGTTCGTCCATTGTGCAACACTTGCAGATTGACCGATGCTTTCGTCATTATAACGATAGATCGCAGCATTTCTACTCTTTTGATCGGTGAAAATGTGCCTCATATCGCGCAACATGAGAGAGCAGGAAAAGGGCGGCTCATACGCACCTGGCCTGGGTTAGGTCGAAACGCGTCGTAAGCGTCTCCCCACCCGTAACATAGCCGGGGCAAGAGGTGGCTGCGTTCTATTGGCGAGGAGAAGCCGATGGGACTTTCCAAAACTATTTGGACTCAACCGTCCGAAATCATCCGGACGAAACAACCCGATCATCCGGTGCTGGTGTTCTCGCCCACCGCGTTGCAGGCGACCGCGCGGCGGTTCCTGAAGGGCTTTCCGGGCGTCGTCACCTATGCGGTGAAGTCGAACCCGGATGAAATGGTGATCCAGAACCTCGTCGCCGCGGGCGTCAAGGGGTTCGACGTCGCCTCGCCCTTCGAGATCGACCTGATCCGTCGTCTCGCACCCGGTGCCGCGCTGCACTATCACAACCCGGTCCGCGGCCGCGAGGAAATCGCCCATGCGGTGCGGGCGGGGGTGAAGACCTGGTCGGTCGATTCGCGCAGCGAGCTTGAAAAGCTGATCGCGCTGGTGCCCACCGAGGGCTGCGAAATCTCGGTGCGCTTCAAGCTGCCGGTACAGGGCGCGGCCTACAACTTCGGCGCCAAGTTCGGCGCCACCGCGGATCTGGCGGCGGAGCTTTTGCGCCGGGCGGCAGAGGCGGGGTTCATCCCCTCGCTCACCTTCCATCCGGGGACGCAATGCACCGATCCGGCGGCGTGGGAGGCCTATATCCTGGTCGCGTCGGAAATCTGTGCCACCGCGGGGGTGCAGGCGCATCGGCTGAACGTCGGCGGCGGCTTCCCGAACCATCGCAAGATGGGCCCGGCGCCGGTGCTCGAAGACATCTTCGCGCTGATCGACCGCGCCACCACCGAAGCCTTCGGCAGTGACCGTCCGATTCTGGTCTGCGAACCCGGCCGCGGTCTGGTGGGGGATGCCTTCACCCATATCACCAAGGTCAAGGCGCTGCGCGACGACACGCATGTGTTCCTGAACGACGGCGTCTATGGCGGTCTGGCGGAACTGCCGCTGATCGGCAACATCGAGCGGATCGAGGTCTGGTCGCCCGAGGGGTTCGAACGCGGCGGCGACATGGTCGAACGCATCGTCTTCGGCCCGACCTGCGATTCGGTCGACCGTCTGCCGGGCGACGTCGCGCTGCCGAGCGAACTGACCGAGGGCGATTATCTGGTGTTCCACGGCATGGGCGCCTATTGCTCGGCCACCAACACCCGCTTCAACGGCTTCGGGCAGATGGAAATCGTCACCGCGCTGGCGCTGAAGGGCTGACCCGAAAGCAACAGGCGCCGACATCCGCGACACTTTGGCGCCTGCGTAATTGAGGATTAACGGCCTTGCCTTAAATTCGAGGCGAGGCCGTTGAGATTCAGGGCCGCAGACGATGGGGTCGCGTCATGGTCGGACTGTTGCATCGCGTGATCGGGAACTGGCGGCAACGCAAGGCCAGTTCGGCGCGCGTCGATCCAAGTCCGCCCCCGCGACCGGCGCGCGGATCGGTCGATCATGTCATCTTGCTGGATGGCACGCTCGGCTCGCTCTCGCCGGCGCATCTGACCTCGATCGGGATGATCTACCGCTTTTTGCGCCGGTCCTCGCCGCGGGCCTCGGTCTATTACGGCAAAGGTCTGCAATATCGCGAATGGCGCGACATCAAGGACATCTGGCTGGGCTGGGGGGTGGAGGCGCAGATCCTGCGCGCCTATGGCTGGCTGGCGATGCGCTACCGTCCGGGCGACCGAATCTTCCTGATCGGCTATTCGCGGGGGGCCTTTGCGGCGCGCTCGCTGGCGGGGCTGATCGACCGCGTTGGTCTGCTGCGCAAGGATGCCGCGACCGAACGCAATGTCGAACAGGCCTGGCGGCATTACCGGGCCGAAGTCTCGCCCGTGGCCTTTCGCGATGCGCTCTGTCACCCCACCGCGCCGATCGAGATGGTGGGGGTGTTCGATACCGTCGCCGCGCTGGGCGTGCGGCTGCCGCTGTTCTGGACGATGAGCGCGGATCGGGTGCGGTTTCACGATCACCGGCTGGGCCGGTCGGTCCGGCACGGGTTTCAGGCGCTGGCGCTGCATGAAACGCGGCCGGTGCTGTCGCCGCTGCTGTGGAACAGCAACGGCACCGGCGCGGCGCGGATCGAGCAGGTCTGGTTTCGCGGCTGCCATGCCGATGTGGGCGGGCAGCTGGCCGATTACGATGCGGCGCGGCCCTTGTCGAACATCCCCCTCGTCTGGATGCTGGAGCAGGCGGAAAATCTGGGCCTGGCGCTGCCGCAGGGCTGGCGGGGGGACTTTCCCTGTGATCCCGCCGCGCCCTCGGTCGGCAGCTGGGGCGGCTGGGGCAAGCTTTACATCATGCGCCAGCCGCGCCGGGTCGGCGTGGACGGGTCGGAGCGGCTGCACGATTCGGTGCGCAAGCGCAAGCTGGAATGGTGGATCCGCGTCGGCACCGGGTTGAAACGCCGCGGCCCGAAACCCGAACTGGCGCTGGTGCCGTTTCAGCCGGAACCGCCCATGATCAGACAGGTCGCCGTGCCAAGGGCATAGGTCTTGCCATCGGCGGTGCCGACAATCTCGCCCCGTGCGACGCCCGTTGACCGCCCGACATGCTCGACCCGGCCCAGGGCGCGGACCTCGGTGCCCGGCGGGATCGCGCGCAGCATGTTGACCTTGTATTCGGTCGTCGTCTGATACTGCCCGCGCTTCAGCCCGGTGATCACCGCGCAGGTCAGGGCCGTATCCAGAAGCACCCCATACCAGCCGCCATGCACGCCGCCAAAGGCATTGGTGTGATCGTGCCCCGGCGTGCCCGTCACCTCGACCAGCCCGGGCTCGACCCGGGTGACGCGATAATTGCAGCCGCGCGCAAAAGTGGTCGTGGGCACCTGCCCCGCCAGCATCGCCCGCATGTACTCAAGCCCGGTCATCGCCTGCACCTCGGCCAGGGTCAGGAAATCCGCGGGCCCCGCGGCATAGTTCGGTTCGGTCATCTCTCTCTCCCTTTGCGCCAGCGTGACGCAGGGGAAGGAAACGGAAAAGGGGGCCGAAGCCCCCCGCAAAAGTTCCGTCACGTCACTTCAGGCGACGTTTTCCAGCACCACATCCGGGTTCACGCCCAGCGCATGGCAGACATCGCGGGTCATTTGCGGCCGGTTCAGCGTGTAGAAATGCAGATCCTCCACCCCACCCGCGATCAGGTTGTCGCACAGTTCCGTGCACAGCGCCGTGGCCAGAAGTTGCTCGCGGTCGTCGCGGATCGCATGATCGAAGGCCTCTTCGACCCAGGCCGGGATCGAGGTGCCGCAGCGCTGCGCGAACCCCTTGGCGCCTTTCCAGGACTGGATCGGCAGGATGCCCGGGATGATCTTCGCGGTGATCCCTTCCTTCACGCAGGCGTCGCGGAAGCGGAAGAAGGTCTCGGCCTCGAAGAAGAATTGCGTGATCGCCGAGGTCGCCCCCGCCTCGCATTTGCGTTTCAGCCAGCGCACATCGGCAAGCGTGTCGGCGGCTTCCGGATGCGGTTCCGGATAGGCGCCGCAGCGCAGGGTGAAGCGGCCGTCCTTGGCCAGCCATTCGATCAGATCGACCGAGGAGGCAAAACCCTCGGCATGCGGCGTGAAGCGGGCGGCGCCTTTCGGCGGATCACCGCGCAGCGCGACGATCTCGGTCACGCCAGCCTCGGCGTAAGCGTCGATGATCTCTTGCGTTTCGGCTTTCGTCGCATCGACGCAGGTCAGATGCGCGGCGACATTGAGCCCGTAATTCTTGTGGATCGCCGCCACGGCTTCGTGGGTCAGCTTGCGCGTGGTGCCGCCCGCGCCATAGGTGACCGAGACGAACCCGGGTTTCAGCGGCGCCAGAACCTGCGCCGTCTCCCACAGCCGGAACGAGGCGTCGAGCGTCTGCGGCGGGAAGAATTCAAAGCTGACTTTCGGCGTGGTCATCGGGGGCGTCCTTTTTGTGTTGCCCCCTTGTCGCCGATTCTGCGATGTGAGACAAATTCATAATCTTCAAGAAGGTGATGAGGCCGCCTCATAATGCACATCGAGTTTCGGCACCTGCGCACGATCAAGGCGATTCACGATGCAGGCGGCCTCGCGAAGGCGGCCGAGATCCTGCACATCACGCAATCGGCGCTGTCGCATCAGGTGAAGGGGCTGGAAGATCAGGCGGGGGTCGAGCTTTTTGCGCGTCGCTCCAAGCCCTTGCGCCTGTCCGCCGCGGGGCTGAAGCTGCTGCGTCTGGCCGAGCGCATCCTGCCCGAGATCGACGCGACCGAGGCGGAATTCGCCGCGATCCGGCAGGGACGGGCCGGGCGGCTGCATATCGCCATCGAATGCCACGCCTGTTTCGAATGGCTTTTCCCGGTGCTGGAAGCCTTTCGCCGCGTCTGGCCGGAAATCGACATCGACATTCGCCCCGGCCTCGCCTTCACCGCGCTGCAGGCGCTGGCGCGCGAAGACGTCGATCTGGTGATCTCCTCCGACCCTGATCGGCTCGAGGGCATCACCTTCAACCCGCTTTTCGACTATTCGCCGACCTTCATCGCGTCCGCCAGCAACCCGCTCGCCGCGAAACCCTATGTCGAGGCGCGGGATTTCGCCGATCAGACGCTGATCACCTATCCGATCGACCGGGCGCGGTCGGATGTGTTCTCGCTGCTGCTGACCCCCGCGAAAGTGGAGCCGAAAGCGCATCGGCAGGTGGAGCTGACCACCGTCATCCTGATGCTTGTCGCCTCGGGGCGGGGCGTGGCGGTGCTGCCCGACTGGGTGCTGCGCGAGGCGAAATACCAGCCCGATTACGTGACGAAGCGGGTGACGGAACACGGCCTGACGAAGCGGCTTTATGCCGCGACGCGCGAGGAAGACGTGACCGCCCCTTACATGGCGCATTTCCTGCGGCTGGCGCGGACCGAGCCGGTCAAGCTGCAACGGGCGTAGGGGTCGTCACGCAAGGGTGATGTAACCGTCACAAAGTTGCGCGTGACGGGCTGTCGACACCGGCGTTAGATCGCGGCTTCAGCCCGAGGACCTCCGATGACCGCCATTCCCCAGCCGCGCGCCGCGCAAGCGACCGTGTTCCCGATCCTTCTGGCCGTGTCCGCCTGTCACATGCTCAATGATGTGATGCAGTCGATGCTGTCGTCGATCTATCCGATCCTGAAGGCGGATTTCGCGCTGCAATATTGGCAGATCGGGCTTTTGACGCTGGCGTTTCAGGGCACGGCCTCGCTGTTGCAACCGGCGATCGGGATTTACACCGATGCCAAGCCGCAGCCCTGGTCGCTGCCGCTGGCGTCCTGCTGCACCTTTCTGGGCGTGATGGGGCTGGCCTTTGCGCCCAGCTACCCGGCGCTGATCGCGGCGGCGATGCTGGTCGGGCTTGGCTCGGCGATCTTCCACCCCGAATCGAGCCGCGTCGCCCGCGTCGCCTCGGGCGGGCGGTTCGGCCTGGCGCAATCGGTGTTTCAGGTCGGCGGCAATTTCGGCACCTCGATCGGCCCGCTGCTGGCGGCTTTCGTCGTGCTGCCCTTTGGCCGCCCCTCGGTCGCGATCTTTGCCGGGCTCGCCGTGCTGTCCGGGATCGTGCTGGTGCAGGTCAGCCGCTGGTATGCCGACCATCTGGCCGCGCGGGCGAAACGGGGGGTGGACAAGACCCTGCCGCTGTCGAAGGGCCGGACCATCGCCGCGATCTCGGTGCTGGTGATCCTGACCTTCTCGAAGAACGCCTACATGGCGTCCTTGCATTCCTATTACACCTTCTACCTGATCGAGAGCTTCGGCGTCGACACCCGCACCGCGCAGCTGATGCTGTTCCTGTTCCTCGGCTCGGTGGCCGCCGGAACCGTGCTGGGCGGGCCGGTCGCCGACCGCTTCGGGCCGATGGTGGTGATCTGGATCTCGATCCTGGGCGTGCTGCCCTTCACCCTGGCCTTGCCGCATGTCGGGCTTGTCGCCTCGGGCGTGCTGACGGTCTGCATCGGGCTGATCCTCGCCTCGGCCTTTTCCGCCATCGTCGTGCTGGCACAGGAACTGTTGCCCGGCCGTGTCGGCATGGTGGCCGGGATCTTCTTCGGCCTGTCCTTCGGCATGGGCGGCATCGCCGCGGCGGGTCTGGGGCTGATGGCCGACCATTGGGGCATCCGCACCGTCTATCTGATCTGCTCGGCCCTGCCCGTCATGGGCGTGCTGACCGTGTTCCTGCCGAAACGCGCCGATTTGATCCGCGGCTGACCTCTTGGAATCTTCACCTCTGCCGTGTAAGGCAGGCGCTTGAACCGAAGGAGCCCCCCCGATGCAAGGCAGTGCCAACCTCAACCTGATGATCAAGGCCGCGCGCAAGGCGGGGCGGGCTCTGGTGAAGGACTTCCGCGAGGTCGAGAACCTGCAGGTTTCCTCCAAGGGGCCGGGGGACTTCGTGTCGAAAGCCGACCGCGAGGCCGAACGGATCATCAAGGAAGAGCTGCGCGGCGCGCGTCCGACCTATGGCTGGCTGGGCGAGGAAACCGGCGAGGAAGCGGGCGAAGATCCGACCCGGCGCTGGATCGTCGATCCGCTCGATGGCACCACGAACTTCCTGCACGGCCTGCCGCATTGGGCGGTGTCGATCGCGCTGGAACACAAGGGCGAGGTCGTCGCGGGCGTCGTCTTCGACGCGGCCAAGGACGAACTTTACTATGCGGAAAAAGGCCTTGGCGCCTTCATGAACGAAAGCCGGCTGCGCGTGTCGGGGCGGCGCCACATGATCGAGGCGCTGTTTGCAACCGGCGTGCCCTTTGGCGGCCGGTCCACCCTGCCCGCGACGCTGCAGGATCTGGCGCGGCTGATGCCGGTCTGCGCGGGCGTGCGCCGCTTCGGCTCGGCGGCGCTTGACCTCGCCTATGTCGCCTCGGGCCGCTATGACGGCTACTGGGAACGCGGCATCAACGCCTGGGACATGGCCGCCGGCCTGATTCTGGTCAAGGAAGCGGGCGGCTTCGTCGGCCCGGTGCGCGCCGACCGCGGCATTTTCGAAAGCGGCACGGTGATCGCGGGCAACGGCGAGCTGTTCGAACCGCTGTGCAAGATCATCCGCGACGTGAACTGATCCGCCCAAAGCGTGAACGCAACGCGAACACAGCGCTGCGCGTTCACCGCTTGTTCACCCCGTTATGACAGGGTGGCCGCATCACCAGAAGGGGATGCACCATGCTTCACGACGCTGCCTGGACACTTGCCGAAAACATCTTCGGCGCCGCCCGCCCTGCCCGGGCGCTTTACCCGCTCGAATCGGCGATGGACGATCTTGGCCGCGCCGCGCGCGACATTGCCTTTGCCGAAACCGCCGATGTGATCGCGCTGCACCGGATCACCGTGCTGCGCGACATGATCGAGGCCTGCCGCAGCGAAATCGCCCGGAGCCAGGAGTCGAAAGTGGCGATGGAACTGGCCGCCGCGATCGATGGTCTGGGCGAAGAGCTGTCGTCGTTCGAGGAAACCCTGCCGCTCGAACGCGCCTTCCGCGCCGATCAGCGCGACCATGCCGTCGCCCGCATCGAAGCCGCGCAATCGCGGCTGCGCACCTTCATCGAAACCGTGGGGATGCAGCCCGACCTGTTCGATCCGGCCCTGACACGGGAGGAGGCGGTCGAACTGGCCATGGCCGCGCTGGAACGCAGCCCGGCGCAGATCATCGCCGCCGCCCGCCGCGAGGCCGAGGCCCGTCAGGCCGGGGCGCCGATCCCGATGCCCGAGGGCTCGCCCTTCCATTTCACCCAGCCCGAGGGCTGGATGGCCTGGCTTGCCGCGCGGATCGCCGAACGGGTCGGCCGCGGCATGACGGAAAGCCCGTCTCAGGGCTGAGGGCGTTCGGGCACCAACAGACCGCGCTGCACGGCGGGGCGGTCGAGGAACCGGTCGAGCCAGGCGGGCACGTGGCGCAGATCCTCCCATCCGACCAGATCGGTCACCTTGTAATGCACGTTCAACCCGCGCAACCACGGACAGATCGCGATATCGGCAATGGAATAGTCGCCCGCGATCCAGTCCCGGTCGGCCATCACGCCATCGAGCACCCGCAAGAGCCGCGCCACCTCGGCGCGGTAGCGTTCCTTCGGGCGGGGATCCCCGATCTCCTTGCCGGCATAGGCGTGGAAATAGCCCAGCTGCCCGAACATCGGCCCGACGCCGCCCATCTGGAACATCAGCCATTGCAGCACCTGATAGCGCTGCGCCTCGGGCAGGAATTGTCCTGATTTCTCGGCCAGATAGATCAGGATCGCCGCGCTTTCGAACAACGCGAGCGGCTTGCCCCCCGGCCCGTTCGGATCCAGAATCGCCGGGATCTTGTTGTTGGGGTTGAGCGAGAGGAACTCGGGCGTCATCTGGTCCTGCGTGTCGAACCTGACCAGATGCGGCTCGTAGGGCAGCCCGGTCTCCTCCAGCAGGATCGAGACCTTGACGCCATTCGGCGTCGGCAGGGAATAAAGCTGGATCACTTCGGGACGGGTCGCGGGCCAGCGCCGGGTGATCGGGAAGGACGAAAGATCGGTCATGGGGGCCTCCTGTCGGCTCAGACTGCCCGAAATCCGCCCGCGCGCAAGCCGCAGCCGCGAACAGCCCCTGTTCCGGCCTGCACGCCGGAACAGGGAATGTCTTACAGCTTCAGCGCCGTCACCGGGTCGATCGCCGTCAGCCCCTGCGCCGCGCCGACCGGGGCACAGGTGATCCGGCCCGCATGGACATTGAGCCCGGCCAGCAGATGCGGATCGTCGCCGCAGGCCTGCCGCCAGCCCTTGTTCGCCAGCGCCAGCAGGAAGGGCAGCGTCGCATTGCCCAGCGCGAGCGTCGAGGTCCGGGCCACGGCTCCGGGCATGTTCGCCACGCAATAGTGAATGATTCCATCGACTTCGTAGATCGGATCCTGATGCGTCGTGGCCTTCGAGGTCTCAAAGCAGCCGCCCTGATCGATCGCCACATCGACCAGCACCGCGCCCGGTTTCATCGTCTTCAGCATCGCGCGGCTGACCAGTTTCGGCGCCGCCGCCCCCGGCACCAGCACCGCGCCAATCACCATGTCGGCATCCCGGATCAGCTCGGCCGTGGCGGCGCGGTCGGAATATTGCGTCGTCAGCCGCCCCATGAAGACATCGTCCAGATAGCTCAGCCGCGGGATCGAGCGGTCCAGCACCGTCACATGCGCCCCCATCCCGGTCGCCACCCGCGCCGCCGCCGTGCCGACGACCCCGCCGCCGATGATCACCACATTCGCCGGACGCACCCCGGGCACACCGCCCATCAGCACGCCGCGCCCGCCATTGGCCTTTTGCAGCGCCCAGGAGCCCACCTGCGGCGCCAACCGCCCCGCCACCTCGGACATCGGCGCCAGAAGCGGCAGCCCGCCCATACGGTCGGTCACCGTCTCATAGGCGATGCAGGTCGCCCCGGATCTGAGCAGATCCGCGGTCTGTTCCGGATCGGGCGCCAGATGCAGATAGGTGAACAGCACCTGCCCGGGGCGCAGCTGCGCCCGCTCGGCGGCCTGCGGTTCCTTCACCTTCACCACCATCTCGGCCTCGGCCCAGACCGTCGCGGCATCGGCCGCGATCCCCGCCCCGGCGGCGACATAATCGGCATCGGCAAAGCCCGCGCCAAGCCCCGCCCCGGTCTCGATCAAGACCGCATGGCCCTGCCCCACCGCCTCCTGCACCGCCGCCGGGGTCATGCCGACCCGGAATTCCTGTGCCTTGATCTCTTTCACGCATCCGATCTTCATGGCGTTCCTCCCTGCCATTTCTGCCCCCACTCTGCGCGTGTCGGCATGAAAAATGCGTTCAAATATGCTTGCAAAACACCCGTTTCTGCGCGCATATCTTCCACCGATCCGCAAAACCTTCGAAGAAACTTGCGCGCCCATGACCCTTGACGCCACAGATCGCCGCATCCTGACGGTGTTGCAAAAACAGGGCCGCATCTCGAATGCGGAACTGTCCGAGCGGGTCAACCTCTCGGCCTCGGCCTGTCACCGCCGGGTGCAGCGGCTTGAGGACGAGGGCTACATCAAGGATTACGTCGCGCTGGTGGACGCCCGCCGCCTCGGCCGCCCGACCACCGTCTTTGTCGAAATCACGCTCTCGGGTCAGGCCGACGAGGTGCTGGAAGCCTTCGAACACGAGGTAAAAAAGATCCCCGACGTGCTCGAATGCCATCTGATGGCGGGCTCGGCCGATTATCTGCTCAAGGTCGTGGCCGAGGATACCGAAGATTTCGCCCGCATCCACCGCTCGAAGCTGGCGCGGCTGCCCGGGGTGCAGGGGATGCAAAGCTCCTTCGCGCTGCGCACCGTCTTCAAGACCACCGCGCTGCCGATCTGAGCCGGAAACGCCTGAAAATTGGTTGTTAAGAGCTTGCGTCTAGGCTTCCGGGCGGAGGTTCCGATGCGACTCGAATTCCTGGTTCTGGCTCTCTCGATCACGATCGCCCCGGCGGCGACGCTGCTGGATGCCAAGGCATCGGGCGCGGGCCCCTGGGTCATGGTCGTGCCCCCCTGGCGCAGCGCCGATCTGGTCGCCGCGCAGGCGGGCGCACGGCTGATCGGCCCGACCGGGGCACCTCTCGGACATATGGTGGCTGCGACGGACCCGACCGCCGCGCAGCGCCTTGCGGAGGCGGGGGCCTGGGCGGTCCTCGATGCCGCGTCGGTCGCCCGGTTTTGTGGAGAATACTGACATGATGATCCCTGCGACGGACCAGGACAGGATCCCGATGCGGCTGCGCGTGTTCCTGATCGCCACGCTCGCCTGTGCCGTCCTTGTCACCGGCGTTGCGCTTCTGGTCGGCACGGCCGCCGTCGCCGCTTCCCTGATCGCCTGGAGTTTCGCGGCCGTGGCGGGGCTTGGCACGCTGCGCGGCGACACCACGACCGGCCGCATGCTGGTCGCGCAGGGGCTTGTGGGGCAGGCGATCGCCTTCACCGCGGCGCTCTCCGGGCATCCCTGGCAGATCGACAGCCACATGATCTATTTCGCCGTCCTCGCGGCGCTGGGGGCGATGGTCGATGTTCGGGTGCTGCTGATCTCGGCCGCGACGATCGCGCTGCATCACCTGACGCTCAGCGTTCTGCTGCCAAGCCTCGTCTATCCCAGCACGGAGCTGTGGCCGAACATCCTGCGCACCCTGTTCCACGGCGCGGTGGTGGTGGCGGAAACCGCGGTGCTGGTCGCCAGCGTGATTTATCGCCAACGGATGGAAGCCTCGCTCTCCGCGCAGCTCGACAGCGTGCAACAGATCTCTCAAAGCGCCGAGGCCGCGCAACGCCGCGCCGAAGAAGCCGCCGCGCAGGCCGAAACCCGCCGCCACGAGTCCGAAAGGATGGCGCAGGACGCCGAAGGGCTGCGCGCCGAGGCCGAGGAAACCGCCCGCGCCGCCGCCGAGGCCAATGCCCGCGCGATGGAGGCTTCGGCCCGTCTGGCCGATGAACGCAACAGCCATGCGTCGCGTCAGGAAGCGGTCGTCACCCGTCTGCGCGACGTGTTGCGGGCCTTGTCGGACGGCGATCTGACCGTGCGGCTGGCCCGGATCGAGGGCGGCGATTACGGCTCTTTGAGCGAGGATTTCAACGCCGCGGTGACCCAGCTGGCGCAGGCGATCGGGGTGGCGCTCTCCTGTTCCGAGGAGATCACCGCGCAGATTGCCGACATCACCTCGGCGTCGGAAAATCTGTCCTCCCGGACCGAACGGCAGGCGCATGCGCTGGCCAATACCGCCTCGGCGATGAATGAATTGTCCAGTTCGGTGGGTTCGGCGGCGCAGATGGCGACCGCGGCCGCGCAGGCGGCGCAGGCGGCGGAAAAGATGGCGCGCGACAGCACCCATGTCGTCAACGCCTCGATCCAGGCGATGGGCGAGATCGAGCAAAGCTCGCATCAGATCGCCTCGATCACCTCGGTCATCGACGACATCGCCTTCCAGACCAATCTTCTGGCGCTGAATGCCGGGGTGGAAGCCGCCCGCGCGGGCGAGGCCGGGCGCGGCTTTGCCGTCGTCGCCTCGGAGGTGCGCGACCTTGCGCAGCGCTCCTCGGCCTCGGCGCGCGAGATTTCGACCCTGATCCAGTCGTCGGAACGGCAGGTGAAGACCGGGGTGGATCTGGTCAATCAGATGGTCACCACGCTCGACAGCATCGTGTCGGCGGTGGAGAATATCTCCGCCCGGGTCGCCGAAATCGCCCGCTCGGCCGAGGAACAGGCGCGCGCGCTGACCGAGATCAACGGTTCGGTCGAGCAGCTGGACGCGGTGACGCAACAGAATGTCGCGATGTTCGAGGAGACGACGGCGGCAAGCCGGGTGCTTTCGGGCATGTCGGGGCAGTTGCGCGAGGCGATGGTGCTCTTTCGCACCGAGTCGGTGGCGGCAGCGCAGCGCCGGGTGGCCTGAGCCCGGCACGGCCCCAAACCCGGGCCCCAAAAACCAGAAACCCCCGTTGGCAGGGCCACGGGGGTTCGCGGTGCGGGCAAGCCCGCCAGCGTTATCAAACGCCTCTTAAAGTGCGCCTTCGCGCTGAGCTTTCTTCCGCGCCAGTTTACGGGCACGGCGAACGGCTTCAGCTTTCTCGCGCGCTTTCTTCACGGACGGCTTTTCGAAATGCTGCTTGAGCTTCATTTCGCGAAAAACCCCCTCGCGCTGAAGTTTTTTCTTCAGGGCACGAAGCGCTTGTTCGACGTTGTTGTCGCGAACGCTGACCTGCATGTGGTGTCACCACCTTCCTAAGTTTGAGTTGCATCAGTTTGCAGGAAGCGGCCATATAGCAAAGGTCCGGACATTTGTCCACCGCTGCCGCGCAAGGGAAAAGCAATGAAAAACGACCATTTGGAGGCATCGCGCCTGCGGGCCGAGCTGCTCGAGGCGATCACCCCGCATGTGCCTTTCGATGGCTGGTCCGATCCGGCCTTTGCGGCGGCGGTGACCGATCTGGGCGTCGATCCGGCGCTGGCGCGTCTGGTCTGCCCGCGCGGCGCCATCGATCTGGTCGCCGAATACCACCGAGGCGCCGACCGCGCCCTGGCCGAGGCGCTGAAAGCGCAGGATTTTCAAGGTCTTCGTTTTCGGGACAAGGTCGCGGCGGCGGTGAAGATGCGGATCGGTCTGGTCGATGCGGAACTCGTCCGCCGCGCCAGTTCCGCCTTTGCCTTGCCGCAGAACATGGCCTTGGGCGGGCGCCTTGTCTGGGAAACCGCCGACACGATCTGGCTTGGCCTTGGCGACGAAAGCCGCGATTACAACTGGTATTCGAAGCGCCTGACCCTTTCGGGCGTGTTCTCGGCGACGGTGCTGTTCTGGATCGGCGACGAAAGCCCCGATCGCGCCGACACCTGGGCCTTCCTCGATCACCGGATCGAAAACGTGCTGCAGTTCGAAAAACTCAAGGGCGGGCTTTTGCGCCTGCCCGGCCTGCGCGGGGTCCTCGATGTGATTCGCGCGCCGGAACCGATGCAGGCGCCGGGCAGCCTGTCGCCGCGGGGGGACAGGCCGTGAACACCCTGCCGCAAGCGATGCGCTGCATCGAGATCACCGCCCCCGGCGGCCCCGAGGTGTTGAAACCGGCCAGTCGCGCCGTGCCGGTGCCGGGTCCGGGCGAGATCCTGATCGAGATCGCCTTTGCCGGGGTGAACCGCCCCGATGCGCTGCAACGCGCGGGCGCCTACAAGGCCCCTCCGGGCGCCTCGGACCTGCCCGGGCTCGAATGCTCGGGCCATGTCGCAGCGCTTGGCCCCGGTGTCTCGGGCTGGGCGGTCGGCGATCCGGTCTGCGCGCTGCTGCCCGGCGGCGGCTATGCCGATTATGCCACCTGCCCCGCCGCCCATGCCCTGCCCGTCCCCGCGGGGATCAGCCTGCGCGACGCCGCCTGCCTGCCGGAAACCTGCTTCACCGTCTGGTCGACCGTGGTGATGCGCGGCGGCCTGACCGCGGGCGAGCGCTTCCTCGTGCACGGCGGCTCCTCGGGCATCGGCACGACGGCGATCCAGATCGCCCGCGCGCTCGGCGCCCGGGTCTGGGCCACCGCGGGCAGCGCGGAAAAATGCGCCGCCTGCGACAGCCTTGGCGCCACCGCGATCAACTATCGCGAGACCGATTTCGCCGAAATCCTGCGCGCCGAGGGCGGCGCGAACCTCATCCTCGACATGGTGGGGGGCAGCTATATCGCCCGCAATATCAAGGCTCTGGCCGATGACGGGCGGCTGGTCTTCATCGCCTTCCTTGAGGGCCCGAAGGCTGAGATCAACTTCGCCCAGGTGATGTTGCGCCGCCTGACGCTCACCGGCGCGACGCTGCGCCCGCAATCCGACACCGCCAAGGCCGAGATCGCAAGGCAGCTGCGCGCCCATGTCTGGCCGATGATCGAAGCGGGCAAGGTGAAGGTGGTGCACGACAGCAGCTTCGCGCTGGAAGAGGCCGCCGCCGCCCATGCGCGGATGGAAACCAGCGCCCATATCGGCAAGATCGTGCTGCGCCTGTCCTGAGAACGCCCCCGGAAAGGGCGATTTGCACCAGGAAAAAACCCTGCGGCTTCTTCTTGGCCCAAATACGCCCTTTTCGGCGCCTATCGCAGGCGCTCCATCAGCGCATCGGACTTGCGGCAATCGCGCCGCACATCCGCCCCGCAGGGCCGCGGCAGCAGATCCTTTGTCAGACAGATCCGCACCTCGTCGATCCGCTCGCCCGCACAGGTCACCGTCACCCCCTCGGGCGACAGCCCCGGATTGGCCGCCAGAAACGCCGCTTCCACAGCGGCGGCCGACAGCCGGACATCTTGCGCAAGCTCTTGAAACGGAACGGGAATGGCGATGCTCTCATAGGCCTGCCGCGCCCGGGCGTAATAGTCCGCCGCCGCAAGGCCGGAACAGCGGCCGTGCTTCTTCCATTGGTACCAGGCCGCGCCATCCGCCCCCATGATGTCCGCCATCGCCGCCGTTTGCGCCCGCGAAGGATCGCGCGACGCGCTGCGACAGTAACTCGGCCAGCCCGCCTCGAACTGCGGCCAAAGCCCGTGCAGAACGAAATCGGCACCGCTGCCCGGGTCGCATTGCCGCGCTGCCCGGTCCCGGCCCTCGGTCGCGCACCAGCCGGGCGACCAGCTCAATGCGAGGACGTAATAATCGAACTCCCCCGCCCGCTCGCCCTCGGCAAAGGCAGGACAGGCAAGCAGACCTGCGGCACAAATGGCGAAAAGCCTCATTTTCTCTTTCCTCCGCAGCCATTCGGCCCTATATAAACCGGCAATTCCCCACCAGAAATGGACCGCGGCCGGGGGGAACCGGGCCGCAGCCGGTTTCTCGGCCCGGGAGAGATATGTGTAGAGGATCGCTCCGATGACGAACAAGCCCCTGATGGCGAAGGCCACCGCCGTTTGGCTCGTGGACAATACGACCCTGACCTTCAAACAGATCGCCGACTTTTGTGGCATGCACGAACTGGAAGTGCAGGGGATTGCCGACGGCGACGTCGCGGTTGGCGTCAAGGGCTTCGATCCGGTCGGCTCGAACCAGCTCGACCCGCGCGAGATCGAGAAGGGCGAGAAAGACCCGGTCTACAAGCTGCGGCTGAAATTCAATGCCGCCGCCCTGGGCGAGGACAAGCGCCGCGGCCCGCGCTACACGCCGCTGTCGAAGCGGCAGGACCGGCCGAATGCGATCCTCTGGCTGGTCAAGTTCCACCCGGAACTCGCCGATGCGCAGATCGCCCGCCTGGTCGGCACGACGAAACCCACCATCGCCTCGATCCGCGAACGCACGCACTGGAACATCGGCTCGATGACCGCCATCGACCCGGTGGCGCTCGGCCTGTGCCGTCAGTCGGAACTGGATGGCGAAGTGCAGAAGGCCGCGAAGAAACGCGCCGCCGAGGGCGTGATGAGCGATGACGAGCGCCGCAAACTGGTCTCGACCGAGCAGAGCCTTGGCATGACCACCGAACCGCGCCTGCCCGGCACCGGGATCGAGGGCTTCGGCCACGACCCGCGCGAAGAAGAGGCGGAGGATCCGAAAGACTTCTCGGATGCCGACAGCTTCTTCAACCTGCCGCATGGCGACGACGACGAGGACGAAGACGACAGCCACGATCCGCGCCGCTGATCGTCCCGCCGTTTCAAAGAAAGGGGCCCTTCCGGTGACGGCGGGGCCCCTTTTCCATGTCCGAAACGCAAGACCGGGTTTGGTTTCTTCTTGGGTCAAATACGCATCTGAAGTCCGGGGGTCCGGGGGCGGAGCCCCCGGCGGGTCGCCTCGGGCGCAAGCCCGAGGCGAAACCCGCGCCCGGATCAGAACTGATCGACCGACAGCCCCATCACGGTCTCCGAGCCGCTTT
>NZ_SWJZ01000081.1 GCF_005144475.1 Rhodobacter capsulatus | reverse complement strand
GGGGGCGTGTGGCGGGGCTTGGATTGAGCCCCGCCACCACTTCCCTCCTAACCGGTGGGAAATCTTTTCCCACCGGTCAGCCATGGAAATCTTTGCCGTTGCTCAATCGGCTTTTTTCGGGCAGAGTCGTTGCACTGGGCGTCGAAACCCAATCCTAGAGGCGGTCACGTCACCGCAAAGGCGTCAGCCTGAAATGCTACTGGCGTGAACATAGGCCCTCCGCATGGGCCAGCGGCCAAGAGATTGGCCGGATGATTGCGGCCATGTCCAAGGCGTTCGCGCCCAAAAGCCGTAATGCCGATCCTCTAGTCGGTTTCGAACGTCCGGTCGCTCGCCTTCGAAAGCGGGCGCGTTCAACGCGATCTAGAGGGCTGCACCATGCAACCGAACACCACCGACGACATCAGCCTGTCCGATTTCAGCACTCAGGTTGACGACACTTATCATGCTTTCCGTGCGTTCAATTTCCTGATTGACCACCTGTTTGAATATGCGCCGGGCGGCGTCAGCAGCACCATCGGCTATGGCATCGGCCAGCTTCTGCGCCGTCAGGTCGATGACTTGGAAGATATCAATTCCAAGGTGATGCAGTTGATGCAGCATATTCGCACCGAAGAGCGTCGTCAGGATCGCGTTGCCGCCGCCGAAGACCGCCTGCGCGAAATCATGCGCCGCGAATTCGGCGCCAATCCCGATGTGCCCCAAGCCCGGATTTCCGAAGTTCTCGCCCAGATGACCGAAGAGGCCACGGGCGAGATCGACGCGCCCGCCAAGGCCGCGCGGCAGAAGGGGCGCTGACATGAACGGTGCCGACAATGGATGAAGGTTTGCCGCTTCTGGTCCATGTCGATGCTGACGAATGGGCCTTCGTCACCCGCCGCCTGCGCTATCTGGAATCGCTGGTTCTGCGCGTGGTGCGGAACCGGCAAGGGATGCTGGAATGGCAATCTGCCGCCGATCTGGAGGCCCTGCGCCTTCCCGGCCTGCCCGCCTCGCGCTCTGCCATAGCGCGCAAGGCAGCGGTCGAGAAATGGGCGCGGGTGGTCGAGCGCGGGCGCGGCGGGTGCCGTTACCTCTACCACGTCTCGGCCCTGCCACCACGCGCCTTTGATGCGCTGGTGGCGCGCATCCTCGACCTGCCGCCGATGGATACCGAGGTGGAAGGCCTGTTCGATCTGCCCGCACCGCCGCTGCCCGAGGTGCTGCCCTCAAACACCGCGCCCCCGTGGGTGCTGCCGTTGATGCGGCTCATGCGAACCGAGGGCGGCGATATCGGCAGGGCGTGGCGCGAGCTGCGTGACCACACCCCGGATGACGTGATCTTGCCAGACGCGGAAGAAGCCGCAAGGGTGTTGATCAGGCTGGGGCTGGCCTGAGGTGCTTTGATGCCAGACATCGACAATTCGCGCGAATGGTTCACGGCGGGCGAGGCAGCGGCCATCGCCCGCCGAAACTTTGTTGACGGGGTGCCATGGACTGCCCGCTGCATGGCGCGGCGCTTGGCATCCGAAGCGGCCTCGCATCAGGTTCGCAAGCGCAAGGGGCGTTTGCAGGAATGGCACCTGTCCGCGTTTCCTGACGCCTTGCGGGTGGAATTGGAAATCGAGGCCGGTGCGGTTGCCTGCGCAACTGAAACGCCGAGCTGTTTCACCGAGGATGATTTCAGGATCATGCGGGCTGCGCTCGGTATTGCGGCTTTCGTCCAGGTGGACTTCGAGCGGCCAATCGCGCGCCGTGTTCGGCGTCAGCATGTCGTGGTGGATTGCGTCCGATATTACATCTGCGCGCCCGGCCTTGAGGGGAAGAAGGTTCTGGTCACGCGCCCGCTACAAGGCGGTGCGAAACCGGCGCTTGTCTGGCGTTACGATGAGACGAGGGCCGAAATTGCGACCCACGGTGAAGCTGGGTTTGTCGGCGTTCTGGAACCTCCGGCATTGCGTTGGCAGGTGTATCCTGGCTGCCCATGAGGCGCGTTTTCAAGCCAAGATCGAAAAGAACAATTTCCCGAAATCACCGGTCTCAGTTTGGGGCTCTGAAAAAATTTTCGTGCTAAAGCTGTTACAGCGCCGTGCAAAAGCTAGTGCGGCGTTACACTTCGGCGATCTGGCGGGGCTAGCGGACAGCGCCGCCCTTGCCGCCTGGTTGGCCCCGTTCCGCACATCCGAATGGGTGGTCTACGCCAAGCCCCCCTTCGGCGGACCCGAGGCGGTGCTGGCCTATCTCAGCCGCTACACCCACCGCGTCGCCATCTCGAACCACCGCCTTGTCAGCGTCGACGCCGGAATCGTGGCGTTCCGCTGGAAGGATTACCGCCTCAAGCAGGGCGACCGGCAAAAGGTGATGCGCCTCGCCACCGACGAGTTCATCCGCCGGTTCCTGATCCATGTCCTGCCCGACGGGTTCCACCGCATCCGGCATTACGGCCTGCTGGCAAGCGCCAGTCGCAAGGCCAATATCGCGAAGATCCGCGCCCTGCTCGGGGTGCCGCAACCCGCGGCGGCGCCCGAAACTGCGGTTGAGCCCGCACCCCTGACCCTGTTGCGGCGCGCCGATGCGGATCATCGAGATTTTCCGACGCGGGCAGACGCCGCGATCACGAGCGCCACCGCGGGAGCAGGCCGCATGATGAAACGCCCATCCCTTTGCCTGATCCAGCGCCGGTGCCTGCCTGGAACCGGCGTGGCCCCGATTTGCGCGCAACGGAACGGATCGCCAAATTCGGCAGACGGGCGCCCGTTTTTGAGGCTAAAAGCAGCGACAACTGGCGGAAAAAGCCAGACTGTCGCCGGGCGCCCCGAACGCCGGTGGCCGTCTGTGCGCCAGGTCGGCAACACCCTCGGCGCGCTGTCCCCATAGGCAGCGCCTCGCTCCCCGCGGCTTCGTCCTTCCGAGGTTTGTCAACGTGGACCGCCACCATCCGGCGGCCACCGCAGCGCCGCGGTCCACGTCGAAAAACCTTCAGGAAAGAGGAACTTGAGGCGGCGCAGCTTGGGATAGCCGTCAGCCTGCACCGCGCAGCGAAGATCGCTCTCTTTTGTCCTTCACGGGATCGAAGCGGCGGATGAAGCCTCGGCGTCGCATCCGCAGACATTTGGCGATAACAGACGCTCGTCGTCCTCACCGGAGCGACCGTAACGCGCAGAGAGAAACGAACTTTATCCTCGGGAAGGGGCGCCTGGCGCGGCCGATGCCGTCACCCGGAAGCGGAAGGAAGGCCGTCGAGGCGGACAATACCCTCCCCGATTTCGTCTCCCCGCCGCGCAGATTCTATCCCCTGAGAAGAGCGTCGATCCCCCCCGGATCGCGCCTGAGGCGCTCGAACCGGGCCTCGCCCATCTCGTCGATCAGCAACCGCCCCAGAACATCGGCCTTCACGTATTCCGCCACCAGAAGCCCGATCACCGGGGCGTCGGTCCGGATCGCCTCGACCCCGCCGTCGGGATGCAGTTCCGCGACCAGCGCCTGTGCCCCATCGGCAACCAGAGACATCAGGCGTCGCCCCGCCAGACGTTCCATCGCGGAGCGGCCGCAAGCGGTAAGGTCATAGCCCTGCGCCGCGGAAAGCCGGGTCTCGCCATAGATCGCCACATGAACCCGGACACCGCGGCGTGCGGCCGCTTCCAGCGCGGGCGCGAGGGCGCCCATCTCCTCGTCCCAGACCGAGGCAAAGATGCTCTCCCGCGCCTCCGACAGGAAGCCGCGGGCTGTGTCGAGCACCGTCTCCCGATCCGGCAGCGCCCAGATTGCCCGCGGGCTTTCGGGGCGCCGCAACTTGTCGAGTTCCGCCCCGACCGTCTCCGCCGCGCCCCCCAGCCGCGCAAGGAGGTTCGACGACACCTCGGACCAAGGCCGCGCCAGATAGCGGGCGGGCTCTTCCTGCGCCTTGAGAACGGCCCCCTTCTCGAGGAGCCGCGCCAAGGTCTCGTAGATCTTCGAGGGCGGCACCCCCGAGGCCCGGGCCACCTCGTGCCCGTTCCCGGGCCCGCTGGCCTGCAGCGCGCAATAGGCCCGCGCCTCGTATTGGGTGAAACCCAAGGTCATCATCGCGGCAAGCAGCGGAGGGTCGGAGGTCATCGGAGGTCATTCCAGAGGTTCACAGAGGGATTGCGCAACGCCACACTACCTTAGTAGTTAATCAAATCAAAGTCCATCATGAAACGCATTTTTTCGGGCTCTCCCTGGGAGCAGCGATCCGGTTACGCACGCGCGGTCGCAGGCCAAACCATCCTCTGCGTCTCGGCGACGGCCGCGACGGATGCGATGGGGAATGTTGTCTGCAAAGGGGATCTCGCGGGGCAGACCCGGGCGATCCTGCACAAGATTGCGGGCATTCTTGAGGAAGCCGGATCGGATATGGCGCATGTCCTGCAGACACGGCTTTACATCACCGATATCGCGCGTGCCGCCGAGGCTGGTGCCGCCCATGCCGAGGCCTTCGCCGGGGCGCCACCGGCGATGAGCCTGGTCCACGTTCTGCCTTTCGTGGATCCCGAAATGCTCGTCGAGATCGAACTGATCGCGGAGCGGCGATGACGGGCGCCCGGGCAGATGGCGCTGCGGTCGCGGCGGCTCTGCGCGCACTGTCAGCCCTTGTCCTGTCACCGGCCTTGCTCGCGCCTGCCCCTGGGCCTGGCCCTGCTCCGATCGCAGGTGGACTTGCCCGGAAATGTGAAGAGCACCAGCTGAGGAAGCAGGAGGTGGTCCATGGGAAACGGGAACAGACCGACGCCGGGGTTTCAACGTGAAGCCGTTGGAACGGCCCTGACCCGTGGCAGGACGCGGCGGGAGAATTCGGTCCTGAAGCAGAAGCGCGACATCCAAAGAAGCCGCGGCCTTCTGCGCGAAAGAGGCAGGCCGATGACCTTCGGCTTCCTCGAGGCAGAGCAGGCCAGCGTCCCGATCCGCCGGAGGTGCCGTGTTCCCGCTGTCCGCCAGAGCGGCGTCTTCGCCTGCCAGGAACGGCCCGCCTGTCGCCGCCAACCGCAGGACCCGGTTTGTCTGGCACCTATCCGGACGGCCTTTGCCTCGTCGAACGGCACCTATGGCGGTCCCCGCATGCCCTCGCCATCGTGCCGGACCTCTGCGCGCGCCGCGTCCTCGGTTGGGCGACGCGTGATCGTCTGAACGCGATCTGGCAGTGGACGCCCTGCGACGTGCCGTCGTGGCTCGCCCCCCGCGCCGGGGCGGGTCCATCATTCCGACCGCGGATCGCAATACGGCTCGGTCGACGATCACGCGTTGCTCCGC
>NZ_SWJZ01000080.1 GCF_005144475.1 Rhodobacter capsulatus | reverse complement strand
CATGGACCGGAATGGCACCGCAAGACCGGAGACCGGGCGGCCGGTGGCGGGAAAAGCACCCGGGAAGGGGAGAAGGTGGAGGACAGGGCGCACCGCCAAAAGGACCGAAAACGGCGGAGATGATCCGCAAGGATGTGACGGCTGCGCGGGAGGACGATGCCTCGCTTTTTGACGACCGGGGAACAACGCCCATGATGCTTTCAGTCGCTGCCGAGCATCTGCAACTTGACGAAGGAGGCCAGAGTTGGAGGCGGGCTTCCGGGAGGGCTACGATCAACAAGTCACGGCGCCCGTAATAGATGTTATGTAATGCGGATTGTAAAGATGGTGTGAAACGGTCGGTCGTCGGCGAGACCAAAGCTTCGAGGCGAGCACCTAGAATGGCCACAAGCTGGCGGTAAACGGTGTTCAGCCCCCACCTTCCTGTGATTTTCCGGTTCTGCGAGTCCGTTTCTGTTGAATGACAGGGATGGAGTTTCTCAGGTCACTGGGCGTGGTGACCGGACACTCTCAAATGGTGCGGTCCTCTAAAACAGCTCAGTACCTCCATCGTCTCGGATGCGCACAGCCAATCCAACACGAGAGTATATCGTTGATCCGTCTGAAAATCTGCTGCGAAGCCCCTGAGCGTGCTCGAAGTTCAGTAAAGTGAAAGCAGCTGACTCCGCTGAGCCATCTGCGGACAGGCCCGCCCCGATCATGATCCCTCCAAGTTCCGTCAGAACGTACCGATCATGGAAGTCCTCGCCGCCTAGTTTTTCCGACCAAGCGTAAAATTCGATGCGATAGCCAGGAGGCAGCAATCCTTTGATCTGGGCCGATCCGTCTCGGGCAAGTATCTCTGCCGGTGGGCGAGTATCGTGATCACGGAAGTGAATTTTAATGGCTTTCGTCTGATCCGGAGCCCCCGCAAGCCGCGCAAGCAGTGAGGCCAGCGTGGCAAGATAATTACCCTTCGCGGGGCGGAGGTCGAAATACGGATCAACGATATCGATCTCCTTGGATACCGCAGTCAGTGTATGCAGGGCATCGGCAATCTGGTCAGCGGTCCTGGTCACGTCACAGCTGGTTGTTGCTCTAAACAGCGGGTGCGCGTCAGAGCAATCGTCGGGCTCCATCGCTTCAGCGCAAGCAGCATTTCCGGCATCGCATATGATCGCTCTGAAGGGTCGGGTGCCGTGTTCGCGTAGGGCGTTGCCGATCCAATCTGCCTCGTGGTCATAGGCGCGATTGAAATCGACCACCTTGTGCTTCGAGTGGGCCAACCGTTCGATGATGCTGGACACGCGAATATCGGGCACGCCAGCCTGTTTTGCTGCTTGGATGACCTTCTTCTCCCACTTTGTCGGCAGTCGTGAAATCAGCCGGCCCTTGTCGGCGCCGAAGCGGTCGATCAGGTCCTTGAAGGTTCGCCAGTCCGCACCGATGGCTGCTGGATCGACCGCGTATTCCGACAACATCAGAACAGTTCCTCGGCTCGTTCCGCAAAGAAGCCATTTGGCCATCGGTCTGCAAAATCACCGTCGGGACTCACCCGGAGTGGACGGAAGCGGACCCCATCAGCCGAATTCTCCACATAGACAACGGACAAATCGTCGGCCGTGAGACCGAGAACGCCTGGCGGTATCTCGTTCTCCGTCTGCTCTCTCACGCGACGCAGCAACCGCAACATTATGTGCTCGCTGTGCGTCTCGATCAAAAGGCTGCGCTCGGGACCAACTGCCGGCTGTGGGCCTTGCGTCGCTTCGATGAAGAGATCACCAAGTCCGACCTGGATGGCCGGGTGAATATGAAGCTCGGGCTGCTCGATCGCGATCAGGCCGTCAGGATCCATCAAACACGCGACAACGACAGGCACCATCTGAGAAATGCCCACGCCAACGTCGCTTGGGGCAACCAGCACCCCTTTGTTCAGATCGAGCAACTGGAACTCCTTGACAGTCTTCAATGAAGCGTAGAGCTCCTGCAGGTCGCCAAGGTCATCTTCATCGATGCCGCGCTGGAATAGTTGGTGGAACCGGCTGGTGTTGGGGACCTGCTTGAAGACCGTTTGCTGCAGCTGGTAGCCGGTCCTCAGTTTCAGATCGGAGGAGAGCCAGTCATTCACATTCTCAAGCAGGTGCTCCGTGGTCTGGGTGTGCAGCACGTCCCAGGCTGCCAGGCCCTGAGCCCATCGGGACTCGTCGGGCGAAAGGCGTGGCCGGTAGCCACGGCTAGGTATGTCGCGGAGCGGCCCGATGTACGTAAGTGACTTGAGATAGTCGCGCAGGATCCGGACAGGGCCGAGAACCATCTCGTCCAGAAGCGTACTCAGGCCAGCTCGGCGATATGTCTCCAGGTCCAATTTGTCGGCGGCGCGCAATTCGTCGCTGTCCGACAGGCGCGGAATGGAGGCGCCGCGCGCATAGCGCATCCGGATCAGGTTCTTGTCGATCTCAACCAGATCGAGCGCAAGCGGGCGGTCCAGATCGGGTAACGCCCCGCGTTCGGTTTCTACCTTGACCCGAAACCGAACGCGGTCATTGATCTGCGCATCTGCCACGATCTGGCGGGAAAGCTCATAGAGCTCGTTCCCGAGCGGTGACTTGAACGGGTCGCCCTTTTCGGCCTCTGGGTCATAACCGAGCGCGGTCGGCAAACCTTCCTCATCCCAGTCTTCCGGCTCGTCATCTGGATCGACCAGCTTTTCAAGCATCGGGTGTTGCCAGTTGATGTCGATCAGCTCTGCTTGGCCTTCTTGAGGCGAATATCGGAGAGTGGCCAGCCCGTCGCCGTTGTGTTCGATCGACATCTTCGCGACATAAGGGCCTTGGATGAGATCGCTCCAAGCCACATCGATGCCAATACCCACCTCCTGCACGGCGGCGTAGGTTCTCAGCTCGGTGTTTTCTCCGGTGATGTACTGCACCGGCAGGTTTGTGAACTGCGGGTCTTGCAGGTTGCCGCCAGAGTTGAGCGGCAGGCGAACGCTGCCCTGATCGTCCCCGATATCTAGATGAACCTTGATATTAATGGACCGGTCCATCTCATGTCCATGGACAAGGTTCGCAAAGCCGCCAAGGTCGGTGAGGCCCCCAGCGATCGTTTGGTCCGGGTCAGGGTTGTTGCGCTCAATCACTTCTCGCAGGTAATGCAGCGCCTGCAGGATCGTGCTCTTGCCAGCACTGTTTGGGCCGAAGAGCAGCGTGATCGGCCGCAGGTCGATCCTTTGCCGCAAGCCGATGCCTTTGAAGTTCTCAATTTCTATCCGAGTCAAGCGCATAGCGGTACCTCAAAGCTCGCCGCGGAAAGCGCGCTGTGAAAGGGATCGAAAAAGGTCCTCACCAGATCCATCTGGCGTCTGTGAACGCGCCTCGATAGCTCGGGCCTTGTGCAGCATTCGGACGAATCGAAGCTGTTCCTCCATCGGAGGCAGGTTGATCTCGAGCTTTCGGATGATTCCGAGGTTCAAGCCGTCCATGATCGCGCCCTTGTTGAAAGACTTTATCTGACGAATGATCAGCGGATCGGAATGGATCGCTAAGGAGAGCACCTCCGGGTGGATGAGTTCCTTGTTGCAGGTGATCGTTGCGAGATGCTTGGTCGTGATGGCTTCGGGGATGTCGTCCGGCACAACAGCGGAGCGGCCGGTCGTGCCCATGATCGTGATGATCACGTCGCCCGGGAAGACCTTGTAGCGACGCAGCTCCTCGTACTTGAACGGCGTGATGAAGCGCCGTTCGGCCCAGGTGAACTTGTTCTGCACCGCGTTGTCTATGCCGAGGACCGCGATGCCCTCATCCACGAATTCGCCGTGGCGTAGCGCACTGCCAAAGGGTCCCGAGCGGATCGCGCCCTTCCGATCTTCGGCGAGCGCCTCGATCGTGAGTGGTTCCCAGTCGCCGTGGTTCGGGTTTAGATGCCCGACGGTATGCAAATAGGCAGACCTGACGAAGTCTTGGGTCTCATAGATCAAGCGCTCGCGCTTTCGCCGAATTTCTTCGGACTTATCAAGAATCCCGGCGATGCGCTGCTGTTCCTCCATCGGGATAGAGGGAATTTCTACGTCACCGATGTCACCCACTCGGATGGATGGATAAGCGGGGTCCTTGATGAGGTGTGAGGGTGGGTTCTTTCGCAGCCAGTAGGTGAGGAAAGCCGGGTTGCATTTTCCTGTAGGCACAAGTGCCGCGAGATGGCTCACGACGTGCGCGGGCTCAGGAAGCCTATAGACTCGGCCAAGTGTCGCCGACATGCCGCTCTTGGCGAATACAATTGTATCCTTCGGATAAACGCGAAACCGTTTCCGCGCAGCAGTTGATGGGGGAATTCGCTCACAATCAGCAAGGCTGCCACCATTCAACAACTTTTCGAGGCTGCCAGCCCGAATGAACGGCAAGCCGTCTTCTCCAAATTCATTCGGCTTTGGCGCGGGTTGACCTGCAGAAACGTCTACGACGCTTCCCAAGGAGCATGTTTCGATCATCCGAGCATCTCCTCGAGCTCGGCGAGATCACCCGAAATTTCTTCGTTGAGCGCAATCATCCGGCCAAGGATCATATGGGGCGGGTCGTAGTCCTCCTCCTCGTAGACGCGTTCCTTGTACCGGCTGAGTGAAAGGTCATAGCCGGCTTCCTTGATCTCCGCGGCAGACACGAAGAAAGCCTTCGATGCCCGGTCTATGTCCCTTTTCGGATCCCGGGAGCGCCAGCGGGCAAGGCAGTCGGGCAGATCGTTCTCGGCAGCAGGCTCCCGCTTGTCGTCGAGCGAGAGACCATCGGCCTCGACGTCGTAGAAGAAGACGTTGTCGGTCCGTCCGCCTTTGGTGAAAACGAGGATCCCAGTGGACACGCCCGCGTATGGCCGGAACACCCCGCTGGGCAGCGAGATCACGGCTTCCAGCTGGTTGTTGTCGACCAGGAGCTGACGCAGCTGACGGTGGGCGCCGGAGGACCCGAACAGCACGCCATCGGGCACGATAGTCGCCGACCGGCCGCCGGTGTTAAGCATGCGCAGGATGAGCGCGAGGAAGAGCAGTTCAGTCTTCTTCGTCTTGACCTGGCGCAGAAGGCCCGAGTGCACGTCCTCGAAATCGAGGCTGCCCTTGAAGGGCGGGTTGGCTAGGATGACGTCGAACCCTTCGCTCGCCTGCCTCGGAAACTTCTCGGTGAAGCCGGTGCTGAGCGTATCCTGATAGTGGATGTCGGGATCGTCGACCCCGTGCAGCATCAGGTTCATCGCCGCGATCCGCAGCATGGTGGCGTCGAAGTCGAAGCCGTGGAACATGCTGCTGCGGATATGGTCGCGGTGCTCTTCGAGCAGGTCGCCGGTGAAGATCTTCTCGACCGCGCCGGTCTCGGGATCCTTCTCCTCGATCACCGCCTCAGGCGAGGTGTAGGTCTCTAGCAGATATTCCATCACGCTGACGAGGAAGCCGCCGGTGCCGCAGGCGGGATCGCCGATCACGTCGGTCGGTTTGGGTTCCAGCATGTCGACCATCAATCGAATGATGTGCCGCGGCGTGCGGAATTGCCCGTTGATGCCGGCCGTCGTCAGCTTGCTGAGCAGATACTCGTAGAGATCACCCTTGGTGTCGCCCTCTGTCAGTGGCAGTTCGTGGATCATGTTGACGGCCTTCACCAGAAGTCCAGGCTTATGGATCATCAGCTGCGCGTCCTTCATGAACTCGGCGAAGGCCGTGCCGCTGGCCACGGTGGAACGGAAATGCGGAAACACCTTGTCCCGCACGAGGGGCAGCATCTGTTCTGATCCCAGGTGCCGGAACTGTCCCCAGCGCAGGTGCTGCTCATCCTCCTTGAAGCGGCGTTGGAACGACTTGCCTGTCCGCTTCTGGCGGTTCTCATCCCGCGCCTCGTTGATGTCGAGGAGGCGCGCGTACATCAGGAACGTGATCTGCTCGATCACCGTCAGCGGGTTGGTGATCCCGCCCTGCCAGAATTCCGTCCAGAGCGCGTCGACGCGCCGCTTGAGCTCACCCGTGACCATTTATCATTTCCTCTCGTTCGGGTTGTCGTCTGGGCGCTCATCGACCGTGGGGCCGAAGGAGCGCACTATATTGATGAGATCGGTGAGGTCGGCCTCGTCCTCGAAGACCCCGTCCGGTCCGTCGGCGTCGACCACGGTGAAGGGGTCGTCGTAGAGCCGCTCGACCTCGATCGTGCCGTAGCGCGCGATGTGGTTTTGCAGTAGCGCGAGGAAGCGTGTCTGCTTCGCGCTCAGCTTCGGATGCTTATGGACGAAGGTGGTGAACTTGTCTCGCACGGCCTCGGGGTCCATGCCCACGATCATCCGGATCGCGAGATAGAGTGGACCAGCGGTTTCGCTGAAGAACTCCTCAAGGTGTTCCCGCCGCACGTCCGGGTGCTGAATCAGAACAAGCGACACGAGCGAGTCGATTTCGCGGTCGGACACGGCCTCTCCGGCACGGATTTTTTTGAGGACCGGATTGGTCTCGAAGTGCTTCTTGAGCTCCGCTTCAACGATCTGCTGATAGGCCTTCATGTCGACGGATGTCAGGCTGGACGAACGCCGGACAAACTGCATCTGCCCGGCATCCTCGGTGATATCGACCACCTTCGGAGGAAGGCCCGGCGACCCGCCCTTGGCACGGTAATGCATGATTTCGCGCAGCTGAATGCGTACGTATTCCAGATCGGCGACAGCTACATCTGTCCAGAAAGCACCCGACTTTACGCGTTTGATGACTTCCGCCTTCTCGCGCACGGGGTTCAGGTGCATCTGCAGAGATGCCAGCCGGTCGAGGAGCTCGATTTTCAGATCGGCCATCTCGCCCGAGCCACGAAGCACTGCGATTTGCATCCGCGCTAAGAGAAGATCGAGCGCAAGGGCGTCGCTGAATCCACGGATGTTTCGCCACTGCATCAGAGGTGCGATCTCCTGGCGAAGTCTCGCGACAGTCGCGGGGGCGAACGCCTTCAATACCTCGGGACGAGATAGCGCGCGCTTCTCCTTCCATTTCTCCCGAATGGCGATGGATTCTTCCGGCAGTGCATTGATATCCTGTGCCACGAGGTCGATCACAGCGTCGAAGGCCCCGATTTCGCTTTTCTGAAGGGCGATCTCGGCAACATTCAACCGCTCTTCGAAGACCTGCTGAGCAAGCGGCTTTCCCTGAGTAGGTTCGGCAGGGCGATAGCCCATTTCGAAGCGGGCAAAATTGCCCCAGTGGTCAAAGATGCGAAACACGCTCTTGTGCTGGTCGAGGCCGAAGAGGTCCGGACAGAGACGCGTGCCTCGGCCAATCATTTGCCAGAACTTCACTGGCGATTTGACGGGCCGCGCGAAAACCAGGTTCACGATCTCCGGAATGTCGATCCCGGTATCGAGCATGTCGACCGAGATCGCTATGGTCAGATCGTTGTTGGTACCTTCGCCCTTGAAATCGTCGATCAACTGCTCGGCACGCGGATCGTAGTTGTCGATCACCTGGCAGAACTTGCCGGCGTATTGCGGATACATTTCATCGAAGAGCTGACGCATCAGCATCGCATGCTGATGGTTCCGTGCAAATATGATGCTCTTTCCTAGGATTTGTGCGGTCGCATCCTTGATCCCGTTTTCCATCAGGTTTCGGAGGATCGCGCGGTTGGTGTCCTTGTTATAGATGACCTTGTCGATCTGCTCCGAGGAGAAATCATACTGCGCCGGGTCCTCCCCCTGATCTTCGAGCTCTTGGATCTGCTGGGGCGATAGGCCATCGAGGGTGATGCCGTCGCGGAGAAACTGCGTCGTGTGTTCATAGACCTCGAATGGGGTCAGGTAGCCTTCCTGAACCGCCTGTTCGAGATCGTAATTCGACGTGGGAAGTTGCCCTTCGCACCCAAAGAGGCGGAAGGTGCTCCTCGTAACGAAGTCAACCGGCGTCGCGGTAAGCCCCACTTGGTGACAGTCGAAATAGTGAAAGATGTCTCCGTAGACGTTGTAGATGCTTCGATGAGATTCATCCGCGATGATGAGGTCGAAGAAGCCAGGGTCAAAAGACTGGAAGACCTTTTGCATCGCGGGATAGGTCGCAAGGAAGACGCGCTCACTGGCGTTCGTCCTAACGCGCGATGTGATGATCCGCGTGGGCTCCGAAAGGAAGTCATTGAAGGCGTTCTTGGCCTGCTTCCGGAGTTCCTTGCGATCACAGAGGAAGAGAACCCGTTTGACCCAACCGGCTCTGATCAGAAGGTCTGTCAGCGCGATCGCAACGCGTGTCTTGCCTGTACCAGTGGCCTGAACCACCAGCGCCCGACGATGCTTCTGCGAAAACCGCTCAGAAACCCTTTTGATCGCTTCCAGCTGGTACAGCCGATCCACGATCTGATCGCTGATCGCGACTGTGTCGAGGGGCTGTTTGTTGTGGCGTTGGTAGTTGGCCAGATGCTGAAGGCTGTCCTTGGAGTAGAAGCCATAGAGCTTCCGCGGAGGAAAGTCCTGCGCGTCGTCCCAAATCCAGATGTCAAAGCCGTTCGTGTAGAAGATGATCGGGCGGTGCCCATACCGCTTTTCGAGGCTATTGGCATAGAGTTTGGCTTGATGCCGGCCAAGCTCGGCATCGGTTGAGGTCTTCTTCGCCTCGATAACGGCCAGCGGGTTCCCGTTGTCATCCCACAGCACGTAATCGGCGTACCCGATGCCCGTAGCCGTAGGCTGTCCGTCGACCTCGACTTCCTTGCCCACTTGAGTCGTGTTCTTGGCGCCTTCTGCGATATCCCAGCCAACGCTCACCAACATGCTATCGATGAGGCGCGTTCGGGTTTCTGCCTCGCTGAACTGAAGTTCATCGGCCGCTGCCTGTGCCGAGCTTGCTAGATGCTTGAGCTCAGCCGCTTCCTTCTGGGCGGCGGTTGCCTTCGAGCGCGCTTCTTCGAGTTCCGAAAGCAGCGAATCCATCTGCGCGTCCTGCGCCGCCAGTTTTTCGAGAACCTGGCGCCGTTCCCGCTCCTCAACCTGACCTAGAATGGTCGGCTGCTGGAAGGCGGGAAGCTGGTCTGCTTTCGCTTTCCCGTACCGGACGCACATCCAGCGAGCGAGATCGTGTGCCTCTTTGAGCAGCCACAGCGCGTGTTGGCTCCTGACTGGTTCGCCATGCGCAGCTTTGTTGCCGTGCATCCGCAACGCGTGGAGCTTGTCGAGCACAACCTTCGGCGTGATTGCGATGAAGGCGTCGTTCTTCAAGAGATCAACGAATGTGGGCAAGTCAGGCTTTGGCAGCCGGAGCTCACGGTAGATATCCTTCGTCAGATTTTCTGCGAAGAGCCGAAGCTTGACGAGTGCGCTTGCAGGATCAGCGTGAGCATAGGCTTCTGCAAAGGCACCAAGACCTGCAAGCTCAGGCCAGCCGTCGCGAAGGATTTCGAAATTGACAGACTTCATGCCGTTGCCTCCGCGAGCGCGGCGTCAAAGGCAGCTCGGTTGGCGACCACGACCGGGACTTCGTGGGGGTTGTCCAGTTTGTCTGCAACATCCAGACGGAGACGCTTCAGGAAGTAGTAGAGCAGCGCCTTTCGAACCATGACTTCGGTGCGCCCGTTCGTCATTTCATAATCTTGGGCGATGATCGATCGCTGGTTCTCGCTCAGGGCTGGATTCGGCGCGAGCGCCACCGCAAAGCGATCATGCCAAAGCTTGTCGTCATTCGCGGACGCGCCGGACAGTCCATGCTTTCGGGTCTTCATGCATCGCGAGAGGATGAAGTCCTTGAACTTGTGATCGATGTGACAGAAGGCACGGATATGCCAGCGCAGTCCGTCGTTGCCGAAAGCGTGGGGAGAAATCCGCCTCCACTCGGGGGTGGGCTTCTGGGCGCTCATCGACTGGTAGAAGACCTCGATGGAATGGCCTTCTCTAACTGCCTTGAGGACATCGCGAAGGACGTCGGCCTCCACGCGCCGGTGTGGAATAGGCAGGGCATCATGCCCGGGCGCCGATGCAAGCCAGGCTTCGGTTACACCAGACGCTCCTCCGTTGGTCTCGCTCAGATGGGCGAGGTACGTGGATGCATTGGGCTGCATGAAAACAGGCTTGAAATCGTCTGCCGCTTTGTAGCGTTTTGCGCTCCTGTCGTAGATCAGGTTCCCAGGTGCCTTCTCATCGTAGTGCGTCAGATCCTTGGATGCCTGGGGCACTGAAACTCCGAACTGCTCCACGATGTCGGCACGATTAATTCCACCCTCCCAGAAGAGGCGAAATTCAATGAACTCCAACCGTTTTTCGACACCCCAGCGCATGGCAGGTCCTCGTTGAGCAGGTGGAAGTGCACACCCACAGGAATCGTTTGATGATGGATATATAAACTATACCCATCAAACCTGTCAACCACATCGGTCTATCCCTTTGTCAACTAGCTTTCGCAGAAGGGGCGCTCTGGAGCCAACTGATCCTTCCGACCTGACGGTCTCGTTAGTGGGCAGTTTCTGGGTATTCCCATTTCATCACACAGATGGGACAAGGATCAAATGGCCGCGGATCTATCTCGAGAGGACAAGCAGCGGTCAAATTAGACTCCGCTGTAAGTCGACGTAGCCCCGTCGCTTCTTCACCGCTGCCAACTTCATCAACGCGGTGATAGCCTTGCCTTCATCAGGGTGGGTCTCGACCATCATCTGCCCTTGGAAGCCGATCCGACCCCATTCGCGCACAAGGCTGGCGCGACCGAACAGATCGCGCTGCACGCTGAGTCGATAGAAGCGACGCATATTGCGCGCCGGATCGATCCGGCGCATCTGCACATCGGTCGGGAAGACATCGAGCTGGATCGAACTGTGGTACATTTAGTAAATGAATAAGGATCTCCTCACAATATCAAGTAGAAGTCTGCGCTTCCACCTCGATTTCCCCGAAAAGAAAAAGGGGGCTCACGCCCCCTTCTCGAACTTCACGACCGGGATGCCGAGCTTCTTGGCCTTGTCGGCGAGGTTTTCCTGGATGCCATTGCCCGGGAAGACGAGCACCCCCACCGGCAGCACATCCAGCATGGCGTCGTTGCGCTTGAAGGGAGCGGCCTTGGCGTGCTTGGTCCAGTCAGGCTTGAAGGCAACCTGCGTGACGCCCCGGGTCTCGGCCCATTTGGCGGCGATGAGTTCGGCGCCCTTCAAGCTTCCCCCGTGCAGAAGCACCATGTCGGGATACTTGGTCCGGACCTGATCGAGCTTGCCCCAGATCAGGCGGTGATCGTTGAAGTCGGTCCCGCCGGTGAGGGCAACCTTGGGGCCAGCGGGCAGCATCACCTCGGTTTCCGCGCGGCGTTTGGCGGCGAGGAAATCGCAGCTGTCGATCAACGCGGCGGTCATGTGTTGACGGTTCACCATCGATCCGGTGCGGGGGCGCCAGGTCGATCCCGTGTGATGAGAGAACTCCGTGGCGGCGTGATCGCGCATCATGTCCATGCAGTTGCGCCGCTCGATGAGGGTAAGGCCTTCCGCCGTCAGGCGCTCGAGTTCGGTCGATTTCACCTCGGAGCCGTCCTGCTCGCGCTGGAGGCGGCGTTGCGCCTGCTCGTTCTGGTCAAGCGAACGCTCGATCCGGGCAGTGGCGCGGTGGAAGAGGTTGACCTGGCCCCAGAGCACCTCTTCGAGGTCGGGTTCCATGCGGGTGTCCTTGAGAGTCGCGACGAGGGCATCGAAGATGTCGGCGACGGCAACCGCAAGGCGCTGTGCATCGGGCATCGGGCGCGGATCGGGCTCGTCGAAGGGGCGGTAGCCATAGAGCTGCAGCTCTTCGAGCGCATGGGCGGTCTGGGAAACGGTGTGGGCGGGTTCATAAGCATCGTCGTGGGTGTGGAGCGTCATTGGTTTCTTGCCTCCGGGCCTGTCTCGTCCGCGCGTCATCCCGCGCGGCCTTCATGGGCAGCGAAATGCCGTCACTGGAGACGCCCCTTCACCCCCGCCCTCGGGGGCCGGAACACCGTGGAGGAGGACGGGGGGCGGCTGATTTGTCTCGCGATGCAAAGGCGGCTCTGCCGCCGGCGGAAATCAGTCGCCCCCCGTCCTTGAAGGGGCGTCGCCTTTGACGGCCGCCTGCCCATCTCTTGAAGGCCGTGCGGGGGACGGGTGGATGAGCAAAGCCCGGAAAGAGGCAAAGACGACGGTCCAGAACCGCGACAGGGATGCATGCCCCCTGCCACACGCTCCCAGACCGCCCATGCGCGATGCAGCTCAGGGAAAAAGGCGCCGCCGATCCTCCGGCCCGATCTGACATGCCAGATGTTCGCGCAGCGCCACCTTGCCGTACGACCGAAGATCATCGTTGAAATCGCCAAGACGTGGCTCGAGCACATGGAAACCAATCCCGGCCTCGATGGCTCTGGCGCTCAACCTCTCTGCCGCGCGCTGCCCGGCCGGATCGCGGTCGATGGCGATGTAGAGACGCTGCAGCCCCTCGGGCAGCAGGACGGCCCCGAGGTGACCGGACGAGAGCGCGGCCCAGACCGGAAGGCCCGGCGCCGCCTCGCGCAAGGACAGCATGGTCTCGATGCCCTCGCCGACCACGAGGATGTCGTCATGCGGGGTGAGCCTGACGGCATTGCCCAGAAGGTGACCCATGGCACGCCGCTGCGTTTTGACAACCGCCTTGTCCTTGCCGTCCGGCGCAAGCCAGGTCCGATGCACCCCCTGCAAGCCCCCTGCCCCATCGGTGACCGCAGCGATCAGCGCCGGTCTGGGGATGCTCCGGGTCTGGCCTTCTTCCCGATGCCAGCACTTCGGGTGGAAGCGCAGGGCGCTCGTCAAGCCACCTTGGGTCAAACCCCGGGAGCGGAGATAGGTGTCTGCAAGCGTGCGCGGCACTGGCACCGAGGCTGCGAAGAGACGCGCGGCCGCCGCTGGCGTGCCGCCGGGGGCCTTGGCTTTCCTCGGCGTTGGCACGTCCGGAAGTACCGGCTGCGGACGGCCAAGATGCACCCGCGCCTCGGTCAGAAGATCGGGAAAGCGGGAGATCCCGGTCCGCGCACGGATGATGTCGAGAAGATCGCCGTGCTCGCCAGTCGCGCCATCGATGAATTTACCTGCGGCGCCGGGCCCGGAGGCGGGACCGGTCAAGCGCACGAAGAGCGATCGTCCAGGGTTGTTTTGCAGATCGCCCACGATCCAGTAGGACCCTTCCCGCCGCCCGGCGGGAAGATAATGGCGACAGACGCTTTCCGCACTCCGCGCGAGTTCGCGTAGAAGGTCTTCGGTTTCCAATGACATAGGCACACTCGTTAACACGTCCGGGCATTTAGGGCTTGGACGGGGAAGCGTGCAAGCAGGCGCTCCAGCGCCGCGATGCCGCAGGCATCGACCGGGCAGAAGAGCCGCAGCTTCCAGCTGATGATCTCCGAGAAGAAGCCATCGGCCTTGAGCCGCTCTTTCTGCGCCTCGGGAAAACCCGAAAGCTCGATGCGGTAGACGCCCATGACGCGGGAGCGGTGCAACTCCATCCCCTCGGCCAGGCGCACGGTGGTTTTGCCCTCCAGAACCAGGGCATGGACTTGCGCCGCCGTGAGCTTTGGCACGTCATCTGCCAGCGTGGCCGCAACCCAAGACGGCGAAACCCTGCGGCCAATGAGGCGCTGCCCGTCATCGGTCTGCAGCCGATAGACGCGGGTTTCGTCCTGGGGGAGCTGCTTCCAGATCGGTAGCAACAGGCCCGCGACGATGTGGAGCGTGGCTTCCGAGAACTCTGGCACTTCGGCCAGCTCCGCGCTCCAGGCGGCGGTGAAGGCCGCACGGTCAGCTTCCAGCCAGTGGGTGTCTTCCATCATCTTGGCAGGCAGCGTGCCCGCCTCGGTCGGACGGATCAGCCGCAGGCGCGGCTCGATGGTGCCATCATCCAGCATCAGGCTGGTGGCGGGCACCTCGACCGCTGCCCGGCCCGACCGACTGTTGACCAGAAGGCGTGCCTGTCTGTCGTCGAGCCAATCGAGCGCATCCGCGAGCGCGGTCGGCGTGTTGCGGCGCTTTTCTGCGATGGTGAGAAGCTGGGTTTCCGCGCCGGAACCGGGATGGGTGTAGATGACGCGGGCATCCGTGACGCGGAAGCTCTCGGCGCGCAGCGTCTCGAGCCCGAGGTCGTAGACCCCGGCGGCGATGGCCCCCTCGATCCGCGCATCGAGAAGCTCTTCGAAGGCCGAGAACAACACGGCCTGCATGTCGATCGTCAGCGCGAGCAGACGATTGAGAAAAGTCGTGATTGGCGGCAGGTCGTCCTTCAGCCCGTTGTCATCGGTCAGGCTGAGGCCTGTGGCATCCTCGAAGTCGCCAAGCGAGCAACCCGCCACATCGCCGCGATAGAGGCGCCGGTAAAGCTGACGCAGCGCGTCGCGGGCATAAGGGCTCTCGAGGTTGTCCTCGGGGCGGAACAATCCCTGCCCGCCGGTCTGACGCTGACCGCGCGTGATCGCGCCGAGCGTGTCGAGACGCCGCGCGATGGTCGACAAAAACCGCTTCCCCGCCTTCACATCGGTGGCCACCGGTCGGAAGAGCGGCGGCTGCGCCTGATTGGTGCGGTTGGTGCGGCCCAAACCCTGGATGGCGGCATCTGCTTTCCAGCCGGGTTCAAGAAGGTAATGGACCCGCAGACGCTGGTTCTTCGCGCCGAGATCGGCGTGATAGCTGCGCCCGGTGCCCCCCGCATCCGAGAAGATCAGGATGCGCTTTTGATCATCCATGAAGGCGGCGGTTTCCGCGAGGTTGGCGGAGCCGGCGCGGACCTCGACGACGAGCCGCGCCGCGTGCCCCTCGCCCTTGCGCACGATCCGGCGCGACCGGCCCGTGACCTCCGCCACGAGATCGGTGCCGAAGCGCTGCACGATCTGGTCGAGCGCCCCCGGCACGGGCGGCAGCGATGCCAGCTTTTCGATCAGCGCATCGCGCCTGCGGGCGGCCTCGCGACATTCGACCGGCTGGCCGTCGCGCATCACGGGCCGGGAAGAGACATTGCCCTCACCGTCGGTGAAAGGCTCGTAGAGCTGCACCGGGAAGGAATGGGCGAGGTAGTCGAGCACATATTCCCGCGGGGTAATGTCGACGCGGATGTCGTTCCAATCTTCGGTCGGGATCTCCGACAGGCGACGTTCCATCAGCGCCTCGCCGGTGGAGACGATCTGGACGACCGCCGCATGGCCCGCGGCCAGATCGGCCTCGATCGCGCCGATCAGCGTGGGGGGTTTCATCGAGGTGAGCAGATGACCGAAGAAGCGCTGCTTGGCGCTCTCGAAGGCCGACCGCGCAGCCGATTTGGCCTGACGGTTGAGCGTGCCGCTCCCGCCGGTGATGTTCGCCGCTTCCAAGGCCGCGGTGAGGTTGTTGTGGATGATGGCGAAGGCCCCGGCATAGGCATCGTAAATGCTGCGCTGTTCGGGGGTGAGCGCATGTTCCAGCATCTCGTATTCAACGCCGTCATAGGAAAGCGAGCGCGCAGTGTAGAGCCCGAGCGCGCGCAGATCGCGCGCGAGGACCTCCATCGCCGCGACACCGCCGGCCTCGATCGCCTCGACGAATTCGGCGCGAGTGGCAAAAGGAAAGTCGTCCCCACCCCAGAGCCCGAGGCGCTGCGCATAGGCAAGGTTGTGCACCGTCGTGGCCCCGGTCGCCGAGACATAAACCACGCGGGCATTGGGCAGCCTATGCTGCAAGCGCAGACCCGCCCTGCCCTGCAACGAGGCGGCCTGATCACCTCGCTCGCCCTTCGCGACAGCGGCATTCGCCATCGCATGGCTCTCATCAAAGAGGATCACCCCGTCGAAATCCGCCCCCAGCCAGTCGACGATCTGATCGACGCGGGATTTCTTCGCGCCGCGTTCCTCAGAACGCAGGGTCGCATAGGTGGTGAAGAGAATACCCTCGGTCAGCGGGATGTCGCGCCCCTGCGCGAAACGCGAGAGCGGCGTCACCAGAAGCCGCTCCTGACCAAGGGCCGACCAGTCGCGTTGCGCATCCTCAAGAAGCTTGTCGCTTTTCGAGATCCAGAGCGCCTTGCGGCGGCCCTGCGCCCAGTTGTCGAGCAGGATCCCGGCCGACTGGCGGCCCTTGCCAGCACCCGTGCCGTCGCCGAGGAAAAAGCCGCGACGAAAGCGGACGGCGTCGGCGGCATCGTCGGGCGCAGCCGAGACCATGTCGCCGGTTTCATCGACGATCCACGATCCCGCGAGATGCGCAGAATGCGCCTCGCCCGCGTAGATCACGGTTTCGAGCTGCGCGTC
>NZ_SWJZ01000079.1 GCF_005144475.1 Rhodobacter capsulatus | reverse complement strand
CGTAGATCACGGTTTCGAGCTGCGCGTCGGACAACAGGCCCTCGCGCAGGACGGCGGCGGGCAGTTTGGGGCGGTAGCTGGGTTTCCGGGGCGCGACCGAGGCCATCGCCGCCGATTGCACGAGCTTGGTCGGATGCGCCGCCGCGCCGGGGATTTCGATGGATTGCAGGCGGAAGGTCTCGTAGATCGCATCCGACATCTGCGCCGTAGCGCCATCCTCGGCGCTATCGCGCAGCGTATAGTCGAGCTCTTCGGCCTCGATCAGCGCCAGGACTGGCGCGGGCCACGCGGCAAACGTCGCGCGTGCGGGGGTGATGAGCCTGCGCGGGGCGGGGGCAGGGTTTTCCCGGAAGGGGAAGGAAGGCCCCCGCCCCGCCGGTTCAACCTGATCGAGCGCGAGGCGCGGCGGGACATCGGTCACGATCCGAGACAAGAGATGCGCCACATCCGGGGACATCGGCGGACGCAGGTCAGCCGTGATGCCGCCCTTCTCGCCGCCACGGCATTTGTCGAAGACCGAGAGCCGCGTCTCGAAGCTGGTGCCATGCCTCGCAAAGGCCGCACCCGACACCGATCCGGTGAACACCAGATGCGCGGTTTCCGTCAGGCGTGCGAAAGCCTCAGCCCAAGCCGGGGCGTCGGGTGCGAAGCTCGCCCCCGTGATGGCGACGAGCCGCCCGCCCGGCGCAAGGCGCGCCAGCGCTGAGCGCAAATGCCGAACCGTCGCCTCGGTGGTGCGGCCATCTACATTGGCCAGGGCCGAGAAGGGCGGGTTCACCAGGATGACGCTCGGGCGCAGCCCCGCATCGAGATGATCATCGATCTGCGCGGCGTCAAAACGGGTAACGGCGCGGCCGGGGAAGAGCTGTTGCAGAAGATCGGCGCGGGTGCCCGCCAGCTCGTTCAGCGCAAGGCTGCCCCCCGCGATCTCGGCCAGGATCGCCAGAAGCCCGGTCCCGGCTGAGGGCTCGAGCACCAGATCACGGGGGGTGATCTGCGCCGCGGCAAAGGCCGCGAGCCCCATTGGCAGCGGCGTCGAGAATTGCTGAAACCGCTCCATCTCCTCCGAGCGACAGGTATGGCTCGGCAGAAGGCCCGCAACCTTGGCGAGGATGGGCAGCAGCGCCCCAGGCGAACCCGCCCGGGCGAGAAGCGCGCGACCGAATTTCCGAAGGAAGAGGACCAGCGCCACCTCGCCCGCCTCATAGGCGAGCTTCCAATCCCAAGCACCCGACGCATCGGAGCCACCAAAGGTGCGCTCCATCTCAAACCGCAAACGCGCAGCGTCGATCGGCGTGCCTTGCACTAGATCGGACTGCAGCGCTTCGGCAACAGCGAGGATCGCCGGCGCCGAATCCAAAGACCGCACGGGCGGCACAGGCGCAACAGGAGGAAGAAAGGTCATCGGGAAACTCCGGAATGAGGGATAGGGCCAGCCCGGGACACCCTCTCTCGGGCACCCTCAGGCCTGCCCTTTCCCGACCAATCTCTTCCTCTCAACCCTGTGTCTCCCTGCGCCTGGCTTGAATTTGTTCTCTTTATGTTCTATTTTGAGAGCCAAGCCAGCAAGGGAGTTCGACCATGGAAAGCACCGCGCATGCGCTGCCCGCAACGCCCAAGCAGATCGCCTATGCGCGATCGCTCGCCCTGCGCAACGGGACCCTTCTGCCTTGGGAGGTGCAGCAGGACCGCCGGACCTTGAGCGGATGGATCGACGCGCAAGCCCGGATGAAGCCGATGTCTGAGGTGGACCAGCGGCCGACCTCCAAGCAGGTGGCCTTTGCGGAAAAACTCGCGCGGATCAAACGGCGCGCCGTGCCGGAAGAGTGCTTTCGCGACAAGGGGCTGATGTCGAAGTGGATCGACGGGAACAGGTAAAAACAACTCCGACGGGGCTTTATTGCTTTGTTGAGGGGCATCGACTACATTGACGGAACAGAAATCCGCACAGAGTTGATGCCATGGCCTCGGTTGCCGCAAAGGTGATGTCGACAGTCAGCGCGCCCTACGGCGTGCTGGTAACGGCTGCGGAGCTTGCAGCGAAGATCGCCGATATCAAGAGTGCCGAGTCCTGCGATTGCAGCGTGTTCGCCTTCCTGTCGGAAGTGTCGCCCAAACTGCAGCAATCGTTCATCGACGAGATGAATGTGAGCCGGGACGCCGTCATCGCAGTCGCCAAGAAGTTCTCCGATCTCGCCGGATACGAACTGCCGCTCGCGATCTGAATGAACACCCCTCAACCAAGCCGCTGGCCCGAGCTTTTCGACGTTGCAATGGCGATCATCGACCAGGCGAATAGTCAGGGTATCGGCATGTCCAACTGGAGCTTCGGGGGCGGCACCGCCCTGATGCTCCAGATCGGGCATCGAGAGAGCCACGACATCGACCTCTTCATCGATGATGCCCAATATTTGCCCTATCTGAACCCCGAAACGCAGGGGTATGATCTGACGCTCGCCGCGAGCGATTACGAAACCGATGGCACGCGCGCCTTGAAGATCGTGTTCGACGGCGTCGGTGAGATCGACTTCATCTGCTGCGCACCGGTCACCCAAGACCCCTTCGTGACCACTCAGATCCACGGACGAAGCCTAAAACTTGAGACCCCGGCCGAAATTCTTGCGAAGAAGGTGGTTTTCCGTGGATCGCACCTGCAACCGCGGGACATGTTCGACATTGCGGCCGTCGCTCAGGCAAGGGGCCTCGATTATGTCATCGAGGCGTGTTCCCGGTTTCCCGAGGCCTGTCAGGCAGCGCTCTTGGTGACCGAGAAGATGAATCCAAGGCTCGTCGACTCGGTCACAGAGAAATTGCTGATCTCGGAGGGATTTCTGGACCTTCGGACCCGTGCGCAGATGATGACGAACGAAATCCTCTCTGCAGCCATCACCCGAAGCGCCGCCCCTCTTCGGTGAAGGTATACGCGTTGACGATGATCCCCTCTTCGATTGCCTCATCCGAGGTGAGGTGCTCGTATTCGGCCTGAAGCTGGCGGTAGAGCCAGCGGGCCAGATCGCGCAGCGCCTCGGTCACGAT
>NZ_SWJZ01000007.1 GCF_005144475.1 Rhodobacter capsulatus | reverse complement strand
CCCCCCCCCCCCCCCCCCCCCCGGGGGCCCCGGGGCCCCACCCCCCCGGCGAAACCCGCGCCCGGATCAGAACTGATCGACCGACAGCCCCATCACGGTCTCCGAGCCGCTTTCGATCCGCGCCAGATGCAGCGCGCAGGCGGGCAGGTGCCGCGCCATGTAATAGCGCCCGGTGGTGATCTTCGCCTCGTAGAAGGCGCGATCCGAGGCGCCGCCCTCCAGCGCCGCATGTGCGGCCGCCGCCATCCGCGTCCACATCAGGCCAAGGCAGACATGCCCCATCAGATGCATGAAGTCATAGCTGCCCGAAAGCGCCGCATCCGGGTTCTTCGCCGCATTCTGCAGGAAGAACATCCCCGCCGCCTGCATCTGCTTCGAGGCCACCTTCAGCGGATCGGTGAAAGGCTTCATCCGCTCGTCGCCGTCATGCGCCTTGCATTCGGCCTTGACCATCTCGAAGAAGCCCATCAGCGGCTTGCCGCCCTCGGCCGCCAGCTTGCGCCCGACAAGGTCCAGCGCCTGCACCCCGTTCGCGCCCTCGTAGATCATGGTGATCCGGGCATCGCGGACGAACTGGCTCATGCCCTGTTCCTCGATATAGCCATGCCCGCCCCAGACCTGCTGCGCCAGAACGCTGGACTCGAAGCCCTTGTCGGTCAGGAAGCCCTTGATCACCGGCGTCATCAGCGAGATCAGCCCCTCGGCCTCGGCATCTTTCAGCCCATGCGCGCGGTCGATCAGCGTCGCGCCCCAGAAGGTGAAGGCCCGCGCCCCCTCCAGGAAGCTCTTCTGATCCATCAGCGCGCGGCGGATGTCGGGATGCACGATCAGCGGATCGGCCGGACCGGCGGGATTGGCGACGCCGGTCACGGCGCGCCCCTGCAGCCGGTCCTTGGCATAGGCCACCGCGGCCTGATAGGCGGCTTCCGCCACCGCATAGCCCTGCAGACCCACGCCCAGGCGCGCCTCGTTCATCATCGTGAACATCGCGCGCATGCCCTTGTGCAGATCGCCAAGCAGATAGCCCGTGGCGCCGTCATAGTTCATCACGCAGGTGGCCGAGCCGTGAATGCCCATCTTGTGCTCGACCTTGCCGACCGAGACCGCATTGCGCGCCCCCAAGCTGCCATCCGCATTCACCAGCACCTTCGGCACGATGAACAGCGAAATCCCCTTCGTCCCCTCGCCGCCGCCCGGCGCCTTGGCCAGCACCAGATGGATGATGTTCTCGGCCAGATCGTGATCGCCCGCCGAGATGAAGATCTTCGTGCCGGTGATCTTGTAAGACCCGTCCGCCTGCGGCTCGGCCTTGGTGCGCAACAGCCCCAGATCGGTGCCGCAATGCGGCTCGGTCAGGTTCATCGTGCCCGTCCAGTCGCAGGCCACCATCTTCGGCAGATAGGTCGCCTTCTGGTCGTCCGTGCCATGCGCCTCGATCGCCGAGACCGCGCCATGCGTCAGGCCCTGATACATGTTGAAGGCCATGTTGGCGGAAACGAACATCTCGCCCACGGCGCAGTTGATCACATAGGGCATGCCCTGCCCGCCGTAATCGGGGTTGCAATCAAGCGCGGTCCAGCCGCCCTCTTTCATCGCGGCGAAAGCCTTGTCAAAGCCCGTAGGCGTGCGGACGGCGCCGTTTTCCAGCTTGCAGCCCTGAGTGTCGCCCACCGCATTCAGCGGCGCCAGCACCTCCGAGGCGACCTTGCCCGCCGCGTCCAGCACGGCCTCGGTGAACTCGCGCTCAAGGTCGGCATAGCCGGGCACATCCTGCCCGGAGATCTTCAGAAGCTCGTGCAGCACAAACTGCATGTCGCGGATATTTGCGGTATAGCTCGGCATGGTCCTCTCCCTTGTCCGTTCGGCCGGGGGCGGGGATCACTCGGCCATGCCGGCAAACCTCTCCTCGCCCCAGGCGATCTGCGTCGCCAACTCCTCGATCGCCTGACCGAGTTCGTCGCGCTGACGCTCCATCTCCCGCAGCCGCTGACGCGCCAGTTTCAGCGTCTCGGCCATCTGCGTCTTCTGTTGGTCCCCCATGTCATAAAGGTCCAGCAGCTGACGAATATCCTCAAGGCTGAAGCCGAAGCGCTTGCCGCGCAGGATCAGTTTCAGCCGTGCCCGGTCGCGCCGGGTGAACAGCCGTTTCTGCCCCTCGCGCAGCGGAAACAGCAGCTCCTTCGCCTCGTAGAACCGCAAGGTGCGGGGCGTCACCTCGAACGCATCGCACATCTCGCGGATCGTCATTCTGTCGTCGCTCATCATGCCGCCCCTTGATTCCCTTTGCGTAACGTAAGGCGGCAGACCGAGCTTCCACCATCACATTACAAGTTTGGTTGACGTTCGCGTCACTGTAACGTCGCGTCACGGTGACCTTGACGTAATGTCAGACGGAAAAGCCCGGAAAAATGGAAAATCCGTTCCCCGCAAAACGCGGGCCAAGCGATCGCACAAAGTGAAAAAGGCCCCCGCGCGGGGGCCGATTCGAGGCTCAGTCGGTCAGGATGCGCGCGACATCGTCGCGCAGCGCGCGCAGGTCGGTGACCGCCGCCTGCAACTCCTCCAGCTGCTTGTCCAAGACGCCCAGCTGCCGGTCGGCCAGCGCGATCCAGGCGCGGTTCTGCGCTTCGGTGCCCTGATGGTCATAGATCAAAAGCCACTGCCGCAGCTCTTCCAGACTGAACCCGAAGCGACGGCCGCGCAGGATCAGCGTCATCCGCGCCACTTCGCGCGGCCCGTAATAGCGTGCCCTGCCCTCCTTTTGCGGCGAGAGCAGCTCGATATATTCGTAATAGCGCAGCGTCCGCGGCGTGACGTCGAACCGCGCGCACATTTCCTTGAAGCTCAGCACCTCTGCCATGGCTTGCTCCCCCTCGGGGGCGAAGCTAACGCGCGGTTGACGCAGCATCAACCACTCTCGCGCGCGGGGCGGCTTGCCATGGTCGCAACGCCACGGCATCGTGGCCAAAACCGGAGGGCACATGGACGACAGCAAGCTGAAACAGGCGCGGATGTTCATCGAGGCGATCCCGCATGCCCGCGCCCTGGGGATGCGGCTTGAGGCGATCGGCGGCGGCGCGGCGGAACTGTCGATGGACTGGCGCGAGGATCTGGTGGGCGATCCGCGCACCGGGGTCATTCACGGCGGCGCGGTCTCGGCGCTGCTCGACACCTGCTGCGGCGCCGCGGTGATGAGCCACCCCGAGGCGCCCGCAGGCACCGCCACGATCGACCTGCGCATCGATTACATGCGTACGGCGACGCCGCGCCAGCGCATCACCGCCCGGGCCGAGGTCTATCACATCACCCGCACCGTGGCGTTTTTGCGCGCAACCGCCCATGACGAGGAAGCGGGCCTGCCCGTCGCCTCGGCCACCGGCGCCTTTACCGTCGAACGCCCGAAAGGGGGGGCAAAATGAGCCGTCCGAAACCCGAACCCGTGCATCTGGTCAAGGGCCGCCGCGATGCCGCCCTGCGCGCGCTGGTCTCCGGCGTGCCCTATATCCGCTTTCTCGGCATCGAATTCGACCGCCGCGGCGACGAGCTGACCGCGGTCCTGCCCTATGACGACAAGCTGATCGGCAACCCGTTCATTCCGGCGATTCACGGCGGGGTGACGGCGGCCTTCCTCGAGGTGTCGGCGATCATGGAACTGTCCTGGACCCTGCTTTGGGAAGACATGGAGGCCGGGCGGATCGATCTTTCCGCCCCCGATCCGGTCCTGCCGCGGCTGCCGAAGACGATCGATTTCACCGTCGATTACCTGCGCTCCGGCCTGCCGCGCGACGCCTATGCGCGGGCGCGGGTGAACCGCTCCGGGCGGCGCTATGCCTCGGTGCATGTCGAGGCCTGGCAGGACAACCGCGCGAAGCTGTTCGCCCAGGCGACCGGGCATTTCCTGATGCCGGACCGGGAGGAATGACCCCGGTCACGCACGGCCGGGTGCTGCGCATCGCGGCGCCGATCGTGATTTCGAATGCGACCGTGCCGCTTCTGGGCGCGGTCGATACGGCAGTGGTGGGCCAGATCGGACAGGCCGCACCGATCGGTGCCGTCGGCATCGGCGCGGTGGTGCTGGCCTCGGTCTACTGGATCTTCGGCTTTCTGCGCATGGGCACGACCGGCCTTGTCGCGCAGGCCAAGGGCGAGGGCGACACTCTTGAAGTCTCGGCCGGGCTGATCCGCGCCGTCGGGATCGGGCTCACTGCGGGCCTGTGCCTGATCGCGCTGCAGGCGCCGATGCTCTGGGCCGCCTTTCAGATCGCCCCCGCCTCGGACGAGGTCGAGACACTGGCGCGCGACTATCTGTCGATCCGGATCTGGGGGGCGCCCGCGACGATCTCGCTTTACGCTTTCACCGGCTGGCTGATCGCGGTCGAACGCACCCGCGCCGTGCTGGCGCTGCAACTTCTGATGAACGGGCTGAATGTCGGGCTAGATCTGTGGTTCGTCCTCGGCCTTGGCTGGGGGGTCAAGGGGGTGGCAGCAGCCACCTTGATCGCGGAGCTTTCGGGGCTGGGGCTGGCGCTCTGGCTTGCCCGCCCGGCCCTTGTGCCGGGACTGAGCCGGGCGGTGATCCTTGCCGCCGCGCCGCTGAAACAGATGGCGCGGGTGAACGGCGACATCATGATCCGCTCGGTGATCCTGCAGGGCAGCTTCACCGCCTTCCTGTTTCTGGGCGCGGGTCAGGGTGATGTGAACCTCGCCGCCAATCAGGTTCTGCTGCAGTTTCTGAGCCTCACCGCCTATGCGCTGGATGGTTTCGCCTTCGCGGCGGAAAGCCTGGTCGGACAGGCGGTGGGCGGGCGGTCTCCGGCCCGGTTGCGCCGTGCCGCCGTGGTCGCCTCGCAATGGGGCGTGGCGGGCGCGGCGCTGCTTTCGGCGGTATTCCTGATCTTCGGCGGCGCGATCATCGACATGATGACCACCGCGCCCGAGGTGCGGGACACCGCCCGGACCTATCTGCCCTGGATGGGGCTGGCGCCGCTTCTTGGCATTGCCGCCTGGATGTTCGACGGCATCTTCATCGGCGCGACGCTGACGCGCGAGATGCGCAACGCGATGCTGCTGTCGGTGGCGATCTACATCGCCGCGCTCTGCGCGCTGATCCCGGCTTTCGGCAATCACGGGCTCTGGGCGGCGCTGATGGTGCTGAACCTCGCCCGCGGCGTGACGATGGCGCGGCTTTACCCCCGGGCCGAGGCGAAGGCCGCACCGGCGCAGGGGGGCGCTGCCCCCCTCTGAGCTGCGCTCATTCACCCCCCGGGATATTTGGGGCAAGATGAAACCGATCCCTTTCATCTTGCTCCAAATATCCCGGGGGTGCGGGGGCAGAGCCCCCGCCCTGGCCGCTTATCGCGAGCGGATCATCCCCATGATTTCGAGCGTCTTTTGCAGGATCGGCTGGGCGATCGCATCGGCCTTCGCGGCGCCCTGCCCCAGGATCCGGTCGATCTCGGCCGGGTCGTTCATCAGCCGGCTCATCTCGGTCGAGATCGGTTCCAGCTTCGACACCGCCAGATCGGCCAGCGCCGGTTTGAACACCCCGAAGCCCTGCCCGGCATATTCGGCCACCACCTCGGCGGGGGTCTTGTCGGCCAGCGCCGCATAGATGTTCACCAGGTTGCGCGCCTCGGCCCGGCCCTCGAGGCCCTCAAGGCTCTCGGGCAGCGGCTCGGGATCGGTCACCGCCTTGCGGAACTTCTTCGCGATCGTGTCGGCATCGTCGGTCAGGTTGATCCGGCTCGCATCGGACGGATCCGATTTCGACATCTTCTTGCTGCCATCGCGCAGGCTCATCACCCGGGTCGCGACGCCCTCGATCAGCGGCAGGGGCGCCGGGAAGAAATCGACGCCGTAATCATGGTTGAACTTCGCGGCGATGTCGCGGGTCAGCTCCACATGTTGCTTTTGATCCTCGCCCACCGGCACCATCGTCGCGTGATAAAGCAGAATGTCGGCCGCCATCAGCGACGGGTATGCGAATAGCCCGAGCGACTGCTTTTCCGCATTCTTGCCCGCCTTGTCCTTCCACTGCGTCATGCGGTTCATCCAGCCCATCCGCGCGACACAGTTCAGAAGCCAGCCCAGTTCCGCATGGCCCGAAACCTGGCTTTGGTTGAACAGCACCGAGCGCGCCGGGTCGATGCCCGAGGCGATGAAGGCCGCCGCCGCCTCGCGGGTCTGTTTCTTCAGCGCCTCGGGATCTTGCCAGACGGTGATCGCATGCAGATCGACCAGGCAATAGATCGTCTCGATGCCCTCGTCCTGCTTTTCGGCGAAGCGCTTGAGCGCGCCCAGATAATTGCCCAGCGTCAGGTTGCCCGAGGGCTGGATGCCGGAAAAGATCCGCGGCGTGAACTTGGCGTTGATCTCTTCGGGGGTAGGTTGCGACTGTTCGGACATCTCGGGCGCTCCGGGCTGGAAATTCGGATGTCTTGCGCTTATCGCTAAAGGGCGCGGGGCGTCAATGACACCCCCAAAGGAGGGACAATGCACCACGGCCATGACGAGCAACCGCTGAACCCGCTTCCCCCCGTGGTCTGGCTGCTGTCAGCCCCGATCATCGTGACGGAAATCCTGTTCGCGCTGGGCGGCACGGGCGCCCTGGGGCCGCAGGCGATGGGGTGGCGGCTGGCGATCCTGGGTCAGCTTGGCTTCGATCCGGTTGGCTTTCGCCAGATGGCCGAGATCGGGCTCTGGTCGCTGCCGGATCTGGCGCGGCTCGTCAGCTATGCCTTTGTCCATCTGAGCCTGACCCATGCGGCGATGGTGGTGGTCTTCGTCCTGGCGATCGGCAAATTCGTCGGCGAGGTGTTTCCGGGCTGGGCCGTCGCGGCGGTGTTTCTGGGATCGACCCTGGTCGGCGCGCTGGTCTATGCGCTGTTGCCCTTCACCCAGATGATGCTGATCGGCGGCTATCCGGGGGCCTACGGGCTGATCGGCGCCTTCACCTGGATCCTGTGGATGCGGCTGGGGCCGGGCAATCCGGCCCGGATGCGGGCGTTTTCGCTGATCGGGATGCTGGCGGGGATCCAGATCGTCTTTGGCGCGCTGTTCGGCATCGGGCCGGACTGGATCGCGGAATTTTCCGGCTTCGGCGCCGGGTTCCTGATCAGCTTCTTCGTCGCCCCGGGCGGCTGGCGGCACCTGTTGCGCAAGCTGCGCAAGCGCTGATCAGCCCCGGCGGCGGCGCAGCATCCCCTTGAGTTCCCCCAGACCATAGGCGCCCAGCGCCGCGCCCAGCGCGAAGTAAAGCGCGATGCCCGAGCCGCACAGAAGGCCCAGCGCCCCCCAGCGGGCCCCGCCCGGCTGTGCCAGCTGCGGCGCAAGCCAATCGGCGGTAAACCAAAGCTGCACGCCCATCACGCCCGAGACCAGTCCGATCCGCCACAGCCTGCGCCAGAAGCGGGCATCGGGGCGGGCGGCATCGCCCATTTTCCGCGCCCCCCACCAGAGCTGGCCGACCATCACCCAGCCCGAGACCGTGGTGGCCAGGGCGGCGGCGACAAAGCCCATCACCGGCATCATGCCGACGGCGAAAGCCGCGTTCACCCCCATCGAAACCAGCGCATAGTGGAACGGGCGGCGGGTATCCTCGCGCGCGTAGTAAAGCGGCTGCAGCACCTTTTGCAGCACGAAGGCGGGCAGGCCAAGGCCATAGGCGGCCAGCGCCAGGGCGGTGGCCACGGTATCCTCGGGCCGCCAGGCGCCGCGGTCATAGAGCACCGAAATCAGCGGGGTGGAGATCACCACCAGCGCCACGGCGGCGGGCAGGGTGAGAAAGAGGGCCATCTCTGCCCCGCGCGAGAAGCTGTCGCGCGCCAGATCATCCTCGCCCGCGCGCAGATGACGCGAGAGCACCGGCAACAGCACCGTGCCGATCGCGATGCCCACGACGCCAAGCGGCAACTGGTAAAGCCGGTCGGCATAGCCAAGCCAGGACACCGCGCCCACCGTGCCCGAAGCGACCTGCGAGCCGACAAGCAGGTTGATCTGTACCACGCCGCCCGTAAGCAGGGCCGGCCCGGCAAGCACGAGGAGGCGGCGAAAATCCGGGTTGAGGCGCGGCACACGTAGCCCCGGCACGAAGCCGAGCCGACGCGCCGCATAAAGCGTCCAGCCAAGCTGCGCGACGCCGGTAATCGGCACGGTCCAGGCAAGCGTCTGCCCCATCTCCCAGCCCATCTGCCGCGCCAGCAGCATCGCCGCGATGAAGACAAGGTTCATCAGCACCGGCACGAAGCCGCTTTCGGCAAAGCGGCCATGGGCGTTGAGCAGGCCCGAGAGCATCGCGAAAAGCGAGATGAAGCCGATGTAGCAAAAGGTGATGCGGCCGAAATCCACCGCCATGTCGAACCGTGCATCGCCTGCAAAGCCCGAGGCCAGCGCCCAGACCAGCCAGGGCATCGCCAGGGTGCCGATCACGACAAAGAGCGTCAGGAAGCTCGCAAGCCCCCAGAATGCATTTTGCGCGAACGCATCCGCATCTTCACCGCTTTCGAGCTTCTTGGCATAGATCGGCACGAAGGCGAGGTTGAAGGCGCCTTCCGCAAACAGCCTGCGGAACATGTTGGGAAGCTTGAATGCGATGTTGAAGGCATCCGCCACCGGCCCCGCGCCGAGGTAAGCCGCCATCAGCACGTCACGGGCAAAACCGGCCACACGCGAGACGAGCGTCCAGCTTCCCAGCGTCGCGACGCTGCGCAGCAGCCGCCCGCTCATGCCTGCCCCGCCCGCTCGGCGCCGCGGATGATCGCGTCGCGCAGCCGTTTTTCCAGCGATTCCTGTCGCTGCCCCGAATGCAGCTTCAGGCCGAACATGTCCTTGACATAGAAGGTGTCGACCACCTGCGCGCCATAGGTCGCGATCACGGCCGAGGCGATATAGATGTTCGACGAGGCCAGCGCGCGGGTCAGATCGTACAGCAGCCCGGGCCGGTCGCGGGTGTCGACCTCGACGATCGTGTAGATGTCGGAGCCCTCGTTGTCGAAGGTGATATGGGTCGGAAAGCGGAATTCGCGTTCGCGCTTCTTGATCTTGTCGCGATCCTTCAGCGCGTCGCGGGCCACCACCTCGCCCTTCAGCGTCTTTTCGATCATGCCCCGAAGCCGCGGCAGTTTCGCGGCCTCATAGGGGTGGCCCTCGCTGTCCTGCACCCAGAAGACGGCGGTCGCATAGCCGTCCTTCGAGGTATAGGTCCGCGCATCGACGACGTTCGCGCCGACCAGCGCCAAGGCCCCCGCCAGCCGCGAAAAGATCCCCGGGTGATCGGACAGCGCAAAGGCCGCCCGCGTCGCATCGTGATCGGGGTCGGGATGCAGGTCGATGCGGATTTCATCATCGCCAAGGCCGCGCAGCATCTCGGCAAAGATCGCCTGCGTGGCCGTGCCCAGCCCCTGCCAATAGGGGTCGTAATGCCGGGCCAGCTCGGTGCGGATGTCGCGCGGATCCCAGCCCGACAACGCCTCGCGCAGGGCCTTTTTCGCCGCGTCCGAGCGTTGCTCGCGGTTCACCGCCTCAAGCCCGTGTTCCAGCGCCCGGGTGGTGTCGGAATAAAGCCGGCGCAGCAGCGTCGCCTTCCAGTTGTTCCAGACATTCGGCCCGACGCCGCGAATGTCGCAGACGGTCAGCACGGTCAAAAGATCCAGCCGCTTGCGCGTCTTCACCCGCTTGGCGAAATCGCGGATCGTGCGCGGATCGGACAGGTCGCGTTTCTGCGCCACGTCCGACATCAAAAGGTGATGGCGGATCAGCCATTCGACCGTCTCGCAGTCCTCGGGCGAAAGCCCCAGCCGCGGCGCCACCTTGCGGGCGATCTGGGCGCCGAGGATCGAGTGATCCTCGGGCCGACCCTTGCCGATGTCATGCAGCAAAAGCGCCACATAAAGCACGCGCCGGTTCACCCCCTCGTCGAGGATATGCGACGAAAGCGGCAATTCCTCGTTCAACTCGCGCCGTTCGATCTGCGCCAGCGTCGAGATGCACTGGATCGTATGCTCGTCCACCGTGTAACTGTGATACATGTTGAACTGCATCATCGCCACGATCGGCTCGAATTCCGGGATATAGGCGGCCAGCAGACCCAGCTCGTTCATCCGCCGCAGCACCCGTTCCGGGTTGCCATGCTTGAGCAGCAGATCGAGGAAGATATGCGCGGCCTCGCGGCTGTCGCGCAGCTGGTCGTCGATCCGGTCCAGATTGGCCGCGATCAGCCGCATCGCATCGGGATGCAGCAGCATGTTGGTGCGCAGGGCTTCCTCGAAGATGCGCAGAAAGTTCAGCGGATCGGCCAGAAAAGCCCTTGTATCGGCGACGTTGACGCGGGAAATATCGTCAAGGAACGGCGCTTTCAGCGGTTTCTTGCGGCGAAAGAGCCGCTTCAGCACCGGCGCCGGTTTCGCATGCTGCGCCTCGAGCACGGTGAGGAAGACCCGCGTCAGCTCCCCCACCCGGGTCGCATGGCGGAAGTAATGCTGCATGAAGACCTCGACGCCGCGACGGCCCGCGGCATCGGCAAAGCCCATGCGCCGCGCCACCTCGACCTGCGCGTCGAAGGAGAGCTGGTCCGAGGCGCGGTTGGCGATCAGATGCAGATGGCAGCGCACCGCCCAAAGGAAATCCTCGGCCTCCTGAAAGACCGCATATTCCTCGGCGGTGAAGACGCCAAGGCCGACCAGATCGGCGGTGTCATTGACCCCGTGCAGGTATTTCGCGATCCAGTACAGCGTCTGCAGATCGCGCAGACCGCCCTTGCCCTCCTTGACGTTGGGTTCCAGCACATAGCGCTGCCCGCCCTGACGGCGGTGGCGTTCCGACCGCTCGGCCAGTTTCGCCTCGATGAACTGGGGGCCGGTGCCCTTGAACAGATCGTTGCGCAGGGTCTGGTTCAGCCGCTCGGCCAGCGCCGCATCGCCATCGAGATAGCGGTTTTCCAAAAGCGCGGTGCGGATGGTGATGTCTTCGCGGCCCAGCCGGATGCAGTCTTCCACCGTGCGCGAGGAATGGCCGACCTTCAGCTTCAGATCCCACAGCATGTAAAGCATGCTCTCGATCACGCTTTCCGCCCAGGGGGTGATCTTCCAGGGCGTCAGGAACAGCAGATCGACATCGGAAAAGGGCGCCATCTCGGCGCGGCCATAGCCGCCGACGGCGAGGACCGAGAGGCCTTCGGCCGCGGTCGGCGCCTGCAGCGGATGCAGCCGGGTGGTGGCGACGTGAAAGACGGCGCGGACAAGCCCGTCGGTCATCGCAGCATAGGCGGCGACGGTCTCTCCGGCCCGGCGCGGATGGGTGCCGAAATCGGCGATGATGCGCGGCAGGGCGGCCTCGCGCTCGGCCAGAAGGAAGCGGACCGTCTCGGCGCGGATGTTGCGGGCGTCGGCGTCCTGCAGGCTGGCATCCAGCCGGGCGGTCAGGGCGGGCAGGTCGAAAAGCAGGTGCGCCCCGGTGTCGGCCGGGGCGGGTCTGGCGCTGTCGCTCACGTGCGTCTCATGATGCTTGGGGCCTTTCGGCGGCGGATTTCGGCGGCGGGAAGGCCGGGATCAATACCCGGCCATGCCGAAGGAACGGGGGGCGGCGTCGATCACCACGGCCTGACCGTTGCGGATTTCGGCGACGGCAAGGCCGCGCTCGTTGGTGCCGTCGGGGCGCAGCCGGAAGATGCCGTTGACGCCGACGAAGCCCGAGGGCTGGGTCAGCGCGGCCCGGCCAAGCGCATCGGGACGGCCCGATTTCACCAGCGCGCCGATCGCGGCGATGCCGTCATAGGCGAGCCCGGCGATCGGATGCGGCGCGGCGCCGAAGGCGGTCTCGTAGCGTTCCTTGAAGCGGCTGTTCAGGTTCGGATCGGGCATCGCGAACCAGCCGCCCTGCAGCCCGGGCAGCGCCAGCGTCGCCGAGGGAATGTCCCAGCGCGTCAGGCCGATGAACTTGACCTGACCGGGGTTGACGCCGTTTTCGGGCAGCATCTGCGCCAGCAGCGGCAGCGCCCCCGCGGTATCGGCGGTCAGGAAGATCGCATCGACGCCGCCTGCCTTGACCCGGCCCGAGATCGTCGGCATCGCCTCGATGATGCCTTGCTGCGAGAACGGATAGGAGGCGATGCCCGCCACCGCCGCGCCGGACCGGGCGACAGCCGATTGCACCGCGCCCGCGCCGATCGTGCCCGCCGGGGTCTGGTCATGCACGATCAGGATGCTGCGCTTGCCCTGCGCGCTGGCGAACTGGGCGAGCCGGTTCGCGGTATTGGGGAAGGTCGGCCCGAGCACGAAGACGTTGCCGCCCGCGATGTCGGTGTTGTTCGAGAACGACAGCACGCTGACGCCGCGGCTGGCGACGGCGAGGCCCGCGGCATTGGCGGATTCGGCAAAGACCGGGCCAAGGATGATCTTCGCGCCCTCGTCGACGGCCTTCGTGGCCATCGCCGCGGCCTGTTCGGGGCCTGCGCCGGTGTTGTAGACGCGCAGGTCGATCTTCACGCCATTGAGGTCGGAAATCGCCAGCTGCGCCGCCTGCTTGAGCGAGGCGGCAAGGGTCTCGTCGCCGGTATTGCCCGAGCCCGCAGGGACGAGCAACGCCACCGGAACGGCGGTACCGGCCTCGACGCTTGGCCCGCTGCCGGTGCCGGGAACCGGCTGGCAGGCCGCGACAAGCAGGGCCGAGACCAGGGTGACGCAGATCAGCAGGGGGTTGCGGGGGGTGCGCAAAGCAGCGAACATGAGAGCGGCCTCCGTTCCGGCGGGGGGAATTGGGCGAACCGTAAGCGTTTCGCCGCGTGAAGTAAACTTGACTCGGAAACGCCAGGCGGATCGATGACGCAGCCAGAAGACGACCTCGAACCGCAACGCACCGCCCTGGAGGAATACGGGCCCGCGGGCCGCAAGCCCGCACCGGGGCTGCATTTCGTCTCGACGCCGATCGGCGCGGCGCGCGACATCACGCTGCGCGGCCTCGACATCCTGCGCGAGGCTGACGTGCTGGCGGCCGAGGACACAAGGACCCTGCGCCATCTGATGGACATTCACGGCATCCCGCTGGGGGGGCGGCCGCTTGTCGCCTATCACGACCACAACGGCGAGGCGGTGCGGCCCCGTCTGCTGGCCGCGCTGGCCGAGGGCAAGGCGGTGGCTTACGCCTCTGAAGCCGGCACGCCGCTGGTGGCGGATCCGGGCTTTCAGCTCGGCCGTGCGGCGATCGCAGCGGGGCATCGCGTCTTTGCCGCCCCGGGACCTTCTGCCGTGCTGGCTGCACTGACCGTTTCGGGTCTGCCTTCGGATCGGTTCCTGTTCGCGGGGTTTCCGCCCAATACCGCCCAGGCGCGGCGCAAATGGATTGCCGAATTCGCGCAGGTTCCGGCGACGCTTGTTTTCTATGAATCGCCCAAGCGTGTTAAGGAAATGTTAACCGATCTGGCCTCAGAATTGGGCGCGGATCGGGAAGCGGTGCTGTGCCGCGAACTGACCAAGCGATTCGAGGAGGTCCGGCGCGGAACCCTGTCGGATCTGGTGGCAAGCTGCGCCGATACGCCGATCAAGGGCGAGATCGTCGTTCTGGTTGATCGCTCCCGGGCGCCGCGCTTTGGCCCCGAAGATGTCGAAGCCGCGCTGCGGGATCGTCTGCAGCGCCTGAGCGTGAAGGACGCGGCAGCGGAAGTGGCCGAGATGCTGGGTTTGCCCCGGCGCGAGGTCTATCAGCGCGCGCTGGCAATGGAGAGAGTGTGATGGGCGGGGCACTGGCATATCACGCGGGACTTGCCGCAGAGCATCAGGTGGCTGCCGTCTATCAGCGCGGCGGCGGCCGGATCGCCGCACAACGCTGGCGCGGCCGTTACGGTGGCGAAATCGACCTGATCGCCCGCGAGGGGGACAAGGTCATCTTCATCGAGGTGAAGAAAGCCGACACCCATGCCCGGGCGGTCGAACGGATCAGCCGCAGACAGCTGGAGCGAATCTGTCTCTCTGCCGAGGAATTCGTGTCGGGCACACCCGATTGCGCCAATCTCGACATGCGCTTCGACGTCGCCCTCGTGGACGCGACGGGGCGGATCGAGATCTTGCAAAACGCCTATCAGTTCGACTAGCGACATTGCATCGCGGCGGTCCGCAAGGCATCAAGGAGGCAACGAAAGGGGGCGTCATGGCCTTGAAAGTTGCATTCCAGATGGACCCGATTGCGGCCGTCAACATCAACGGGGACAGCACGTTCCGCATCGCGCTTGAAGCGCAGGAGCGCGGTCATGCGTTGTTCTATTACACGCCCGACCGGCTGATCTATCGGCAGGGGCGGGTGCTGGCGCGGGGCTGGCCGCTCAGCGTGCGGCGAGAGCAAGGCAACCATTTCACCTTGGGCGCCGAGGCCGAAATCGATCTGGCCGAGATGGATGTCGTCTGGCTGCGGCAGGATCCGCCCTTCGACATGGGCTATATCACCACGACTCATCTGCTCGACCGCATCCATCCGAAGACGCTGGTCGTCAACGATCCGTTCTGGGTGCGCAATTACCCCGAGAAGCTGCTCGTGCTCGATTTCCCCGACCTGACGCCGCCGACGCTGATCGCCCGCGATCTGACGGTGATTCGCGATTTCAAGGCCGAGCATGGCGACGTGATCCTGAAACCGCTTTACGGCAATGGCGGCGCGGGGGTGTTCCGGCTTGACCCGAACGACCGCAACCTGGCCTCGCTGCACGAACTCTTCACCTCGATCAACCGCGAGCCGATGATCGTGCAGAAATATGTTCCGGCCGTGATCAAGGGCGACAAGCGCATCATTCTGGTCGATGGCGAGCCCGTGGGCGCGATCAACCGCGTGCCTGCGGCGGGCGAGACGCGCTCGAACATGCATGTGGGCGGCCGCCCCGAGCCGACGCAGCTGACGGACCGCGAACGCGAAATCTGCGCCGCCATCGGCCCGACCCTGCGCGAAAAGGGGCAGATCTTCGTCGGCATCGACGTGATCGGCGACTGGCTGACCGAGATCAACGTGACCTCGCCCACCGGGATTCAAGAGCTGGAGCGCTTCGACGGCACCAATGTCGCCGAGAAGATCTGGCAGGTGATCGAGGCGAAGCGGGGTCTGTGATGAGCCTGCGCGCGCGGATGCTGACCCTTGGCCTGCGGCTGTTCACCAAGCCGCGGCTGGCGAAGATGACCGATCCGGCCGAGCTGCGCGCGGCGATGGAGCGCTTCACCCGGATCGCGCTGCGCCCCGCGCCGGGCAGCGTGGCGATGCCGCTTGATCTGGCCGGGCGGCCGGCGCTGTCGATCCGGGCGGGCAGCCCCCGCGAAGGCCTGGCCGTGGTGCATTTCCATGGCGGCGTCTTCCTTGCGGGCAGCCCGCAGACGCATCTGCCGATGCTGTCGCGGCTGGCGAAACTGGCCGGGGTCACGGTGATCGCCCCCAGCTACAGCCTGGCGCCCGAGCATCCCTTCCCCGCCGCCCTGCGCGATGCGCAAGCGATCTGGGACGCGCTGATCTCGCAGGGTTACAGGCCTGAAAACCTTGTGCTTTCTGGCGACAGCGCCGGGGCGGCGCTGGCCTTTGCGCTGCTTGCGAAACTCTGTGCCAGGGGCACCCCGCCCGCCGGGGCCTTTGCTTTTTCGCCCTGGTTCGATCTGACGGGGGCCTCGCCCTCGGTGCGGGACAACGCCGCCGCCGACCCGATGCTGGCGGGGCACCGTCTGCCCGACGCCGCGCAATTCTACCTGCAGGGCCATCCGGCCGACGACCCCGAGGCCTCGCCGATCTTTGCCGACTTCCCCGGCTGTCCGCCGGTGCTGCTGCAGACCTCGGAAACCGAGATCCTGACCGATGACGCACTGCGGATGGAGGAGAAACTGCGCCAGGCGGGGACCGAGGTATTGCTGCAGCTCTGGCCCGGCGTGCCGCATGCCTGGCAGATGATGGACGGGCTGATCCCCGAATCGCGCGAGGCCCTGCGCGACACGGCCCGTTTCGTCACCCGCGTCCTTACCGTGCCGCCGCAAAGGTCAGACGGTAGCTGACCGCCTCGGCCAGATGCGGCGCGCGGACCTGATCCGAGCCGTCCAGATCGGCAATCGTCCGCGCCGTGCGCAGCACCCGGTGATAGCCGCGCGCGGTCAGCCCGAAACGCGCCGCGACCTTGCCAAGCAACTCCCGCCCCTCGGCATCGGGGGCGGCGATCTCATCGAGCACCACGCCCTCGGCCTCGGCATTGACCCGGATCTGCGGATGATCGGCGAAACGACGGCCTTGAATCTCGCGCGCCGCCGCCACCCGCGCCGCCACCGTGGCGGAACTGTCGCCCGCCGCGGGCAGATCCAGCTCGCGCCAGTCGACCGCGGGCACCTCGATGCGCAGGTCGAACCGATCCATCAGCGGCCCGGAGATCCGGCCCAGATAGTCGGCGCCACATTGCGGCACCCGGGCACAGGCCCGCGCCGGATCGCCCAGATAACCGCAGCGACAGGGGTTCGCCGCCGCCACCAGCAGGAACCGGCAGGGGTAGCGCACATGGGCATTGGCCCGGGCCACCACCACCTCGCCGGTTTCGATCGGCTGGCGCAGGGTCTCCAGCACCGGGCGGGGGAATTCCGGAAATTCGTCCAGAAACAGCACGCCGTTATGGGCGAGGCTCACTTCGCCCGGCCTTGCCCCCCGCCCGCCGCCGATCATCGCCGCCATCGAGGCCGTGTGATGCGGTTCGCGAAACGGCCGCGCGCGGGAAATCCCGCCTTCGGAGAGAAGCCCCGAGAGCGAATGCACCATCGAGGTTTCAAGCGCTTCGAGCGCCGACAAGGGCGGCAGGATGCCCGGCAGCCGCGCCGCCAGCATCGATTTGCCCGACCCCGGAGGCCCCGCCATGAACAGATGATGCCGCCCGGCGGCGGCGATCTCCAGCGCCCGTTTCGCCCGCTCCTGCCCCTTGACGTCGCGCAGATCGCGGGCGGCGGGCGGCGTTTCCACCTCGCCCGGGCGCGCGGGGGCCAGCGGCTGCTGCCCGGTCAGATGCCGCAAAGCCTCGGTCAGGGTCGCGGGGGCAAAGACCTGCGTCGCGCCTACCCAGGCGGCCTCGGCGCCGCAGGGTTTCGGGCACATCAGCGCGCAATCCTCGGCCGCCGCCGCCATCGCCGCGGGCAGCGCGCCGACCACCGACACGATCCGTCCATCCAGCGCCAGTTCCCCGATCGAGACGAGGGTTTCCACCTCTTCTTTCGGCACGATCTCGATCGCGGCCAAAAGCGCAATCGCGATCGGCAGGTCGAAATGCGAGCCCTCCTTGGGCAGATCGGCGGGCGACAGATTGACCGTGATCCGCCGCATCGGCAGCGCGATCGACAGCGCCGCAAGCGCCGCCCGCACCCGGTCGCGGGCTTCGGACACCGCCTTGTCGGGCAGACCCACGATGGAAAACGACGGCATCCCGGCGGCAAGGGCGCATTGCACCTCGACGATCCGCGCCTCGACGCCCTCGAAAGCCACCGTATAGGTTCGTGCCACCATGCCCATTCTCCGCCCGGTTGCACAGTAGCCTGAATCCGGGCGGGATGGGTTAACGGATCACTGCGCCCCGGGCCAGGGCCGGGTCGGCCAGTCGCGTTTGTAAAAGTGTTGGTCCGGGCCTTCGGCCAGGCCCTCGGCCCGCCAGGCGCGGAAATCGGCATCGGCGAGCCAGGTTGCCACATATTCCGCGGCCTGCGCCCCCACGGGCAGGTTGTAGCCCGCAATCCGCGCCGCCACCGGGGCGAAGAAGGCATCGGCCAGCGACCAGCGGCCAAAGAGCCACGGCCCCCCGGCGCCAAACCGGCCCCGCGCCAGCGACCAGAGCGACTCGATCCGCGCCAGATCGGCCAGAACCGCCGCGGGGGGCTCGCAGGTCTCATAGCTCACCCGCAGGTTCATCGGGCAATGGCTGCGCAACGCGCCGAAGCCCGCATGCATTTCCGAGGCCAGCCAGCGGGCCATCGCGCGGGCCTCCGCATCCTCGGGCCAAAGCCCGGCCTCGGGGTGACGCTCGGCGATGGTTTCGGCAATCGCCAGCGTCTCGCCGATCACCAGACCCGAGGGCAGCCGCAGCGCAGGCGCCAGAACCGCAGGCGCGAATTCCGACAAAAGCCGTTTGAAATCATCGCTGTAAAGCCGCCCCGAGACGGTCTTCACCGGCACGCCTGCTTTCGCAAACACCAGCCAGCCGCGCAGCGACCAGCTGGAATAGGACCGATCCCCGATCGCAAGTTCGTAGCCCATCCTGACCTCCCTTTTGCGCCGGAATGCTAGTCCGCGGCGGCTCTTGTGCAATGGTTAATCCTGCACAGTGATTTTTTTGTGATGCACCGTGCAACTTGGAGACATTCCAGATCGTTTCTGTCAGTGTAGGTGCAGTGAGCACGCCTAACAGCGGGTTGGGAGACCCGGGGAGACTGACATGGCACTCGATGGAATGACCGACGACACGCTTCCGCGGCAGGCGATGCGCGCGGAATATCTGGACGCCGAGACCGAGGCCGCTCTGGCCCGTGCCTGGCGCGACCACCGCGACGAGGCGGCCCTGCACCGCCTTGTCAGCGCCTACATGCGGCTGGCGATTTCGATGGCCTCGAAATTCCGCCGCTACGGGGCGCCGATGAACGACCTGATCCAGGAGGCGTCGCTCGGCCTGATGAAAGCCGCCGACAAGTTCGACCCCGATCGCGGCGTGCGGTTTTCGACCTATGCGGTCTGGTGGATCAAGGCCTCGATCCAGGAATTCGTGATGCGCAACTGGTCGATGGTACGCACCGGATCGACCTCGTCGCAAAAGGCGCTGTTCTTCAATCTCAAGCGGGTGCAGGCGCAGATCCAGCGCGAGGCCGAGGCCGAGGGGGTGGTTCTGGACAGCGCGCAGCTGCGCCAAAAGGTGGCGATCTCGATCGGCGTTTCGATGGCCGATGTCGAGATGATGGAGGGGCGGCTTTCGGGCTCCGATCTGTCGCTGAATGCGCCGCAATCTTCCGACGAGGACGGGCGCGAATGGGTCGATACGCTGGAGGACGAGGGCGGCAGCCCCGAGGCGCGCGTGACCGAGGCGCATGACGGCGCGAAGATGCGCGACTGGCTTGGGCAGGCGATGGGGCAGCTGTCGGCGCGCGAACGCTATATCGTGTCGCAACGCCGCCTGATCGACGAGCCGCGGACGCTGGAATCCCTCGGCGAGGAATTGGGGCTCTCGAAAGAGCGGATCCGACAGCTCGAGGCGCAGGCTTTCACCAAGATGCGCAAGTCGCTGGAAAGCCGCTCGGAAGAGGTGATCGGCTTCTTCGCATGAGGGGTTTTGCGGGTCTTGTTGCGCTGCTGCTGGCGGCTCCGGTCGCGGCCGAGGAGATTTCGGCCGCCGATCTGCCCGGGCGGATCATCGCTGCCGCGCCGCAGGTGGCGGTGCTGGGCGAGGTGCATGACAATGCCGCGCATCACTTGGCACAGGCGGCGGCGGTGGCGGCGCTGAAGCCGAAGGCGCTGGTCTTCGAGATGCTCGATCCGGCGCAGGCGGCGAAGGTGACGCCCGATCTGATCGCCACGCCCGACAGGCTGGCCGAGGTGCTGGGCTGGGAGGCCGCGGGCTGGCCCGATTTTGCGATCTATGCGCCGATCTTTGCCGCCGCCCCCACGGCGCGGATCCATGGCGCGGCGCCGCCCCGCGACACCGTGCGGCGCGCGATGAAAGCGCCTCTGGCGCAGGTCTTCCCCGAGGCGGCGCGGTTCGGCCTCGACGCCCCCTACCCTGCCGATCTGCAGGCGCAGCTCGAAGCCCAGACGCAGGCGGATCACTGCAACGCGCTGCCGCCCGAGCTGCTGCCCGGGATGGTGGCGGCACAACGCCTGCGCGATGCGGCCTTCGCGCAGACGACCCTGCAAGCGCTCTCCGAGACCGGCGGCCCGGTGGCGGTGATCACCGGCTCGGGGCACGCCCGCAAGGACCGCGCCGTTCCCGCGCTCATTGCCCATGCCGATCCGGGGGTGAAACTGCTCTCGCTTGGCCAGCTGGAACGCCCGGCCGCGGGCGATCAGCCCTTCGATCTGTGGATCGTCACCGAGCCCGCCCCGCGCGAAGACCCCTGCAAGGCGTTCCGGTAACTTGCGCGCTTCGCCCGCCCGCCCTACAGCTTGGCAAAACCGGAGGGGCGCATGGCGAAACGGATTCTGCTGATCATCGGCGGCGGCATTGCGGCGGTGAAGACGCCGGAACTGATCCGGCTTCTGCGCGGCGCGGGCTTTGCCGTGACCCCGGTTCTGACGACAGCCGGGGCGGAATTCGTCACGCCGCTGTCGGTCTCCTCGCTGGCCGGGGAAGCCGCGCATATGGCGCTCTTCGATCTGACCCACGAGGCCGAGATCGGCCATATCCAGCTCAGCCGCGCGGCCGATCTGGTGGTGGTGGCGCCTGCGACCGCCGATCTGATGGCGAAGATGGCGGCGGGGCTGGCGGGCGATCTGGCCTCGACGCTGCTTCTGGCCACCGACAAGCGGGTGCTGATCGCGCCCTCGATGAATGTGCGGATGTGGCAGCACCCGGCGACGCAGCGCAATTTGAAGCAATTGCAGGCCGATGGCGTTCTGACTGTCGGCCCGAACGAAGGCGACATGGCCTGCGGCGAATACGGGCTGGGCCGGATGGCCGAACCCGCGGAAATCCTGGCCGCGATTCACTCCGCGTTGACGGATGGCCCCCTCAAGGGGCGGCATGTGCTGGTGACCTCGGGCCCGACGCATGAGCCGATCGACCCGGTGCGCTACATCGCCAACCGCTCCTCGGGCGCGCAGGGCACGGCCCTGGCCGCGGCGCTGCGCGATCTGGGCGCCGATGTCACCTTCGTCACCGGCCCGGCCATCGTGCCGCCGCCCGACGGCGTGAAGGTGGTCAAGGTCGAAACCGCGCGCGAGATGCTTTTGGCCGTGCAGACCGCCCTGCCCGCCGAGGCGGCGATCTTTGCCGCCGCCGTCGCCGATTGGCGGGTGGCGAATGCGAGCCTGCAGAAGATGAAGAAGGACGGCTCGGGTCAGGCCCCGGCGCTGAGTTTTGCCGAGAACCCGGATATTCTGGCGAGCGTCGCGCAGATGGGGGCGGGGCGGCCGCGGCTGGTCGTGGGCTTTGCCGCCGAAACCGAGAATGTGACGGCCCATGCGGCGGCGAAACGCGCCCGCAAGGGCTGCGACTGGATCGTGGCGAATGACGTCAGCCCGGCCACCGGCATCATGGGCGGCAGCGAAAACGCGGTGACGATCCTCGACGAGAGCGGCGCCGAGACTTGGGCGCGGATGGGCAAGGACGCGGTCGCCCGCAGGCTGGCCTTGCGCATTGCCACCGCGCTTGGCGCAAGCTGACAGGGCGAAAGGGCGTATTTGCGCCAAGAAGAAACCCATGCCGTTTCTTCTTGGTCCAAATACGCGAAAGAAAACGGAAGGGACAGGCATGACGCCGATCATCAAGGTGCTGCGCGAGGACTGGGCCGATCCCGAGGTGGCGCTGCCCGCTTATGAAACCCATGGCGCCGCCGGGGCGGACATTCGCGCCAATCTGCCCCCCGAAATCCGCGCGGCCGGGCTGGTGCTGGCGCCGATGGGGCGGGCGATCGTGCCGACCGGGCTACGCGTTGCCATCCCTGACGGGTTCGAAATGCAGATCCGGCCGCGGTCCGGGCTGGCCTTCAAGCACGGGCTGGGGATGCCGAACGCGCCGGGCACCATCGACAGCGATTACCGCGGCCCGCTGGGCGTCTTGATGATCAATTTCGGCGCCGAGGCCTATACGATCCGCCACGGCGAGCGGGTGGCGCAGGCGATCATCGCCCCCGTCGTGCAGGCCCGCTACGAGCCCGCCGCGGATCTGGGCGAGACCGCGCGCGGTGCAGGCGGCTTTGGTTCCACCGGCAAGGGTTGAGCGATGACCGGGCTGATCCTTCTGGCGGTGATCGCCGCCCTTGGCTGGAAACTGCGCGCCCCTGCCGGGCTGGTCTGGGGCACGCTCGCAATCCTCTGGGGCGCCTTCGTGCTGGTGCATCTGCTCTTTCCCGGCCCCGGCCATCCGCTTCCGGCGCTGATCGGCGGCTCTCTGCCCGGCTGGATCGGCCTTGGGGTCGTGGCCGCGCTGGTGCAGGCCTATCGCTGGGGGCTGGCGCGGCTGCGCGCCCGCGCGGTGACGCCCGATGCCCCCGCCGAAGGCCCGTTTTCCAGGGCCGAACTGGGGCGCTATTCCCGCCACATGCTGTTGCGCGAGATCGGCGGCACCGGGCAGCGGCGGCTGAAATCGGCGCGGGTGCTGGTGGTGGGGGCGGGCGGGCTTGGATCGCCCGCGCTGCTTTACCTGAGTGCCGCGGGCGTCGGCACGCTGGGCGTGATCGACCACGACACGGTCTCCAATTCGAACCTGCAGCGGCAGGTGCTGTTTCGCGACGATGACATCGGCAAGCCGAAGGTCTTCGCGGCCGAGGCGGCGCTGAAAGCGCTGAACCCCTTCATCACCGTCAAACCCTATCACCGCCGCCTGACCGAAGACATCGCCGCGGAGCTGATCGCGGATTATGATCTGGTGCTCGATGGCTGCGACGATTTCGAGACCCGGCAGCTGGTTAACCGCGCCTGTGTCACGGTTGCCAAGCCGCTGATTTCCGCCGCGATCTCGCAATGGGAGGGGCAGATCAGCCTCTATCACCCCGCCAGCGGCGGCCCCTGTCTGGCCTGCCTGTTCCCGAAAGCCCCCGCCCCCGGCCTTGCCCCCACTTGCGCCGAGGGCGGCGTGATGGCAGCCCTGCCCGGCATTCTGGGCACGATGATGGCGGCCGAGGCGATCAAGGAGATCACCGGGGCGGGCACCCCCCTGCGCGGCAAATTGCAGCTGATCGACGCGCTTCACGGCGAAAACCGCACCATCGAGGTCAAGCGCGATCCCGCCTGCCCGGTCTGCGGCGGCTGAGACTGGACAGCCCCCGCCCCCGGGAATAGCGTGAACCGACCCCTCAACCGGAGCGTTCCGATGAAACTGCCCCTGCTTGCCGCCGCCCTGCTGGCCGCCGCCCCCGCCTTGGCCGACCTGCCCGATCTGGCGGGGCGCACCGTCACCGTGGTGACCGAGGACGCCTATCCGCCGTTGCAATTCGTCGATGCCGCGGGCGCCCATGTCGGCTGGGAATATGACGCCATGGCCGAGATGGCGAAGCGGCTGCACATGACCGTCGCCTATGAACATTCGAGCTGGGATGCGATGATCCCGGGGGTATCCGCCGGGCAATATGACATCGGCATGACCGGCATCACCATCCGCGACGACCGCAAGACCGCGGTCGATTTCTCGGATCCCTACATGCGATCCGAAATGATCATGCTGGTGCGCGGCGACGAGACCCGCTTCAGCGATGGCAAGAGTTTTGCCGCCAATCCCGATCTGCTGATGGCGGCGCAACCGGGGACGACGCCGTTTTACGTCGGCGTCTATGAGCTGCTGGATGGCAACGAGGCCAATCCCCGCATCAAGATGTTCGAGACGTTCGGCGCGGGGGTCGAGGCGCTGCGCGGCGGCGATGTCGATCTTGTGCTGACCGATTCCACCGCGGGCGAGGGCTATGCCAAGGCCTCGGACGGCGCCTTGAAGATCGTCGGCGAGAAACTGGGCGCCGAGGATTTCGGCTTCATCTTCCCGAAGGGCTCCGACCTGGTGGCGCCGGTCAATGCGGCCATCGCCGAGATGAAGGCCGATGGCACGATCGCGGCGCTGAACAAGAAATGGTTCCTTGATTACAAGATGGGGGAATGAGGTCTCATCCCGACCGCGATTTCCCCTGGTGGCTGGTGGCGCTCGGCGTCGCCGCCCTTGGGCTGGGCGGTGCGGTCGCCGCCGATCCGCTGCATGCAAAGATCTTCGCCACCCTGTCGAAGGGCATCGGCATCACGGTTTTCGTGACGCTTGTGTCCTTTGTGGGCGCGCTGGTGCTGGGGCTTGTGCTTGCCATCGCCTCGCTGTCGCAGCATCTGATCTGGCGGCAGCTGGCGCGGTTTTACACCGAGGTGATCCGCGGCGTGCCGATCATCGTTTTGCTGCTTTACGTCGCCTTCGCGCTGGTGCCCGCGCTGGTGGCGGGCTGGAATGCGCTGGGGCTGCCCGAGGTCTCGGCGCGGGATTTTCCGCTTTTGGCCCGGGCGGTGCTGGCGCTGATCCTCGCCTATGCCGCCTTTCTGGCCGAGGTGTTCCGCGCCGGGCTGATCTCGGTCGAGCGGGGCCAGATCGAGGCGGCCAAGGCGCTGGGTCTGGGCGGCTGGCTGCGGTTCCGGCTGATCGTCTTTCCGCAGGCCTTCCGCACCGTGCTGCCGCCTTTGGGCAATGATTTCGTGGCGATGGTGAAGGACAGCTCGCTCGTCTCGGTGCTGGGCGTGGCCGATATCACGCAACTGGGCAAGGTCACCGCGGCGGGGAATTTCCGCTATCTCGAGACCTACAACGTCGTCGCGCTGATCTATCTGGCGATGACCGTCACCCTGTCGCTGCTGCTGCGCAAGCTCGAGGCGCATCTGCGGCAGCGCGGCGCCCCCGAGCGGGACTGAGCCGAACGCGATCAGAACGCATAGCCGAAGCGGGCGATATCGGCGGCGGCGATGCGGGCCACCGCCTCGGCGGTTCGGTCGTCGTAATAAAAGCGCCAATCCGCCCGCCGGTCCGAGGCATTGGCGCGGGCCAGCGGGAAGAGCTTGAAGCCAAGATGCGCTTCAAGCACCGCGCCGTCTTCCTCCAGATGTTCCAGCCGCAAATAGGCACGGGCGGCCTCGGTCCCGTCCGCCAGCCGCAGGTAGCTGCCATAGGGCGTTGCCGCGATCGAGGCGGCGGTCTGCGGATGGGTGACGAAGCCCGCGAAATCCAGCCCTTGCGCCAAGGTCACCGCCGGATGGGCAAAGCGTTGCCCCCGCAGCCAGTGGTAATAGCTGACCATGCGGTCCCAGGGGTTGCGCACCAGGGCAAAGGTGAACCAGTCCCGCGCCTGCGCCTCGGTATAAAGCCCGATCCCGTCGGCCAGCGTCGCATGTTTCCACAGCCGCCCCGCCGTCGTCACCCCCGCCAGCCGGGCCTTGCGCCGCCGCGCCTTCGGCGTGTCGCCCACCAGAATGTCATCGGCCATCGCCCGCGCCTCGAGCGCCAGCGCCAGCGCCGTGCCCCCGGTCTTCGGGATATGGACAAAGATGAAGCGACGGCCCGGGGATACGATCATGCGGGCAGATTAGCGCCCGCGCGCCACAATCGCGAGCCCCGCCAGCCAGATCAGCCCCATCCCGGCCCATTCGCGCAGACCGGGCACCTCGTCCCAGAGCAGAAAGCCCCAAAGCGCCGCGGCGGGCAGCACGACATATTCGAAGACGGCGGCGCGGGTGGCATCGGTCAGCTGATAGCCCCGGACCATCAGGCTGACCGCAACGAGCGAGCCCAAAGCCTGCGCGAAGACCCAGAACAGCACCGTGCCCGAGGGCAGAGCCGGCCCGCGCAGGATGAAGGTCAAGGGCCCCTCGCCCACCGCCGCGCCGAGGCCCGGGAACAGCGTCAGCACCCCCAGCCCGCAGGCGCCCAGCACCCCCAGCATGGCAAAGAACCCGGCCGTCAGCGTCACCGCCCCCTCGCCCGGGCACCAGCGCTGCGTGGCGATATTGCCCAGCGCGTAAAGCGCGCCGCCCAGCACCGGGATAGCGGCGGCGGGGCCGATCCGCGCCGCCTCGGGGCCAAGGACCAGCAGGATGCCCGCAAAGCCCACCGCCACGGCCAGGATGCGGACCAGACCGATGCGCTCGCCATAGACGAAGCGGGTGATCAGCAAAACGAAGATCGGCGCGGTGAAAAGCCCCGCCGCCACCTGCGGCACCGGCAGAAAACCAAGGCTGCCGAAGTAGCACAGCATCGCCACCCCATGCACGACCGAGCGCGCGGCGACGGCGCGAAAGTTGCGCGGCCGCAGATCCAGCCGGAACAGCGGCACCGCCAGCACAAGCAGCCCCGCCACCATCAGCGAGCGCGTCAGATGGAACTGCCACAGCCCGATTTCCGAGGCGATGACGCGCACGTAATTGTCGGTGAAGCCGATGATCAGCGCATAGGCCGATATCGCCGCCGCGGCCTGCGCGGTGTGGTTCTTGTCCGTCATTGCGGCTGCTCCCTGTCCCTGCCCAAGCTGTGACCGGCCCGGGGCGGCCTGGCGCGTCCAATCCCGACACCGAGAGCGACATTCGGCCCGAAAACGACAGGTTGCGGCCCGGCCGGGATGACGAATCACGCAATTGACCCCGGGGCCCCTTTCGCTATTCTTTGCGGGACCGGGTCCGAGGGCCCCCAGCCATAGTCGAAGCGAAGATGACCGCGCTGCCGCAATATGAAATGCTGACCGCGCAGGGCCTGTGGCGGGACACGCCGCAGGCACAGCGGCGGCTGGTGCTGCTGTCGCTGGGCGATGCGACACTGGTGATCCGCGACAACCTTTCCGACCGGGCGGTGGCGCATTGGTCGCTGGCGGCGCTGATCCGGCGCAATCCGGGGGCGAAGCCCGCGGTTTACGGCGCCTCGGAGGAACCGGGCGAAGAGCTTGAAATCGGCGACGAGCTGATGGTCGAGGCGATCGAGAAGGTGCAGGCGGTGATCGAAGCCCGGCGCCCGCATCCGGGGCGGCTGCGGCGGATCGGCTGGAGCCTGTCTCTGGTCGGGCTGGCGCTTGGGGCGCTGCTCTGGCTGCCCGGGGCGCTGGTCGATCAGGCGGCCCGGGTCGTTCCGACCGCCAAGCGCACCGACATCGGCCGGATCGTGCTGCGGGATCTGGAACGCTCGACCGGCGTCGCCTGCCATTCGACCGAGGGCGATGCCGCGCTGGAGGCGCTGGCGGCGCGGTTGCAGGGCATTTCCGAAATCGCGGTGCTGCCGCGCGGGCTGACCGGGGCGCGGATCCTGCCCGGCGGGGTGGTGGCGCTGGGCACCGACACGCTGACCGGCCCCGACACGCCCGAGGTGGCGGCGGGGGCGATCCTCTCGGCGCAGCAGGCGCAGGCGGCGGAAAACCCGCTGCATGCGGCGCTGGCCTGGGCGGGCAGCGGCGCGGCGCTGACGCTGCTGACGACCGGGGATCTGCCCGCAGACCGGCTGCGCGGCTATGGCGAGGTGGTGCTGTCGCATCCGCCCGCAATCGCCCATGGCGAGGCGCAGACGGAAACCCTGCTCGAAGCCTTCCGCGCGACGGGCGTGTCCTCGACGCCCTATGCCTATGCGATCGACCCGACCGGCGAGGCGGCGCTGGGTCTGATCGAGGCCGATCCGTTCCGCGGCGCCCCCGCGCCCGAGCCGGTGCTGGCCGACGATCAATGGCTGGCGCTGAAGGACATCTGTTCCTGAACGCAGGATCGGTTCCCGAGACGCAAAAGGGCGGCCCGAGGACCGCCCCTGATCCCGGTGCGGGATCGGGTCAGCGCAGGATCACCTCGGCAAAGCCCGCAGTGCGGACCGTGGCCAGCGCCTGCCGCGCATCGGCGAAGGGACCGGCCAGAACCACCGTCAGACCGCGCCGGGTCTGCGCCGAGGACACCGGCAGACCGGCCGCGGCCAGACGCGCCTTGGCGGCGGCGGCATTTTCGGCCACGGCAAAGCTGCCCACCTGCACGTAGCGCGGCGCGGCGGGCGCGGCGGCGGCGGGCGGCGCCGATTTCGACGACACCCGCATCGGGGCGGCCGCATCGGGCAGGACATAGGGCGCGGCATAGGCCGGGGCGGGGACGAAGACCGGCTCGGCCGGAACGATGCGCTTGCGGGCGGGGGTGCGGTCGGTGATCCGGCGCGAGGGAACCTCGTTCGTCCAGAGCACGCCCTGTTCGGCATCGCCCATCGCGGTGCGCGGACCGCGGAACGGATTGAGCCGCCCGTCCTCGAAGGCCGGGGCATAACCGGTCGGCCCGACCGTCGTTTCCACCGCGATCGGCGCCAGCGTGCTGTGCCCCGAAGGCGCGCGCACCACCACCGGCCCGACGGATGTCCCGCTCGAGCCCAGCCGCGCGGTCATCGGCGCGACGCCGCCGCCCAGCGCATAGGGGCTGGCCGCGGCATAGGCCTGTTGCGGGGTCGCCTGCGCCCCCGCGGCGCCGGCGCCACCGGGCATCGCCGCCGAGGTCACGACCAGACCGGGCACCGCCGCGGCATTGATGAACGCGACCGGATTTTCGGCCGCGCCGCCGCAGCGCACCACGGACCGGCCGTCCGACAGCAGGTAGCGCTGCGCCGTGGCCATCCCCGCGGGGCAGGCGGTTGCAGAGGCCGCCACCGTCTCGGTGCCGGTGATCCGGACCGGCACGGGAAGGGTGTTGTGATAGCGCACGCTGCCCCGGCCCGGGGTCGCGGCGGCCACCGCGGCCACCGGAGCCTCGAAGCCGCCGTTCAGCGCATAGGGCGAGACATAACCCGCGCGCGCGGGCGCTGCGATCGCGACGGGCGGCGTGACCGGGCTTTGCGGCGCGGCGGCCACCCGGACCGGCGCGGCGGGCAGGGGTTTCGCGGCGGCAGCACCAAGACCGATGCGCGGTGGGGTCTCGGTGGTGGCGATGGTCTCCATCGGCTTGCCGACGAAGGGCGTCGGCGCAAAGGGCGATCGGGCGGGCCGGGCGGCATGTGCGGGGGCCGGAGCAGGCGCGGCGGCAACGGCCACCGGCGGCGCGGATTTGGCCGGGGCCGTCGCGACCTCGGCCACCGGCGCGCCCTGCGGCAGGCTGGGCTGGTAGCCGCAAAGCTGCTTCTTCGTCCGATCGACCCGCGGCACCCAGGTCACCGTGCCGCCATAGCCCGCCCGCACGAAGACACAGCCCGCGCTGTCGACATATTGCCGCCCCTTGTAGGACGGGGGCGGCACGTCGGCCGGACCGTTGATTTCCATCTCTGCCAGGGCAGCCGAACCGCCCAACGTGGCCGCGACCGCCGTCGCCGCCACCCACCAACCATACCGCCGCATGTCATCCCCCGATGATCTTTCGGAAAAACTGCAGCACAATTGTTGCAGAGTAAAGGAAAATCGGCCGCAGCCGCTTCCGCTATTTGGTGCCGAACATCCGGTCGCCCGCATCCCCTAGACCCGGCACGATATACCCGTGATCGTTCAGATGGCTGTCGATCGAGGCCGTGACGATCGGCACATCCGGATGCGCGGCCCGCATCCGCGCGACCCCCTCGGGCGCAGCAAGCAGGCACAGGAAGCGGATGTTTTTCGCGCCCTTGTCCTTCATCAGCTGCACCGCCGCGGCCGAGCTGTTCCCCGTCGCCAGCATCGGATCGACGACGATCACCATCCGGTCTTCCAGTTCCGCGGGCACCTTGCAGTAATATTGCACCGGCTGCAGCGTGTCCGGGTCGCGGTAAAGCCCGACGAAACCGACCCGCGCCGCCGGTATCAGCTCCAGGATGCCATCCAGAAGCCCGTTCCCCGCCCGCAGGATCGAGATCAGCGCCAGTTTCTTGCCCTCAAGGATCGGCGCGTCCATCTGGCACAGCGGCGTGTCGATCCGCTTCGTCGTCAGGTCCAGCCCGCGCGTCACCTCATAAGCCAGAAGCAGGCTGATTTCGCGCAAAAGCTGGCGGAAGGAGGCGGTGGAGGTGTCCTTTTCCCGCATCAGCGTCAGCTTGTGCTGCACCAGCGGGTGATCGACGACGGTGACCTGTTGATCCATGGTCTGTCCTTTCAAAGAAAACTGCGGCCGGGCCCTTCGGCGGCCACGCCCAGATGCGCCGCGACCGACGCGCCGATGTCGGCATAGGCGACCTGCCCCACCGGGCGCAAGCCAAGCCCGTGCCCCAGCACCGGCACGCGTTCGCGGGTGTGATCGGTGCCCGACCACGTGGGGTCATTGCCGTGATCGGCGGTGAAAAGCGCCAGATCGCCCGGGCCGAGCGTCGGCAGGAAGCGGCCCAGACAGGCGTCGAACCATTCGAGCGCGCGGGCATAGCCCGCAACATCGCGCCGATGCCCCCAGAGACTGTCGAATTCGACGAAATTGGCGAAGGTCAGGCTGCCCTCTTCGGCCTCGGACCCCAGCCGGATCAGATGCTCCATCAGCTCGGCGTCATTCTTGCCCTTGTGCAGATGGGCGATGCCGCGATGGGAGAAGATGTCGCCGATCTTGCCGATGGCATGGGTGACACGGCCTGCGCCCTGAACCCAATCGAGCAGGGTCGGCGCAGGCGGCGCAATGGCGAAATCGCGCCGGTTCGGGGTGCGGGCAAAGGCGCCGGGCGGGCCGGTGAAGGGCCGCGCGATGACGCGGCCCACCTTCATCGCATGCAGCCTTGGCGCGACATCGCGGCACAGCTGCAAGAGCCGCTCAAGCCCGAAGCTTTCTTCATGTGCGGCGATCTGGAAGACAGAGTCGGCCGAGGTGTAGCAGATCGGCCAGCCCGTGCGCAGATGGTCTTCGCCCAAGGCCTCGATGATCGCCGTGCCGGGGGCGTGGCAATTGCCAAGGATCCCCGCGGTGCCCGCGGCCTTGGCCACGAAATCCACCAGATCGGGCGGAAAACTGTCCCTTGTTTCAAGGAAATAATGCCAGTCCCAGGGCACCGGCACGCCTGCCAGTTCCCAATGGCCCGAGGGCGTGTCCTTGCCGCGCGACACTTCCGTCGCCGCGCCCCAAAGCCCCTGCGGCGCGGCGCCCAGCCCGGCCGGGCGCGTGCCGCTGGCCAGCTCCACCGCCGCCGAAAGGCCAAGCGCGTCGAGATGCGGCAGGGTCAAGGGCCCGGAGCGCCCTTCCTCGGCCCGGCCCGCGGCGCAGGCCTCCGCGATATGGCCCAGCGTGTTCGCCCCGGTGTCCGGACGGCCCTCGTTGAAAAACGATCCCGCATCCGGGGCGCCGCCGATGCCGACGGAATCCATCACGATCAGAAAGGCACGCGCCATCACAGCTCCTCCGGTCCGATCCGGCAATGGATCAGCGGCGGTTCCTCGGGCGGGTCTTCGGAGAGCTGATAGGCCGCCAGAACCGCCGCCACCGCGCGATCGGCGCGGGCCTGATCGGGGGCATGGACCAGCGCCAAAGCCTCGCCGCGGGCCATTTCCTCGCCGATCATCGCCTGCCCGGTCAGCCCGACCGAGGGGTTGATCCGGTCCGTGCCGACCAGCCGCCCGCCGCCCAGCCGCACCACCGCCTCGCCCAAAGCCCGCCCGTTCACCCGCGCGACAAAGCCCGCCCGCGGCGCGGGCACCGGCACGATCAGCGGCGCCGCCGGAAGCCGGTCGGGGTAGCGTTCGACGAAATCCAAAGGCCCGCCCAAAGCCGCCACCATCCGCCCGAAGATCTCGGCCGCCCGGCCGCTTTCGATCGCCGCATCGATCAGCGCCGCGCCATCGTCCAGGCTTTCTGCCCTGCCCGCCAGCATCAGCACCTCGCCGCCCAGCGCCGCCGTCACATCCCAAAGCGCCTCGTTCACCGCAGAGCCGGTCAAGGTCTCCATCACCTCGAGCACTTCCAGCGCATTGCCCGCCGATTGCCCCAGGCTCTGGTTCATGTCGGTCATCAGGGCCGAGGTCCGGACCCCCGCGTCATTCGCCGTCTTCACCAGACTTTCGGCCAAGGCCCGGGCGTCTTCGGGTGTCGCCATGAAGGCGCCCGAGCCGACCTTGACATCGAGCACCAGCGCATCAAGCCCGACGGCCAGTTTCTTCGACAGGATCGAGGCGGTGATCAGATCGATGCTTTCGACCGTGCCCGAGATGTCGCGGATGCCGTAAAGCCGCTTGTCGGCCGGGGCGATCTCCTCCGTGGCGCCGACGATGGCGCAGCCGACCTCGGCCACGACCTTGCGCAACACCGCGATGCCGGGCAGCGATTTGTAGCCGGGGATCGCCTCCATCTTGTCCAGCGTGCCGCCGGTATGGCCCAGCCCGCGCCCGGAAATCATCGGCACATAGACGCCACAGGCCGCCAAGGCCGGGGCCAGCAGCAAGGACACGGAATCGCCGATGCCGCCGGTCGAATGCTTGTCGACCACCGGGCCGGGCAGATCCCAGCGCACCACCTGCCCCGAATCCCGCATCGCCTGCGTCAGCGCCACCCGACCGCCGGGCCCGATGCCGCGGCACAGGACCGCCATCGCGAAAGCCCCGGCCTGCGCGTCGGACACCGTGCCATCGGCCAGGCCGCGCGCAAACCACGCGGCCGCCTCGGGCGAAAGCCCGGCACCGTCGCGCACCGCCATGATGATCGAACGGGCATCCATCAGACATTGTCCATGTGGCTGGCGTCGAACCGGCCCGGCAGCAGATCGCCGATCGTGGTGTCAAGCCGCGCCCCCGCCGTGGTGCCCAGCGTCACCGGCACATGACCGCGCCCGAACTCGGCCAGTTTCTGCCGACAGCCGCCGCAGGGCGGCACCGGCGCCGGGCTGTCGGCGATCACCGCGACCTCGATCAGCTCGGTCTCGCCCGCCGCCACCATCGCGGCAATGGCGCCCGCCTCGGCGCAGGTGCCCTCGGGGTAAGCGACGTTTTCCACGTTCACGCCGCGGTAGATCGTGCCCGAGGCCCCGCGCACCGCCGCCCCCACCTTGAATTTCGAATAGGGCGCATAGGCATTCTCGCGCACGTCGCGCGCGGCATCGAGCAGGGACATGTCCGCCTCCGGCATGGGTTTCGGCCCGATCCTGCGCCGCGCCGGGCGGCAGCGCAAGGGGGGGACCTGCTTGCGCTATCAACGCTTTCCGGCGATCTGGAATTGGTTTAAGGCTGAACCATCTTCAGGGAGAGGCTCATGACCGACGAACGTCACCCGCCCGCGCGCCATCCGGCGCTGGATTACCACGAATATCCGAAGCCCGGGAAGCTGGAAATCCGCGCCACGAAGCCCTTGGCGAACGGGCTTGACCTGAGCCGGGCCTATTCGCCGGGCGTGGCCGAAGCCTGTCTGGAAATCAAGGCCGACGCCAGCACCGCGGCGCGCTATACCGCCCGGGGCAATCTGGTCGCCGTGGTGACGAACGGCACCGCCGTTCTGGGGCTGGGCAATATCGGGCCGCTCGCCGCCAAGCCGGTGATGGAGGGCAAGGCGGTCCTGTTCAAGAAATTCGCCAATATCGACGCCTTCGACATCGAGGTGAACCAGCCCGACCCGGAAAAGCTGGCCGATCTGGTCTGCGCGCTGGAGCCGAGTTTCGGCGCGATCAATCTTGAGGACATCAAGGCCCCCGATTGTTTCATCGTCGAGCGGCTCTGCCGCGAACGGATGAAGATCCCGGTCTTTCATGACGATCAGCACGGCACGGCGATTGTCGTTGGCGCGGCAGCAACGAATGCGCTGCGCATCGCGGGCAAGCGGTTTGAAGACATCAAGATCGTCTCGACCGGCGGCGGCGCGGCGGGGATCGCCTGTCTGAACATGCTGGTGAAACTGGGCGTGCGGCGCGAAAACGTCTGGCTGTGCGACATTCACGGGCTGGTCTATCAGGGCCGCGAAGTGGACATGAACCCGCTCAAGGCCGCTTACGCGCAGCCGACGACGAAGCGGACGCTCGATGACGTGATCGAGGGGGCGGACATGTTCCTGGGCCTCTCCGGTCCGGGCGTGCTGACGCCCGATCACGTGGCGCGGATGGCACCCGGGCCGATCGTCTTCGCGCTGGCGAACCCGACGCCGGAAATCCTGCCCGATGCCGTGCGATCGGTCGCGCCCGAGGCGATCATCGCCACCGGCCGCAGCGATTTTCCCAATCAGGTCAACAACGTCCTGTGCTTCCCCTTCATCTTCCGCGGCGCGCTTGACGTGGGGGCGACAACGATCAACGACGAGATGCAGATCGCCTGCATCGAGGGGATCGCGGCGCTTGCCCGCGCCACCACCGCCGCCGAGGCCGCGGCCGCCTATCGGGGCGAGAAGCTGACTTTCGGCCCCGATTACCTGATCCCGAAACCCTTCGACCCGCGCCTGATCGCCACCGTCTCGACCGCCGTCGCCAAGGCCGCGATGGAGACCGGCGTCGCCACCCGGCCGCTTGCCGATCTGGACGCCTATCGGCGCAAGCTGGAAGGCTCGGTCGTGCGCTCGTCGCTGCTCATGCGGCCGGTCTTCGAGGCCGCCGCCACCGCCGCCCGCCGCGTCGTCTTTGCCGAGGGCGAGGATGAGCGGGTGTTGCGCGCGGCGCAGGCGATGATCGAGGAGACCACGGTGAAGCCGATCCTGATCGGCCGCCCCGAGGTGATCGAACGGCGGGCGGAACGGGCGGGGCTCTCGCTGGTGCCCGGCCGCGATTTCGAGGTGGTGAACCCCGAACACGACGCCCGCTATCGCAGCTATTGGGAGACCTATTTCGGCCTGATGGCGCGGCGCGGCGTGACGCCCGATCTGGCGCGGGCGATCTTGCGCACCAACACCACCGCCATCGGCGCGATCATGGTGCATCAGGGCGATGCCGACAGCCTGATCTGTGGCACGTTCGGGCAATATCTGTGGCACCTGAACTATGTCCGGCAGGTGCTGGCGCGGGGCGGGCTGCATCCGGTCGGTGCGCTCAGCCTGATGATCCTGGAAGACGGGCCGCTGTTCATCGCCGATACCCATGTGCATCACGAACCGACGCCCGAGGAGATCACCACGACGGTGATGGCGGCGGCGCGGCACGTGCGCCGGTTCGGTCTGGCGCCGAAGGTGGCTTTGTGTTCGCACAGCCAGTTCGGCAACCTTGACACCGACTCGGGCCGGCGGATGCGCGCGGCGCTGGAGCGGCTTGACGCCCGCGAACCGGATTTCGTCTACGAGGGCGAGATGCATATCGACGCCGCGCTCGAGCCGCAGATTCGCGCCCGGCTGCTGCCCGAATCGCGGATGGAGGGCGCGGCGAATGTGCTCGTCTTTGCCAATACCGACGCCGCCTCGGGGGTGCGCAACATTCTGAAGGCAAAGGCGAACGGTCTGGAGGTCGGGCCGATTCTGATGGGGATGGGGAACCGGGCGCATATCGTGACCCCCTCGATCACCACGCGCGGGCTTCTGAACGTGGCCGTGCTGGCCGGAACCCCGGTGGCCGCCTACGGCTGAACCTGCAAAGTGAAGCAAATTTGCAAAACGCGCTTCGCTTTCGCACCACCCTTCAAAAACACACGCCATTTGCAAAAGTTTGCGGCGGAATTCCCGCCGCATTCTGCAAATTTTCGGGCCAACCGTGCAGCTGCAGCGGTAACATTCTTGCACAAACCTTTCCGCCTGCGTAACAAGCTTGCAAGTTTGGAGGAGGGATACCATGGGATACAAGGAAGTCTATTCCGCGTGGCAGGCGGACCCGGAAGGGTTCTGGATGGATGCGGCCAAGGGCATCGACTGGGTGCAAAGCCCCTCCAAGGCCTATTTCGAGCAGGGTCCGGCCGGGGAATGGTTCGCCGATGCGATGGTGAACACCTGCTTCAACGCGGTGGACCGTCACGTTCTGGCCGGTCGCGGCGATCAGATCGCGATCATGCACGAAAGCCCGATCACCCATTCGACCAAGGGCATCACCTACAAGGAATTGCAGGCCCGCGTGTCCAGCCTGGCAGGCGCGCTGCGCATGCGCGGCGTCGAAAAGGGCGACCGCGTCATCATTTACATGCCGATGATCCCCGAGGCGCTGGAGGCGATGCTGGCCTGTGCCCGTCTGGGCGCGATCCACTCGGTCGTCTTCGGCGGGTTCGCGGCGCATGAACTTGCGGTGCGGATCGACGACTGCACGCCGAAAGCGATCATCGCGGCCTCCTGCGGTCTCGAACCCGGCCGCGTCGTGCATTACAAGCCGCTTCTGGATGCCGCCATCGAACAGGCCACCCACAAGCCCGAATTCTGCGTCGTCTTCCAGCGCGAACAAGAGGTTGCGAAGCTGGTCGAGGGCCGCGACTTCAGCTGGCACGGCTTTCAATATGGCGTGAAACCGGCCGAATGCGTGCCGGTCGAGGGCAGCCACCCGGCCTATATCCTGTATACCTCGGGCACCACCGGGGCGCCGAAGGGCGTCGTGCGGCCGACCGCGGGCCATCTTGTGGCGCTGAACTGGTCGATGAAGGCGATCTACAACATCGAGGCCGGGGACCGGTTCTGGGCCGCCTCGGACGTGGGTTGGGTCGTCGGCCACAGCTATATCTGCTACGCGCCGCTGCTGGCTGGCGCCACCACCGTCGTCTTCGAAGGCAAGCCCGTGGGCACGCCGCATCCGGGCGTGTTCTGGCGGATCATCCAGAACCACCGCATCAAGAGCTTCTTCACCGCGCCGACCGCGCTGCGGGCGATCCGCCGCGAGGATCCGAACGGCGAATACATCAAGCGCTACAAGCTGCACGAGATGCAGGCGCTGTTCCTTGCGGGCGAACGCGCCGATCCGGAGACGGTGAAATGGGCGCAGGAACATCTGGGCGTGCCGGTGATCGACCACTGGTGGCAGACCGAAACCGGCTGGGCGATTGCGGGCAACCCGCTTGGCATCGAGCTTTTGCCGGTCAAGGTCGGCTCGCCGACGAAGCCGATGCCGGGCTATGACGTGCAGGTGCTGGACGAGGGCGGCCATCCGGTGGCCCCGGGCACGCTGGGCGCCATCGCGATCAAGCTGCCGCTGCCGCCCGGCACGCTGCCGACGCTGTGGAATGCCGATGACCGCTTCAAGAAAAGCTACCTGTCGCATTTCCCGGGGTACTATGAAACCGGCGACGCGGGCTATATCGACGAAGACGGCTATGTCTACATCATGGCGCGGACCGATGACGTGATCAACGTCGCGGGCCACCGGCTCTCGACCGGGGCGATGGAAGAGGTTCTGGCCTCGCACAAGGACGTGGCCGAATGCGCCGTGATCGGTGTGGCCGACGAACTCAAGGGCCAGCTGCCGATGGGCTTCCTGTGCCTGACCAAGGGCTGCACCCGCCCGCATGCCGAGGTGATCAAGGAATGCGTGCGGCTGGTGCGCGACCAGATCGGCCCGGTGGCGGCGTTCAAGCTGGCGGTTGTCGTCGATCGCCTGCCGAAGACGCGCTCGGGCAAGATCCTGCGCGGCACGATGGCGAAGATCGCCGACGGGCTCGAGTACAAGATGCCCGCCACGATCGACGACCCGGCGATTCTCGACGAGATCACCGCGGCGCTGCAAGCGATCGGCTATCCCGAAAAGGCGGCCTGACATCGGACCGGCGGGGCCCCAGGGATGCGGGGCCCCGTTAAAATTCTTGTAAAACGTGTGTATCTCAGCTTCTTTAGCGTGCCCCGCAGTCTCGGGACTTGATTTGCGAACGCCGGGCGGGAAGATGGGCCGGTCGGGGTATCGTCATGAATGAAATTGGTCTGCCCTCCGATGGCGCCCGCCGCGACGCCTCGGAAAACAAGGCTCAGATTGCGCGCATCATGCTGCTTGGGCATGATCTGCGCGCCGCTGTCTCCGACATTCTGGGCGGGCTGCATCTTCTGGCCGACGAGGATCTGAGCCCCGGCATGCGGCTGCAATTCGAACGGATGCGGGCCGCGGGCGAGGACATGGCCCGGCTGATCGAGGAAGGCTTCGAGATCGTCACCGATCAGGCCGTGGGGCCGCTGCGCCAGACCGTGCAGCTGGCGCGGCTGCTGTATGATCTGGAAATGCGCTGGACCGGGCGGGCGCAGGAAAAGGGCCTCGGCTTTCACGTCGCCATGGCCCCCGACGTGCCGGTGCTGGTGCGGCTCGACCGGATCGCGCTGGAACGCGTTTTGTCGAACATGCTGTCGAATGCGGTGAAATACACCGATCAGGGCGCGGTGCGGCTGGCGCTGACGGTCGAGGGCGAGACCCGGCTTCTGTTTTCCGTGCTCGATGACGGGCCGGGCTTCGATCCGGATCTGCGCGGGCGGCTGTTCCGGCAAGGGGCGCGGGGCGAGGTTCCGGGCAAGGCGGGCAACGGGCTTGGCCTGTTCATCTCGCGCGACATGGCGCGACGGCTCGAAGGCCGGATCGAGGTCTCGAACCGGGCCGAGGGCGGCGCCTGCGTGGCGCTGTCCTTGCCGCTTGCGGGGCTGATGCCGCCCGAGATGGCGATCGACACCCCCCTGCCCGATCTGAGCCGGATGCGGGTTCTGGTGGCCGAGGACAGCGCGCTCAATCAGGCGGTTCTGGGGCATATGCTCTCGGCGATGGGGGCGCATTGCGACAGTGCCGCCGACGGGGTCGAGGCGCTCGAGATGCTCGACAACGGCAGCTACGATCTGGCGGTGATCGACGCCGAGATGCCGCGGCTGTCCGGGCTTGATCTGATCCGCACCCTGCGCGCCAGCGGCGGGCGGCACAGCGCGATTCCGGTCGTGGTCTGCACCGCCTATGTGCTGCGCGCCAACCGCGAGGCGATCGTCGCCGCCGGGGCGGATGCGATCGTCTCGAAGCCGATGACGGCGATCGAACCGCTGGCCGAGGCGATCACCCAGGCGCTGGAACGGCATGATGGCGACGGCCACCGGCCCTGCCCGCCGATCGTCGACGAGGCGGTGTTCGAAGCGCTTCTGGGCATCGCCGGTCCGGACGCGGCGCAGGAATTGCTGACCCGGCTGATCGCCGATCTGAGCCGGGTCGAACGCGGTCTGGTGGCGGGGCTCTCGGCGCCCAATCTGGCCATCGTGCGGGCCGACAGCCATGTGCTCCTGTCGGTGGCGGGCGCGGTGGGCGCGGTGCGGCTGCAGGAGCTGGCCGAAGAGCTTTGCGCCGCCGCCCGGCGCGAGGATACGATCGCGATGCAGCTGATCGGCCGCTCGGTGCTGACGCAGATCGACCGGCTGATCGCCTATGCCGGACGTCGTCAGCGTCAGTTCGAAAGGGTCGAGGCATGAACCTGCCGCTTCAGCTGCCTGACGGGCCCGACATCCTTCTGGTCGAAGACACCGCCTCGATGCGGACGATCTATGAATCGCACCTGCGGCGGGCGGGCTATCGCACGGTCTCGGCGGGCACTGCCGCCGAGGGGCTGGAGATGTTCCGGGTGCATCCGATTTCGGTGGTGCTGCTCGATCTGATGCTGCCCGACCGCGACGGGCTCGACCTGCTCCTTGATCTGCTGCAGATGCGCCCCGAGACCTCGGTCGTGGTGGTCGCGGCCGAGCGCTCGATCGACCGGACGGTGACGGCGATCCGGCGCGGCGCGCTGGATTATCTGGTCAAGCCGGTGACGGAATCGCGGCTGATGGAGGCGGTCGAGGCGGCACGGCGGGCGGCAAACCTGGCGCATCCGCCGCATTCCGCCGCCGCCCGCGCGCCGCTGCCCGATTTCATCGGCCAGTCCGCGCCGATGCACGAGGTCTATGACCGCATCCGCGCCGCCGCCCGCTCGATGGCACCGGTCTGCATCTGCGGCGAAAGCGGCACCGGCAAGGAGCTGGCGGCGCTGGCGATCCACCGGCTTTCAGAGCGGGCGCAGGGGCCGTTCATCACCCTCGATTGCGGCGCGATCCCGCCCGACCGGCTTGAATCCGAACTGTTCGGCCATCGCCGCGGCGCCTTTGTGGGCGCCTTGTCGGACCGGCCGGGCGCGGCGGAACTGGCCGATGGCGGGACGCTGTTTCTGGACGAGGTGGGCGAGCTGCACCCGACGCTGCAACCGCGTCTGCTGCGCTTCCTGCAAAGCGGGCTGGTGCATCCCCTTGGCGCCGAAGCCGCGCGGCGGGTCAATCTGCGCATCGTTTCCGCCTCGACCCTGCCGCTGGCCGAGGCGGTGACGACGGGGCAGCTGCGCGAGGATCTGTTCTACCGGCTGCAGGTGGTCGGGCTGCAGATGCCGCCGCTGCGCCGCCGCGGCGACGATATCGTGCCCTTGGCCGAAAGCTTCCTGGCGCGGTTCGCCGCGATCGAGGGGCGGCGCTTCACCCGGATCTCGCCCGAGGCGATGACGCTGTTGCGGGCCTATCCCTGGCCCGGCAACGTGCGGGAATTGTCAAACGTGCTGCGCGCGGTGACGGTGCTGCACGAGGGCGAGGAGCTGACCGCCGCGATGCTGCCCGCCGAACTCGCCCGCCCGGCCCCGGCCGCGTCGGGTGCGGGCCGAACGACTGTCCCCGACCTCTCCGGCCTGACGCTGGCCGAGGTCGAACGCGCGGCGATCGAGGCGGCGCTGGCGCGCAATGACGGCGCCGTGCAAAGGGCCGCCGCCGATCTGGGCGTCGCGCCCTCGACGCTTTACCGCAAGCTGGAAAGCTGGCGCACCGATTAGGCGAATTGCTCGCGCATCAGCCGTTCTTCCAGCCCGTGACCGGGATCGAAGAGGATGCGGTGGGTGATCGTCGGCTCGGACCGGATCTCGACCCACAGCACCGGCTTGACAGACCGGCTGTCGGCATCGGCCATCACCGGGCGCTTGTCGGGTTCAAGCACGTCAAAGCGCACGGTGGCGGAACTGGGCAGGATCGCCCCCTGCCAGCGCCGCGGCCGGAACGGCGCGATCGCCGTCAGCGCCAGCACGTCGGACCCGATGGGCAGGATCGGCCCATGCGCGGAATAGTTGTAGGCGGTCGATCCGGCGGGCGTCGAGACGATGGCGCCGTCCGAGATCAGCTCCTCCATCCGCACCCGGTCGTTGACCGAAATCCGCAACTTCGCCGCCTGCGGACCGGCGCGCAAGAGCGAGACCTCGTTGATCGCCAGTTCCTCGCGGATCACCCCGTCGGCGGTCTTCGCCCGCATCGCCAGCGGGTTGATCAGCGCCTCTTCCGCCGCGGCCAGCCGGTCGGGCAGATCGAAGACGCGGTAATCGTTCATCATGAAGCCGACCGAGCCGCGGTTCATCCCGTAGACCGGCAGCCCCGATCCGGCATGCAGGCAGTGCAGCATCATGCCGTCGCCGCCCAGCGCCACGATCACATCGGCCTCGACCAGCGACGCCTGACCGTAGCGGGCGGCAAGATCTTCGAGCGCCTCCTGGGCGCTGTCGGCCTGCGAGGCCGCGAAATGGATCTTGCTGGGTCGGTCCACGGCCTGCCTCCGGTCTTTGCTTGGTGTGACAAGCCGGGGAACGAATGACAAGCCCGTTCGGCGCCGGGACCCGTTTCCTGCGGCGCAGATGTCGCGCGCCCGTGACGCGCCAAAATGCCCGTTTGTCGCTTTGGGCGCTTTCGGGGCGGGGAATTCTGCGATAAACGGACCACGACCTTTGCCTTTGGAGTTGCCCATGACCGATCAACGCGACGCCGGGTTCTTTACCGAGACCCTTTCCAGCCGTGACCCCGCGCTTTTCGCCGCCATCCGTGGCGAACTTGGCCGCCAGCGCGACGAGATCGAACTGATCGCTTCGGAAAACATCGTCTCTGCCGCGGTGATGGAAGCGCAGGGCTCGGTGATGACGAACAAATATGCCGAGGGCTATCCGGGCAAGCGCTACTATGGCGGCTGCCAGTTCGTCGATGTCGCCGAAGAGCTGGCGATCGCGCGGGCCTGCGAGCTGTTCGGCTGTTCGTTCGCCAACGTGCAACCGAATTCGGGCAGCCAGGCGAACCAGGGCGTGTTCACCGCGCTTCTGAAGCCGGGTGACACCATCCTGGGCATGAACCTCGCCTCGGGCGGGCACCTGACCCATGGCGCGGCGCCGAACCAGTCGGGCAAATGGTTCAACGCCGTGCAATATGGCGTGCGTCAGCAGGACTGCCGGATCGACTATGACGAAGTCGCCCGTCTGGCGAAAGAGCACACTCCGAAGCTGATCATCGCGGGCGGCTCGGCGATTCCGCGGCAGATCGATTTCGCGAAATTCCGCGAGATCGCCGACAGCGTCGGCGCCTATCTGATGGTGGACATGGCGCACTTTGCGGGCCTCGTGGCCGGGGGCGCGCATCCCTCGCCCTTCCCGCATGCCGATATCGCCACCACCACCACGCACAAGACCCTGCGCGGTCCGCGTGGCGGCATGATCCTGACCAACAACGAAGAGATCGCGAAAAAGATCAATTCGGCGATCTTCCCGGGGATTCAGGGCGGGCCGCTGATGCATGTGATCGCCGCCAAGGCCGTCGCCTTCGGAGAAGCGCTGCGCCCCGAGTTCAAGGTCTATGCGCAGCAGGTCATCTCCAACGCGCAGGCGCTGGCCGATGAGCTGATGAAGGGCGGTCTTGATATCGTCACCGGCGGCACCGACACCCATGTGATGCTGGTTGACCTGCGCCCGAAAGGGGTGAAGGGCAACGCCACCGACAAGGCCCTGGGCCGCGCGCATATCACCTGCAACAAGAACGGCATCCCGTTTGACCCGGAAAAACCGACCGTGACCTCGGGCATTCGTCTGGGCACGCCCGCGGGCACCACCCGCGGCTTCAAGGAAGAGGAATTCCGCCAGATCGCCCGGATGATCATCAAGGTCGTCGACGGGCTGGCCGCGAATGGCGAAGAGGGCAACGACGCCATCGAAGCCGAAGTGCGCGCGGAAGTCTCGGCGCTTTGCGCCAAGTTCCCGCTCTATCCGGCGCTCTGATCGCGTCAGCAGATCGGAAAGGCCCCCGGTTTCGGGGGCCTTTTTCATTGTCCGGCCGCCGCCTGCGCGCTAGACCCGGGCCATGCTGAGTTTTACCGCCCATGGCCCCGACACCGCCCTGCCGCCGCTCTTGATTGCCCCGGGTCTTTTCGGCTCGGGCCGGAATTGGGGCGTCATTGCAAAACGGCTTTCCGCCGGGCGCAAGGTGCTGGCGCTGGATCTGCGCAATCACGGCGACAGTTTCTGGAATGACAGCCACACCTATCCCGATCTGGCCGCCGATCTGGCCGCGGTGATCGAGGCCGAGGGCCGCGCCTGCGACGTGATGGGGCATTCGATGGGCGGCAAGGCGGCGATGTGGCTTGCGCTGACCCGGCCGGCTCTCGTCGCGCGGCTGGTGGTGGCCGACATGGCCCCGGTGCCCTATTCCCACGGCGCCAGCCATGCCGGGTTGATCGCGGCGATGCAGGCGATGAAGCTCGATGATCTGACGACGCGCAGCGAAGCCGACCGCCGTCTGGCCGAGACGGTGCAAGACCCCGGCACCCGGGCCTTTTTGCTGCAATCGCTGGAGCTGCGCGAGGGGCCGGTGCGCTGGAAGTTCAACCTGACGGCGCTGGCGGCGAACCTCTCCGCGATCCTGGATTGGCCCGCGCCCCTGCCCACAGGCGCCAAACCCTTCGACGGGCCGACGCTGTTCCTTTATGGCGCGGCTTCGGATTATGTCCGCCCCGAAAGCCATGAAAAAATCCGCGCGCTTTTCCCGCACGCGGATTTCCAATCCGTCGCAGGCGCGGGCCACTGGCTGCATGCCGAACGCCCGCGCGAGGTGGAAACGGCCGTGGAAAGCTTCCTTGGCCGATAGGACCGCTTATTCGGCCTTCATCATCCGGCGGATGATGTGGTTCTTCAGCACGAACTGACCCTTCACCGCACCGGCGACATGGATCAGGATCAACAGCAGCAGCACCAGTTTCAGCACGTTGTGCACACCGGCGGCCGGGCCGACCAGACCGAACCAGGCGGTGGCGCCGCTGACCACCATCAGCGCCAGCACAAGATACATCGTGTGCTGCACGCCCGAAGCGACCTTGTTCATCACCGGGCTGCCCGAATCGAGCGGCGCGGGGGCGCCGTGGCGCAGGCGCAGCACCAGACGCCAGATCACCAGCGCACAGATCGTCAGGCCGGTCATCACATGGAAGACCACGGCCGGGTTGAAGGGGGTGGGCTCGTTCGACATCCATTTGCCGAAGGCCTCGGCGATGTTCTCGCCCAGCAGGAATTGCGGAATGATCAGCACGGCAACCGCCCAGTGCAGCAGGATCTGGGTGCGGCTGTATCCTTGGGAAACGGGCATGGGGACCTCCTGGCGGGTTTCCGGAAATGAAACGGGGCAGGAAAGGCTTGCACAGCCCCTCTCGCCCCGCAAGCGGATAGATCAGCGCAGGCGCGGCCCCCGTCCCGGCGCCACGGCCCGCGGCCGATCGATCCGGGATCAGGCCTCGTTGATCTTGCCCGCCACGATCCAGGCGACGGGCAGGGCCGCGACAAAGCCGATGACGGCGGCATAGATCATCGTTTTCATGTCATACATGTTCATCGTCAGCGCCACGACGATGAGAACGCCGGCCACGGTCGGGCCGACAAGGGCGTAGATGATGCCAAAAAGGCGGGTCATGGGTTCCTCCGGTGCAGCGCGTTTCATGCAAAAGATGCTATGTTTGCACGTGACCCGGCCTTGATCTGGGTCATGCCAGGCCGCGACAGCCCCGCCGTCAGGCCGCGACGGAACGCCGCAGCCGCGTGGTCTCCGTCAGGGGCAATCCAGCTGGAACCGCGCCTCTCCGGTGTCGCCGGGCAGCGAGGGCGAGCGGTAGATCCCCGCGGCAGGTCCGGTGACCTTGCAGCCCGAGGCCTGCTCGGCCGCGACGGTCATCAGCCCCGGCACCGCCCCGCGCGCGGCGCGCGACAGATAGCCCAGCCGGATCACCTCGGCGTTTTCGCCCTTCACCAGAACCGCAAAACGAATGCCCTGCAGCGTGACATCGTGCCGGGTGGCGCCAAAGAACGGCGGCGCGGGCGAGGCGCCGCAGCCCGAAAGCAGCAGCGCCCAAAGCAGCGTCCCGCACAGCCGCGATGCCGGAAGCCGCCGCGGCGTCGCGACGGGACCAGAGGCGGAATCGACAGGCAGGCAGGGGACAATCGGGTCGGACAGCATCGCAACCTCCGGGCGGGGCGGGCGGACGGCACGGGCCCAGCTTGACGCATTCTGGTTAATCAAGCGTTAAAGTGACCCGTTGGGGCAGAGTTTCGCCCCCGCGGCGGGGCGATCCGCGCCGGTTTCGGGCCAAAGCGGGGCGGCGGGGCAACTGTGCGGAATTGCAGGAATCCGGTGGCTTGTCTTTCGGCTTTTCGCACCACATGTTGAGCCGAGAAACCTCCCGCTCCGAGCCTGTCCGAGCGGGGATGCGTGGCTTTGTGTCGCGCCTGTTCACGTCCCGACTGCGGAGCCGCCCATGATCAAACGTCTGCTCATCGCCATTGTCGCCCTTGTCATCGTGGCGGGGGGGATCATCGGCTACAACCTGTTTGTCGGCAAGATGATCGCCGGCATCTTCGCCAACATGAAGGCCCCGCCCGTCGCCGTCTCGGTGACCAAGGTGGTTGCGGCCGACTGGCAACCCGGCCTCGCGGCGATCGGCACCGCCGCCGCCGTGAAGGGCACCGATCTGGCCACCGAAGCCGCGGGCATCGTGCGCGAGATCCGCTTTGCCGCGAATGACCGCATCGAAAAGGGTCAGGCGCTGGTGCAGATCGACGACCGGCAGGAACGCGCCGATCTGGATTCGGCGCGGGCCGCGCTGACGCTGGCCGAAACCGCGCTGGCCCGGGCCAAGGAACTGCGGCAAAAGGGCGTTTCGGCGACCTCGGCGCTGGATGAGGCGGAGGCGGCGGCGATCGAGGCCCGCGCCACCGTGGCGAAACTGGAAGCGACGCTTTCGACGAAGCAGCTGACCGCGCCCTTTGCGGGCACGATCGGGATTCCGAAGATCGAGATCGGGTCCTATGTGACGCCGGGCACCGTCTTTGCGACGCTGCAGGACCGCTCGCGGATGCGGGTCGATTTCACCCTGACCGAAAGCGATGTCGCGCTGGTCACGCCCGGGATGGCGGTCACCGTGACCTCGGAAGTGGGCGATGTCTCTGTCGAGGGCAAGATCACCGGCATCGAGCCGAAGATCGACCCGAATTCGCGGCTGGTGACCTTGCGCGCAGATGTGCCGAACGAGGGCGAGAAGCTGACGCCCGGCCAGTTCCTGCGGGTGCGCGTGGCGCTGCCGGTCGAAAAGGACGTGATCGCGCTGCCGCAGACGGTGGTGTCCTCCAGCCTTTACGGCGACAGCGTCTTTGTCGTGCGCGAGGAAAAGGCCGAAGGATCGGACACGGCCGGGCTGCATGCGCGGCAGGTCTTCATCAAGGTGGGCCGGCATTTCGACGACAAGGTCGAGATCCGCACCGGGCTGCAATCGGGCGATCTGGTGGTGAACGCGGGGCAGAACAAGCTGTCCTCGGGCGCGACGGTCACGATCGACAATTCGCAATCCCTGCCCGGCGTGGGCGGAAACTGAGGGCCGCGGGATGCATTTTTCCGAACTCTTCATCCGCCGCCCCGTCCTGTCGATGGTGCTGGGCGCCTTCATGCTGCTGCTGGGCTTTCAGGCCTTCATGAGCCTGCCGGTGCGGCAATATCCGAAGGTGGACGAGACCGTCGTCACCATCACCACCACCTATCCCGGCGCCGCCCCCGAGCTGATCCAGGGCTTCATCACCGCGCCGATTTCGGCCGCCGTCGCCACGACGGAAAACATCGACTACGTGACCTCGACCTCGATGCCCTCGGTGTCGCAGGTCTCGGTCAACATGAAGCTGGGCGCAGATCCCGACACCGCCCTGACCGAGGTTCTGTCGAAGGTGCAGCAGGTGCGCGGGCAGCTGCCTTCGGAGGCCGAGGATCCGGTGATCGTCAAGGGCACCGGCCAGACCTTTGCGCTGATGTATCTGGCGGCGCTGAACCCGAACATGACGACGGAACAGCTGACCGAATATCTGGAACGGGTGGTCCGGCCGCGCATGTCGACGATTCCGGGCGTTGCGGAAATCGAGGTGATCGGCGCGGCGAATTACGCGATGCGGGTCTGGCTTGACCCGATGAAGCTGGCGGCGCGGGGCGTGACTGCTTCGGAAGTTCTGGCGGCGATCAAGGCCTCCAACTATCTGGCCGCGCCCGGCAAGACCGAGAACGAATTCGTCACCAAGTCGATCACGCTGAAATCGACGCTGCAAACCCCCGAGGCCTTCGGTGCCCTGCCGATCCGCGCCGAGGGCGATGCGGTGGTGCGGCTGCGCGATGTGGCGCGGGTGGAACTTGCCTCGGATGACAGCGGCGAGATCGTCACCTTCAACGGCGCGCGGGGGACCTTCATCGGCCTGTCGCAGACGCCCTCGGCCAACCCGCTCGATACCGCCGCCGCGGTGCGCGCGGAGCTGCCGAAGATCGCCGACACCCTGCCCGAGGGCATGACGATCGAGCTGGTCTATGACACGACCGAACAGATCTCCGCCTCGATCACCGAGGTGTTCAAGACCATCGCCGAGGCCGTCGCCATCGTCGTCGTGGTGATCTTGCTGTTCCTTGGCTCGATCCGCTCGGTGGCGATGCCGATCGTCACCATCCCGCTCTCGCTGGTGGGCGTGATGGCGGTGCTGCTGGCGCTTGGGTATTCGATCAACCTTTTGACGCTGCTCGCCATGGTGCTGGCGATCGGGCTGGTCGTCGATGACGCGATCGTCGTGGTGGAAAACATCCACCGCCACATGGAAGAAGACGGGATGAAACCGATCCCCGCCGCCGTGCAGGGGATGAAGGAGATCACCGGCGCCGTCGTCGCGATGACGATCACGCTGGCCGCCGTGCTCTCGCCCTTGGCCTTTACCGGGGGCGTGACGGGGGCGCTGTTTCGCGAATTCGCCTTCACTCTTGCGGGGTCGGTGATCCTGTCGGGGGTGATCGCACTGACGATCACGCCGATGATGGCGGGTCGCATCCTGAAAGAGGGCCATGCCACCGGCTTTGCCGCCTTCGTCGACCGCACCTTCGAGCGGTTTGCGAATTTCTACGAACGCCGCGTTGCCGGGTCGCTGAAATACCGGCCGGTGACGCTGCTGGTGGTCGCGGTTCTGGTCGGCACGATGGGCTTCATGTTCCAGCGCACCGCGACCGAACTGGCCCCCGACGAGGATCAGGGCGCGGTGATCGCCATGGTGCAGGCGCCGCGCTATGCCACCGCCGATTATACCGCGCATTACATCGACCGGCTGGGACAGGCGACCAAGGACATCTCCGAGGTCCGCACCGCCTTTTCGATCGCCGGTTTCGGCGGCTCGGACAGCATGGGGATCTATATCTGGGCGCTCGACAAATGGGCGGACCGCGACCGCTCGCAGGAACAGGTGCAAAAGGACATTCAGGCCGCGATCGACGCCTCGACCGGCATGGAGGGCTTCGCCTTTGCCCCCCCCACCCTGCCGGGCGCGGGCGGCGGGCTGCCGATTTCCGTGGTGGTGCAGTCGATCTACGGGGCGGACCGGGTCGCCGAAGTGGCCGAGGAAATCCGGCAAAGGGCGCAGGCGACGCACAAGTTCATCTTCGTGCAGAACTCGCTGAGCTTCGATGCGCCCGAGGTCCGGGTGACGATCGACCGCGACCGGGCGGCGGCGCTGAACGTGCCGATCTCGGACATCGGGGCGACGCTGGGCCTGCTGGTCGGCGGCGGCGCGGTGGCGCAGTTCGACCGCGATTCCAACAGCTATGACATCATCTTGCAGGTGCCCAAGGACTACCGCGGCAACCCCGAGGATCTGGGCCGCTATTTCGTCCGCGCCGCCAGCGGCGAGATGGTGCCGCTGTCGTCCGTGGTGAAGATCGACACCGGCTCGATGGCCTCGAAGGTGGAGCAGTTCAACCAGCTGAATTCGGCGACGATTTCGGCGCTGCCGATCCCCGGGCAATCCTCGGGTGACGGGCTGGCGGCGATCATCCAGATCGCGAACGAGGTGATGCCCGAGGGCTTCTTCCTGGATTATTCCGGCCAGTCGCGGCTGGAACAGACCCAGGGCAACACGCTGATGATCGCCTTTGCCGCCGCGGTTCTGGTGATCTATCTGGTGCTGGCCGCGCAATTCGAGAGCTTCCGCGACCCCTTCATCATCCTGATGTCGGTGCCGCTGACGATCTTCGGCGCGGTGCTGCCACTCAACCTCGGGCTTGGCACGCTGAACATCTATTCCCAGGTGGGGATGATCACGCTGATCGGGCTGATCACCAAGCACGGCATCCTGATGGTGGAATTCGCCAACCAGCAGCGCGAGCACCACGGGCTGAACCGGCAGGACGCCATCGTTCTCGCAGCGAAGACCCGGTTGCGGCCGATCCTGATGACCACCGCCGCGATGGCGCTGGCCGTCGTGCCGCTGGTGATCGCCGATGGCGCGGGGGCGGCGGCGCGCGAGGCGATGGGGATCGTGATGTTCTCGGGCCTGCTGATCGGGACGATGTTCACGCTCTTCGTCGTGCCGATGTTCTACACCTTCATCGCGCCCTCGGATGCGGCGATGAAGGCCGCCGAGGAAAAACGGCTGGCGGCGGGCTGAGCCTGCCGCCCGAGACGCAACGACGGTCGCAAGACCGCTTGTGCAAGGCACAACAGAGGCCAGCGCCCGCCATGAGCGGGGCGGGCGCTGGCCGAGGGCCTTCGGGCCCCCGGCGGTCGCGGGGCAAATGCTGCGCGTGGCCTCGGCGATGGCCTCGGCCATGACACGCGGCACGCCCCCCTCCCCAAGCCCCTTGCCAGCCGCCCTGCCCTTTGGCATGCTTGCCCCGAGCCGTGGCGATGGCGTCGCCACCGGGCCATCTGCCCGATGCTTGCGGGGATCTCCCGCCTACGTCCTGAACGCCGGGATCTTTCGGGGTCCCACGGGCCCAAAGGACAGATCATGCAAAGACCCGAATTCTACACCTGCGAAAACGGCCCCAAGGCGGTGCTGCCCTTCGCGGCCGCCGAATACGAGGCCCGTCTGGCGGGCCTGCGCGACATCATGGAGCTGCACGGCCTTGATGCCGTGCTGCTGACCTCGATGCACAACATCGCCTATTACTCGGGCTTCCTTTACTGCAGCTTCGGCCGCCCCTACGGGCTGGTGGTGACGCGCGACCGGTCCGTGGTGATCTCGGCCGGGATCGACGCCGGGCAGCCGTGGCGGCGCTGCCATGGCGAAAGCCTGACCTATACCGACTGGGCGCGCGACAATTACTGGCGCGCCGTCGTCCATGTGATCGGCACGGGCAAGGCCGTGGGCTGCGAGGCCGACCACCTGACCATGCTGAACGCGGAAAAGTTCAGCCACTTCCTGAAGCCGAAACGCGGATTGGACATCGCGCCCGCGACGATGACGCAACGGCTGGTGAAATCCGAGGCCGAGATCGCGCTGATCACCCACGGCGCCGCGGTGGCCGATGTCGGCGGCTATGCGATCCGCGACACGATCCGGGAAGGCATCCGGGAAATCGACGTCGCCATGGCGGGCCGCGACGCGATGGAGGCCGAGATCGCCAAACGCTTCCCCGAGGCCGAATACCGCGACACCTGGGTCTGGTTCCAGTCCGGGCTGAACACCGACGGCGCGCACAACCCGGTGACGGGGCGGGTGCTGAAACGCGGCGACATTCTCAGCCTCAACTGCTTCCCGATGATCTCGGGCTATTACACCGCGCTCGAACGCACGATGTTCCTGGGCGAGGTCGATCCGGCCAGCCTGAAGATCTGGGAGGCGAACCTCGCCGCGCATGAATACGGCATGTCGCTGCTGGTGCCGGGCGCCGTCTGTTCCGAGGTGACGCAGAAGATCAACGCCTTCTTCGCGGACCGCGACCTGCTGCAGTATCGCACCTTCGGCTATGGCCATTCCTTCGGCGTGCTGTCGCATTACTACGGCCGCGAGGCGGGGCTGGAACTGCGCGAAGACATCGACACCGTGCTGGAACCCGGCATGGTGATTTCGATGGAGCCGATGCTGACCCTGCCCGCAGGCATGCCCGGCGCGGGCGGCTACCGGGAACACGACATTCTGGTGATCGGCGAAGACGGCGCCGAGGACATCACGAAATACCCCTATGGCCCCGGTTTCAACCTGGTCGGATAAGATCGGCGGGGGCGGCAGGCGCCGCCCCTTTCGCCACAGAGAGCGGAAATTTCACGGTTTTCGCGATCACAACCACGCGAGGGCTTGACCTTGGGGCGGCACCACCCCCTGATCGACGCTCATACGCTCCGCTGACGCGGGGATTCGCTCATTTCACGACAGGTGCTGCCCCGTGTCCCGTCTTCCGCTTGCCTTCCGTGCCCCGCTTGCGGGCGTTTTGACCCTTGCGCTGCTGGCGGGCTGCGCCGCCGATCCCAAGGCGGCAGGCGCCCCGTCGCTGCGGGGGGTGCCGCCCGAATATCAGGCCCGCCCCGACGGCGACCGCGTCGTGCCCGCGGTGAACCCGGTCTATCTGACGGAACGCAACCGCCGCCGCTGGGTCGACTATGCCGGTTCCGAGGGCAAGGACACGATCGTCATCGACCCCTATGCGCGGGTGCTTTACCACGTCGTCGAACCGGGCAAGGCGATGCGCTTCGGCATTGCCGTCGGCAAGGCGGGCCGGGGCTTTTCCGGCGCGGCGGTGGTCGGGCGGAAGGAAGAATACCCGTCCTGGCAACCCACCGCGCGGATGGTCCGCGCCGATCCGGCGCTTTACGGGCCGCTGGCGGGCGGGCTTGCGGGCGGGCTCGACAACCCGCTCGGCGCGCGGGCGCTGTATCTCTATCGCAACGGCGGCGACACCTATTACCGCATCCATGGCACGATGGACCCGAGTTCCATCGGCAAGGCCACCTCGGCGGGCTGCATCCGGCTGTTCAACCAGGACATCATCGACATGTTCGACGAGGCGCCGCTGGGAACGCGGGTCAAGGTCCGCAGCCTCGCCGAAAGCCTGGAGCTGGAAGGGCCGATGCATGAGCTGCACACCGGCTATGTCGTGCCCGAGGCCGAGGTGGCGCTGATCGCCGCCGATGACGCCGCCTGGGCCGCCGGTCAGATCACCGATCCGGCGGTGCTGGAAGCGCAGCAGCACGCCGCCGCGGTCGCGGCCGCGCGGAAGGCCGGGGCCGGAAACTGACCGGACGGGCCGAAACCCGGCCCCTGGCGGGCCGGTCACGCCGGCCTCGGGCGGCCGGGGCTCTGCCCCGGACCCCCGGATATTTCCCCCAAGGTGAAACAGGCGCGACGGCCCGGCTTGCGGCTGCGGCGGATGCTGCATCGCGGCGTTGTCACTTTGCATTTACCGAATGGAACGGGTAGGAAGCGCGCGAGAGAGAGGGAGGTAAGCATGAGTGCGACCGCAAGCCTGAAACGGCTGATGCCTTCGGATATTCTGGCGCTGAAGGGCAAGGCGCCGGTGGTGGTGCTGACCGCCTATACGACGCCCGTCGCGCGGCTGGCCGATCCGGCCTGCGACGTGCTGCTGGTGGGCGATTCGGTCGGCATGGTGCTGCATGGCCTGCCCTCGACGCTGGGCGTGACGATGGAGATGATGATCCTGCACGGCCGCGCGGTGATGCGCGGCGCGGATCGGGCGCTGGTCGCGATCGACATGCCCTTTGGCAGCTACGAGGAAGGGCCGGAGCAGGCCTTCCGCAACGCGGCCCGGCTCATGGCGGAAACCGGGGCGGGCGCGGTGAAGCTGGAAGGCGGCGTGCACATGGCCGAGACGATCGCCTTTCTGGTGGCGCGCGGCATCCCGGTGATGGCGCATATCGGGCTGACGCCGCAATCGGTGAACACTCTGGGCGGTTACAAGGTGCAGGGCCGCGGCGCCGATGCCGACCGGCTGAAGGCCGATGCGCTGGCGGTGAGCGAGGCCGGGGCCTTCTCGGTGGTGCTGGAAAAGGTGCCTGCGGAACTGGCGGGCGAGATTTCGGCGATGATCGCGATTCCGACGATCGGCATCGGCGCCGGGGTCGATTGCGACGGTCAGGTGCTGGTGATCGACGACATGCTGGGCCTGTTCACCGATTTCCGGCCGAAATTCGTCAAGCGCTACGCAGAGCTGGGCCGTACCGCCGCCGAGGCCGTGGCCGCCTATGCCGCCGAGGTCCGCAGCCGGGCCTTCCCCGCCCCGGAATATTCCTTCTTCGACGAGGTGAAGAAATGACGCAAGTGATCCGCACCTCGGCCGAACTGCGCGAGAAGGTGGCGACCTGGAAGCGCTCGGGGATGCTGGTCGGCGTCGTGCCGACGATGGGGGCGCTGCATGACGGCCACATGAGCCTGGTGCGCGAGGCCCGCAAGCACTCCGACCGGGTGATCGTGACGGTCTTCGTCAACCCGATGCAGTTCAACAACAAGGACGATCTGGAGAAATATCCGCGCGACGAGGATCACGATCTGGCGCTGCTCGAGGCCGAGGGGGCGGATGTGCTTTTTGCGCCGGGCGTGCACGAGGTCTATCCGGACGGTTTCGCCACCGTGGTCGCCGTCTCGGGCGTGTCCGAGCCGCTGGAAGGCGCCTTCCGCCCCGGCCATTTCGAAGGCGTGGCGACGGTGGTGACGAAGCTTTTCGGCATGACCCAGGCGGGCCGCGCCTTCTTTGGCGAGAAGGACTGGCAGCAGGTGCAGGTGGTCAAGCGTATGGTCGAGGATCTGAACGTGCCGATCCGCATCATCCCCTGCCCCACCATCCGCGAGGACGACGGTCTGGCGATGTCCTCGCGCAATGTGCGGCTGAGCCCGGAGCAGCGCGCCGTGGCGCCGCGGCTGCATGCGGAAATGCAGGCAGCGGCGGCGGCGATCCGCGCCGGGGCCCCGGTGGCCGCGACGCTGCAGGCCACGAAGACCGCGATCAGCGCGGCGGGCTTCGGCACCTGGGATTATCTTGACCTGCGCAGCGCCGAGGGGCTGCGGCCGATGACCGAGCTGTCGGAACCGGCGCGGATGCTGGCCGCGGTTTACCTGGGCGATGTGCGGCTGATCGACAATATCGCGGTGTGACAAAGGCCGGGGGCGCTGCCCCCGGACCCCCGGCGTATTTGCACCAAGAAGAAACCGCATCGTTTCTTCTTGGCAAAAATACGCCCTTGCGCGGGCGGGGCCGGGCTCAGGCCTGGGGCTTTGACTGCAACCGATAGACCCCTTCGGGCAGGTCAAGGGCGGCGGCTAGTTCGCGCAGCTGCGCATGCGAGAACACCACGCGCACCACCGTATCGGTGGTCTCGTCGAGTTGCTCGACCACCACGCAATCCTCGAAGGACTGGATGGTGATGTCTTCCTGCAGATAGTCGCGGGGATCGTCCCCCTCGTCGACGAGGGTGATCACGGTGGCGTCGAATTCGTGCTCGATGGTGAACATGGCGGCATGCTAGCGCGGCGGGCGAAGCACGAAAAGGGCAAACATTTCGGTGATCTGGCCGAAGGTGATTGCACCCGCGGTCAGCCCCGTTACTATCGCGTCACAGTTTGTTCCGGGCCTGCGATCCATGCCGCGCCGCTTCCTTGCCGTTCTTGCCCTGCCGCTGGCGCTGGCCGCCTGTGACACCCCGCATTCCGGGGTGGATGGCGCATCGCTGCCGCGGCCGAAGCCGCCGGTGGTGACGGTGGAAACCGGCCCCGATGCGCGGACGGCAGCGGCGAATTTCCTCGCCGTGGCGCAGGACATGGAACCGCGGATCGAAAGCGAATGTCTGGCGCGCTCGCACGGGCGGCGCAATTGCGACTATCAGGTGATGGTCGACGAACGCCCCGAGCCGCAGCCGAATGCCTTTCAGACGCTGGACGACCGCGGCCGTCCGATCGTCGCCTTCAACCTCGCGCTGATCGCCGAGGCTCGCAACCGCGACGAGCTGGCCTTCGTCATGGGCCATGAGGCGGCGCATTACATCCTGGGGCATCTGGAGCAGAAAAGCTCGGATGCGTCCAAGGGCGCGCTGATTCTGGGGGCCTTGGCGGCGGCCTCGGGGGCGGATGCCGACGGCGTCGCGCAGGCGCGCGATTTCGGCGCGGAAATGGGCGCGCGGGCCTATTCCAAGGATTACGAATTGCAGGCCGATGCGCTGGGCACGGTGATCGCCTGGAACGCGGGCTACGACCCGGAACGCGGGGCGCTGTTCTTCACCCGCCTGCCCGATCCCGGGCACAGTTTTCTGGGCACCCATCCGGCCAATGGCGAGCGGATCGCCATCGTGCACCGGGTTGCCACCGCGCTGCGCAGGGGCACCTTCCGCGGCTTTTGATCCGCAGGCTGCCCGTTTCCCCGGCATATCCGATTGCGCGAGCGGCAACACCCGGCGCCTCGCGCAAAGATTGATCTGAATCATGGCAATTCGACACCCGTGGCAGATGATTTGTGCGACCCTGCCCGGAACAAGGAATTGCTTATGCACGGACGGAAGACCCTCAATCGGCATGCCGCCCTGATGAACCGCATGGCGCAGGCGCTTGGCGTCAATCTGACCGAGATGATGCTGCAGGGAAAGCTGGGCGGCGAAGACTGGCGCGAGGCGGTGGTGCGCTGTTCCGATTGCCCGGAGCCGACCGACTGCCTGCACTGGCTGTCGGAGCATGACGACGACACCGGACGCGCGACGCCCGCGGCCGAGGCGCCGGACTATTGCACCAATCGCGAGATGATGGCCCGCCTGCGGGCGGCGCTGACCACGGATCAGGTTCCCGCCGACGCCGAAGGAGAGAAATGATGGGCATTCAGGGCAATATCGATCTGTATTTCTGGATCGCCCGCGGCATGGGCCGCCGGATGGGGGTGAACATCACCGAGGCGATGCACGAGGGGCTGCTGACACAGGCGGATTTCGCGCAGATGATCAACCGCTGCCGCTGCTGCGCCGGGTCGGAGGGCTGCCTGGCCTATCTGTCGGAACATTCCGAGGAACGCGGCTCGGCCCCGGACTGGTGCGGCAACGGCAACCTGCTGCGCGAAATCCGCGCGATGGGCTGAGCCGCGCGCCGCGGGGTCTCAGCCCTGCAGCCCGGCGAGATAGGCGGTGACCGCCGGGCGGACGGTCTGCACGCCGCTCGCCCGCGCGGCGTCGATCACCGCTTTCAGCTCGGTCAGATCGGCCCGGCGCAACAGATGCTTGACCGGCCCGATCGAGGCCGGGCGCATCGACAGCTTGCGGATGCCCAGCGCCGCGAAGGTCAGCGCCTCGATCGGGCGGCCCGCATCCTCGCCGCAGAAACTGAGCGCGGTGTCGCTGGCGGTGCAGCGGCCGATGATCTGCTCGATGAAGCCCAGGAAGCTGACATCCAGCGTGTCGTAGCGCCGCCGCACGCGTTCGTTTTCGCGGTCGGCGGCAAAGAAGAACTGCTTCAGGTCATTGCCGCCGATCGAGATGAAATCGCAGCCGGCAAAGAAACTGTCGGGCGCAAAGGCAAGCGACGGCGTTTCCAGCATCGCCCCCACCCGCAGATCCGAGGGCACCGGACGGCCCAAAGTGGCCTCGCGGTCGATTTCGCGCAGAAGCGTGGCTTTCGCCGCGTTGAATTCGTCGGGCGTGGCGACAAAGGGGAACATCACCGAGAGCGGCCGCCCCTCGGAGGCGCGGATCAGCGCCTGCAGCTGCATCCGCAGCACGCCGGGCTTGTCGAGGCCAAGCCGGATCGCCCGCCAGCCCATCGCCGGGTTCGGCTCCTCCTGCGGCTTCATGTAGGGCAGCACCTTGTCCGAGCCGATGTCGAGGGTGCGGAACTGCACCTTGGCGCCCTGCGCCGCATCGATCACCCGCTTGTAAAGCGCCGCCAATTCGCCCCGCCGCGGCACGCGCGAGCGGATCAGGAACTGCAACTCGGTGCGAAACAGCCCGACGCCATCGGCGCCCGAGCCCTTGAGCGAGGGCAGATCCGCCATCAGCCCGGCATTCATCATCAGGCTGACCCGGTTGCCCGCCCGGTCCACCGCGGGCTGGTTGCGCAGATCGGCATAGCGTTTCTGCGCCTCGGCCTGCATCGCGATCTTGTCGCGGAAGGCGGCGGCCACGGTTTCCTCGGGGCGCAGGTGCACGATGCCCTGATCGCCGTCGACCAGAATCGGATCGCCGTTCAGCGCCTCGTTGGTGAGCCGCGCCGCATGGATCACCAGCGGAATCGCCAGCGCCCGGGCGACGATCGCGGCATGGCTGCCGACCGAGCCCTCTTCCAGCACCACCCCCTTGAGCTTGCGGCCGTAATCCAGCAATTCGGCCGGGCCGATGTTGCGCGCCACCAGCACCGGGTTTTCCGGCAGTTCCGCCCCGGTGTCCTTGCCCTGCCCGGTCAGCAGCCGCAGCAGCCGGTTCGACAGGTCATCAAGGTCGTGCAGCCGTTCGCGCAGATAGGCATCGGTGGATTGTTCCAGCCGCGCCCGCGCCGTCGATTGTTCCTTTTCCACCGCGGCTTCGGCGGACAGGCCAAGGTCGATGTCCTCGCTCATCCGGCGCACCCAGCCGCGCGAATGGGCCAGCATCTTGTAGGCTTCCAGAACCTGCCGCTGTTCCTTGTCCATGCTGGCCGAGCCGATCAGCATGTCGTCAATCTGCGCCTGCAGCGTCGAGACCGCCTCGTCGAGCCGCGCCTTTTCCGCATCGGGATCATCGCCGACCGGGTTGGTCACGACAACGCGCGGCTCGTGCAGCCAGACCCGGCCCTCGGCCGCGCCTTCCTGGCCCGTCGAGCCGCGGAACATGACGGGGAAGCGATGCGCCGCGCCGATGCCGCCCTGATCGCCGGTAAAGGCGCCCAGTTCGGTCATTTCGGCCAGCACCATCGCGACGACTTCGAGCCCGTAAACCTCGTCATCCGAGAACAGCCGCGCCTCGCGCGATTGCACGACCAGCACGCCCAGCTTTTCGCCGACGCGCTGGATCGGCACGCCAAGGAAGCTGGAATAGATTTCCTCGCCGGTTTCCGGCATGTAGCGGAAACCGGGCTCGGCGGGGGCATTGGCGGTATTGGCGGGCTGGCCGGTGCGGGCGACGCGGCCCACCAGCCCCTCGCCCAGCCGCATCCGGGTCTTGTGCACCGCCTCGGGGTTCAGACCCTCGGTGGCGCAAAGCTCCAGCGTTTCCGGGTCGCGGAACAGATAGATCGAGCAGACCTGCGTCCGCATCGAATGGGCGATCAGATGGGTGATCCGGTCCAGCCGGTCCTGACCGCCGCCGGGGGTGGCCAGCGTGTCACGCAACCGGCGCAACAGCGTGCGGCTGTCACTTTCGCTGCGATCCACCATGGCCTTGCCGCCCCCGTTTCTAGAGGCCTGAACCGAGTGTCAGGCCTTCTCCAACTCGAATGCATCATGGAGGGCCTGCACGGCCAGTTCCATATATTTCCGATCGATCAGCACGGAAATCTTGATCTCGGAAGTCGAGATCACCTTGATGTTGATGTTTTCGGCGGCAAGCGCTTCAAAGGTGCGCGCGGCGACGCCGACCTGCGAGCGCATGCCGATGCCGACGACCGAGACCTTGGCGACATCGGTGTCGATGATCAGCTCGTCATATTTGATCTTGCCCGCGGTCTTGGCATCTTCGAGCGCCTTTTGCGCGCGCGCGACCTGATTGATCGGGCAGGAAAAGGTCATGTCGGTGACGGCGCCCGGGTGGTTGTCGTCATAGTCCTTTTCCGAGATATTCTGCACGATCATGTCGACGTTCACGCCGGCCTCGGCCAGCGGCCCGAAGATCGCCTGCGCGACGCCCGGACGGTCTTCGATGGTGAAGAGGGTGATCTTGGCCTCGTCGCGCGAATAGGCGACCCCCGAGACGACTTTCGATTCCATGATTTCATCCTCCCCGCAGACAAGGGTTCCTGAAGTTTCGTCGGTGTCCTCGAACGAAGACAGCACCCGCAGCCGCACGCCAAAGCGCATCGCCAGTTCCACCGACCGCGTTTGCAGCACCTTGGCGCCAAGGCTGGCCAGTTCGAGCATTTCCTCGAAGGCGATCTTGTCAAGCTTGCGCGCCTTCGAGCTGATCCGCGGATCGGTCGTGTAGACGCCATCGACATCGGTGTAGATGTCGCAGCGCTCGGCGGCGAAAGCGGCGGCAAAGGCCACCGCGGTCGTGTCGGACCCGCCGCGACCCAGCGTGGTGATGCGGTTTTCCGCCGAGAGGCCCTGGAAACCGGCAACGACCGCGACCTTCATGCCTTCGGCGAATTTCGCGTCGATATTCTCGCGCGGGATCGATTTGAACCGGGCCGACCCATGCGCCGAGGTGGTGTTGATCGGCACCTGCCAACCCTGCCAGCTGCGCGCCGGGATGCCCATTTCCTGCAGCCGCAGCGCCATCAGACCGGCGGTGACGTTTTCACCACTGGCGACGACGGCGTCATATTCGCGGGCATCATAAAGGGGCGATGTGCCCTCGACCCAGCCGACAAGCTCGTTCGTCTTGCCCGACATCGCCGAGACGATCACGATGACATCGTAGCCACGGTCGACCTCGCGCTTCACCTTGGCCGCCGCATTCGCGATGCGGTCGAGGTCCGCCACCGAGGTGCCGCCGAATTTCATCACGAGAAGCGGCATCTTCCCCCCCAATTCTGGTCCGGACCCTGTGTCCGGCGTCGCGCTTCTGCTATCGGAAGGGGGCGAAGCTTGCAAGGGTTTGCCTGCGGCGAAACGCCTGCGGGGGCTGTCATGGCCCCGTCATTTCCCTGTCATGCAGGCCGGGCAAGCTTGCCCCGATCAGGGCAGGAGGATGTGATGAGTCTCGATGAGGTCGAATACCGCGAAAGGCGGGCGCAGGCGCGTGGGCTGCAACGGGCGCTGGAGGCTTTGCGCGACGATCTGGTGCGGCGGTCGGATGCGACGATGGAGGGCTGGGAGGGTCTGGTGCGGCGGCCGGAATTCCTGCCCTCGGCGCGCAATCTGGCCGATTATCTGGCGCTGCGGCGCGGCGATCTGGTGCCGTTTCAGGCGCCCTTGGCCTCGCTTGGCCTGTCGTCCCTGGGTCGGGCCGAGGCGCATGTGCGCCCCTCGATCGATGCGGTTCTGGCGTCCCTGGCGATGATCGGCGGGGAGGGGATCGCAAGCTATCCGACGGTGGAAACCTTTGCCGCGGGCCCGGCGCGTCTGGCCGCGCGGCGCGATGCGCTGTTTGGCGCCCGGCGCGAGGCGCCGCGCTCGCGGGTGATGGTGACGCTGCCGACCGAGGCGGCGGTGAACCCCGATCTGGTCGGCGCGCTGATCGCGGCCGGGGCGGATTGCGTGCGGATCAACTGCGCGCATGACAACCCCGATGTCTGGGCGGCGATGATCGGTCAGGTCCGCCATGCCGCGATGAAGGCCGGGCGGCGGGTGCCGGTGCAGATGGATATCGAAGGCCCGAAGCTGCGGGTCGAGGCGCTTTCGGAAAACGTCGAGGAGACCGGGCGGCTGTTCGAGGGCGATCGCTTCGAAGTGGTCGAGACGCTCGGCCATGACGCCGATCTGCCGCAGGTGCGGCTTTCGCATCCGGCGCTGATGGAGGCGATGGCCGAGGGCGGCGCGATCTGGATCAACGATGGCAAGCTGCGGGCAAAGATCCTCAAGGTGCGGCCCGGCAAGGTGCTGGCCGAGGTGACCTCGACGCCGTCGAAGGGCGCGAAGATCAAGATCGAAAAGGGCGTGAACCTGCCCGGCGTCGATCTGCGCGTGCCCGCGCTGACCGAGGCGGATCTGGGGCATCTCGATTTCGTTTTGTGCCATGCCGACATTCTGGGCTTTTCCTTCGTGCAGACCGGCACCGATCTGCGGGCGCTGTTTGCGGAACTGGATGCGCGGTCGGACGGCGGCACCGCGCGCGACTGGCCGGCGCTGATGCTGAAGATCGAGACGCCGCTCGCGCTGCGCAATCTGCCCGCGCTGATCGTCGAAGCGGGCGGGCGGGTGCCGGTGGGCGCGATGATCGCGCGCGGCGATCTGGCGGTGGAGATCGGCTTCGAGCGGCTGAGCGAGATTCAGGAAGAGGTGCTGTGGCTGTGCGAGGCCGCCGAGGTTCCCGTCGTCTGGGCAACGCAGGTGCTGGAGGGCATGGTCAAGGAAGGTCAGGCCAGCCGGGCCGAGATGACCGATGCCGCGATGAGCCAGCGCGCCGAATGCGTGATGCTGAACAAGGGGCCGCATCTGGTGCAGGCGGTGACGTTCCTGCGCGACGTGTTGATGCGGATGGACCGGCACACGTCGAAGAAATCGCCGCGGCTGGGGGCGCTGGGGCTTTGGCACGACCTGTGACCCCCTGATCTGGCCGAGGCCATCGCCGAGGCCCTGCGGGACATTTGCCCCCTGACCGCCGAGGGCCCAAAGGCCCTCGGCCAGCGCCCGCCCCGCCATCGGCGGGCGCTTCTCGCCCGCCGGGGCGGGACGCTGGCCTCTGTCGCGCAGGACGCACCGGTCCCGCGTCACGGCGCGGCCGCAAGCGGGCGGGGAAAGGCAGTGCCTTTCCTTCTCCGCCCGCCCCCACCGGCTCACACGTCCTTCATCAGCCGCAGCGCATCGTAGATCGCCGCATGGGTGTTGCGCGCGGCCACCGCATCGCCGATCCGCAGCAGCCGGAACCGCCCCTCGGGGTTCGCCGCCACGGTCTGCGGCCGGCCCGTCGCCAAGGCCTCGTAATCGACGATGCCCAGGTTCGACGACAAGGGCTTCAGCGCGAAATACAGCGCGTCGAGCGGCCTTGTACCGTGGTTCACCACCACCTGATCGACCTCGCGCCCCCGCGTCACCGGGCCGTAATCGCTGCCCAGAACCGCCTGCAGCCGGTAGCCCGCGCGGCTGACCGAGATCAGCCGCCAGGTCACGGTGAAGGTCGTGTCCCGCCCCTGCAGCGCCCGCATGTAGGGCACAAGGTTCATCGCCATCACCTCGGGCGCAAAGGCGCGGTCGGGGGTGACGATCTCCACCTTCGCACCGCTGGCCGAGAGCAGATCGGCCGCCATCAGCCCGGCGTGATCGCCCGCATCGTCAAAGACCAGCACCTCGCGCCCGGGCTTCACCGCGCCCGAGAGAATGTCCCAGGTCGACACCACCAGATCATTGCCCGCGCTGAGAACCTCGGTATGCGGCAGGCCGCCGGTGGCGATCACCACCTCCTCGGGATCGGTGGCCAGCACGTCCTCAGCCTCGGCGAAGCTGTTGAAATGAAACGTCACCCCGCGCTTGAGGCATTGCTGATAGCGCCAGTCGGTGATCGCCGCCATCTCGCGCCGCCGCGGGTCGAGCGCGGTCAGCCGCACCTGCCCGCCGGGCTGATCGGCGGCCTCGAAGACGGTGACGGCATGGCCGCGCTCGGCTGCGACGCGGGCGGCTTCCAGCCCCCCCGGCCCGGCGCCGACAATGGTGACGCGCCTTTTCGTCAAAGCAGGCAGGATCACCTGCGGCTCGGTCAATTCGCGCCCGGTGGCCGGGTTGTGCAGGCAAAGCGCCATGCCGCCCTGATAGATCCGGTCAAGGCAGTAATTCGCGCCGACACAGGGGCGGATATCGTCCTCGCGCCCCGCGATCAGCTTCGCAACCAGATGCGGATCGGCCAGATGCGCCCGGGTCATGCCCACCATGTCAAGCTTGCCCGACGCGATCGCATGCCGCGCCGTCGCGATATCGGGGATCTTCGCGGCATGAAAGGTCGGAAAGCCGGTCGCGGCCCGGATCTCGCCCGCGAAATCCAGATGCGGCGCGTTGCGCATGCCCTGGATCGGGATCAGATCGGTCAGCCCCGGGTCGGTGTCGATATGGCCGCGCACGACGTTGAGGAAATCCACCAGCCCCGAATCGCGCAGCTGTTTCGACAGCACCATCCCCTCGGCCTTGTCCATGCCGCCGGGCAGGCCCTGATCGCCGGTGTAGCGCAGCCCGACGATGAAATCCGGCCCGCAGCAGCCTCGGATCGCGCCCAGAACCTCCATCGTGAAGCGCAGCCGGTTTTCCAGTGACCCGCCATAGGGGGCCTCCAGATCATTCGTCAGCGGCGACCAGAATTGTTCGAGCAGATGGCCATAGGCCTCCAGCTCGATCCCGTCGACGCCCGCGGCCTTCATCCGCTCGGCCGCATCGGCGAAATCGCCCTTGATCCGGTCGAGATCCCAGTCCTCGGCCCGCTTCGGAAAGGCCCGATGCGCCGCCTCGCGCTCATGGCTGGGCGCCACCACCGGCAACCAGTCGGCCTTGTCCCAGCGGGTGCGACGGCCAAGGTGGCTGAGTTGAATCATCACCGCCGCGCCGTGATCGTGGCATTCGTCAACCAGCTGGCGCATCCAGCCCACCACCTCGTCCTTCCAGGCCAGGATATTGTTGAAGACCGGCGGGCTGTCGCGGGAAATCGAGGCCGAGCCCGCCGTCATCGTCAGCGCCACCCCGGCCCGCGCCCGTTCGACATGATAGGCGCGGTAGCGTTCCTTCGGCATGCCGTCCTCGGCATAGGCGGGCTCATGCGCGGTGATCAGGATGCGGTTGCGCAAAGTCAGGTGGCGCAGCGTGAAGGGCTGCAAGAGCGGGTCGTTCGACATCAAGGCCTCCGGGGTTCCTGGGCGCAGGATTTGCGAAATGTTCACACATGTCAAGTTTGGGATCACCCCTGAACATTTTCTTGAGCCCGGTCGCGGCCCGGGCTAGGGTTGCGGCATGACGGAAGGAAAAGACAGCGGTTGGCGCGGCTCGCGCGAGGGGTGGCTTGAGGCCGCCTGCGACGCCCTGATCGCGGGCGGCGTCGAGGCGGTGAAGATCTTGGCCCTGGCGAAGAAACTGGGCCTGTCGCGGACCTCGTTTTACTGGTTCTTCCCCGACCGCGAGGATCTGCTGGCCGCGCTGCGGGCCCGTTGGCGGGCGGTGACGACCGAGGTTCTGCTTGCCGCGACAAAGGCTTATGCCGAGACCGAGACCGAGGCGATGCTGAACCTGCTGGCCGCGTTCGTCTCGGACCGGTTCGATGCGCGTTTCGAATTCGCGCTGCGCAGCTGGGGCTTTGCCGATCCTGCGGTGGCGGCGGATCTGCATGCGGCCGATGCCGAGCGGCTGGCGGCTTTGGCCGCGCTGCTGATGCGCTGGGGCCATGCGCCGGAGGATGCCGACGTCCGGGCGCGCACGATCTATCTGGTGCAGATCGGCTATATCTCGATGCAGACGCATGAGACGCTCGACACGCGGCTGGCGCGGATCGCGCATTATGTCGAGGTCTATACCGGCAAGCGGCCAAGCGCGGCGGAACTGGCGCGGTTCGAAGCCGGGCTGCGGGCGGGCGGGTAAGACCGCCTCGCAGCGCCCCTACCCCCGCACCGTCAGCATCACCCCGGCGAGCGTCACCGCCAGCCCGGCGACCATCGTCGCCGTCAGCGGCTCGCCGAACAACGCCCAGCCCCAGAGCATCGTCACCGGCGGGCTGAGATAGATCACCGCCGAGACCCGCGCGACCGGGTAAAGCCGCAACATCGTGTAATAGATGCCGTAAGCCGCAAAGGTGCCGAAGACGACAAGCCAGCCGATGCCCAGCGCGAAAGGCACCGTCAGCGGCGGTTTCAACGACCCCTGCCAGCCGGTGCAAAGCCCGAACAGCACCGCCCCGGTCAGCGAATGCAGACACAGGCTCTGGTGCAGCGGCATCCGCAGCCCCGGGCGCGCCTTCAGCACCACCGAGGCCAGCGCAAAGACCAGCATCGAGGCCACCGTGAGCCCATAGGCCCAGAGCGGCGCCGTCCCCACCGACAGGCTGTCGCCCGAGACGATCAGCACGCCCAGAACCGCCACCGCCGTCCCCAGCCATTGCCGCGCCGACAGGCGTTCCCCCAGCACCGGCTGCGACAGCGCCGCGATGGCCAGCGGCAGCAGATCCGAAATCAGCGCCACCGTCCCCGTCGGCACCCGCGCGCCGATCGCCAGCGCGAACCCGCCCAGATACAGAAACACCGACATCACCCCGAACAGGCATTGCGCAACGATGCCGCGCCAGCTCATCCGCGGCCCCAGCGTCAGCGCGAAGGGGAGCAGGATCAGCCCCGCCATCAGCGTGCGCCAGAACAGCACCAGCCCCACCCCGGCGCTTTCGCTGGCGTAACGGATGCCGATGAACCCGGAACTCCAGCTCAGCACCAACGCCGCCGCCATCAGCGGCCAAAGCAGGGGGCGGGGCAGGGAAAGCGCGGCTGCGGTCATCGTATCCTCGTGTCGGGTTCCCCTTCCTCGGCGAAGCGCAGGCAAAACGCACATGACAAATTTCGATGGCGACATGATTTCCATGCCGGTTTGTAAAGAAGACTTTGCCAGCCGCCGCCATCCGGGGCAGGATCGGCGCAGATCCATGAGGCCCGCCATGACCGACCTTTCCACCCGCCGCCTTGACATCGACGCGCTGCGGGCGCTGCGCGCCATCGCCCATCACGGCACCGTCACCCGCGCCGCCGCGGCGCTCGGCCTGACGCAATCGGCCGTCAGCCACAAGATCCGGCGGCTGGAAACCAGTCTGGGCAGCGCGCTGCTGTCCCGCCGCCCCGGCGGGCCGCTGTTCACCGCCGCGGGCACGGAGCTGCTCGATTACGCCGCCCGCATCCTCGGCCTGCATGACGAGGCTTTGCTGAGCCTGTCGAAAACGCCGCTTGCGGGCCGCATCCTGCTGGGCCTGACCGAGGACACGACCTGCACCGATCTCGCCCGCATCCTCGGCCGGTTCCGCCGCCTGCATCCGCAGGTCAGCGTGCGCGCCCAGGTGCGGATGAGCCTGACGCTGCGGGCGCTGCTGGACCGGGGCGAGATCGACGCGGCGATCCTGCAGGTCTTCGACCACGAGGTCCGGCCGACCGATGTGGTGCTGCTGCGCGAGGATCTGCAGTGGGTCCGCCACCGCGATCTGCCCCTGCCCGAGGCGGGGCCGATCCCGTTCCTGTCCTTTCACGACGACTGCTTTTACCGGCACTGGGCGCAGGATATCGGGCAGGATGGCGGGGTGTCGCTGGAAACCGTCTTCGAATGCGCCAGTGCCGCCGGGATCGTCGCGGCGGTCTCGGCGGGGCTGGGCGTCGCGCTGCTGTCGACGCGGCATCTGCGCCCCGAAATGGAGATCCTCGGCCCGCCGCTGCCGCCGCCGCCCGGGCTGAGCTATGTCGTGCGCCGCGCCCGCAAGGTGCGGAACGCGGCGCTGGATACGCTGGTGGCCGAGATCGCGGCCGAGATCAGCCGGGTCGGACGTCTGGTGCTGGCGGGGTGATCCCCGCCGGATCAGAACGGAATCACCGCCCCGTCATAGCTTTCGAAACAGCCCGAATTGGTCAGGTTGAGCGCGTCGAACCGCGTCGTCAGCCCGGCCACCGATTGCGCCACGGTGATCTCGGCCTGCGGCCCGCCCATGTCGGTCTTGACCCAGCCGGGGTGATAGATGCCGACCGCAATCCCCTCGGGGCGCAGATCGGTGGCCAGATTGCGGCCCAGGTTCAGCACCGCCGCCTTGGACGCCCGGTAAATGTAGCTGCCCCCCGGCGCGCGGGCATCCGAGCCCATCGCCGAAGACAGGATCGCCACCTTGCCATGCGCCGCGCGCAGGTTCGGCAACAGCGCCTGGATCGTCAGGAACACGCCCATCACGTTGGTCGAGAAACTGCGCGCCCAAAGCATCGGCGCATAGCCGCTTTCCAGCGATTGCCCCAGATCGGCATAGACCCCGGCATTGCAGACCAGAAGCCCGATCGGCAGACCGTTCAGCCGCCGCGCCAATTCCTTGACGCTCTCGGGCTGGGTGACGTCGAGCGGCAGCAGATCGCCCTCGGGATTGCGCGCGGTGCCGAAGGCCGCGGTGTCGGTGTGGCGGTAATGGGCCAGAAGCGCGGCGCCGATGCCGCGGTTCGCCCCGGTGATGAGAACTGTCATGGTCGCCTCCTGTCCGGCCATCATGGCCAGCCTTCAGGCAAGCGCAAGGACCTGAATCAATTCCGCGACCTTTTGGGCAAAAAGGGCAGCGGCATCACGGGGATACCATCATCCAGAAGCGCCTTGGCCTCCTCAAGCCGGGCCTCGCCATGGATCGCCCGTTCAGGCATGGCGCCCTCGTGCATCGCGCGGGCTTCCGCGACGAAATTGACGCCCACATAGTCTGAATTCGCCTCGACCGCCTGACGCATCGCGGCAAAGGCTTCCTCGAGGCCGGTCTGCGGCGCGCTCAGCGGCGCCTCGGCCGCGGGCGCGGCGGCGGCCTTGCGCGCCGGGCGCACGGCGGGCGCCATCAGCGCCTTGTCGACCGTGGTCGAGCCGCAGATGGTGCAGCTGACCATGCCGCGCGCCTGCAGGGCCTCATAGGCCGCAGCCGAGGCGAACCAGCTGTCGAAGCTGTGCTCCTTGTCGCATTTCAGGGTGTAGCGGATCATCGTCGGGCCCGTTTCGAAGGCTCACATCTGACAGGCTCGGCCCGGAAATTGCAAGCGCCGTCGCAGCGGTTCCGGAGTCCCGCAAACTCGCCCCCCCCCCCCCCGTGTAGTTGGCCAAAATTTACCGGGGGG
>NZ_SWJZ01000078.1 GCF_005144475.1 Rhodobacter capsulatus | reverse complement strand
GGTCTGCACCTGCCGGGCCGCCTCGGCGTGGCGGCGGTGCCGGGCCAGTGCCTCGGTCAGCCCCGCCCGCTCTGCCGCCGCCGCCGCGGTCGCCGCGGTCCGTGTGGCGATCTCGGCCGTCAGCGCCGCGCGGGCCGCGTCGTCCAGCAAGCGATGCTCGGCGGCGCGCGTCAGCAGCTGCGCATGGGCGGTCCGCGCGGCCTCGGTGCGTTCATAGACCCGGATCGAGACGGCGCGGTAAAGCCCGGTTCCGGTGACCTTTTCCAAAAGCGCCGCGCGCTCGCCGGTGTCGGCGCGCAGGAAGGCGTCGAAATCCCCCTGCGCCAAGAGGACGGTGCGGCGGAATTCCTCGTAGGACAGGCCGGTCAGCGCCTCGACCTGCTCGCTCACCGCCTGGCTCTGCGCCGCCAGCACCTGCCCGTCGGCGGCCCGGGAAAGGCTGCGCGCCACCGATTGCAGCTTGCCCTCGACCTTGTCGCGGGCCCGCCGTGCCTGCCAGCGCGCGATATAGTCGGCGCCGTCGCGGGCGGTGAAGCGCACCTCGGCCCAGCCCGTCGCCGCGCCGCGCCGCAAGATCGCGCGGCTGTCGGCGGCGCTGATCTCCTCGCCCGCCGCATCGGGCACCTTGTCGCCGCGCGCCCCCGCCGAGAGCCGCGGCGCATCGCCGTAAAGCGCCAGACACATCGCATCGAGGATCGAGGATTTGCCCGCCCCGGTTTCCCCGGTGATCGCGAAAAGCCCGGCGCCCGCCAGCGGCGCGGTGGTGAAATCGATGCGGAAGGGCGCCGCGAGGCTGGCAATGTTCTGCCCGGAAATCGACAGGATACGCATGGGTCAGACCTCGGACAGCGCGTCGCGGAAGGCGCCCAGATGGCGGGCCTCGGGGTCGGCGCCGTGCAGATCGCGGAAGGCCATGGCGAAGAGCGCCTCGGGGGTGGTCTGGCTCAGCCCCTGCGGCAGCGGCGCGGCGGGCGTGCCGGTTTCGGGCCGGGTGATCGTCAGCCCGGCGAGCCGCAGCGGAAAGGGCTCGAGCGCGGCGTCAAGGGCCGCGGTGATCTCGGTCACCGGGCGGTCGGCGGCAAGGGCAAGATAAAGAAACGGCGCCTCGGCGCGCGGGGTGTCGCCCGGCGGCAGGGCCCCGAGCGCGGCGAGGATCTCGGGCAGGGGGGCGGTGCCCGCTGCGGGCAGGCGCAGCACCGGCACCGGGCGCGGCAGCGGGATGTGGCGGGGGGCGGCGCCGGTCGCCAGATCAAGCAGCGTCACGCCATGGTCATAGCCGATCTCGCTGGCGGAAAGCGGAAAGGGCGAGCCGGAATAGCGCACCCGCCCGCCGTCAAGCGATTGCGGCCTGTGCAGGTGACCGAGCGCGACATAGGCGAGCGCGGGGGGAAAGACCTCGGGCGGCACGGCATGATCGCCGCCGATCAGGATGCGCCGCTCGGCGCCCGCGCTTTCGAGCCCGCCCGCACAGGTCAGATGCGCCATCGCGATCAGCGGCACCGCGCCTGCAAGCGCCTGTGCCCGCGCCACCGTCTCGGTCAGAAGCGCGCGCAGGGCGCCCGTCACGGCGCCCTCGGTGCCTTCCTCGGCGCCCAGGCGCAGGCCCGGCAGATCGGCCTGACGCAGGAAGGGCAGCGCCAGAACCTGCGCGCGCACCTGCCCGGCCCGGTCGCGCAGGGGGATCAGATGGCGGCCAAGATCCACCCCCTCGGCCCCGCGCGTGAGCGTGCCAAGGACATGCACGCCCAGTTCGCGCAGCACCGCCTCGGGCGCTTCCAGCCGCTGCGCCGGGTCGTGATTGCCCGATGTCAGCACGATCTGCAGCCGCGGATTGGCCCGCACATAGCCCGCAAGCGCCGCGTAAAGCAGCCGCTGCGCCTCGCCCGAGGGGTTGAGCCCGTCAAAGACATCCCCCGCCACCAGCAACGCATCTACCTGTTCCGCAAGCAGGATTTCGCCCAGATGCGCAAGGAAGGCGCGGTGCTCGGTCTCGCGCGACCAGCCGTTCAGGGTCTGTCCGATATGCCAGTCGGCGGTGTGCAGGATACGCATGCGGGACTTTCGCGGTTGCGGTCGGGGACGGGGCCGGGCGGGCCAGAGCGGCGTCAGATTAGACCGCGCCGCCGCCAAGGGCCACCCGAAACGATCCCCAAGGCCGCGGGGCAAAAACGCGACGCATCGTCTTGAAATGTCGTAAACAACCCCTTTATGACACAGGAGTTCCCTGCCACGATCCGGGGCCCGTGCCCGCGGCAGCCTTGTCGGGCTGACCGCCGGGGTCGGTTTCGGGGCGGGCCCCTCCGTGACCTCAACCCCTGAAAGGACAGCTGCGGGCGCATGATCGAAGAAAACCTGCTGCTGATCCTTGTGGCGCTGCCCTTTGCGGCGGCTTTGGCGACAAGCACGATGTCGCCGCGGGCGCATGACGCGGCGGCCTGGGTCTCGGGGCTGTTTCTGGCGGCGGGGGGCGTCGTGCTGGCGCTGCTGCACGGGCCGATCGGCGCGGGGCAGGTGGTGCGCGGCCAGATCGGCTGGGTGCCAGCGCTCGGGCTTGATCTGACGTTCCGGATGGACGGCTTCGTCTGGCTGTTCGTGTCGGTGATCTTCGGCATCGGCATTCTGGTGCTGATCTATGCGCGCTATTATCTGTCGAAAACCGATCCGGTGCCGCGGTTTTACGCCTTTCTGATGGCCTTCACCGGTGCCATGGTCGGCATGGTCCTGTCGGGCAACATCCTGATGCTGGTGGTGTTCTGGGAGCTGACCTCGATCCTGTCCTTCCTCCTGATCGGCTATTGGCATCAGGGCCAGGCGGCGCGCGACGGGGCGCGGATGGCCTTGATCGTGACCGGGGCGGGGGGGCTGTGCCTGCTGCTGGCGATGGTCCTTTTGGGGCAGATCGTCGGCAGCCATGATCTGGACCGGGTTCTGGCGGCGGGCGATCTGGTGCGGGCGCATCCGCTTTACCCGCTGGTGCTGGGCCTGTTCCTGATCGGCTGTTTCACCAAATCGGCGCAGATGCCGTTTCACTTCTGGCTGCCCGGCGCGATGGCGGCGCCGACGCCGGTCTCGGCCTTCCTGCATTCGGCGACGATGGTGAAGGCGGGGGTGTTCCTGCTCGTGCGGTTCTCGCCGGTGCTGGGGCAGACCGATCTGTGGTTTCATCTGGTCACCGGCACCGGCATGGCGACCCTGGTCCTTGGCGCGTTTCTTGCGATGTTCCGGCATGATCTCAAGGGGTTGCTGGCCTATTCCACGATCAGCCACCTGGGTCTGATCACCGCGCTTGCGGGCATCGGCAGCACCGGCGCGATCCTTGCCGCGATCTTTCACATCCTCAATCACGCGGTCTTCAAGGCCTCGCTCTTCATGGCGGCGGGCATCATCGACCACGAGACCGGCACCCGCGACATGCGCCGTCTGGGCGGGCTGCGCCACGCGATGCCGGTGACGGCAAGCCTGGCCATCGTCGCGTCTGCCGCGATGGCGGGGGTGCCGCTGCTCAACGGCTTCCTGTCCAAGGAGATGTTCTTCGCGGCGGCGGCGGCCTGGAACAACGGCAGCTGGCTGGACAATGCGCTGCCCTATTGGGCGGTGCTGGCCGGGGCCTTTTCCGTCGCCTATTCGCTGCGCTTCATCGCCAGCGTCTTCTTCGGCCCGGTCGCGACCGATCTGCCGCGCAGCCCGCACGAGCCGCCCGCGCTGATGCGCCGCCCGGTCGAGGCGCTGGTGCTGATCTGCCTTGTCGTCGGCATCCTGCCCGGGCTGACGCTCGGTCCGGTGCTGCATCTGGCGGCGGTCGCGGTGCTGGGGCCGGATCTGCCCTATACCGACATCGCGCTGTGGCACGGGCTGACGCTGCCCCTGGCGATGAGCTGCGTCGCGCTGGCGGCGGGCATCCTGCTTTACGCGGTCTTCGGCGGGCAGATCGCGCGCGGGCCCGAGGGGCCGCCGCTTTTGCACCGGCTGCGGGCGCAGAAAGTCTTTGAGCGCACGATGTTCCTGTTGACCTGGACCTTGCCGCGGCTCGGGCTGCGGCTGTTCGGGACGGAACGGCTGCAACCGCAGTTGCGGCTGATCGTGCTTCTGGCGCTGGCGGCGGGGGCGGTGACGCTGTGGGGGGCGCTGTCGCCCGCGGCAAATCCGCTGTCGGTGCCGCTCAACCCGGCCTTTGCGGCGATGTGGGGGGCGGGGGCGGCCTGCGCTCTGGGCGCGGCGGCGCTGGCGAAATACCATCGCTTCGCGGCGGTCGTGCTTTTGGGCGGCGCGGGGGCGGTGACTTGCCTGACCTTCGCCTGGCTGTCGGCGCCCGATCTGGCGGTGACGCAGCTGCTGGTCGAGATCGTCACCACCGTCCTGTTGCTGCTGGGCCTGCGCTGGCTGCCGAAACGGCGCGAGGAAATCGCCGCCGACCGGCTTTTGCCCGCGCGGCTGCGACGGGCGCGCGATTTCGTCATCGCGGGCACGGTCGGCACCGGTCTGGCCGCCGTCGCCTATGTGATGATGACCTGGCCGCTGATCCCCAATGTCGGCGACTGGTTCCTGCGCAACGCCTATCACGAGGGCGGCGGCACCAATGTCGTCAACGTGATCCTGGTCGATTTCCGCGCCTTCGACACTTTCGGCGAAATCACCGTTCTGGCGATCGTCGGCATCACCGTCTTTGCGCTGCTGCGCCGCTTCCGCCCGGCGCCCGAAAGCATCACCCGCACCGAGGAGGAAGCCGGGCTGCGCGATCCGACGCTGGCGCATGCGCTTTTGGTGCCCTCGGTGATCATGCGCTGGATGTTCCCGGTGCTGATCGTGCTGGCGGCGATCCTGTTCTTGCGCGGCCATGACCTGCCGGGCGGCGGCTTTTCCGCCGGGGTGACGGTGTCGATCGCGATTCTGCTGCAATATCTGGGCCATGATCTGCGCTGGGTCGAGGCGCGGCTGACCGTGCTGCCGATCCGCTGGATGGGGGTGGGGCTGTTGATCGCGGGGGGCACGGGGCTGGGCGCCTTCGTCTTCGGCCATCCGTTCCTGACCGCCCATGCGCGCTATGTCGATCTGCCGCTGATCGGGCAGGTTCCGGCGGCGACGGCGCTGATCTTCGATGCCGGGGTCTTTGCGCTGGTGCTGGGGGTGACGGTGCTGATGCTGATCGCGCTGGCGCACCAGTCGCTGCGCATCGCCCGCCTGCGCGAGCGCGAGCGCGTCGCACAAAAGGAACGGGAGGCCGCGTGATGGAAATCGTTCTCTCTGCCGCGATCGGAATTCTGGCCGCCTCGGGGGTCTGGCTGCTGCTGCGTCCGCGCACCTTTCAGGTGATCGTCGGGCTTTGCCTTTTGTCCTATGCGGTCAATCTGTTCATCTTTGCGATGGGGCGGCTGATGGTGGGGGTGCCGCCGATCATGCCGCGCGGCGGTTTCGTCGATCCGACCGCCTATACCGATCCGCTGCCGCAGGCGCTGGTCTTGACGGCGATCGTCATCGGTTTCGCCGCGACGGCGCTTTTCCTGGTCGTGCTGATCGCGGCGCGGGGGCTGACCGGCAATGACCATGTCGACGGCAAGGAGCCCGAGGCATGATCCCCGCGCCCGAACATCTGATCATCGCGCCGATCCTGATCCCGTTCTTTGCCGGGGCCTTGATGCTGATCTATGACGACCGGCAGCGCCGCGCGAAGCTGGCGATCAGCCTTGTCGCGGCGCTGGCGACGCTTTTGTGCGCGCTCGAGCTTCTGGCGCGCGCCAAGGGGCAGGGGCCGGGCGGCGCCGAGGCTGGGCTTTACCGGCTGGGCGACTGGGGCGCGCCCTGGGGCATCGCGCTGGTGAACGACCGGCTTTCGGCGCTGATGCTGGTGCTGACCGGGCTGCTCGCGCTGCCCGCGCTGGTTTATGCGGCGGCGGGCTGGCACCGGCAGGGGCCGCATTTCCACAGCCTGTTCCAGTTCCTGCTGATGGGGCTGAACGGCGCCTTCCTGACCGGCGATCTGTTCAACCTCTTCGTCTTTTTCGAGCTGCTGCTGGCGGCCTCCTACGGGTTGTTGCTGCATGGCGGCGGACAGCTGCGGGTGCGGGCGGGGCTGCATTACATCGCCGTCAACCTGACCGGATCGGCGCTGTTCCTGATCGGGGTCAGCCTGATCTATGGCGCCACCGGCACGCTTGACATGGCGCAGCTGGCGCGGCTGATCGCCGATCTGCCCGAGGGGCGGCGGGCGCTGTTTCAGGCCGGGGCGGGCTTCATGGGGCTCGCGTTCCTGATCAAGGCCGGGATCTGGCCGCTGTCGTTCTGGCTGCCCACCGCCTATATGGCCAGCGCCGCGCCGGTGGCGGCGATGTTCGCGATCATGACCAAGGTTGGCATCTATGTGATCTTGCGGCTGTCGTTCCTGCTGTTTGGCACTGCGGCGGGGGTCTCGGCGGGCTTTGGCGCGCCGGTGCTGATCGCGGGCGGCATGGCGACGATCCTGTTTGGCGTGATCGGCATTCTGGCCGCGCAGGGGCTGGGCCGGATCACCGCGCATCTGCTGCTCGTGTCCTCGGGGACGGTCCTGACCGCGGTGGGCGTCGTGCTGGCGGGGGCCGAAAGCGGCATCCTGGCGGCGGCGCTTTTTTATCTGCTCAACTCGACCCTTGCGACCAGCGCGCTGTTCCTGCTGATCGAGCCGATGAACCGCGAGGAGGGCGGCATTGCCGGGCTTCTGGCGCTGACCGCCGATGCCTATGGGCTTGACGAGCATGAACAAGAGGCCGCGCCCGGGGCGGGGCTGGCGATCCCGGGGACGCTGACGGTGCTCGGGCTGTCCTTTGGCGCCTGCGCGCTGGCGCTGGCGGGGCTGCCGCCGCTGGCGGGCTTTCTGGGCAAGCTCGGGATGTTGCAGGGGCTTCTGGCCGCGGGCACGGCCCCCGATGCGCTGCACTGGGCCTTTGCGGGGCTGCTTCTGGGCGCGGGGCTGGCGACGCTGATCGGTCTGGTGCGGGTTGGCGTGCAAAGCTTCTGGGCCGCCGATGCGCCGCCGCCGCGGGTGCTGGCGCTGGAAATCGCCCCGGTTATGGCGCTGATCGGGCTGCTGGTGCTGCTGTCGCTCAAGGCCGAGCCGGTGCTGGGCTACATGCAGGACACCGCCCGCGCGCTGGTGCAGCCCGCCGTCGCCACCCGCGGCGCCCCCTTCGAGGAGACCGCGCCATGACCCGGCTTTTGCCCCATCCGCTGCTGACGCTGGCGCTGACGCTGATGTGGCTGCTGCTGACGCGGTTTTCGCTGGGCCATCTGCTGCTGGGCGGGGCGGTCGCCATTCTGGCCGGGCTTGCCTTTGCCCGGCTGGAACCGCAGCCGCCGCGGCTGCGCGCGATCTGGCCGCTGATCCGTCTGGCCGGGGTCGTCTCGGTCGACATCCTGCGGTCGAACTGGGCGGTGGCGCGGCGGATGCTGCACGACGGCGGTCCGCGCCCGCGCCGCTCGGGTTTCGTGGCGATCCCGCTGCGCCTGCGCGATCCGGTGGCGCTGGCGCTTCTGGCGCTGGTCGTGGCGGCCACCCCGGGCACCGTCTGGATCGATTACGACCCCGGAACCGGGGTGCTCCTGCTGCATGTCTTCGAGCTGCAGGACGCAGACAGCCTGCGCGCCACGATCTGCGCGCGCTACGAATCCCGGTTGCTGGAGGCGTTCGGATGATCTCCCTGCTCGCGTTTGCGCTGACCTATGCCCAGATCGCCCTGGCGCTGGCGGCCTGTCTTGCTGCGCTGCGGATCCTGCTTGGTCCGCGGGCACAGGATCGGGTGCTGGCGCTCGAGGCGCTTTATGTCGCGACGATGCTGCTCTTCATCGTGACCGGCATGCGGATGGGCACGCCCTTCCTGTTCGAGGCGGCGCTGGTGATCGCGGTGGCGGGTTTTGTCGGCACCGTCTCGGCGGCGAAATTCCTGCTGCGCGGCGAGGTGATCGAATGAACGCGCCCGAAACCCTGCCCTGGTGGATCGCCGCTCCGGTCGCGGCCTTCCTGCTGCTGGGATCGACGCTGACGCTGCTTGGCGCGATCGGTCTGGTGCGGCTGAAAAGCTTTTACGACCGGCTGCATGCGCCCGCGCTTGGCACCAGTTGGGGGGCGGCGGCGATCCTGATCGCCTCGCTTCTGTCCTGGTCCTGGCTGCAGGACCGGGTCTTCATCCACGAGCTGGTGATCGGCATCTGCGTGATGGTGACGACGCCGGTGACGATGATGCTGCTTGGCCGCGTCGCGCTGCACCGGGACCGCCAGGATGCGCCGCCGCCCGCCCGTTCCGATACGGCGCCAAAGTGACGGCCTGATCGCCCGCCGCCGCCGCAAAGCCCGGTCTTGCGGCAAGGCCTTGCAACCCTTGCGTGTTTTCGCGCGCGGATCGAGGGGAGGGAGGCCCCGCCGCCGCGATTGCACGGGATGTCGCGCCGGCTCCGGGCGCTGAATCGGCTTGCTATTTAATTTACAAACCTGATCCGTATCTTGAAAAGATATTTACATTATTGTGCTGACAAAAAAAGGGTTTACGAAAAGATACACAATCAGTTTACACTGCTCTTCGGGAGTGGAGCCGCGGGCGTCCCGCGGCATCTGGCGGCTTTCGTCGCCGACAGAGGAGGAATTCATGGGAGTTCAAGGACAACCGACGGTCGCACCGGCGCTTCGGGAGGTTCCGGCGGGGTTTGAGACGGCGCATGCGAATGGCGCGAAATACCTCGAGATGTATCGGGAATCGC
>NZ_SWJZ01000077.1 GCF_005144475.1 Rhodobacter capsulatus | reverse complement strand
GGCTCAACACGAGCTTGTCGAAGGGGATGTCTCGCGAGGGGGACAGGGTGATTTTCTGGGCAGCTTTCGCCATCAGATCTTCTCCGCGACGGGCGCCGGAAGCCTCTCTTCCGATCTCACTTCCCGTCACCCCTCAAACAGCCCCACTCTCACTTTCAACCCGGCTTGGCGCCGATCGTGAAACGAGATCGCCCGCGCGGATGCCAAAGAGATCGGCATCCGCGCGGGCGAAAAAGGTTGCGATCTTCCCCGCGGGGAAGATCAGGCGATGTCCCCGAGAAGACGGATCAGCGCCGCTTCCAGCTTGCGCCGATCAAGCGCCGAGAAATCACGGTCGAGCTTGATTTCAAGACGCCCGTTCGCAGCCGTGCACTTTGCGGCCCCGAGCGGCGAGGCCACCTGAAACGTGGTCTTTGCGCGCGCCGCAGGTCGGGCCTTGGCGGGGCCCGTGCCAGACGGCAGAGCGGCCTGCCCCTCAACATCGGCCTCCAGCCCCGCGGCTTTGCGCAGAACCTCCAACTCGTCGGCCACCGAGCGGTTCTCCCAATCGCGCAGCACCGCGCTGATCTGCGCGACGAGTTCCGGCCGCTCCTCGATCGCCGCCGCGAGCCTCAGCCCAAGCGCGCGCGGAATATGCGGTGCAAAGCGCAGAACATCGCCTAGCCGATCCATCACCCGGATGAACTGCCGGATATAGCTGCGCTTTTGATAGCCCGCCGATTTGAACAACTCGGCCACGACGCGATCTGCATCGCTCTCGGTCGTCTGCGGGTCGCGCGCATAGTTCAGCGCCAGCATCGCCATTTCGGCAAAAGAAATGTCCTTGCGCACGAGATTCTCGTCGACCATGCGCCGATAAAGCGCCTCCAGATCTTCCCCGCGGGGAAGAATGCCCGCCGGAATCTTGCCCCAAAGCTCTGCATCGCCAGTCTCGGCCAAGAGCGCCTTGTAGGCGGCAAGACGGCGGAAGCCCTGCACCAGCTCGAACCGGCCATCGTCCCGCGCCTCGACGCGGATCGGGTTCGACAGGCCGATATCGCGGATCGAGGCCACCAGCTCGGCCAGCTCGAGATCATCTCCCTTGGCCCGGTCGCGCACCAGCTTCCAGCTGTCGATCGCCTCGAGCGCCACCATGTCGACAATCAGACCCAGCCGCTTCATCCGCACATGTTCGGCGGCCAGCGCATCGTTTTCGGCGCGGATCTTGGCTTCGAGCGCGCGCCGGTCGCGCAGCGCCTCGGCGTTCTCGGAAATGGCGGCGGCCATGGGCGAGCGGCGCGGGGCAGGGGAGGCGGGCTGATCCTTCCCCGCGGGGAAGGTCTCTTCTTCCTCGGGCAGATCGATGTCGAAGGTGCGACGCTTCTTCATTGCTCATCCTCCATCTTGTCCCACGCCGCCAGCATGCAGGATTTGAACTCCTCGTAAGCGCGATCAAAGGAGGCGCGCGCGCGGCGCCAAGTCTCACGGGTCATGGTGCGATAGTCGATCTCATAAACCGACGAGAGGAACCGGCCCGATTGCTCGACCGCGCGCGTCATCTCGATCGGCTCCTTGCAGACAGTGTCGCCGAAGACCTTGCAGAAGGCCTCATACATCGCGCGGTGCAACTCGTTGCCCGGCTCATAGCGCGTCATCAGGAAGCGCATGTCGATGAACGCCTTCGGCAGGCGCATCTTCCCCGCGGGGAAGGTGCCATCGAACCCCTGCGAGAGATCCTCGAGCGCCTCGGCCAACTGCCCAATGAACGAGGTGGTGCTGTCATATTCCCAATAGCCGGGGCCCGAGGGGATATAGAGCACATCGGCCGCAAAGACCGCGTTCATCGACTGATAGCCGATGGCGGGGGGGCAATCGAACAGGATGATGTCATAGGCGTCGTTCGACAGCGCATCGAGATAGCGCGAGACGGCGGCGAAGAAGGACCAGTCCGGGTTCAGGTGTCGATACTGGGCGCTGGCGAATTCGACGAAGGCGGCGTTGGCACAGCTGGGAACGATATCGATGGTCGGCCAGGCAGTGGTCCTGATGAAGTCGGTCACGCGCAGATCGCCCAGTCCGAGATCACGAACCGAGGCGGGCAGGCGACGCTGGGGCAGGGAGGTACCGCTCTCGGCGGCGCGGGGTGCGGAGTTCATCCGGTCTGTCTCATGCACGAGATCGCGCGCGATGATCCCCCAGACCGTCAGTTCTTCACTCACGTCATGCAGCCCCATCGAATGGGTCAGCGTGGCCTGCGGGTCGAAATCCACGACCAGCACGCGATAGCCATCAAGCGCCGCAGCATGTGCCAAATGCAGCGCCACGGTCGATTTGCCCGCGCCGCCCTTGAAGTTCGATATCGCCGCGCGGATCGCGCGCTTGCCCGCGGGACGCTTGGGCATGAGCGAGGTGCGGTTGATCTTCATCTTGCGCCGCAGCTCGTTGATCTCGGTCAGCGAGAACCAGCGCTGGCGGCCATCCTCCTCGACTTCCCCGCCGGGAAGGTCGGGATCCGCCGCAAAGCGCCCGCGGAAGGTCGACTGGTTGATCTTGAAGATCAGCTCCGACACCTCCCAGGACGAGAAACGGCGCAGGGTCTTTTCATGTTCGGGCGAAAAGGTCTGGCGTCGGATGAAGCCCTGCATCTTCAGTGACTGGGCCTGAAGAGCGGCGAGATCTTCGTGGGTGTACATGCTCGGTTCCATTGTCTGGACGTAGATTGTTTGTGCTTTCTGAAATACGATGGATTTGCCAAAACATCAAAACCTAAGTTATGCTTGGGCCACGTTTTACCTCGACGCCGAAATTGTCCCGCTTTTCCGAGACCTGCGCGATTCGGCAGCAGCGTGCGAAGCATCAGGATGAGTTGGCTCAGGACTGGAGCTCGGGAGCAAATCTTGGGGTGACATTCGGCGCCCTCATCCAGAGATTGAGGGGACATCAACGCTCCAATTGGGGGACACACAGGATGTCCCCCAATACCATTAAGAACCTTTTCTTTTTGATTTTGATCGCGGGTTAGAGCTGTCCTGATTGCCGGGAGGTGAAGCCCCTCTTGACAGAATCGCTCAACAGGACGCTAATGCCGACAACGAAACAAATAACGCTTGGCAGTGGCGTAGAGAGTTGAGAAGCAACGTTCTTCTGAACTCTCTGCAGGATAACAACGTGACTGCCAGTTCATGAGCGGTGGGGCGTCGTCTCCGAGGGCAGGACATGTTGATGAAGAAGGCCGTCGGTCGCGGCGGAGCCACGCGCAAATACGATCTGCTGACGATCCTTGGCGTGTATGCGCTGTCGCAAGGAAAGACGTTGCAGCGGCAAACCTTGCGTCTCATTTGCCTGATCACGGCCCGCTACAATTGGCAAAACGATCATTTGTCTGTGGGTCAGACTGAAATCGCCCGGCTTTGGTCCGTCGATACCCGGACAGTCAAGCGCGAGATGGCGGCCTTTAGAGACCGTGGCTGGTTGATCGAGAAACGCCCCGCGGCGCGCGGGCGGGTGACGGTCTATGGCCTTGGGATATCCCGGATTCTGGAAGACACCCGTTCAAGTTGGGAAATGGTCGGCCCTGATCTGGTCGAGCGGCTCGATGGACCCGCTGCCGAGGTGGAGGATCGCAAGGTGATCCCCTTCCCGCAGATCGCTTTGCCGGAAGGGGAGGGGGTTTGGCCCCGAATCGCGCGTAGGCTGCAAGAAGGGGATGCGAGTATCTATCGCGCATGGTTCGCGGCGCTCAAGGTGGACGAGATGGCGGAAGAGGTGTGGCTCAAGGCACCGTCGGCGTTTCATGCGGATTATGTGCGCACGCATCATATGTCCCGTCTTGAGGCTGCCCTGGCGTTGGAAGCGCCGGGATATGGTCTGCGCCTTACCTGACGGTGTTGAGCGGGGCCACTTGACGAAATGCGGCTGCAGTCATACCTATATGTCTAGCTGGGTAGCTAGATGGGTGCGTTGATGTGGACCGTTCAAGATGCCAAGAACAAGTTCAGCGCGGTGGTTGAAGCCGCGCTTGCGGGGCAGCCGCAAGAGGTAAGCCCGCGGTGGTCGTCGTCTCGGGCGAGGAATATCGACGGCTTCTGGCCGGGACGGTGAAAGCGCGCGAGAGCTTTGCGGATCATCTGATGGCGATTCGTCGTAGCGATCTGCCCCGCGTCACCGTTGACACACGCGATGTAGACTTCTGATGTATATCCTTGATACGAATGTTATTTCCGCTGTGCGTCGTCCCGACCGTGCCCCGAAGGTGGCCGGATGCTGTCCCATGGAGTGGTGTAGCTGGCGCGGATCGTCACCGTGATGCTCGGCTCGGGCCTGCTTGATCAGGATGCCGCGGCGGGCAAGCTGATTACAGCATCCTCACCCATCGGCGCGATGGTTTCCAGCGTCATGTATCTGGCGCGTTGAACGGCCCATTCATCGTTCTGTTCGAGCAGCAGCGCTCCGACGAGGCGAACGATGGCGTCATCGTTGGGAAAGATGCCGACGACCTCGGTCCGGCGCTTGATCTCGCCATTGAGGCGCTCGATCGGGTTGGTGCTGTGCAGCTTGGCGCGGTGTTCCTTCGGGAAGGACATGTAAGCTAGGACGTCGTGCTCTGCCTCGTCCATGAGCGTGGCGAGCTTCGGCACCTTGGGACGGATCTGGTCGGCGACGGCACGCCATTGGGTGCTCGCGGCCTCTGCCGTGTCTTGCGCGAAGGCCGTGGCGATGAAGGCAGCGACGGTGAGCCAATGGTCCGAGAGACATTGGCGAACGCGCCCGCTCTTTCCGGCATGAGCCAGGGCGTTTCGCTGGAAATGAACGCGGCACCGCTGCCAGGTCGCAGTCAGAACCTTGGAGACGGCTGCCTTGATGCCCTCATGGGCGTCAGAGATCACCAGCTTCACGATCCGCCCGCCGCGCCGGACCTTGAGGTAGGTGGCGTCGATCCAGAGATAGGGCCAGTCGCCCTCGAGCGGGCGGTTGAGGCTCGAGAAAACCCGGAAAGTAGCTGCCCTTGCGCAGCTTCGGGATGCGCAGTTCGACCGTCCCGGCCCGCGTTTTCCAATCCCTGTCGCGATAGCCGTTGCGCTGTGCGAGCCGTGCTGGGTCCTTCTCGCCATAGGCTGCACCCGTTGCGGCGCTGACCTCCAGCTCCATCAGCCGTTCGGCGGCAAAGCGTCGACCGCATGGGTCGACCATCTCACGCAGAAGATCGGCGTCAGGGCATCGTCGGGGAATTGATCCCCCGGATCAATTCCTGATCCTCCTCTGTCTCGACGAGGTCGCGCAGGTTCATCATGTCGGTGGTCATCGGTGGAATCTCCGGTCCAGGTTGGTGTCAGCAACCAGACCCTACCGGAACATCTCCGGTGACCACCGCAGCCAGAACCTACACCACTTAGCGTAATCGCCACGCCCCATCCGCGGCCTTTTCCGTTGCAGGATGGGATCTGTCGCTCCGGCGCTTTGCCGGGGCCTGAGCATGGAGGATTCGATGGGAATGTTTGCAGCTCTGGACGTCTCGCAAGAGGAGACGGCGATTTGCGTGGTGCGTCAGGATGGGACGCACGTCGCCGAGGCGAAGGTGCCGACCTGCCCGGATGCGATTGCCGATTGGCTGACAGAACGAACCGGAGGCCTTGAACGGGTCGGCATGGAGACCGGCCCGCTGGCTGTCTGGCTGTGGAACGCGCTGACGGAGCGGCAGGTGCCGATCGTCTGCATGGACGCCCGCCACGCGAGCGGCGTTCTGAAGATGATGCCCAACAAGACTGACCAGCACGACGCCCGCGGCCTCGCGCAGATCGTCCGCACCGGTTGGTTCAAGGCCGCGCAGATCAAGAGCCATGAAGCCTATGTCAACCGTGCCATGCTGACGGCGCGTGAGGCCTTGGTCGGCATGCGCGTCAAGTTGGAGAACGAGATCAGGGGGCTGTTGAAGACCTTCGGCGTCATGTTCGGCAAGCGAGTCGGCGGGTTCAAGCGCCGGGCCGAGGAGATCATCGAGGGCGAACTGGCTGTCGCCCCGGACCTAGTGCCGATCTTCGAGGCCCTGATGCAGGCCCGGCGCGACATCCTTGCCCGCATCGCCGCGCTCGACAGCCGGATCCGTGCAGTTGCCAAGCGGCATGCGACGGTCAGGCTGCTGATGACCGCTCCGGGCGTGGGTCCGATCACGGCGATGGCAGCTGTCGCGGCCTTCGATGACGCGTCTCGCTTCCGCCGTTCATCCAGCGCGGGCGCCTATCTGGGGCTGACGCCGAGGCGCTACGAGTCCGGCGAGATCAGCCGGAACGGGCGGGTGTCCAAGCGGGGAGATGCCTTCACCAGGAAGTGCCTGTTCGAGGCCGCGAACGCCATCTTCTGCCGTAACCTGGGCGGCCCACGGCTGCGGGACTGGGCCCGGGCGATTGCCGAGAGAACCGGACCGCGCAAGGCCAAGGTCGCGCTGGCCCGGAAACTCGCAGTCACCCTGCACGCCATGTGGCGCACCAACACATCCTTCAAGGAGGCGGCAACGGCATAGATCCAGACTGCTCGACCGACGCTGATCTTCAGCAGACCGGAAAGCGTCCAGCCGGGACGCGCGGCGAGGGCAAGATCGCTCCCACGGCTGCGGCAACGACCGCGCACACCACTTCGATCCACCCGACCCTGAACGCAAACATGCGGCGTCCAACGCGGCGACCGCGGAGAGAACCAAAGAGCCCGGCGCGCAGGATGAACAGCTGCAAGATCAGCCCTTGACCAAGGCGATTAGAGAACGCCCAGGGACAGCATCTGGCGCGACTGTCGTGACTGGCAATTTAAGCGTTTTCGCCCCGACAGGGGTCGCGCTGGAGAACCTGTTTTAGGGTGACTATCGGCGGTGCAGCGGAACTCTGAATGTCGAGGGTTCGCATTTTGAATCCATGCGGTTAGAGAGGTGGAAAAGCCTTGCAGTCATGTTCTTCAAATCATTCAACTAACCGATTGAAAATGATTTTCTCTCCGCGCTTTTTGGGTTGCACGAAATGTGGTGGTTGCGGCTTGCTCTTGATCAAAGTCAATTTCAGAAAAAAGAAATAGGGTATTAAGATTTCCCTAACACCTCGGATGCCAGCAACCCGCCAGCTTTCCGCCATCAGGAAAGCAACGATGACCAAAACGACATGGCTCATGGCCGGCTCGGCGGCGCTGGCGCTGCAAACGGCCCTTGTTCCGGCAGGATTTGCGCAATCCGCCGCCCCTGGCGCGGTGTTCGAACTGGACCCGATCATTGTCTCGGGAGAGGGCCGTGGAGCCGCTGCGCGATTGCGGGCGGCCGCGATTGCGGTCGATGTAGTCGACGCCACCGACTTCAGCAGTGCCGCTGCACCGACCCTGGCACAGGCGCTTTCGCTTTCCCCGGGAGTGGTGGTGCAACAATTCATGGGCGGCAACGATCAGCCGCGTATCCAGATTCGGGGCTCGGGGTTGCAACAGAACCCGACCGAGCGGGGTTTGCTGGTGTTGCAAGACGGGATGCCGATCAACCGGGCGGACGGCAGTTTCATCGTGGGTCTGGCGGCCCCCGGTCAAGCCGAGGCGATCGAGGTGTTTCGGGGCTCCGCCTCCAACCGCCTTGGTGCGGCCTATCTGGGCGGGGCGGTCAATTTCCTGTCGCCCACGGCGCAGACGGAGCCGGGAACGACCCTGACATTTGGCGCAGGCAGTTTTGGTAAGCGCTCGGTGTCGGGCAGCCACGCTGTTGCTGGGAAAAAGGTTTCGGCGCTGCTGCGCTTTGAACTGACAGACGCGGATGGCGAGCGCCAGATCAATCATGCACAACGCAGGTTGGTGCTGGGCGGCACCGTGACGATGGACTGGGATGAAGGAAGAACGACACAGGTATTCGTCAACCACACTGATCTGGAGTTCGACGTGGCCGGGCCGTTGAACTGGGCCGACTCGCAGGCCGACCCGACGCGGATCAACGAGAATCCGCTCAATACCAACGGTAATGGCACTGGTATCGGCCCGAATGTCCTGCGTGATCGGCCGCATCGGGCCACCACGCAAACCCTTGTGGGAACCCGCACCACGCTCGAGAGCGGGGCGCACCGCTTCGATGCGGGGGTGTCGCTTTCCCGGACGAAAGACGAATTCATATTTCCTATCGCGCATGGTGTAAGGGGCACCGAGGGATGGGACGCCAATCTGATGGCACGTTATGCCTTGATGCCCGAAGGTGCCGATTTGCCGCTGATCGAGGCGACGCTGAACCATGCGTACGGGCATGCGGACCGGGAATATTACTTCAACTCGGGTGGGTCGCGGGGGGCGCAGTTTGGCGCAAACGGGCTGAGATCTGCCACCACCACCGCGCATCTGGGGGCGAACCTGCCGTTTGGCGGGGTTTTTCTGCTGGCGCCTTCGCTGTCCTATACGCATGCGACGCGCGACAATACCGAGCTTTGGCCGACCCGGGTGGGTACCGCCTCAGATACTGGTTTTGACAATAGCTACGAGGGTTGGAGCCCGGCCCTTGCGCTGCGTTGGACCCCGGCCGAAGATCAGATTGCCTGGATCAACCTGTCCAAAAGCTTCGACACGCCGACCTCGGACGATCTGCTTTCGCCGGTCGGGGGCACAGTGAACACCAGCCCGGTCGGGCTGCGCGCCACGGACGTCAAAGCGCAGCAGGCCCGAACGCTTGAAATCGGCTGGCGTGGCAACCGGGGAGCGGTCGGCTGGGATGCCGTCGCCTATCATTCGCAGATCGACAACGAACTTCTGCAGCTGAACACCTCTTCGGGGGTGCCTTATGTCAGCAACGCCGATCGCACGGTACATGATGGAATCGAGTTGGGTATAAACGTCAGCCTTGCGTCCGATTTGCGCGGTCGGCTCGCCTACACTTGGCAGGATTTCCATTTCGACGACGACGCCACACGCGGCAACAACACGCTGGCTGGCGCACCGCGCAACCTGCTCAAGGTGCGGCTCGACTGGCAGACCAGCGACCGGCTCGCGCTTTCGGGGGCGGTGACCTGGCGCGATGAAATCTGGGTGGACAATGCCAATACCGCCAAGGCCGATGCGGTGACACTGCTGGACTTGGGCGTCCGTTACGCGTTGAGCGATCAGATTGAGTTGGTGGCGGAGTTGACCAATGTCACTGATGAAACCTATGCCGCTGCGATTGTTGCCGCCGATACCGCGATGACGAACAGCGCCTCCTATCTGCCCGGAGAGGGGCGGGCCGCTTATCTGGGCGTGAAGATGAAGTTCTGACCTTTCGGCCCCGGTGGCGAGGCCGGGGTTCTCGGAGTTGACCAATGCGTAAACCGACTCTGCTTGCCCTGCACGGGCTTCTCCTTTTGCTGCTTTTGATTCTTGCTGCGGTCTTGGCCACCTTTCGCGGGGCACTGTTTCCCTTTGACCTGCGTGCGACACTGCTGATGACAGCTTCGGGGTTGGCCAGGGTGATCGTGGCCTGGATGTCTGTCTGGCCGGTGATGCTGGTCATGGCGTTGGCGCTGCCCCGGTTTTGGCAGCGGTTGGCGCTTTGGCCTGTAGGACTGGCGGCGTGTCTGCTGCTGCATCTGACGATAGGGCCAGAGCGCGGCTTTGCGCCTCTTGCCATCCTGGGAGTGCCAACTGCTCTGGCGCTTTACCTCGTGCCGGTGGGGTTGGTGCTGATGCTGGGTTCGGCCCTGCGTGTCGGGTTGCGTCGAAGCACTTGACGGAAGTCAATTCCCGACAGTTCTGCTATACTATAGCGATGCTATCTAAAGGAGGCCCCGATGTCCCGCTTTTCTCCCACCCGCCGCGCTGTGATGGCGGGTAGCCTGATGGCAATTGCCTGTCCCGCCATCCTGCGCGCCGCGCCGATGGGAACTGATCTGACGATCTGGGGGCCGCCCGCCGGTCCCTCGATCATTGCAGCCCACGCCGTGGCCAAGGGGGCCTTCGCCGCCCTTGCATCCAAGGCGCAATTCATCGCGTGGCGTGACCCCGATGAACTGCGTGCAGGCTTGACTTCCGGGCGGATGCAGCTGGTGATTGTTCCTGCAAATGCTGCGGCGAACCTCTACAACCGCGGTCTTGGCCTGCGCATGGTCAATGCGATGACGATGGGGCTGAACTATCTGGTGACCCGCGATCCGACGCTTGATTCCGTCGAGAAACTCGCTGGGCGCTCCATTGCGCTGCCATTTCGCAACGACACGCCCGATATTTTGCTGCGTCGGGTGCTGTCGGCGGCAGGAGTGCCAGAAGATAGCTTGTCCATCGTACACGCCGCAACGCCGATCGAGGCGGTGCAACTGCTGTTGACGGGTCGAGCCGAGGCAGCAATGCTGCCCGAACCCGCCACGACGATGGCCGAAATGCGGGCGCTGCAGGCTGGACAACAAATGTTTCGCGCCGTCGATCTGCAAGCTGAATGGGGCAAGATCACTGGACTTGGGCCGCAATTGCCGCAGGCGGGGCTGGCAGTGATGGCGGAGTTCGATGTCGCCAATCCGGGTGTAGTCGAGGCGGTGCAGGCCGCACTGGCCGCGACCTTGCCCGAAGTCTTGTCCGCACCCGCCGCCGCCGCCGTTTCGGCCAGCCCCGCCCTTGGCCTGCCCGCCCCTATCCTTGCAAAGTCGATACCACGTTCAAGCCTCACCGTGACTGCCGCCAGCCATATCCGTCCAGCATTCGAAGCGATGTTCAAGGCCGTCGCCGAAGTTGAGCCGAAAGCCATCGGCGGTAAGCTCCCCGATGACGGGTTTTACCGGCTATGACCGGGATTGCAGGCCGGTTGGGCCGCATATTGCGGTTTCTGTGGGGTGGTTGGGCTGGTCTGGCGGCCCTCGCGCTTTTGGCGGCGCTGTGGCAGGCCGGGCATGAAGCCTATGGCGAGATCGTCCTGCCCGCACCGTTAACCACGCTGCTCGCCGCCGGCACGATCCTGAAAAGTGAAGAGAACTGGGTGGTTTTTGGTCAGACCATGGGCCGAGCGTTGACCGGTTTTGCGCTTTCTGCCGCTATTGGCGGCGCTGCGGGGTTGATAGCGGGGTATTCGCCTGCGGTGTTGAGACTGGCGCGGCCGATGTTGACGGTGATCCTCGGTGTGCCGCCGATTGCCTGGCTGGTATTGGCGTTGATTTGGTTTGGCGCTTCGGACGGAATGGTGATCTTTACCATTCTGGTCGGTGTAGTGCCTTTGGTCTTTGCGGGGACCGCCGAGGGGGTGGCCAACCGCGACCGCGGTCTTGATGCAATGGCGCAGGCTTTTGGCGCGGGGCCGGTGCGGCGGTTCCTATCGGTCGGGCTGCGACAGATGCTGGCGCATCTGTTTCCCGCTCTGATGCTGGGGTTGGCCTCTGCGATCAAGGTGGCTGTGATGATCGAGGTGCTGTCCTCGGTGGGCGGCATCGGCAACGAGCTGGCCAAGGCGCGGCAATATCTGGATGTGACACAAGCGCTCGCCTGGATCGGGCTTTCGGTGGCGGGGTTGATCGTCGTCGAATATGGGCTGGTGCATCCAGTCCGCGCCGAACTGGAACGCTGGCGCGAGGCTGCCCGGCCTTGGGGAGTGAAACGATGAGCGATCCGGCATTGCGGCTTTCGGCCGTTTCGCATGTGTTCCTTGGCCGCGAGGTGGTGTCCAAAGTCGACCTTTTGGTCGGGCGTTCCGAGGTCGTGGCGCTGGTCGGCCCTTCGGGTTGCGGCAAGTCCACGCTCGTGCATCTGGCGGCGGGACTTTTGGTCCCGCGCTCGGGGCGGGTTGCGCGGGGCTATGCGCGCCATGGCATGGTGTTTCAGGAGCCACGCCTGTTGCCTTGGGCGGATGCGCTGGAAAATATAGCCTTTGCGGCGCGGCTGGCGGGGGGCGGGCGCAAACCCGCGCGCGAGGCTGCCCGTGCTGCCGCCGCGCGGGTGCATTTTGCCGCGGAAGACCTTGGCAAATACCCCTTGGAACTTTCTGGCGGGATGCGTCAGCGTATCGCCATTGCTCGCGCGCTGGTTGCCGAACCAGATTTTCTTTATTTTGATGAGCCCTTTACCGCGCTTGATGTGGCGTTGAAACGACGCATGCAGGATCTGGTGATCGCAGCCGGCGCCTCGGCAGGGCTGGCGGCTTTGTTTGTCACCCATGATCTGTCCGAGGCGGCCCGTATTGCGCATCGCATTGCAGTGATGCATCCGACCGGGCAGGGTATTGCGGGGCTGCGCGCGGTGCCGGGGCAACCCGGAAGCCGGACGGATGCAGAGATATTCGATCTGACCCGGCACTGGCAAACGAGTGATCCGCTTTTCCGCCACATTCACGACGTCGATGAAAGGCGCATCGCATGAGCGCACCCGTTCCGAACCTGTCGGGCTCTGGCTTCGTGTCCCCTGAAGTGATCAAGGCGCAACTGCGTCCGCCCCGCCATCGAGTGCTTTCGGACGAAGGCTTCCGGCTGTTTTTTCCGCTGGCTGCGCTGCATGCGGCGCTCTGGCCGTTTTTGTGGGTTGCGGTACAGGATCGTGCACTGATCGGGTCCAACGAGATTGCCCCCTCGGTCTGGCACATGCACGAGATGATTTTTGGCGCGTTTGGCGCGGCGCTGATGGGATTTCTAACGACCGCCTGGCCGGAATGGACCGATACGCCGCCTCTGCGTGGTCGCTGGCTTTGGGGCCTGGCGGGTGTTTGGGGGCTTGCGCGGATCGTTGGCCTGTTGGGGCTCGATCCGCTGACGCCGCTGGCCATGATTTGTGATCTCGGTTGGATCGCGGCGCTTTGGATGTATGGGCTGCGGCTCAGCCTTCAGACGCGATCGGATACGCTTTGGGTCTTCCTGATCTGGCTCGCCGCCTTTGGCGCGGTCGGGGCGATGATCCGTGTGCAGATGATCCGGGGCGACAGTTTTGCGGCGGGCGAGGCGGCGAAGACGGCGGGGCTTGTGTTTCTCGGGGTGCTGGGCTTGGCGCTCTCGCGTATCACAGTGCCGGTGAGCAATCTGGTCCTCGATCCCAGCGGCGACACTTCGCCCTTTCGGCCGCATCCGGGGCGGTTGAACCTGGCCACCGGGTTGGTGGCTCTGGTCATTGGGGCACGCCTTTGCGGCGCAAGCGACGCTGTGGCGGGCTGGCTTTTCATTGCTGCCGGGGCGGCGTTTCTGGACCGGGTGGCGGAGGGTTTCGTGGGCCGCGAAATGCTGCGCACGGAAATCCTCGTTCTTATGGCACCCTCGGCCCTTGCGGGGGCTGGGTTGATCTGGTTGGGCGCCACAGGGCTCGGCGCTCCGCTGACCACGGCGGGGGGCTGGCACCTGGCGCTGATGGGCGGCCTTGGTTTTGCTGTCTTGGCGGTGATGTCGATATCGGGGTTGTTTCACACCGGCCACAAGCTTCCATTGCCTCGTGCTGTCTCCGGAGCCACGGTGCTTTTGTTGTCCAGCCTTTTGCTTCGTATTTCTCCCGAAGTTGACCTGATGGAGATGTTTATTGCCCACGCCGCCGCCTCAGTCTTCTGGGCGGCCGGATTTGCGCTGTGGCTTTGGCACTACTTACCCATTTTTGCCGATGCGGACACTCTAGGAGACCATGACGGCTGTTGATTGGGTTGTGTCTCGGAAGTGGTGGAAATTTGCAGGCGGCGTAATCTCCGGGTGAGTTGCAACCACCCAGCCGGCGGCGCCAACCGCCAGGGAGATCACGCCATGATCGAGATTACCCAGAACGCCTCGCTTTCGCTACTGTCTGACGCTGCGGGCTACGACCCGATCGAAGATCGCCTTCGTGCGAGCGTCCGGGCCACGATCGAGACGATGTTCGAAGAAGAGTTGGCCGATTTTCTCGGCCGCATGCGCTATGGCCGATCCGAAGGCGCCGCGAAAGGCTATCGTCACGGGCACCGCGACCGCCAGTTGACCGGCACTTTCGGCACCGAAACCCTGCGGGTGCCGCGCGCGCGGATCGAGGCCGAAGACGGCAAGGTCACGGAATGGCGGTCGAAGGCGTTGCCGCGCTACCGCCGACTGACGAAGAAGGCAGAGGCTCTGATCGCGGCGGTCTACCTTGCGGGCACCAACACCCGTCGGGTGAAGCGGGCGCTGGTCAGCCTGTTTGAGGGCGCCGTGAGCAAGGACGTGGTCAGCCGCACCCGGGCCGAAAGTTGAAGGTGGATTGGGAGGCTTGGTCGGCGCGCAGCCTGGCCGATGAGGACATCGTGCGGTTGATCCTTGATGGCACCGTGGTTCGGACGCGCCTGGACAAGAAGGCGACGAATATCTCGGTGCTGGCGGCCCTCGGGGTGCGCCGCGACGGACAAAAAGTGCTGCTCGCCATCCAGAGTGAAGCGGTTCAGAAAACGCCCCAGTGGGGCGTTTTCCCGCTGAACGGGCGGCGAAAGCACCGCAGCTTGGGGTCAATTCCTTGCCGATCTCGATGCAAGGGGCCTGAAGTGGCCCGAATTCGTCATCGTCGATGGCGCTCCGGGGCTTGAAGCTGTGGGGCGAGGAGCTCGCCATCCAGCGTTGCACGGTCCACAAACATCGCAACCTGTTGGCTCATGCCCCCAAGCACCTCCACGACGAGTTGACCGAGGATTATCGTGACATGGTCTACGCCGACAGCGCCGCCGAGATCGAAGCGCGCCGCAAGTCGTTCGTGCGGAAATGGCGGCTCAAATGCCGGGCGGTGGCCGAGAGCCTCGAAGAAGCGGGCGAACGCCTGTTCACCTTCACCCGGCTCGACCCGTCGCAATGGAAATCGGCACGCACCACCAACGCGATCGAACGGCTAAACGAGGAATTCCGCCGCCGCATCAAGACCCAGACCGTGCTGCCCTGCGCGCAAACCGTGCCGATGCTGCTTTGGGCCATGCTCGCGGCGGGACAGATCCAGATGCGCAAGGTCGACGGGTGGGAAACCCTGTCACAGCCCCTCGAGCCGATGCCCCTTGACCTCGCTGCTTGAGAAAGCGAGCCTTGAAAGGCTCGGAGGCCGCGCGCAGGCAAGTTCCACCACCTTCGAGACACAACCTGATCTGCGGCAGATCCAGTGACACCGACGCGAGATTGATCCGCTCGACCCCACGCCAGAGCAGATTCAGTGCAAACCAGAGCGCAAGATTGGCGATCACCCCCACCGCCGCCGCAAGCGCTGCGCTCAGCAAGCGATTGGCGCGCAGCCGCTCGAGGAAGGGGGCGCCAAGGAAAATCCACGTAAAACAGGGCGATAATGTCACCCAAGTCGCCAAAAGCCCGCCCAGAGTGCCCGCGATGAGCGGCGCCTCCCAACCCGCGCTTCGAAAGGCCGCCATGAAGCCCACGAATTGCAGCGCCATGATCAAGAGCCCGGGCGCCGTTTCCGCCATGCTCAGCCCGTCCAGCATTTCGGTCGCCCGCAGCCAGCCGCAATCGGTGACCGCCGCCTGCGCCAGCACCGGATAGGCACCGCCAAAGGTCAGCATGGCGAGTTTCGAAAAGAAGAGCGCAATCGCGGTGAAAACGCTCTCGGGTGCGATCAGCCACAGTGCCGCCACCGGCACCAGCCACAAGCCAAGCGCCACGGCTTTCATCGCGGCACGGCGTTCGGAGCTGGTCGGATCGCCATGTTCTTCGCCCAAAACTGCTTCGGCATCGGCAATGACCGGACCGCCCGTCGCGCCATGCCCGCCGCGCCGAAAGCCCCGGGCGACAGCACTCCGCCCAAGGCACCAAGCGGTGCCGCCTCTGCCACGATCAGCGGAAAGGGCAGCGCAAACAGAAAGATCCCGACAAAAGTTGCCACTGCTACTGCCCGTTGCGCCCGGTTTTTCAGCGCACGTTTTGCCACCCGCGTGACCGCCTGCGCCGCGATCGCCCCGGCCTTGAGTCCAAAGAACGCCGTCGACACCAGCCCCACCTTGCCCCAAAGCGCATGGACGCAACTGAGCGCTGTAATGCCGGGAGTGATGAACAACAGCCGCCCCAGAAGCGCCCCTTTCACTCCCTGCATCAGCAAGCCGATATAAGTGGCCAATTGCTGCGCCTCGGGGCCGGGCAGCAGTATGCAGAAATTCAGCGTATGCAGGAACCGCGCATCGCCCAGCCAGCGTTTTTCCTGGGCAAGAATGCGATGCATCAGCGCGATCTGCCCCGCCGGTCCGCCAAAAGAAAGCGCCGCGATCCGTGCTCAGACAAGGGCGGCGGAGAAAAGCCCGGGCCGCTCGGGATCATAGCGCACCTTGGGCTCCTGTGTCAGGCCGAGGGAACTGCGGTTTGCCACGATGTCTCTGTCCCAGGCGGGTTGTTAAGTCCGCCGTGTCGCTTCCTTACGAGCGGGCGATTCTAGACTCTCCTCAGATCGACGCTCGCACGGTGGCGCATTTTGCCCGGGCTTGGGGCGCCTTGTCTTTGGCCAGACGGATCATCAGAAGCGCCGGGTTCGTCACCGCCGCCGCCACCGCATCTCTGGCCATCGTCGCCACCGTCGTGCGCAGCGTCTCGGGCCCGGCCTTTTCCACATTGCGGGCAATCGTCACCGGCTGGTCGGGTGCGGTGCCACACCGGATCAATTCGGCCGAGAGCCGCTCAAGCTGCGCCATCGCCATATAGAAGACTAGCGCCGTGCCCGGGCGGGCGATCTCGGCGATGTCAGTGGGCAGCTCTCCGGGACGGCAGGTGGCGGTCGCAAGCACGAGCCGATCCGTTACCCCGCGTTCGGTCAACGGCTCGCAAAGCGCCGCCGCCGCCGCCGAGGCGGCAGTGATGCCGGGGATGATCTCGAGCGCAATCCCCTGTGCGCGGGCGGCCTCAATCTCCTCGCCCGCGCGGCCAAAGACAGACGGATCGCCCGACTTCAGCCGCACCACATGGTGGCCCGCCAGTGCCTCGGCGGTGATGAAGGCATCGATCCGCTCTTGCGGCCAGGAATGCGCGCCGACCTCCTTTCCAGTCGCGATCAGCCGGGCACCGGGGCGGGCAAAGGCCAGCACCTCGAGATCGACGAGCCGGTCGTAGCAGACCACATCGGCCGCGCCGAGGCAGCGGATCGCCCGCAATGTCATCAGATCGGCGGCGCCGGGGCCAGCGCCCACAAGGCTGATCTTGCCCTTGCGCGGGGCCGAGGTGGCGGGCGTCAGGTCTTCGGGACGGGTGAGAAAGCTCATTGCGCGGCCTCTTGGCTTTGGGAGCGGGACAGCAGGGTGGCGAGTTCGGGGCGGCAGGAGCCGCAGTTGGTGCCAGCGCCAAGCGCGTGACCTATCGCCTCGACCGAGGCGAGGCCCTGATCGGCGATGGCGCGCAGGATCGTGTTCAGCCCGACATTGAGGCAGGCGCAGACGGTCGGGCCGGGATCGGGGCGGGTGGCCTCGGGCAGGCCCGCCAGGATGGCGCGGTTCGCGGTGCCAAGGTTGGCGGCCAGATGGCTGCGGGCCAGTGCCACCGGACCGGGGCCGATGAAAAGCGCGCCTGCAAGTTGCTCGCCGTCGAAAAAGGCAAAGCGATAGAGGCCTTTGGCCGGGTCGGTGACGGCCAGCGTGGGGGGGCCGAGTTGCATCAGATCCGCGGTCCACCCTGCCCAATCTGCGGGGGCCTGGCTGCCCGCCAGTTCCGCCCGCCACCCGCCGGGGATTGGTGCCTTTGCCCAATAGTCGCAGCGCGGTTGCAGATCGGCGCCCGAGATTGCAAAGCCGTACCAGCGCGCCTTGAACCGGCGGATCGCGACGGCGGCGGATTTCGACGCAGGCTGGCCCGAGACGGGATCGGTCCGCGCGGGCACCAGCGCATCGATCCGCCCCGAGGGCGCGGTCTCGCCCGTCCAGTGCATCGGCGCGAAAGGATGGCCGGGGGTGACGCGGTCCGAAATCATCACCCGCAGGATCGCGCGGCCGTAGTCATTCGTGACCTCGACCAGATCGGCGGCGGCCAAGTTCAGGCGCGCGGCATCCTTGGGGTGGAGTTCCAGGAACGGCTCGCCCAGATGCGTGGCCAGACGTGGGCTTTGCCCGGTACGGGTCATCGTGTGCCACTGATCGCGTATGCGCCCGGTGTTGAGCCGGAACGGTTGCGCGGGGCTGAGCGGTTCAGGCAGGCGGGCCGTGACGGCGATCATCCGGGCGCGCTGGTCCGGGGTGTGAAACTGCCCGGTGCCGAAGAAGCGCCCGCCCTTTTGTGCGGCCTGCGGCCAATGAGTGGGGGGAAGGGTGTCGTAATTGGCGCCCCCAAGCCCCGAGATGTCGAAATCGGACCCAAGCGCCCCCGCCACTCCGGACAGCGCGCAATATTCCGCGAAAATATCTGCGGGATCTTGCCAGTCGAAGCCGGAAAACCCCATCCGTTGCGCCATTTGCGCCAGCGCCCACCAGTCGGGCCGGGCTTGCCCGGGCGGCGGCAGAAAGGCACGCTGGCGCGAGATGCAGCGTTCGGAATTCGTCACCGTTCCCGATTTCTCGCCCCAGCCTGTCGCGGGCAGCAGCACATGGGCCAACCGCGCGGTGTCGGTTTCGGCCCAAAGATCCGAGACGACGGTGAAGTCGCAGCCCGCAATCGCTCGAGCCACCCGGTCGGCCTCGGGCATCGTCACGGCGGGGTTCGAATGCATCACCCAAAGAGCCTTGATCCGGCCCTCTTCCACGGCGCGGAACATCTCGACCGCTTTCAGGCCCGGTTTTTCCGCCATCCGCGGCGCGTTCCAGAACGTGGCGACAGCGTCGCGATGGGCGGGATTTTCGATCTCCAGATGACAGGCGAGCATGTTGGACAGCCCGCCCACTTCGCGCCCGCCCATGGCATTGGGCTGGCCCGTCACCGAAAACGGCCCCATTCCGGGGCGGCCGATGCGGCCGGTGGCGAGGTGACAGTTCAGGATCGCATTGACCTTGTCGGTGCCGGTGTCTGACTGGTTGATGCCCTGCGAATAGACGGTGACGACCTTTTCGGTCTCGGCCCAAAGCCGCAGGAAGGCGTCGAGATGGGCGGGCTCAAGGCCGGTCGCTGCGAGGGTCGAGGTCCGCGCGGCGGCAACGGCGGTGTCCAGACCGCTCACATGGTGCAAGAACGCCCGGTCAATCCGCCCGGTCTCGGCCAGATGCGCCAAAAGCAGGTTGAACAGATGCGCATCCGCGCCGGGGGCGAGCGCCAGATGCAGGTCCGCCCCCTCGCAAGTTGCGGTGCGGCGCGGATCGATCACCACGATCTTCAGCCCGGGCCGGGCGGATTTCGCCGCCATCAAGCGCTGGTGCAAAACCGGGTGGCACCAGGCCAGGTTCGAGCCGACCAGCACCACCAGATCGGCCAGTTCCAGATCTTCATATTGCCCGGGCACGGTGTCGCTGCCAAAGGCGCGGCGGTGCCCCGCCACGCTCGATGCCATGCAAAGCCTTGAATTCGTGTCGATATTACCGGAACCGATGAAGCCCTTCATCAGCTTGTTGGCGACATAGTAATCCTCGGTCAGCAATTGCCCCGAGACGTAGAAGGCCACGGCATCGGGGCCATGATCTGCGATGACAGCGGAAAACCGCGCCGCGATCAGGTCAAGCGTCTCGTCCCAGCCCATGTCCTGCCCGAAGGCGCGCGGCGCCAGAAGCCGCCCCCCGGTCGCCAGCGTCTCGCCCAAAGCCGTGCCCTTGACGCAAAGCCGCCCGCGGTTGGCGGGGTGGTCGGGGTCGCCCTTGATCCTCACGCCCCTGGCCGTGGGCGTCGCGATCACGCCGCAACCGACACCGCAATAGGGGCAGGTGGTCCGGGTCATGCCACCCGTCCCCGCAAACAGGTTTCGGAGAGCAGCACTCGCCCCCCCTCGATCCGCGCGGCATGGGTGGCGACCGATCCGCTGTCGGCGCCCTGCGCCAGTCCCGTGGCCAGATCGAAGACCCAGCCGTGCAGCGGGCAGGTGACCTCGGTGCCATGCACGATGCCCTCTGACAAGGGGCCGCCCCTGTGCGGGCAGCGGTCGTCCATCGCAAAGACCTGATCGTCAAGCGTGCGAAAGACCGCAACGCAGCCCGAGGGGGTTTTTACCACCCGCGCCCCTTGCCGGGGGATGTCGTCGAGTGCGGCGATGTCGATGAACGCGGTCATTCGGCGGCCCCCAATACTGCGGCGGGTTGAGACAGATCGGCGACGGGCGCCCAATCGGCGGGTTTCGCGGCCAGTTCCGCCCAAGGGTCGACACGGTAGATCGACTGGCTTTCCTCGAAGCGATCCGCCAGCGCCTTGCGGGTGTCCGGGTCCTTGACCTGCGCGCGACACCACTCCAGCCCCACCTTAGCGACCCATTTGTGGACCCGGTGCAAGTAACGGGCGTTTTCGCGGTAAAGCTGGGTGAAGGCGGCAATGGCCTGCATCGCCTCGGCCTCGGTGGCCACGGTCAGCAGCAGTTCGGTTTCCTTCACTTCCAGCCCCGCCGCGCCCGCGACGGAAATCTGATAGCCGCTCTCGACGCAGATCACGCCGATGTCCTTGCAGGTGGCCTCGGCGCAGTTCCGCGGGCAGCCCGAAACCCCGAGTTTCAGTTTCGCAGGCGTCCAGGACCCCCACAAAAGCTGTTCCAACTTGATGCCAAGCCCGGTCGAATCCTGCGTGCCGAAGCGGCAATACTGCTCGCCGACGCAGGTTTTCACCGTCCGCAGCCCCTTGGAATAGGCGTGCCCCGAGACCATGCCGGCGGCGTTCAGATCCGACCAGATCGCGGGCAGATCCTCTTTCTTCACCCCCAAAAGGTCGATGCGCTGCCCGCCCGTGACCTTGACCATCGGCACGGCGTATTTTTCCGCCGCGTCGGCAATCGCGCGCAACTCAGTGGGCGTGGTGACGCCCCCCCACATCCGCGGCACCACGGAATAAGTGCCGTCTTTCTGGATATTGGCATGGTTGCGTTCGTTCACGAAGCGGCTTTGCCGGTCATCAGTATAGTCGAAGGGCCAGTCGCAAAGCAGGTAATAGTTCAGCGCCGGACGGCACGACGCACAGCCGCCCGAGGTCTTCCAGCCCAGTTCCTGCATCACCGCCGGGATCGATTTCAGCCCCTGCGCCTTGATCAGCCGCCGTACGTCTTCATGCGTGTGATCGGTGCATTTGCACATCGGCGGATTTTCGACCGGCTTGAACGCGGCCCCCAGCGTCAGCGCCATCACCTTTTCGACGAGCCCGGTGCAGGTGCCACAAGACGCCGAGGCCTTGGTCACCGCCCGCACCGCGTCAAGCGTCTTTGCCCCGCCTTCGACGGCCTGCACGATCTTGCCCTTGCACACGCCGTTGCAGCCGCAAATCTCCGCCTCAGGCGGCAAGGCTGCAACGGCTGCGAGAGGGTCCGCGGCGGCCCCCCCGCTGAAGGCCGGGCCAAAGATCAACGTGTCACGGGCCGCCGTGACATCCTCGCCCGTCTTGATCTTGTCGAAGAACCAGGCGCCATCGGCGGTGTCACCATACATCACCGCGCCGATGAGCTTTTCACCCTCGAGGATCAACCGCTTGTAGACCCCCCGGCCGGGATCGCGGAAGACGATATCCTCGCGCCCCGGGGCGTCGGCAAAATCGCCCGCGCTGAACAGATCGACGCCGGTGACCTTGAGCTTCGTCGCGGTCTGCACCGGACGGAAGGCGGCCTCGGTGCCCAGAAGCGTCGCCGCCAGCACCTTCGCCTGATCGTAAAGCGGCGCGACAAGACCGAACAGCTGGCCCCGATGTTCGACACATTCGCCAAGCGCGAAGATCGCGGTGTCATTGGTCTGCATCTGGTCGCTGACGACCAACCCCCGGTTCACCTCCAGCCCCGCATCATTGGCAAGCCGCGTCTCGGGGCGGATGCCGATCGCCATGCAGACCAGATCGGCCGGGTAGGTGGTGCCATCATCGAGCAAAACCGCCTCGACCCGGTCATTGCCCAAAATCGCCCTGGTCGCGCCTTTGCAATGCACCTTGATGCCCCGGCGCTCCAGATCGCGTTGCAGAAGATAGCCCGCTGCGGGGTCAAGCTGACGCTCCATCAGATGGCCCATCAGGTGGATCACCATCACCTCGGCGCCGCGTGCAGCCATGCCGGCGGCGGCTTCAAGGCCCAAAAGACCGCCGCCGATCACCACGGCCTTGGCCCCGGGGGCCGAAGCGGCGATCATCGCGTTCGTATCTTCAAGGTCGCGATAGGCGACGACGCCGGGCAAGTCCTTGCCCGGAACCGGCAGCAGGAACGGCGCTGATCCGGTCGAGATCACCAGCTTGTCATAGGGCACGCCGCCCGCGTTGGAATAAACGATGCGGTTCACCCGGTCGATTTTCACCACCGGCTCGCCAAAACGACAATCGACCGCGCGCGCCGCATACCAATCGGCATCATGGGTGACGATCTCGGCATAAGTCTTTTCGCCCGAAAGCACGGGGGACAGCATCAGCCGGTTATAGTTCCCGCGCGGCTCGGCGTTGAACAGCGTCACGTCAAAGGCGTCCGGAGCCTCCTCGAAGATGTGTTCCAGCATCCGGCCCGAGGCCATGCCCGCGCCGATCACCACAAGTCTTTGTTTCATGGGGCTTACTCCGCGGCTTCCACCAGCCGATGGCGTTCATAAAGGAAGCGCAGCACGCTTTCGCGGGCGCGCAGATAGGTCGGATCCGAGGCAAGCGTGATGCGGTTGCGCGGTCGGGGGATCGCGATCGAAAGCACCTCACCGATCGTCGCGGCGGGGCCGTTCGTCATCATCACGATCCGGTCGGCCAGCAGCACCGCCTCGTCCACGTCATGGGTGATCATCAGCATGGTGTTTTGCAACCGGGCATGGATATCCATCACCGCGTCTTGCAGATGGGCGCGGGTGAGCGCGTCCAACGCGCCGAATGGCTCGTCGAGGAGCAGGATCTTCGGCTCTATCGCCAGCGCGCGCGCAATGCCGACGCGCTGTTTCATGCCGCCCGAAATCTCGCCGGGGCGCTTGTCCATCGCATGAGTCATGTGGACGAGATCAAGGTTCTCGACGATCCAGTCGTGCTTTTCCGCCTTCGACTTCCTGCGCCCGAACACCTTGTCCACCGCCAGCTTCACATTGTCATAAACGGTGAGCCAGGGCAGCAGCGAGTGGTTCTGGAACACGATGGCGCGGTCGGGGCCGGGTGCGTTCACCTCGGCGCCTTCGAGCTTGATCGCCCCGGTCGTGACCTGCGTCAGCCCGCCCACCAGATTGAGCAACGTCGATTTCCCGCAGCCGGAATGGCCGATGATCGAGACGAATTCGCCCTTTTCGATATCCAGCCGCACATCTTGCAGCACCACATTCTCGCGGCCCCCGGCAGCCGGGAAGCTTTTCACCACGCGGTCGATTTTCAGATAGCTCATGGTGCCCTCACATTGTCCCGCGGCTGACGACCCGGCCGATGAAAGCCACAAGCCGGTCCAACGCAAATCCGGTGGCGCCGATGTAAAGCAGCGCAACGAAGATGTCGGTCAGCATCGACGAATTCCACGCGTCCCAGATGAAGAAGCCGATCCCGACCCCGCCGGTGAGCATCTCGGCCGCGACGATGGCAAGCCAGGCAAGGCCCACCCCGATGCGCAGGCCCGAAAAGATATAGGGCGCGGCCGCGTGAACCATGATTTTCGTGAAGAACTCCAGCGGGTTGAGCCGCAACACGGCGGCAACGTTGCGATAGTCCTGCGGGATCGCCCGGACGCCTGCGGCGGTGTTGATCAGGATGGGCCAGATCGCGGTGATGAAGATCACGAAGATCGCCGAGGGGCGGGAGTCCATGAACGCCGCCAGGCTGATCGGCAGCCAAGCGAGCGGCGGCACGGTGCGCAACACCTGAAACAGCGGATCGACGCCGCGCATCAGCCAGGCCGATTGGCCCAGCACCGCGCCGACGATCACCCCCACCAGGGCGGAAAGGCCGAAGCCGACGCCCACCCGTTCGAGCGAGGTCAGCACCCGCCAGCCCAGCCCAATGTCCTGCGAGCCCGCGACGTAGAACGGATGCACGATCAGATCGCCCGAGGTCTGCCAGATGTCCATCGGCGAGGGCAGCGGCGCCCCGGGGGCAGACAGTGCCTGCCAGATCCCCAGCACCGCCAGCACCACCAGAACCGGCGGGATCACGGTTTCCACGAGCGGCTGTTGCAGCCGCTTGAGGATCGGTTTGCGCGCGGGCGCAGGCAAGGCCACGACCTTTGCGGCGGGGGCCTTGGCCGTCCCCTTGGGTTTCAGAACGCTCACCCCCATCGCTTACACCATCGCCTTGATCGAGAGGCTGTCGAGATAGGCCGCAGGATTAGCCGGATCGAAGTTCTTGCCATCAAAGAAGGTCTCGATGCCGCGACTGTCGCCCAGACCAGTCGTGGGCAGGCCAAGCTCGGTCGCCGCCGCCAGCCACAGATCCGAACGGTTGGTTTTCGCCACCAGCGCGGCGGCATCCAGATCGCCCGGCAGATAGCCCCAGCGCTTGTTCTCGGTGATGAACCACGTATCGAGCGATTTCCACGGGAACGAAGTCGAGCCATTCTCGCCCCAGAACCGCATCGCCAGATCGGGGCGGCTCTCCACCCTTCCGTTGCCATAGTCGATCTCGCCCTTCAGACGGCCCAGGATGTCGGGCACCGGCACCTTCATCCACTGCCGCTCCGAGATGATCTGCGCCATCTCCTCCTTGTTCTCGGCGGCCTCGCACCAGATCTGCGCCTCCATCACCGCCATCAGGATCGCTTTCGTGGCGTTCGGATTCGCATCGACCCAGTCAGCGCGCATGCCGAGCACCTTTTCGGGGTGTTTCGCCCAGATCTCGCCTGTCGTGCAGGCGGTGAAGCCGATGCCCTGATTGACCAGTTGCGCGTTCCACGGTTCGCCGACGCAGAAGGCCTCCATGTTACCGACCTTCATGTTCGCCACCATCTGCGGCGGCGGCACGACGATCAGATCGACGTCCCTGGTCGGATCGATCCCGCCCGCGGCCAGCCAGTAGCGCATCCACAGATCATGGGTGCCGCCGGGGAAGGTCATCGCCACCGGAACCTCGGCCCCCACCGCTTTCTTGGCAGCGAAAATCTCTTTCAGCGGCGCGGAGTTCAGCCCTACGCCCTTGTCGGCATAGGCCTGGGTGACCGAGATGCCCTGGCACTGCTCATTGAGCCCCATCAGGTTGTACATCGGCAGCGGCACGCCGCCCTGCATCACCTTGCCGGTCGCATAAAGATGCACCTTGGGGCGCAGGATATGGCCGCCGTCGATGCCGCCATTGGCCGAACCCAGCGCCATGTTGTCGCGCGTCGCGCCCCAACTTGCCTGTTTGACGATCTTCATCTCGGGCAGCCCATGTTTCGCAAAAAGGCCCTTTTCGAGCGCGATGATCAAGGGCGCCGCATCGGTGAGCGCGATATAGCCCAGCGTCGCCCCGGTCACTTCGGGGAGGGTGGTCGTGGCGAAGGCCCCGCCCGGGATCAGCGAGGCGGCGGCGGCCGTAGCCGAAGTGGCAAGGAAGCGGCGGCGGGTAAGGAAATGGGTCATGGTCGGTCCTGTCAGTGCCCGGAGGGCATGAGGGCAACGCAAATGAGCACCAGCAACGAACGATCCTTTCGGAAAGCACGAAGGGTGGCGTCGTTGCCGATTTCTGGGAGGCCGCGTCCTTGCGGCAGGATCGATCCGAAGCGCCGTTGCTTCGATCATATAGCCAGCTTGCCCTCGGGCAGGTGTCCGGTCAAGCGCTGCAGGGAGATTTTGCGCCCGCAGCATTCGCATCGTGCAGATGCAGTGCAAACGGACCTTTCCGGGGTCCGTTTGGTGCAATTTTCAGCGAAGTTGAAAATCCGGGTCGAAAGTCGCGCCGTCAAAGAAGGCGTCGGGGCCCAGAATCATCGTGCCATCCTCGGCCCGGGCGGGGGTCGGGGCGGCGAGTGCACCTTCGATGCGCGCCGAAGCCGCAGGCAGATCGGCACCGACCGGGCGCAGGGCGGCGCGGTACAGATCAGTGCGGAATGCAGCCTTTGCCGCCGCCATCGCGGCAACCGGATCGAGCCCCTGCGCCGCGGCGATGCCCTGCGCCAGCAGCGCAGCAAGCGAACGCCAGGGGAAATTCGCTGCCCCCTCGTGAAAGCGGATGAAGCCCGGGCAGGGGCGGATGTCCCCCGCGGCCGAAATGTGCAGCCGCCCCAGAAGGCCGCGTTCGCACAGTTCCGGCGTCAGGTTCAGATAGGCGGGCCGGGCCAGGATCTCGGCCGCGGTGGCGCGGTTTTCCGGCACGTCGAGCCAGCGGCAGGCCCGCCAGACTGCCCGGATCAGCCGCGCGGTTTCCTCTGGCCGGGTCTCGGCGAAGCGATGCGTGACGACAAGGCCCTTTTCCGGCGCCGCCTGCCAGATCGCCCGACCCGCAACCAGCAAAGCGCCCGCCGCCGTCTCGACCGCATGCGAGGCCCAGGGTTCGCCGACGCAAAATGCATCGACCTCGCCCGAGGCCAGCGCGGCGGCCATCTGCGGAGGCGGCACGGTGCGGATGGTGAGCCGTGCGACCAGATCGGTGCCCGCCACGAAGCGGCGCACCAGTTCTGCCTGGGTGGAAAACGGGAATGGCACGCCGATCACCAGCGGCCCTTCGGTCACACCAGCCAGCGCATCGCGGGCCGCGGCCGGATCGTCGAACCCGAAGCCATGGCCGACGTCGCGCAGCCGCGCCGCAAGCGCGGCACTGACCGCAATCGCCTGCCCCCCCTGCGACAGCACCATGAGCAGATCGAAATCAGGGCTTGCCGGGCCCAGCCCCATGCGCTGCGCGACCGGCATCGGCACCAGCATCTGCGCCGCCGCAATCGCCCCCATCGCAAGCATGTCACGCGCCTGTGACCAGTTCGCCATCCGCGTCAGATCAAGCGCCAGCCCCTCTTCGGCGGCAAAACCGAGCTCCTCGGCGATGATCAGCGGCGCCGCATCGATCAGCGGCAGATAGCCCAGACCCAGAGAGACAAGGCTCATGACAAAAGTCCCGCCGCCATCACCAGTTGCCCCGCGATCTCGGCCACGCGTGTCTTGCGGTCCATCGCGGTCTTTCGCAGCAGCGCATAGGCGGCCTCCTCGTCGATGCCCCTTGATTTCATCAAGATCGCCTTCGCCCGGTCGATGATCTTGCGATCTTCAAGCGCCGCCTTGGTCGCCGCCAGTTCCGCGCGCATTTTCGAGACCATGTGAAACCGCGCGATCGCGGCATCAAGGATCGGCTTGATCCGCTCGGGTTGCAGCCCGTCGACGACATAGGCCGAGACCCCGGCCTCGATCGCGGCCCGTGTCAGATGTGCGTCGGATTGATCGACGAACATCGCCACCGGACGGTCGAGCGGGCCGGACGCCAGCGCCAGATCCTCAAGCACATCGCGCGAGGGGTCGGCCACTTCGATCAGCACGATGTCGGGGGCGACCTCGGCGATGCGCCGCGCCAGCCCGCCGGTCTGGGTCAGCACCGTCACCTCATGCGGCCCCGCCGCGGCGATCCCCTCGACGATCTTTTGCGCGCGGTCGTGGTCTTTCTCGACGATCAGGATGGAGAGGCGGGTCATCTGGGCTCCTTGCGGGCAAACTATCGGTGCCTCAGCGCCGCCGGGCAAGCCGTCGCCGATCTCCGCCGCGCGGCTGGTGCCGGATGTTCCAAAAAATGGGCCTAGTTCAGGTCATCGCCCAAATTCAGGGCGCAGGCGAAAGAAAACGCTGGCTGCGCAGGCAATCTTCAAGCGTGTAGCCGTTCAGAAAGTCATAGTACTGGTTCTGCGCCCCGGCCAAAACTCCCTTGAGGCCGCAGATAGGCTCGATCACGCATTGCCCCTCGGGGGCGAAACAGGCCACGATTGGTTGGCGCTCCTCAAAGTGACGCACAACGGCGCCAATGCGGATCTCTGTGGCGGGACGAGCAAGCCGAACACCTCCGTGGGGGCCCTTGAGCGTGCGCGCGAACCCTCCTGCCACCAGAGCTTGCACAACTTTTTGCAGATGATTGCGTGAAATTTCGAGATCGCGCGACATTGTCTCGGTGTTCACCAGACGCTCGGGATCTGTTGCCAGAAAAAGCAGCGCCCGAAGCGCAAAATCAGTCGATGCGAGAAGATGCATGGCCGCGCTCCTTGGCAATAAGCGCGGTGTGGCGTCGCACTTATTGTGGAGTTTGTGATACCAGATTGCGTTGCTGGATAAATTGGTATTGCAAATACCACGATAGACATCCTTCCCTGAAAGGTCTCCCAATGTATTGTATCCAATGCGAACAGACGCTTCACACCGCGACCGGCACCGGCTGCCGCTTTGCCCGGGGCGATTGCGGCAAGACGGCTGTCATTTCCGATCAGCAAGATGCGCTGGTTGCGGCGCTGCTGGCGGTGTCGAGCCATGCCGATGCCGCACGCAAGGTCGGGCTGATCGATGCCGAGGTCGATGCTTTCGTGCCGCAGGCGCTTTTTGCCACGCTGACCAATGTCAATTTCGACCCCGAGCGGCTGGCGGGCTATATCCGCAAGGCGCAGGAGTTGCGCAATCGGCTGCGGCTGGCCTTGGCGGGCAAGCCGCTGGCGCTGCCCGCTTTGGCCGATGCCGACTGGCCCTTCGCGGCGGCGCAACAGGCCGAGGCGGGCAAGATCGTCGCGCTCAACCGCGATGCGGCGCGGATCGGCGAGGATGTGCTGGGGCTGCGGCTTTTGTGTCTTTACGGGCTCAAGGGGATTGCCGCCTATATGGAACATGCCCGGGTGCTGGGGCAGACCGATGCGCAGGTGGCGGCGGGCTTTCATGCCCACATGGCGTATCTTGCCACCGAACCCACGGATTCCACGGGGCTTTTTGCCGAGGCGCTGGCGATCGGCAGGCTGAACTTCCGGGTGATGGAGATGCTGGACGCGGGCGCCACCGGCACCTTCGGCGATCCGCGACCGACGCCGGTGAACCGCCGTCCCGTGGCAGGCAAGGCGATTCTGGTCTCGGGCCATGACCTGCACGACCTGTTGCGCATTCTCGAACAGACCGCGGGGCGCGGCATCAATGTCTATACCCATGGCGAGATGCTGCCCGCGCATGGCTATCCGGCCTTCCATGCCCACCCGCATCTGGTCGGCAATTACGGCAGCGCCTGGCAAAACCAGCAGGCGGAATTTGCCGCCTTTCCGGGGGTCATCGTGATGACTTCGAACTGTCTGATCGATCCGCGCACCGGCGCCTATCAGGACCGGATCTTCACCCGCTCGATCGTCGGCTGGCCGGGGGTGCGCCATATCGAGGGCGAGGATTTCGCCGAGGTCATCGCCTGTGCCGAGGCGCTGCCCGGTTTCGCTGCGACCGAGGCGCCGGTCACCCAGCTGACCGGTTTTGGCCGCAATGCGCTGATGACGGCGGCGCCTGCGGTGATCGAGCGTGTCAAGGCGGGCAAGATCCGGCATTTCTACCTGATCGGCGGCTGTGACGGCGCCCGGGCCGAGCGGGCCTATTACGCCGATCTGGCGCGGATGCTGCCGCAAGATACGGTGGTGCTGACGCTGGGCTGCGGCAAGTTCCGGCTGGATGGCATCGATTTCGGCACCGTGGACGGGCTGCCGCGGCTGCTTGATGTGGGCCAATGCAACGATGCCTATGCCGCGATCCGGCTGGCGCTGGCGCTGGCCGAGGCTTTCGATTGCGGCGTCAACGATCTGCCCTTGACGCTGGTGCTGTCGTGGTTCGAGCAAAAGGCGATCGTGATCTTGCTGACGCTGCTGACACTTGGGGTCAGGGATATCCGCGTCGGGCCGACCGCGCCCGGTTTTCTCACGCCAAACCTGATCGCGACCTTGAATGCGCAATTCGGGCTGCGGCTGATCTCGACGCCCGAGGAAACGATGGTCGAAACGCTGAGCGCATAAGGCGGGCCGAGGACCCGGCAAAGCAGTGGAGTGGCTTTGGGCCGCCCCAGTGCGTCGGGTCGCTCGATGCGGATTGCGCGACAGGATAAGCGCAGCCTTGCGCTTATCCTCCCGTCATTGGTGGAAAGAAGGCGACTTCACGCCCGCCCGCCAAGGACGCGTCGAAATCTGCCAAGCCCTGATCAATCGCGACGCACAGCGCCGAGGTATCTGAGCAGGCAGCATCATAGCGCGGATCTTTCGCGACCAGATCGGCCACGGTCGCGGCCTCGGTGTCCAGCCGCTCGCGCGGGTGCCCGATCCGCTCGCGGACCCAGGCGAAATAGAC
>NZ_SWJZ01000076.1 GCF_005144475.1 Rhodobacter capsulatus | reverse complement strand
ACGCCATCACCATAGTGTCCACTATCGATGGTGGACACTATCCGCCTCTCTCACCACGCGGCAGAGCAGTCAGCCCGGACGCTTACGGTGATCGCAGGAAAATCGGCGATCTCGAACCCGAGAATGGTGCCCTCTAAGCCCGAAAAGGCCCCCAGAATAGCGGTTCCAGGAAATCGCATCTGAAAACTGTCTGAACGGGGGCGAGCGCCTGACACTTGAAACCGAAATCTGGGTTTTGACACAGCCTCGGCGGAGAGCGGACATTCGCTGCGTCCTAGACAAACTGCAGAGCATCAACGCCGTCGTGCGAATGAACGAGGAGTTCCGCCGCCGCTTCAAGACCCAGACCGTGCTGCCTTGCTCCGAGACCGTGCCCATGCTGCACTTGGCGCTGCTGGCTTCCGGCCAGATCCAGACGCGCAAGGCCTACGCCTGAGCCCCCCTCTTAGCCCATAGAGCCAATACCACTTGGCCTCGTAGCTTGAACAAACGAACTTTCACATGCCCGGAGCACGCTGCCAGAGAAGATCCACAGCATTCGCGACCCGACCGGATTACCGTGCCATCCCACCGCTTGCAAACCCACCTAGGGGTTCGGACCGCCAACCAACCCGACTTGTCAGCCAAGTAGTTAAGACGTCAGCCCAAGCAGCTATTCTTCCAGAATTATCTCTGAGCGAAAAACGTTGCCAATCGTCATAGATGCGAAGCCTTCGCTGCCTCTGCTTACACTCTTCCCTAGCTCAGACACCCAATCGGCGCCGGATTCCGACAAATGGCCCACTATACTTGGATTTGACTGCATTTCGTCGAGGACTTCCTTTCGAAGCCCTTGCCTCAAGATCACGCGGTAGGCGGGCTTATCGTTCACGATCACGGGTCTGGGCAGCATAAATTGCCTTTCACGCCCGACATATTTTTCTGCAAACTGGACAGTGCGCTCTCGACTTCCAAGCTCTTCGCGGGCACGCTTATCGCGTAGTTCAGTTGTTCCCTCGTCATCTGAGAGCCCTGTGGTTGCGCGGCGTTCCTTAAAGAAAACCTCATCATACGGCGACGCCATCGTTTCTGCCGCGACTTCATAGCCAGCTTGCCGCAAGGCCTTTGAAACGACACATCTGGTTGCCGCGTCATCCGCAAGCGCCATATCCGTCTTGAAAACCTGAAACGGCTTCTCCGCTTCCGGGTCGATGATGGTCAGGCGGCTAGGCTCTCCGTGAGGGACACTAATCTGAAGTCCGCTGACGAGGCGCTGTCCGCTGTATCCGGCGGGGAAGACGATAGAACGTTTCTGGGCAATGCCTCCCGTGGGCGGCGGGCCTGCGTCCCCCAGCTGTCGGGCGCTGTATTCCGAGCCCGATTGCGTCCCTTTGCACTCGATGACATGCCATACGCCACTCGCATCCCGGGCCACAAAATCCGGAGTTTTGTTCGGGCCGCGCTTGGCCGTTCTTCGTTGTGTCGCCCCCAATCTGGGTGCCAAGTGTTCAACGAAATATCGACCATCCACAATTCGATCCAAGTCAAAGCGTTCACTCAGCCACAGGAGGGGTGCCCCCATACCAAAGTCGTCGCTCAAGATTGTTTTCTGGTGGGCATCAAGTTCGGAAAAGCTGCCAGTGAGCATGAGATCCGGATCCGACGTGATTGCCGATAAGTATCTTACCCATGCCCAAAATTCGCTCAGGGAGACACCTGTGGACGTTGTGGGGGTGGTCAAATACCCGATCATGAGTAGCATCGCCGGAAAGTTCATATCCCAGGTCGCAACGCCTCTGTGAAAAGTGCTTGGAAATACGGGATGATTTCCCGGCGGCGGCCAAGACGACGCCTCAACATCAACGATCAGATTTCTATTCACAGACTTCCCTCAGAAATGAACCATTTCAACGGCATAAATTATGCCAATTACTGAGTATTATCTAAGTGCAGCTTGCCGCAATGACTTTTTGCTCAGACTTGGCACGATGGCATGGCGCTATTGCATGATCGCTCCTTACTGACATCGCACGCTTATTGCAAACAGGGATGGATCGCATCCAGTCCCTTGGCGGATCCCTCAAGGCTGAACCGGTGCTCCCGCCCGCCGAATCTGACCTTGATCCATTCCGCTGAGCGGAGACTCACCACGAACAGCGCGGGCGCGCCTTTGCTTGCTGTTGAATAGTTGTAGAACAGAACGTCGCCGCCGTGCCCCTTGAAGTCAAGCGCCTCGCTGTTCGAGAAGGTGATCTGCACACGTTCTCGCACGGCAGAGACCTGGCTGCTGTCGCCCGCGCTTGTCATGCTGTTGTCGGCGATCCTTGGCGTGCGGGGCATCTGGATGGCTTTTCCTGTGGCGGATGCGGTCATTGTGGCACTTGCAATCGTCATCGGGCGCCATGCCTTTGTGCAGGTTAAGGGGCAACCATGACAATCGACGAGGCAAAGGCCCAAGCCAAAGCCCTGCGCGCCGCGCTGCAGGCCCAAGGCTCCGCGATCAGCCATGCGCAATCGCTGGAACTGGTCGCCAGGCAGCACGGCGCCAAGGATTGGAACACGCTGCATGCCCGACTGGCGCTCAGGAACGCACCGCCGGAACTGGCCTTGGGGGACCGGGTGCAAGGCCTCTATCTTGGGCAACGATTTGCAGGAAAGGTGATCGGGCTGTCGGGCCCGGTCAGCCATCGCCAAATCGAGGTCCGTTTCGACGCGCCGGTCGATGTTGTCAAGTTCAAGAGTTTCTCGAACGTCCGCCATCAAGTCCGAGCCGTGATTGACGCGACTGGCCGCTCGCATCGCCAAACGTCAGACGGTGTGCCGCACCTGATCGTGCGGAGGGAGGGCGGATGAAAGGCATTCGCACCGAAGGCAAGACGACGCGCAGATGTGGCCCGGCGGCGAAGGACAGGTTGGTCCGATCGGGGTCGAGAGCAAAGGGATCTTCGGCAATCGCCAATGTCAGGCTCAGTCATACCGATCGGTGGCCTGAAGGTGAGGTTTCCGGTAGCTTTGGGTCGTCGGGTACATAGGTCAGGCGGTAGACCTCGCAGAGGGCGGATTGCCGTCGGTGAGGTTGCAGCATCGCACCCGCGGCAATCTGCGAAAGCGGCCATTCGCGTGGCGCCCGGAAGCGAAGGGATGCCCAAGAAGCGGTTGTGTCTCCTCTCGCACGACTCAAGAATCACCATAGGCTGGCCGCCAGTCGAGTGCGTGACGCTGCTGCGGCGCAGCACTCACGCTGCGGCCATTCACGTGAGCCGAGATTGGGGTCGTCTTGCACAACCCGGTCACGCTGCCATCGTGATGGGCGTCTCCGGTCGCGCAAATTGCGGGTGCTGCTGTTGCGCTGTGGCCAGAACGCCGAAACGCGGGCTCAGGGAGGCAGACATCCGCCTGCCTCTTGCGGGGCGCCATCTCATCGCCTATCGTCGATTTGCGAACATTAGGGCAACTCATGGTTACCGACGACACACTTGCGGAGCTGGCGAAATCACTGGCGCATCCGGCCCGGCTCCGCATCCTGCGGGTGCTGCTGGCCACGCCGGGCTGCATCGGTGGCGAGATCGTGGAGGCGGTCGGGCTGGCCCAGTCCACGGTGTCGGAACATCTGCGCATCCTGAAGGCGGCCGGTCTCATCACCGGCGAAATCGACGGGCCGCGCATCTGCTATGCGCTCAGCCCCGCCGCCCTTGCGCCTTTGGGCGCGTTCATTGACAGCCTGACGCCCCCGCCCGAGGGCGCCTGCTGCCTGCCCGCCGGAAAGGACAGAACATGAGCCTTTTTGAACGCTATTTGACGCTTTGGGTTGCGCTCTGCATCGGCGCGGGGATTGCGCTGGGGCAGATGTTTCCTGCCGTCTTCCGGGTGATCGGCGCGCTGGAGATCGCCCGCGTCAACCTGCCCGTCGCGGTGCTGATCTGGCTGATGATCATTCCGATGCTGCTCAAGATCGATTTCGCCGCGCTCGGCCAAGTGGCAGCGCATTGGCGCGGCGTCGGCGTGACGCTTTTCATCAATTGGGCGGTGAAGCCGTTTTCGATGGCGGCGCTGGGGTGGCTGTTCCTGTCGGTGCTGTTCCGCCCCTTCCTGCCCGCAGACCAGATCGAGAGCTACATGGCCGGGCTGATCCTGCTGGCCGCCGCGCCCTGCACGGCGATGGTCTTCGTCTGGTCGAACCTCTCGAATGGCGAGCCGCATTTCACCCTGAGCCAGGTGGCGCTGAACGATGCGATCATGGTGGTGGCCTTCGCGCCGATCGTGGCGTTTCTGCTGGGCCTGTCGGCGATCACCGTGCCTTGGGCGACGCTGGTGCTTTCAGTCGTGCTCTATATCCTCGTACCGGTGGCGGTGGCGCAAGGAATCCGCCGCCGCAAGCTGGCCGAGGGCGGCGCGGCGCTGGCGCGGCTGATTTCCCGCATCGGCCCGCTGTCGATCCTCGCGCTTCTCACCACGCTGGTTTTACTTTTCGGCTTTCAGGGCGAACAGATTCTGGCGCAGCCGGTGGTGATTGCGCTTCTGGCGGTGCCGATCCTCGTCCAAGTCTATTTCAACGCCGGACTGGCCTATTGGCTGAACCGCGTGACCGGCGAGGCGCATTGCGTTGCCGCCCCTTCGGCGCTGATCGGGGCGTCGAATTTCTTCGAGCTTGCGGTGGCGGCGGCGATCAGCCTCTTTGGCTTCACCTCGGGCGCGGCGCTCGCCACGGTGGTCGGTGTGCTGATCGAAGTGCCGGTGATGCTCTCGGTGGTGCGGATCGTGACCCGCACCAAGGGCTGGTATGAAAGCGGCCGGGCGGTGCAACGACGGGCGGGGCGGTAAGCTCAGCAGCAGGTGCCCGCGCCGCAACCGCAGCCGCCCGAGGTGACGGCGGCGGCGCTGCCGGTGATCGGAAAGCCCCGGGCGACCCAGCGCGCCAGCCCGTGCTTCATGTTCGTGACCTTCGTATAGTTTTGATACAGCAGGAAATACGTCGCTTTCAGGCTCCGATCACCATTGGCGCAGGCGAGGATCACCTCGCGGTCGCGCGGGATTTCGGCAAAGCGGGCCTCGAATTGGCTCAGCGGGATCGTGATCACCGCGCAGCCCGCAAAACCGCAGGCTGCCACCTCGTCGGCCTCGCGCACGTCCACGAGCAGCGCCCCCTCGGCAAAGAGCTTTTGCGACGTGGTCGGGCAGGCTTCGCGGGCCTCGGGCAGACCCACATGTGTCATCTCATTCCCCCTGTTGCAGCCAGCCCAGCACCTGCGCCCGGCTGGGCACCGAGCCCTTGTGAACGACCTTTTCGCCCACCACCACGGCGGGCGTCGTCATCACGCCATAGCCGACGATCTGGCGCATCTCCTCGACCTTGACGATCTCGACCGGCTTGCCCGCCTCGGCCGCCAGCTGCGTGATCAGATCGGCGGTGGCCTTGCACTTGGCGCAGCCCGTGCCCAGCACCTTGATGTCCATGCCTTGTCCTTTCAAAAGAGAAGGTTGAAGAGATACCCCACCGCCAGGATGCCGCTGCCCACCACGGCCACGAAAACCGCGATCAGTTTCAGGCTCAGCACCTGTTTCAGGATGATCATCTCGGGCAGGCTCAGCGCGATCACCGACATCATGAAGGCGAGAACCGTGCCCAAGGCGGCGCCCTTGCCCAACAGCGCCTCGACGATCGGGATCACCCCCGCGGCATTGGTATACATCGGAATGCCGATCGCCACAGCGGCGGGGACCGACCACCAGGCCTCCGCCCCCATGATCCGCGCCATCAGATCTTGCGGCACATAGCCGTGGATCAGCGCCCCCATGCCGATCCCGGCCAAAATCCACACCCAGACCCGGCCGACGATCTCGCGCAGCGCCGCAAATCCCAGACGGTAGCGGTCCACCATGCTCAGCCGGTCGCCTTCGAAGGCCGCAGGGGCAGAGGCGCCGGTATGGATGTCACGCACCCAATCCTGCAGCCAGCCCTCCAGATGTAGCCGCCCGATCACCCAGCCCGAGACGATAGCGACGGCCAAGCCGAACAGGAAATAGACCGCCGCGACCTGCCAGCCGACAAGACCGAAGAGCAGGACCAAGGCGACCTCGTTCACCATTGGCGCCGAGATCAGGAAGGAAAAGGTCACGCCCAGCGGCACGCCTGCCGAGACAAGGCCGATGAAGAGCGGCACCGCCGAGCAGGAGCAGAACGGCGTTACCACCCCAAGACCAGCCGCGAGCACGTTGCCAACCCCTTCGCGCCGCCCGGCCAGAAGGGCGCGGGTGCGTTCTGGCGCAAACCAGCTGCGCACCACCCCCATGGCAAAGACGATCAGCGCCAGCAGCATCATCACCTTGGGCACGTCATAAAGGAAAAACGCGATGGCCTCGCCGCTGTGGCTATGACGGTCGATTGGCAAGAGCGCGGTCAGTTCCTCGGCGGCGGGGGCAAGCTGGCGATAGATCAGCCCCCAAAGCACAAGGGCCGCAAGCAATCCCAGATGCCACAGCCAGTCAGGGGCCGGACGGGTCGAGACGGTGTGATCGCTCATGCGGCGTTCCTCTCGCTTGCGGCCGCCGCGTCCAGAACGGCCCTCAGCACGGCACGGATTTCGGGCGGCATCTCGGGGTTCAGCCGATACCGCACCCATTGCGCATCGCGCCGGTCCACCACCAACCCCGCCTGTTTCAGCGCCTGCATGTGCCGCGACATCCGGCTTTGCGTGGCATCGAGCGCCGCCATCAATGCGCAGACGCAATGTTCCCGCCCATCGGCCAGACGCAGGATCGCGGCCAGACGGGTCGGCTCGGCCAAGGCGGAGAGGACAGGTAGAATCATCGGGCACCTTTTGCGCTTTGGCGCATATTCGCCCCGGCGCATTCCATGCGTCAAGGCGCATAAGGTCTCCGTCGGTTTTTTCTGGACCGAACCCCGGACGCTTCCTAATCTGCCCTTGGGGAGAGACCGGATGCCGGGGATCACGCGACGAGGTCTGATCGGTGGGGCGGCCGCCTTCTGTGCAACGCAGGGGCGGGCCGATGCGACGCTGCGCTTTGCCCTAACGCCGGTCATTCTCGACAATGATGCGGATGCGGCCGAAACCCTGCGCGCCGCGCTTTCCGCCGGAAGTGGCCATGCGATCGATCTGGTGCGGCGGCGTTCCTATGCCGAGATCACGGCGCTTTTGCTGGAAGGCAGCGTCGAGGCGGCGTGGCTTTGCGGCTATCCCTATCTGCAACATCGCGCCGAACTGGCGCTTCTGGGGGTTCCGGTCTGGCGCGGTCGGCCGCGCTATCAATCCTATCTGATCGCCGCCGCGAGCGACCCAGCGCGCAGCCTGACCGATCTGCGCGGCGGCATTCATGCCTTTTCCGACCCCGACAGCAATTCCGGCTGGCTGGTCACCGCCTCGGACCTGGCGCGGATCGGCGAGACGCCCGACCGCTTCTTTGCGCGCAGCTTCTTCACCTTCGGGCATCGCAATGTGGTGCGGGCGGTGGCGGCGGGGCTGGCGCGGTCTGGCAGTGTCGATGGCTATGTCTGGGAGGCGTTGCAGCAGGTCGAGCCCGATCTGACCGAGGCCACCCGCGTCGTGGCACGCTCGGAATGGCTCGGCTTTCCGCCGCTGGTGGCCCGGCGCGACCGGATGACCAGCGCCCCGGTGCAGGCGCTGCAACGGGCGGCGCTGCAGATGGCAAGAACCGTCCCCGGCCGCGCGGCCCTTGGCGCTTTGCAGCTCGATGGCATCATCCCGGCAGAGCCCGCGCTGTACGACGGCATCCTCGCGCGGATGCATGCGCTTGGCCAACCATGAGCCCCCGCGCGCTGCCACTTGCCCTGCGCATCCCGCTTCTGGCCGTGGGGCTGATGGTGATGGTGGGGTTTGTCGCCTCGCATCAGGTGCTGGCCGCGCTTGGGGCGACGCAGACCGATCGGCTGCGCGAGATCGCCGGGCTGCATCTGGGCGCCTTGGCCACCGCGCTTGGCCCCGCCGTGCTGCGCCGCGATGTCTGGGAGGTCTACGACACGCTCGACCGGGCGACCACCGCGCGGGTCGGGCGGCGGATGCTTTTGACCGTGGTGACCGACGATCGCGGCCGGGTGATCGCGGCGTCGGACCCGCGTCGGGTGCCAGTCGATACGCTCCTGCCCGCCGATCTGGCGGCGGCGCAAAACCTCGACGCGCTGGACCTGAATGGGGCCGCGCCGCTGCGGGTGGGGGCGCCGCTGATCTATCAGGGCCGCGCGGTGGGCCGGATCGTTTCTGAACTCGATGTGTCGGACCTGATCGCCGAGCGGGCGCAGGCGCTGCGGTTTCTGATCTGGGGGAACACGGTGGCGACGCTGCTCATCGCCGGGGCGGGCGGTTGGGCAATGCGGCGGATGCTGCGCCCGCTTGCCACGCTCTCGCGCGCGATGCGTGGGCAGGTGCCGGTTTCCCCGGCCGATCTGCCGCGGGAGGCGAGCGAACTCGGGCGGCTCCTGCGGCTTTTCAATCGCATGCTGGACGCGCTGGCCGCGAAAGCCGAGGCCGAACGGCGTCTGGCGGAACGCGAGCGCTTTGTCAGCCTTGGGCGGCTCTCCTCGTCGCTCGCGCATGAGATCAACAACCCGCTCGGCGGGCTTTTGAACGCCACCGACACGATCCGCGCTTACCCGGATCGTCCGGCGGTGGTGCGCGATGCCGCCGATCTGCTGGACCGGGGTCTGCGCCATCTGCGCGACGTGGCCCGCGCGACGCTCGAGCAAAACCGCTTCGACCGTGAAGGACAGCCGCTCGCCACCGCCGATTTCGAGGATCTGAAGCTGCTCTTCGCACCCGAAACCGCGCGTCTGGGCCAGAGGCTTGATTGGCAGACCCCGGCAGAGGGGGCCGATCTGGCGTGGGTACCCGCCGCGCCTGTGCGGCAGATCGTGCTGAACCTGTGCCTGAACGCGGCGGCGGCGGCTGGTCAGGGCGGCGCGGTGGGGCTTGAGGTGGTGGCCGCGCCGGAGGCCCTAACGCTGAGCCTGCGCGACGACGGGCCGGGGATGTCGCCAGAGGCGCTGCACCGGCTTCTGGGCGATGCCCCGGTTGCGCCCGGCGGCGGTGTCGGGCTGCGGCTCGTGCGCGATCTGGTGCGCAGCCTTGGCGGACAGATCGCGCATCGGCGCGAGGACGGCTGGACGGTGCTGACGGTGCAGATCGCGCGGGGGGCCGTGCCATGCTGAGCGGCTGCCGCATCGCGCTGATCGAGGATGACGAGATCATGGGGGCCTCGCTTTATCAGCGCCTTGGCCTCGAGGGCGCCGAGGTGATCTGGCTCAAGCAGATGCGCCGCGCCCTTGGGGCCCTGCGCACCCCGCGCGCGCCGATCGATCTGGTGGTCTGCGACATCCGGCTGAGTGACGGCACCGGCGAGGAACTGTTCACCACGCTCTGCCGCACCCATGCGCCGCCGCCGTTTCTGTTCATCACCGGGCAGGGCAGCATCGGTCAGGCGGTGCGGCTGATGCAGGCGGGGGCCAGCGATTACATCGCCAAGCCCTTCGATATGCGGGACTTTCTGGAAAAGCTGGTGGCGCTTGCGCCTGCGCGCCCGATGGGCGGCGAGGCGCTCTTGGGCATCTCGGCCGCCGCGCTGCGGATCGAAACCCGCATCCTCGAGGCGGCCGCGCGCGACGATCCGGTGCTGATCCTTGCCGCGCGCGGCACCGGCAAACGCCTGCTGGCCGAGCGCATTCACGCCCGGTCTGCGCGCGCGGACGGCCCCTTTGTTGTGCTTGATATCGAAGGCCATCCCGATATCGCCGCCGCCCTGCCCACAACGCTGGCCCGCGCCGAGACCGGGACCGCCTTTCTGAACGGCGTCGAGCATCTGCCCGGGGCCGAGCAGGGTGCGCTGATCGCCGCGCTTGTGGCGGCCAAGACGCGGGTGATTGCGGCGGCAGGGCCGGGCCTTGCGGCGGTGCTGCGGTCGGGCGCCTTTCGGGGCGACCTGCACGCCCGGCTGTCGGGGGTCGACATCACCATTCCCCCGCTCAAGGACCGCCCCGAGGATGCGGTCTGGCTGCTTTCGCGCATGTTCGACAGCCTCAATGCCCGCCGGGCCGCGCCGTTGCGGCCGCTGTCGGGCCTCGTGCTGGAGGCGGTGCGGGCGCATGACTGGCCACAGAACGGGCGCGAGTTGCGCGGACGGCTGGTCAAGGCGCTGGCGGCGGTGCAGGGCGACACCCTCTATCCCGCCGATCTCTTTCCCGAATGGGCTCTGGCGCCCGACGACAGCCTGCCCAGCCTTTCCGAGGCGCGCGATGCAGCTGAACGCGCCCATATCCTGCGCGCGCTTGAGCGCACCGGCGGGCAGGTCAGCGAGGCGGCGAAGCTCTTGCAGGTGTCCCGCACCACGCTTTGGGAAAAGATGCAAAAGCTCGGCCTCTAGTGGGCGATTCCTGTCCGGATTTCCGAACATGAAAAATCCGTTAATCGGGTCAACGGCTTGCCGCGTCGCGGCAGGCTGCCCAAGGTCGTAGATGCGGCCAAACGCCCGTTGCTACTCTGGGATGAGGGAGAAACGGGAGGAGACCCCATGAAGTGCAATCGGTTGGTCGATGTCGGCCGCCGCCAGTTTCTGCGCGGTGGCGTTCTGGGTGTGGCAGGGGCGGCGGCGGCTTCGGTGCTGCCCAGTGACGCGCGGGCGGAAACACCGCGGGCGCTGCTCGATTACCCTTCGGCGAAGCTTGGCAATCTTGCCGATCTCAAGGTCGATGTGCCGGTTGATATCGGCTACCCGGATGCCGACAGCCCCGGCATCTTGCTCAAGCTTGGCACCCCGGTCGAGGGGGGCGCGGGGCCCGAGGGGGACATCGTCGCCTATTCCGTGCTCTGCCCGCACAAGGGCTATCCGCTGGCCTGGAATGCTGCCGACCGGACGCTGAATTGCCCCGGCCATTACAGCCGGTTCGATGCGGAAAAGGGCGGTCAGCAGGTCTGGGGGCATGCGACGCAGAACCTGCCGCAATTCGCGCTGCGCGTCGACGAGCGGGGCGACATCTTCGCCGAGGGGGTGGACGAGCTGATCTATGGCCGTCTGTCGAACGTGTTGCAGGCATAGGGGAAAATCATGGCCTACAAGCGCAATATCGACCGCCTGCCGATCATTCCCGCAGGCGCCAAGGAACACAATGTCACCTGCCACTATTGCATCGTCGGCTGCGGCTACAAGGCCTACACTTGGCCCCTGAAGACGCAAGGCAGCACCGAGACGAACTGGATCGGCGAGGATCTCTCAAAGCAGCAGGCCTCGATGACCGAGGCCTGGTATTCCCCCTCGATGTATAACGTGGTCAAGCAGAACGGGCAGGATGTGCATCTGGTGATCAAGCCCGATGTGGCTTGTGCGGTGAATGGTGGGCTTGGCTCCATTCGCGGCGCGCGGATGGCCGAAAACCGCCGCTCCGATCAGCGCGGCACGCAACAGCAGCGGCTGACCGATCCGATGGTCTGGCGCTATGGCACCTGGCAGCCGACCTCGTGGGAGGATGCGCTCGATCTGGTCGCCCGTGTCACCGCACGGGTGATCGACAAGGACGCCGAGGACGATCTTTACGTCTCGATGTTCGATCATGGCGGCTCGGCGGGCGGCTATGAGAACACCTGGGGCACCGGCAAGCTGTACTTCGGCGCGATGAAGGTGAAGCACTGCCGCATCCACAACCGCCCCGCCTATAATTCCGAGGTGCATTCCTCGCGCGACATGGGCGTGGACGAGCTGCAATACAATTACGCCGATTACGAAAAGACCGACACCATCGTTCTGGTCGGCACCAACCCGATGGAATGTCAGACGAATCTCTTCCTCAACCACATGGTTCCGGGGATGCGGGGTGACGCGCGAGTGGTGATCGTCGATCCGCGCCGCACGGTGACGGTGAGGGCCTGCGAGGAGGTTGCGGGAGAAAAGAACGTCCTGCATCTGCAGATCACGCCCGGCTCGGATGTGGCGCTCTTCAACACGCTTTTCACCGAAATCGCGGCAAAGGGCTGGGTGGACCGAGATTTCATCGAGAAATCCACCTTCCGCGGCGAGGAGCCGGCGGTGCCCGCGGGCAGCGCGCAACCCGCGGCGCTTGGCTCGTTCGAGGCTGCCTTGGCGGCCTGTCAGATGAGCTTGGCCGAGGGCGCCAAGGCCACGGGGCTGAGCGAGGCGCAGATCTTGCAGGCGGCGGAATGGATCGCCGCGCCCAAGGACGGCGCACGGCGCAAATGCGTGATCGGCTATGAAAAGGGCCTGATCTGGGGCAATGACAATTATCGCGCCATCGGATCGCTTTTGAACATCGGCCTTGCCACCGGCAATGTCGGGCGCGAGGGCGGCGGTTGCTGTCGGCTTGGCGGCCATCAGGAGGGCTACTTCCGCCCCTCCGATGCCCATGTCGGCCGCCCCGCGCCCTATGTCGATCAGTTGCTCATCGCGGGCGGCGGCAAGGTGCATCACATCTGGGCCAACGACCACTTCAAGACCACGCTGAACGCGAGCCAGTTCAAGCGCATCTACAACCGTCGCAGCCAGATGGTGAAGGAGGCGATGGATGCCGCCGCCGGGCGCCCACGCGAAGAACTGGTCGATGCCATCGTCTCGGCGGTGAACGCGGGCGGGATCTTCTCCGTCTGCGTCGACATCATCCACAGCCAGATCGGTCAGGCGGCGCATGTGATCCTGCCCGCGGTCGAGTCGGGCGAGATGAACCTGACCTCGATGAACGGCGAGCGGCGGCTGCGGCTGACCGAGAAATACATGGACCCGCCGGGGTCCGCCCGGCCCGATTGCCTGATCGCGGCGGGGCTGGCGCAGGCGCTGGAACGGGTGTTGCACGAGGAGGGGCGCGACGCCTATGCCGATCAGTTCAAGGGGTTCGACTGGAAAACCGAGGAAGACGCCTTCATGGACGGCTATGCCTCGGCCAACAAGGATGTGACCTATGAGCGGCTGCGCGCCATGGGCACGAATGGCGTGCTGGAACCCGTGGTGGGCTTCAAGGACGGCAAGCTTGTGGGCACCGAACGGCTTTACGCCGACGGGGTCTTCACCCGCCACGGCCGCGAGGATGGCAAGGCGCTGTTTTCCCTAGGCGAATGGCGCGGCTGGCAGGCGCCCGGCAAGGCGCAGCAGCAGGCAAGCCACCGCTTCCTGATCAACAACGGCCGCGCCAACATGAACTGGCAGAACTGGTTCCTCGATCAGGGCAACGATTTCGTCATGGACCGTTTCCCGGTGCCCTTCATCCAGATCAACCCCGAGGACATGGCGGAACTGGGCCTCAAGCCCGGCGACATGGTCGAGGTGTTCAACGATGTGGGGGCCACGCAGGCGCTGGCCTATCCCGAACCGACCGCCCGGCGCAACGAAACCTTCATGATCTTCGGCGCGCCGAACGGGGCGCAGGGCAACATCGTCAACCCCGGCGTGAACGAGCTGATCTTGCCGAATTACAAGCACACCTGGGCGAATATCCGGAAGATCTCGGACGCCACCCCGGCCTCGGCGCGCGTGTCCTACAAGTCCTGGGAAATCGCCCTCTGACCCCTTGCCCCGCCCGCGCACGGGCGGGGCCTCATCCCACCGGAGGTCTGCATGAGCCTTTCCGCCCCGTTTCGGCAGCCCGCCCTGCCGCCGTCGCCCGTTCTGGCCCCCGCGGCGCTTGTCGATGCGCAGGCGCGGCGGGTCAGTTATCTGCGGGTCTCGGTCACCGACCGCTGCGATCTGCGCTGCAGCTACTGCATGGCCGAGAAGATGACCTTCCTGCCCCGCGCCGAAGTGCTGAGCCTCGAGGAACTTGACCGCATCTGCTCCGCCTTCATCGCGATGGGGGTGGAAAAGCTGCGCATCACCGGCGGCGAACCGCTGGTGCGGCGCGACGTGATGGCGTTTTTTCGCGCGATGGCGCGGCATCTGCGCTCGGGCGCGCTGCGCGAGCTGACGCTTACGACGAACGGCACGCAGCTGGAACGGCATGCCGAAGACTTGGCCCGTTGCGGCGTGCGTCGGGTGAATGTCTCGCTTGATACGCTCGACGCGGACAAGTTCGCCCGCATCACCCGGCTGGGAAGTCTCGCGCCAGTGCTGGCGGGGATTGCGGCGGCGCAGGCGGCAGGCCTGCGGGTCAAGATCAACACCGTGGCGCTGAAGGGGGTGAACGAGGATGAGCTTTTCGCGCTGACCGACTGGTGCGGCGCGCAGGGTTTCGACCTGACCTTCATCGAGGTGATGCCGATGGGCGCGGGGCTGGGGGCGGAGCGGTTCTGGCCGCTCTCCGATCTGCGCGCGCGGCTGGAAAGCCGCTATCGCCTTGTCGAGACAGCCGAAACCAGCGGCGGCCCGGCGCGCTATGTGCGGGTCGAGGGCACCGGGCAGAAAATCGGCTTCATCACGCCGCTGAGCCACAATTTCTGCGCCAGCTGCAACCGGGTGCGGCTCAGTTGCACGGGCGAGCTGTTTTCCTGCCTCGGTCAGACGGGCAAGACTGATCTGCGCGGCCTCGTGCGCGGCTCGCCCGAGGATGACGCGGTGATCGCAGCAATTGCCCGGGCCGTCGGTCATAAAACCGGCGGCCACGGCTTTGATCCGGTCACCCGCGGCGGCGAGATCGCGCGGATGATGAGCCACACGGGCGGCTAGGCGAGCCTGCGCGCGGCGATCCAGCTGGCTGCGGCCATCGCGCCTGCGGTGGCAAGGCAAAGCGGTAGCCCGCCGATCTGGTAGCTCAGGCCCGACAAAAGCGTACCGATCAGCCGCCCCGCCGCATTGGCCATGTAGTAAAAGCCGACATCGCGGGTGATCCGCCGCACATCGCCAAAGGCGAGGATCAGATAGGAATGCACCGAGGAATTGACGGCAAAGACGAAGCCGAAAGTGAGCAGCCCGATGAGGAGCGTGGCGGTCAGCCAGGGCGCGGGCGCGGGGGCGATCAGCACGGCGAGGGAAAGGGCGAAGGGGATCGGCACGAGATAGCCCGCCCAGGTGATCGCTTTCGCCGTGATCGCCGCCTCGGGTTGGGATTTCGCGCCCAGAAGCCGCGGCGCAAAGGCCTGCACCGCGCCATAGGCGATGATCCAGAGCGCCATGAAACCACCGGTGAGGAAGAAGGCCTCGCGCCGCCCCTCGGCGGTGCCATCGGACAAAACCGCCTGAAAATAGACCGGAAGCCCGACGACGAACCAGACATCGCGGGCGCCAAAGAGGAACATCCGAGCAAGGCTGAGCCGGTTCACCTGCGGGTCTTTCGAGCGCCAGCCGCCCCAACTGTCTTCGGATTTCATCCGCCCCGGCAGGCCCTTGGGCAAGAACGCCACGACCGCGATCAGGATCAGGGCCAGCAGCCCCGCCATGCCCCAGATCGCCGGTTTGAAGCCGACGAGCGCCAGCAACGCCGCGCCGAGGAAAAACCCGAGCCCCTTCACCGCGTTCTTTGATCCGGTGAGCGCCGCCACCCAGCGAAACAGACCGCCGTCCGCGCTTGGCGCCAGCAGTTTCACCGCCGATTTCGAGGACATCTTCGCCAGATCCTTGGCGACGCCCGAGACGCCCTGCACCGCCATCACGAAAGCGACCGAGGCGGGGATCGACCAGCTCGGATCGAGCTGGGCCAGCGCCACGAGGGCCGCGACCTGCAGGCCAAGCCCGCCGTAAAGCGTGGCGGCAAGGCCGAAGCGCGCGGCAAGCCAGCCCGCGCCAAGATTGGTGGCGATGCCCGCGATTTCATAAAGCAGGAAGAGCCAGGCCAGCGCGACCGGGCTGAAGCCAAGCCCGTTGAACTGCAAAAGCACCAGCATCCGCAGCGCGCCATCGGTGAGCATGAAGGCCCAATAGGCGGCGGTGACGGCGGCATAGGCGCGGATCGGATTGGCGCTCACAGTGACCCCGCCACCATCCGGGCGATATCGGCCAGACGGCAGACATAGCCCCATTCGTTGTCATACCAGGCGTAAAGCTTCAGCATCGTGCCGTTCACCACCATCGTCGAAGGCCCGTCGATCACCGCGGATCGCGGGTCATTGGTGAAATCCGACGACACCAGCGGCCGGGTCTCGAAGCCGAGAATGCCCTTCAGCGGCCCCTCGGCGGCGGATTGAAAGAGCGCGTTCACCTCCGCGACCGTGGTCGGGCGCTCAATCTCGAAGACGCAATCGGTGAGCGAGGCATTGAGCAGCGGCACCCGGACGGCATGGCCGTTGAGCCGCCCCTTGAGCTCCGGGTAGATCAGCGTGATCGCGGTGGCCGAGCCGGTGGTGGTGGGAATGAGGTTCATCAGCGCAGACCGGGCGCGGCGCAGATCTTTCGCCGGCCGATCGACGATCGTCTGCGTGTTCGTAACATCATGCAGCGTGGTGATGGATCCGTGTTTGATCCCAAGGGCTTCGTGGATCACCTTCACCACCGGGGCAAGGCAGTTCGTGGTGCAGGACGCCGCCGTGATCAGCCGCTGGCTGCCATCGTAAAGCGCGTGATTGACGCCATAGACGAGGTTCAACGCGCCCTCGTCCTTCACCGGGGCCGAGACGACGACCTTGCGCACCCCCGCGTCGAAATAGGGCTGCACCTTCGCCGCGGTCTTGAAATGGCCGGTGCAGTCGATCACCAGATCGACGCCCATCTGGGCCAGAGGCAGGGCCTCGAGCGTCTTTTCCCGAGTCAGGGGAATGCGGTGCCCATCGATCACCAGCCCGCCTTCGGTGGCGGAAACGGGCGTCGGCCAGCGGCCATGCACCGAGTCGAATTCCAACAGCAGCGCATGGGTTTCCGCGTCACCCACGGCGTCATTCAAGAGCACGATCTGAGGCCCGTGGCCCAGATCGACCAGCCGCCGCAGCACAAGTTTTCCCATCCGGCCAAGGCCGTTAATTGCAATTCTGGCCATGGCTCAGTCCTTTTCAGGCGTGGCGCCGATCGCATCGACGCGGGTTTGCAGCGCAAGACGGTCGAGCGTGTCGAAGGGCAGTTCGACAAAGGCGGCGATGCGGCGACGCAACGCCCCATAGGTTTGGGCGAAGACGAGCGCCTTTTCCGCCTCGGTGCCGGTGGCCTTCACCGGATCGGGCAGGCCCCAATGGCCGGTGATCGGCTGGCCGGGCCAAGGCGGGCACTCCTCGGCGGCGGCGGTGTCGCAGACGGTGAAGACGAACTCCATCTGCGGGGCGGCGGGGCCCTGAAACTCCGACAGATGTTTGGCGCGCAGGCCCCCGGTGTCGTGGCCGTTGCGGGCCAGAACCTCGAGCGCGAAGGGGTTGATCGCGGTTCCGGGCCTTGTGCCCGCCGAATGGGCGACAAACCGGCCCTTGCCCAGATCGCGCAACAGCGCCTCGGCAAAGATCGAGCGGGCGGAGTTGCCCGAGCAGATGAACAGCACGTTGAAAACGGTATCGGACATGGGATTTGCCTTTTCAGGAAGGGCTTTGGGCATGAGGTCGGGACGGGCCCGGCCCAGATTGAGGGCGAGATAGCCGATCAGGGATTCGGTTTTGTGAAGGTCGACGGCGTAAAAGAGCGACCGCCCCTCGCGGCGCACTTTCACCAGCCCGCAGCCGGTCAGGTCCGCCAGATGATGCGAGAGGGTGTTTTGCTTGATCCCCAGCGCGGCAGCGATTTCCGTCGGCCGCACGCCCTGCGGGGCAAAGCGCATGAGCAGCCGGAACACGGCAAGGCGGCCGGGATGGCCAAGGCAAGCGAAGCTGAGGGCGGCTGACTGTTCCATAATTTATGAATTATGGACTTCAGGGCGGGTGTCCAGTGAAGCTTTCATGACTGCCCAGCCCTGCGCGACCCGAAACAGGGCACCAGGCGGCAGCCTTCGTGCCAAGACGAGAGCGGATGAGCGGATCGCCCTTGATCTGCGACGGCAGACGGGGCACCCCGTTCTTACCCTGAGCGTCTTGCCCCTTTGAGAAGCGGATCATGCCGAACCTCTCTTCTACGCCGCGCAACCTTGCCGCCTTCCTCTCAGGCGGGGTCATTGGCGCCCTGGGCGGGCTGATCGGCCTTGGCGGCGCCGAATTCCGCTTGCCGGTGCTGATCACGCTGTTTCGCTTTGGCGCGCTGGAAGCGGTGATCCTGAACAAGGCGATGAGCCTGATCGTGGTGGCGACGGCCTTGCCGTTTCGGGCCAGCACCGTGTCACCCGCCGATCTGGTGGCAGAGTGGCCGGTGATCGTCAACCTGCTGGCCGGCAGCCTTGCCGGAGCCTGGTTCGGCGCGGGCTGGGCGACGCGGTTGCGCTCGCAGACGCTGTTCAAGGTGATCGCGGCGCTGATGGTGGCGATGGCGCTGGTGTTGCTGGCGGGGCATGGCCAGGGCCCCACCGCGCCGCCGTTCACCGGGGTCGCGCAGATCGGCGCGGGGGTGGCTGCGGGCTTCGGGATCGGGGTCGTCGCCGCGCTGATGGGGGTTGCGGGCGGAGAGCTTCTGATCCCGACGCTGGTGATGCTGTTTGGCGCCGACATCAAGCTGGCCGGGTCGCTGTCCCTTGCCATCAGCCTGCCGACGATGCTGGTGGGCTTTGCCCGCTACAGCCGCGATCAGGCATTCGCTGTGCTGTTTCGCAACAAGGGCTTCGTCGCGGTGATGGCGGCGGGCTCGGTTCTGGGCACGTTCGTCGGCGGGCGCTTGCTTGGGCTGATCCCGGAAGGGGTGCTGCTGCCCGGGCTTGCGCTGATCTTGCTGATTTCGGCCGTCAAGGTGTGGCGGCACGACTAGGGCCTCTCTGACCGGCAGCGTCATCGGACGCCAAACGACTATCGGGCAGCACCGAGACGCAAATTTTTTCAACGGCAGGGGTGCTTTGCACACCGCCGCTTCGGGATCTGCGCGCCCGTCGGGACAGGGAAAACCGACCGTTTTCAGTCTTTATCGAGAAAAGAGCCTGCCCCGGCAGCTTTTGGAGCTATGCGATGTCTGTTGAAAAGACTTGGAATGAAGGCTTTAGCAGTTTTCTACGGATGCGATGCCGCAGCAGCGCAGCAAATAGGCCGCCCTTCGTGCCAGCTCCTGGCGCAATGCTGCGACCCACACCAGCGGTGGGAATGGGCTGCTCGGCTTCGTCGCTACAACACGCTAGAGCGACCGCTTTGGCGGCCAGCGCCGGAAGGGCCGACCGGCCGGAATGGGCCGGGGCACGTCGATCACGATGGACGCGAGATCCATACTGCGTTTCCGACGCTCGCATTTTGCATCGCGCCTGTGGCGCAAGCGACCGGCGGCTATTACCTATCCGCTCACGCGCTCGATCAACTCCGGTCCGTCATCGTTCAACCCAAACGGGGCGACCGGGTGATGCGTCAGCATGGCCTCGGAGCCGAGGGCCGCAACCTCGTCGGAACTGCCCAGCCACGCCTCTTGCTCGTCGGCATTCAAGAAAACCGGCATCCGGTCATGCAGCCCTCCCATCGCCCCTGTCGCCGCCCGCGTCATGATCGTGCAGGTCAGGAGATCGCGCCACCGGCTCGCCAGTCCGGCCAGATACAGGTTCGCTTCGTTACCCGCCGGGTGGAAGAAATGCGGCTGGCGGGCGCCTTTGGGGCCGCTCCACTCATAGAACCCGCCGACCGGCACAAGGCACCGGCCGTGCCGCCAGACCTGACGAAACGTGGGCTTATCGCGCGCATCCTCGATGCGAGCGTTGAACGTCGCCGCCTTCCAGTCCTTCGCACAGGCGCCATCGAACCACGACAGGATGAGGCCCCAGCGCGCCTCCATCGCGACCAGCGGGCGCTTGGCGAGGATCACCACCGTCTCGGTCGGCTTGACATTGAACCGGACCCCGAACGGGACGAGCTTGATCTGCGACATGTCCACTTCGGTGTTGCGCAGATTGGGGTCGATGATCCGGCCGCACATGATCAAGCCCCCCTTGCTGATCGGAACAGCGACAGGATGCCTGAGCGCGGGGCAATTGTCCTCCTCTGATCTGCCGGTTGTTCCAGCGAGATCCAGACTCTGCAGAACGACCCTGGCGATTCGACGCGCTGCATTTCACCGACGGGTTGTATGGCTTGTGGTAACAGCCACTATATTTGGTCGATACGACAGCGCGCAGAGCGAAAATCTCATTAAATCAGCTAGTTGTCAGATTCGCCACCTGAAGCACAGCGGAACGAGAAACCTCTCGTCGGCTGGATTAACAAAAAACTGTTGTCTGGAAGAAAGTTGCGTGCAATGTCTAGTGTTGTCGCAAAAAAGCGCAAACAACGCGTTTTTGCGACGAAACCACCAGGGCCCATCAAGAGGCCGAGAGGGCAGAATGAGCACACCGTCGAAACCGGCCGCGTCCGGATCTGTTGCCGCATCCATCGCCGCGAACGCCATCAGGCTGTCCGAGGCGCTCGACAACCATATGCGCAACAGCTTTCAGCCCGAAAGCAAAAAGACGCTTCGGAAGTTCCAGCCTGCCGAAGTTTCGGAGCTGACCGGGATCAGCATGTCGAACCTGCGGACCCGTCATCAAGAGGGTGATTTCCCCGAGGTGGAGACGGATTCTCGCGGGCGCAGGCTCTATTCCGCTGTCGAGATCGACCAGATCCGCCGCATCATGGCCAAGACCGGGCGCAATGGCGAAGCCTACCTGCCCGGCCGACGTTCTGGCGATGCGTTGCAGGTCATCTCGATCGTCAACTTCAAGGGCGGGTCCAGCAAGACGACATCAGCCATCCACCTTGCCCAGCGGTATGCGCTGCGCGGCTACCGGGTGCTGGCGATCGACATGGATCCGCAGGCCAGCCTGACGACAATGTTCGGCTACAGGCCGGAGATCGAATTCGCCGAGGGTGGGACGATCTATGACGCGCTCAAATATGAAGAGCCGGTCCCGCTCAGCCAGGTCATCCGCAAGACCTATTTCCACAATCTCGATCTGGCTCCAGCCGGGCTGATGCTCTCGGAATACGAGACCGAAACGGCCTATGCGCTGCAACACAAGATCGACCCGCCTTTCACGCAGCGCCTCGCAATCGCGCTTGATGAGGTCGAAGCGAACTACGATCTCGTCATCATCGATTGCCCGCCGCAGCTTGGTTTCACCACGATGACCGCGCTTCTGGCCTCGACCGGGTTGCTGATCACTGTCGTGCCGAGCATGCTGGATGTGGCGTCAATGGCGCAATTCCTTGAAATGGCTGGGGAAACTGTTCGCGCTCTGGAGGAGGCTGCGGGGCCAATCCACTGGAATTTCCTCAAGTTCCTGATCGCGCGCTACGAGCCGACCGACGTTCCACAATCGCAAATGGCGGGCTTCCTGCGCTCGATCCTGCTTGACCAAGTGCTGACGACGCCGATGCTGAAATCGACCGCGATTTCCGATGCCGGGATGACGCAACAGACGATCTACGAGATCGAGCCCTCGCAGGTGCTGAAAAAAACGCTCGATCGTATTCTCGAGAGCGTGAACGGCGTGGCCGACGAGTTCGAGAAGGTGATCCAGACCGCTTGGGGACGGGAGACTGACTGATGGCGCGCCGCAACCTGTTTCAGCCCCCTGCCCTGCCGGTATCCAGCGCTAGCGACACGCCCGCTCCGGACAAGTCTCGCTTCCCGAACACCGGCGCCATGAGCGGCGTCAAGTCGACGTTGAAGGATCTCTCCAGCAACGCGGTGCGCGAGATTGCCCCCGATCTGATCGAAGAAGACGGGCCGAAGGACCGCTTGGCCTTCACTGATGCCGATGTGGCTCAGTTGGCCGAGAGCATCCGCCAGCACGGCCAGCAAGTGCCCATCATGGTTCGGCCGATGGCCGAAAAACCGGGTTCCTATCGCATCGTCTATGGTCGGCGCCGTCTGCGTGCGCTTCGTCTTCTCGGCCAACCCGCGAAGGCGCTGGTGCGCGCGCTCAGCGATGACGAAGCGATCCTGGCTCAAGGTCAGGAAAACGCGCAGCGGCTCGACCCCAGCTTCATCGAGAAATCGCTCTTTGCGGCAGAACTGGCGGCAAGCGGTTACGAAACTGCAGTGATCCTGGATGCCCTCGCGGTCGACAAGCCGATGCTGTCTCGAATGCAGAAGGTAGCCCGCAGCATTCCCGAGGCCGTCGTGCGCGAGATCGGTCCCGCACATGGTATCGGGCGGCGTCGCTGGGAAGATCTCGCCGATCTGGTCAACAATCATGACCTTGATCTTGTCGCCCTCGCGCAGGCTGCCTTGGCGCCCGCGAGCGCAACCTCGGACGGGCGATTCGCGCAGATTGCCGATGCCGCAGCAGCCGCCGTACGTCAAACGAGCAGTACGCCCAAAGCCCCCTCCCCTGCCCTGCCGGTTCTCTCCGAAGATGGACTCCGGCTCGCTCAGGTTTCGGACCAGGCCAGATCGGTCACGGTGAAGCTCTCAAAGACCGAGGCTCCCGAGTTTGCGATGTGGTGGCTTGAGAACGCAGAGGCCGAATTGCAGCGCCTCTACAAGGAATGGCAGTCGGCCAGAAAAGCCGACTGACGAGGCAGAGCAGCAAAGAAAGGAGCACGACCGCAACCCGAAAAAGTGAAAGAGCCCCCCAAGGTCATCCTCGGAGAGCCCCATCTGTCTTTTGCACCTTCAGATGTATCAGCTTCTCCGTAGCAGTCAACAACAACCGATTCGGTTGGCGAATTCATTTTGTCTTCGCGCAAGAGCTGATGGCCAAAGGGCCCTTCCCTCCCGGTTTGCCGTGAAAAACGCATGACTTTCATCCACGCAACCGCAGCCTTTGGTTCGCGGGCTTCAGAAGTGTTGTCCGCGGACAACGCTCCGCCCGAACGTCACATCATCATCGAAACCCTACGAAAAGCGGCTCCCCTTCTCGGGTTGAAGCCGACGGTGATCGCAACGCTCGACGCGATGCTTTCGTGTCTTGCCCCGAAGCGAAACCACAACATGGTCTTCGCCTCGAACATGACCCTGAGCGCACGCCGCAACGGGCTTTCGGAGCGCACGCTGCGCCGCCACGCGGCGACACTGATGGAAGCTGGCCTTCTTGAACGCAAGGACAGCGCGAACGGCAAGCGTTTCACCCGTTACGATCCAGCGCACAAACAATCGATGCACTTCGGCTTCAATCTGAGCCCGCTGTTTTGCAAGCTTGGCGAAATAGCGGCGATGGCCGTGGCGGCGCAGGAACAAAGTGAACAGATTGCCTATCTCAAATCGAAGATCCGCGCCCAGCTTCGTCCGTTGCTTCATGCCGACCCGAATGACAGCCAGGCGCTGGAAACACTGCGCAAGCTTCGAAACAAACTGACAGCAGATGAACTCGCAGCGATCTCGAAAACCCTGCCCGAAGCTGTGCATGAAACTGCAAGCGACGGTGCAAAAGCATGTGTGTCAACACCTGCCCTGTCCGCCAACGACGGTCAAAATGTCCGGCACCATCAGAGATCAAAAAAAGAAAATACTGAAGAAGAACGCGCGCCGGACAAGTCGCCACAAGCTAGCGAAACCCTGACGCTTGACGAGCTGGTAACGGCGTGCCCAGAGGCAGCGTCCTTTTCGCTTAGAAACATCGAGCACTTTGGAGATGTGGTCGCTCACGCTCAAACCTTGGCACCGATGATCGGGATCGACCGGACCACCTACACGCTAGGCGTACGAACGATTGGCGTCTTGCCAAGCGCGATAACGGTTTGGGCCATTGTCCAGTGTCACGACCGGATCAGAAATGCCGGCGCCTATTTTAGAGCGTTGACAAGCGGCGCCAAGAGCCGGGATTTCGATGCCGTCCGCTTCATCAAGAGACTTGCTTTTGCCTCGCCGGAGCAGATGGCGCCGACATGAAGTTGTCCGCGGACAACGCCAAGCGAACACTGAGAGGGAGAGGGCTGCGCTGGAGATTTTGACGGGTTGGAAGATCGGGAGAGAGGCTCCCGGCGCCCGTCTCGGAGAAGATCTGATGGCGAAAGCTGCCCAGAAAATCACCCTGTCCCCCTCGCGAGACATCCCCTTCGACAAGCTCGTGTTGAGCC
>NZ_SWJZ01000075.1 GCF_005144475.1 Rhodobacter capsulatus | reverse complement strand
GCCCCCCCCCCCCCGCGACCATACCGCAAGACGCAACCCATCGGCACGATCTGAGGCCTTTTGCCGGGCCAAGGACCGTCCCGCAACAGCGGAGACACGGGCATGGCTTTGCTCAGCTTCGAACGAAAATACCGTGTGCCGGGCGGCACCTTGATTGGCGGGAGCCTTTTCGACTTCTGGGTCGGACCCTTCTATGTCGGGTTCTTCGGGGTCACCACCATCTTCTTCGCCACGCTCGGCTTTTTGCTTATCCTTTGGGGAGCCGCGATGCAGGGCACGTGGAACCCCCAATTGATCTCCATCTTTCCGCCGCCGGTGGAAAATGGTCTGAACGTGGCCGCGCTCGACAAGGGCGGTCTTTGGCAGGTCATCACCGTCTGCGCGACGGGCGCCTTCTGCAGCTGGGCTCTGCGTGAAGTCGAAATCTGCCGCAAGCTCGGGATCGGCTTCCACATTCCGGTGGCCTTCTCGATGGCGATCTTTGCCTATCTGGTCCTCGTCGTGATCCGTCCGATGATGATGGGGTCGTGGGGCTACGCCTTCCCGTATGGTATCTGGACGCACCTCGACTGGGTGTCGAACACCGGCTACACCTACGGCAACTTCCACTACAACCCGTTCCACATGCTGGGCATCAGCCTGTTCTTCACCACCGCCTGGGCGCTGGCGATGCACGGGGCTCTGGTCCTTTCGGCCGCCAACCCGGTCAAAGGCAAGACGATGCGGACGCCGGACCACGAGGACACCTACTTCCGTGACCTCATGGGCTATTCGGTCGGCACGCTCGGCATCCACCGCCTCGGCCTGCTGCTTGCGCTGAACGCGGTGTTCTGGTCGGCCATGTGCATGCTCGTCTCCGGCACCATCTACTTCGATCTGTGGAGTGACTGGTGGTACTGGTGGGTGAACATGCCGTTCTGGGTCGACATGGCAGGAGGCATCAATGGCTGAGTATCAGAACTTCTTTAACCAGGTTCAGGTCGCCGGTGCGCCCGAAATGGGCCTCAAGGAAGACGTCGACACCTTCGAACGCACGCCTGCGGGGATGTTCAACATCCTCGGCTGGATGGGGAACGCCCAGATCGGGCCGATCTATCTCGGCATCGCCGGCACCGTCTCGCTGGCCTTCGGCGCGGCCTGGTTCTTCACCATCGGTGTGTGGTACTGGTATCAGGCCGGGTTCGATCCCTTCATCTTCATGCGGGATCTGTTCTTCTTCAGCCTGGAGCCGCCGCCGGCCGAATACGGTCTTGCGATCGCTCCGCTGAAACAAGGGGGTGTCTGGCAGATCGCGTCGCTGTTCATGGCGATTTCGGTCATTGCCTGGTGGGTCCGTGTCTACACCCGCGCCGACCAGCTCGGCATGGGCAAGCACATGGCCTGGGCTTTCCTCTCGGCGATCTGGCTGTGGTCGGTTCTCGGCTTCTGGCGCCCGATCCTGATGGGTTCCTGGAGCGTCGCTCCGCCCTATGGCATCTTCTCGCACCTCGACTGGACGAACCAGTTCTCGCTTGACCACGGCAACCTGTTCTACAACCCGTTCCACGGCCTCTCGATCGCTGCCCTCTACGGCTCGGCGCTCCTGTTCGCCATGCACGGCGCGACGATCCTTGCGGTGACCCGTTTCGGCGGCGAACGCGAGCTGGAACAGATCGCTGACCGCGGCACCGCCTCGGAACGCGCCGCCCTGTTCTGGCGCTGGACGATGGGCTTCAACGCCACCATGGAAGGCATCCACCGCTGGGCGATCTGGATGGCCGTGATGGTGACGCTGACCGGCGGTATCGGCATCCTGCTCTCGGGCACCGTTGTCGACAACTGGTATGTCTGGGCGCAAGTCCACGGCTACGCCCCCGTGACCCCGTAAGGAGAAGAGACCATGTCCATGTTCGACAAACCCTTCGACTACGAAAACGGCTCGAAGTTCGCGATGGGGATCTGGATCGGTCGTCAGATGGCCTATGGTGCCTTCCTTGGCTCGATCCCGTTCCTGTTCGGTCTGGGTCTGGTGCTGGGTTCCTACGGCCTCGGCCTGATGCTTCCCGAGCGTGCCCACCAGGCGCCCTCGCCCTACACGACCGAAGTCGTCGTTCAACACGCGACCGAAGTCGTCTGAGACCGCTTTCCCCGGCCGCGCCCGTGTCGCGCGGCCGGGGTATTCCGTTCCGGGCCAAGGCCCGGAAACTCCGGGGCCCCACAGCCCCGATCCCTTCCCTGTTGATGACAGGCACCTGGTGCCGCAGGTCCGACCCCCGCGGCACCCTTTTGGACCAGACAGCTCATCGGAGGACGCAACCATGAGCGCCACGCCATCCCGCACCCCCCATCTTGACCGCGTGACCGGTCCTGCCGATCTCAAGGCGATGAGCATTGCCGATCTGACGGCGCTCGCCTCCGAAGTCCGGCACGAGATCGTCGAAGTGGTCAGCCAGACCGGGGGGCATCTTGGTTCCTCGCTTGGCGTCGTCGAGCTGACGGTCGCGCTGCATGCGGTCTTCAATTCGCCCGGCGACAAGCTGATCTGGGACGTGGGTCACCAATGCTATCCGCACAAGATCCTGACCGGCCGCCGGTCGCGCATGCTGACGCTGCGCCAGGCGGGGGGGATCTCGGGCTTCCCGAAACGATCTGAGAGCCCGCATGACGCCTTTGGCGCGGGCCATTCCTCGACCTCGATCTCGGCCGCGCTCGGCTTTGCCGTCGGTCGGGAGCTGGGCCAGCCGGTCGGCGACACCATTGCCATCATCGGCGACGGCTCGATCACCGCGGGCATGGCCTATGAGGCGCTCAACCACGCGGGCCATCTGAAATCGCGGATGTTCGTGATTTTGAACGACAATGACATGTCGATCGCGCCGCCGGTGGGGGCGCTGCAGCATTATCTGAACACCATCGCCCGCCAGGCGCCCTTTGCGGCGCTGAAGGCCGCGGCCGAGGGGATCGAGATGCATCTGCCCGGCCCGGTGCGCGATGGCGCGCGCCGCGCCCGGCAGATGGTGACGGCGATGCCCGGCGGCGCGACGCTGTTTGAAGAACTCGGCTTCGACTATATCGGCCCGGTCAACGGCCATGACATGGCGGAACTGGTGGAAACCCTGCGCGTCACCCGCGCCCGCGCCTCGGGTCCGGTCTTGATCCATGTCTGCACCACCAAGGGCAAGGGCTATGCCCCCGCCGAGGGGGCCGAGGACAAGCTGCATGGCGTGTCGAAATTCGACATCGAGACCGGCAAGCAGAAGAAATCGATCCCGAATGCGCCGAACTACACCGCCGTCTTCGGCGAACGTCTGACCGAGGAAGCCGCGCGCGATCAGGCGATCGTCGCGGTGACGGCGGCGATGCCCACCGGCACCGGCCTCGACATCATGCAAAAACGCTTTCCGCGCCGGGTCTTCGACGTCGGCATCGCGGAACAGCATGCGGTGACCTTTGCCGCGGGCATGGCGGCCTCGGGGCTGAAACCCTTCCTGGCGCTTTATTCCAGCTTCGTGCAGCGCGGCTATGACCAGCTCGTGCATGATGTCGCGCTGCAGAACCTGCCGGTGCGGCTGATGATCGACCGCGCCGGGCTGGTGGGGCAAGATGGCGCGACCCATGCCGGGGCCTTCGACGTCTCGATGCTGGCGAACCTGCCGAATTTCACCGTGATGGCGGCGGCGGACGAGGCCGAGCTTTGCCACATGGTCGTGACGGCGGCGGCGCATGACGCGGGCCCGATCGCGCTGCGCTATCCGCGCGGCGAGGGCCGGGGCGTCGAGATGCCCGAACGCGGTGAAGTGCTGGAAATCGGCAAGGGCCGGGTGCTGAAAGAAGGCACCGAGGTCGCGATCCTGTCCTTTGGCGCGCATCTGGCGCAGGCGCTGAAAGCGGCCGAGATGCTGGAAGCCGAGGGGGTTTCGACCACCGTCGCCGATGCCCGGTTCTGCCGTCCGCTCGACACCGATCTGATCGACCGGCTGATCGAGGGCCACGCGGCGCTGATCACGCTGGAACAGGGCGCGATGGGCGGTTTCGGCGCGATGGTGCTGCATTACCTGGCGCGCACCGGCCAGCTGGAAAAGGGCCGCGCCATCCGCACGATGACGCTGCCCGACTGCTACATCGACCACGGCTCGCCCGAGGAAATGTATGCCTGGGCCGGGCTGACGGCGCATGACATCCGCGACACCGCGCTGGCGGCGGCGCGGCCGTCGAAATCGGTGCGGATCGTGCACAGCGCGTAAGACCGCGCGCGACACTGCAAAGATGCACGGACAAGGCATTAATTCGCCGCGTCCGTGCATTTGGCTTGCCTGCGACAAGGTGACCATGACACAGTCGGGCAGGGTCTCGCGGTCGGGCGGGGCGCGCAGTCGGACGAAGCTCTTGAAATTCCAACAAGTTTACTACGTGCTTGACCCGGAAAGCCGGATTCTGTGGATCGGTGGCGACTGGGACGAGTTCGCGCTGGCGAATGGCGGGGCCGCGGCGCGGTCCAATCTGATGCTGGCGACACCGCTTGCCCGCCATGTCGCGGGCGAGACCACCCGCGCGGCGCTGGCCCGGATGATCGCCGCGGTGCGCGAGGTCGGCGCCCCCCTGCGCATCGACTATCGCTGCGACAGCCCGACGCTTTTGCGCCGCGTGCAGCTGACGATCCAGCCGATGAAGGACGATCGCGTGCTGATGGTGCATGATCTGCGCGATGCCCGCAGCTTCGCGCAGGCGCTGCCGCGCTGGCAGGCCGATGAACGGGCCGCGGCGCAGAAATGTTCTTTTTGCGGCGCGGTGAAGCTGCCGGGGCACGGCTGGACCTTTGCCGAGGATCTGGGGACGCGCCACCCGCAGGCGGTCGATTACGCCGTCTGCCCCGGGTGCGCGGCGCAGATCGACACGGTGGTGACGCGGCTGCGGCAGCGCCGCATGTCCGGCAGCCCGATGACGGGCGGCTTCGGCCCGGGCGCAGAAGGCTAGATCCGCCGCAGCGCCGCCTTGGCGACCAGGGGGCCGGTGGCGATGCCCGCGGGCGATCCGCCCAGCGGTTCTTCGGTGATCGCCAAAGTCGCATCGGCCAGCATCGGCCGGATCGCCTCGGGGATCGGCATCGCCGCCTGGCCGCGCCGCGGCATCACGCCGAGCGAAATCGGCGTCGCTTCGCCCGCGATCACCCACAATTCGAAATCATGCCCCGGCGCGGGCGCATTCCCCCCCATCGAGACCCGCATCTCGCCGGTTTCGCTGTCATAAAGCGCCGCCAGCCGCACCGTGCCATCGCTGGAGACCATGTCCGACACCAGCAGCGGGCCGCGCGCGGGCAGGATCGGTTGCCCAAGCGTCAGCAGGGCGGCCAGAAACGCCACCGACAGCCCCGAGGCCCCGGCCAGCCAGCGCCACAGGCCAAAGCCCGTCCGCGCGGGCGGCCCGAAAACCCGCGTCTCGACCGCGCCCCAGACCCGCGCCGGGGGGGCGACGGGCGTCACCTCGGCGGCCAGCGGATCGAACCGGCTTTCCCAACGCGCCACTTCGCGCGCGAAATCGGGATCGGTCGCGATCCGCCGCACCGCCGCCTGCCGCTCGGCCCCGGGCAGGGTGCCCAGCACATATTCGCCCGCCAGCGCGATATCGTCCTGCCGCAACCCGTTCATCCTTCCAGACACTCCCGCAGCGAGATCAGCGACCTGCGCAGCCACGACCGCATCGTGTTCAGCGGCACGGCAAAACGTTCGGCCAGCTCCAGATAGCTTTCGCCCTCGACATAGGCGCGCCGCACCGCCTCGGCGCGGGTGCGATCAAGCCGGGTCATGCAGTCGTCGATCCGCCGCCCCTCCGAGGCGCGGATCGCCACCGCCTCGGGGCCGGGGGCCTCGGCGGGCAGGTCTTCCAGCACCTCGACGCCCACATCGCCGCCCTTGCGTCGCCGCAGCCGGTCGATGCACAGATTGCGCGTGACCGAATTCAGCCAGGCGGCGGGGCTTGCCACCTCGGGCACATAACGGTCGGCATTCATCCAGATTTTCACGAAGACATCCTGCAAGGCATCCTCCGCGTCACGGCGGTCCTTGAGGAGACGCAGGCAGATGCCAAAAAGTTTCGCGCCCTGCACGGAATAAAGCTGCGTCAGCGCGGCACGGTCGGCCAGCGCCACCCGCGCCAGCAATTCGCCCAGATCCTGTCCTGCATCCGCCATCTGATCCGGTCGCCTTTCGCCGCTTTCGTCGTTTCGGACGCAACCTTTTGCCCGCCGGCCGCGTCTTGTCAAAAGAAGAATGACACGAGCCCGGCCGCGATGACAACCGCCCCGGTTGCGCTTGTCGCTTCGGACGCGCAGGATGGTGAAAACGGAGGACATGGATGGACCGCAGGTTGCTTGCCCCGCTGGTGCTGATCGGGACGCTGACCTTTGCCGGATCGCCGTTCCTGACCGACGGCTTTCGCGGCTTCACGCCGTCGCAATTCCCGGTCGTCGCCGAGCGCTGGCCGGTGCAACCGATCGGCTGGGCGTTCTCGATCTGGGGGGCGATCTATCTTTGGCTGATCGCCGGGGCGGCTTACGGGCTGGTCCGGGCCTGGCGCGACGAGGGCTGGCAAGAGATGCGCCCGGCGCTGATCCTGTCGCTGGCGGTCGGCAGTTTCTGGATCACCGTGGCGAACCTGCAGCCGGTGCTGGCGACGGTGATGCTGATCTTCATGGCGGCGACCGCGATTGCCGCGTTTTTGCGCGCGCCAAGGGGCCGAGGCGGGGCCGGGCTTTGGGCGGCGGGGCCGGTCGGGCTTTATGCGGGCTGGGTGACGGCGGCCTGCGGCGTCGCCATCGCCATCACGCTGGGCGGGCAGGGGGTGTTGACGGGCCAGCAGGCGGCCTATCTGTCGCTGACGGGGGTCATCTTGACGGCGCTGGTCGTGGTCTGGCGCCGCCCCGAGGTGCCAAGCTACGCCTTTGGCGCGGGCTGGGCGCTCTTTGGGGTGATCGTGTCGAATGCCCGGGCGGGGGACTGGCCGGTGCTCTCGCTCGCCTTGGTCGGGCTTTTGCTTGTCGCGGCGACGCTTCTTTTGCGCAGGAGGAAACTGCAATGAAACTCAAGCTGATGGCGGCCGCGGTCCTGAGCGGCTTCGGGGCCTTTGCCGCCCCCGTGGCGCGCGCGGCCGAGGTCGAGGCGCCGACCTTCACCTTCCCCTCGATCGAGGGCGGGGTGATCGACACCGCGGCCTATCGCGGCCATCCGGTGCTGGTCGTGAACACGGCGTCGCTGTGCGGCTTCACCCCGCAGCTCGAGGGGCTGCAGGCCTTGCACAAGATCTGGGGGCCGAAGGGGCTGATCGTGCTCGCCGTGCCCTCGGACGATTTCAAGCAGGAGCTGGGCAGCGGCAAGGACGTGTCGGAATTCTGCACGATGACCTATGGGCTGACGGTGCCGATGACCGACATCACCCCGGTTCTGGGCGAGGGCGCGCATCCGTTCTTCAAATGGCTGAAGGAGACGCAGGGCTTCGTGCCGCGCTGGAATTTCAACAAGGTGCTCTTGGATGGCGAGGGCCGGGTGGTCGCCACCTGGGGCTCGATGACGAAGCCCGAAAGCAGCGCGATCCGCGCCGCCTTCGAACCGCTTCTGCCGGGGGCGTAAGTGGCGAAGAGGGTCCGCAAGGCCGATCTGGCGCAAAAGATCTGCGCCGGATGCGGCCGCCCGTTCGCCTGGCGCAAAAAATGGGCGCGGGACTGGGAGAACGTCAAGTTCTGTTCCGACCGTTGTCGCCGCGCGCGATGAGGCTGGTTTTTATCCTGGGCGATCAGCTGACGCGGGGGATCTCGTCGCTCGACGGGATCGATCCGGCGCGCGATGTGGTCTTGATGGTCGAGGTCGCGGCCGAGGCGACTTACGTGCGCCATCACAAGCAGAAACTTGTGCTGATCCTGTCGGCGATGCGGCATTTCGCCGAAGAGTTGCGGGCCGAGGGGATCGCGGTCGATTACGTCCGGCTGGAGGATCCGGGTAATGCGCAGGATTTCACCGGGGAACTGGCCCGGGCCGTGGCGCGGCACCGGCCCGAGGCGGTGGTGGTGACGCATCCGGGCGAATGGCGGGTTCTGCAGCTGATGCGGGGCTGGGCCGAGGGGATCGGTGTGCCGGTCGAGATCCGCGAGGACGACCGTTTCCTGTGTCCGCCCGCGGAGTTCGCGCGGCTGACGGCGGCGGGCAAGACCGGGCGGATGGAATATTTCTACCGCGAGATGCGGCGGCGCACCGGCTTGTTGATGGAGGGGGCGAAACCCCTTGGCGGCAAATGGAATTTCGACGCCGAGAACCGCAAGGCCCTGCCGCGCGGCCATCAAGGCCCGCAGCGCAAACGCTTCGCCCCGGATGCGATGACGGAGGAGGTGGCGGCCCTCGTCGAGGCCCGGTTCCCGGATCACTTCGGCCGGCTCGATCGCTTCGGCTGGCCGGTGACGCGGGCCGAGGCGTTGGCTGCGCTCGACGATTTCCTGCGCGTCGGTCTGCCGTCTTTTGGCGACTGGCAGGATGCGATGCAGACGGGCGAGGATTTCCTCTATCATGCCCTGATCGCGCCCGCGCTGAACATCGGCCTGCTGACGGCGCCCGAGGTCGCGGCGGCGGCCGAGGCGGAATATCACGCGGGCAGGGCGCCGCTGAACGCGGTCGAGGGCTTCATCCGGCAGGTGATCGGCTGGCGCGAATTCGTCCGCGGGCTCTATTGGACCGAGATGCCGGGCTATGCGGAAACGAATGCCCTGAACGCGACGCGCCCGCTGCCCGCCTTCTTCTGGACCGGCGAAACTGCCATGCGCTGTCTGGCCGAGGTGATCCGGGGCACGCGGGACAATGCCTATGCCCATCACATCCAGCGCCTGATGGTGACCGGCAATTTCGCGCTTCTGGCGGGGATTGCACCCGGCCAGATCGAGGCCTGGTATCTGGCCGTCTATGCCGATGCGTTCGAATGGGTCGAACTGCCGAATGTGCACGGGATGGTGGCCCATGCCGATGGCGGGCGGCTGGGGTCAAAGCCCTATGCGGCGGCGGCAGCCTATATCGGGCGGATGTCGGATTACTGCCGCGGCTGCGGGTTTGACGCCAAGGCGCGGACCGGGCGGAAAGCCTGTCCGATGAATTACCTTTACTGGAATTTCCTGATCACCCATCAGGCGCGGTTCGGGAAGAACCCCCGGATGGCGCTGCCTTACAAGGCCCTTGCGGCGATGGGGGAGGGGGAGCGGGCGGCGATCACCGCCGAGGCCGAGGCGTTCTTCGCGCGGATGTCGGCGCCCGAGGCGCCGTCAGGGCAGTTGTCGTTGGGGTGGTAGTTTTGGCCGCGGCCGGTGACGCGGCCATGCGAGACAGTGATTTTGGCGACGCCGAGTGCTTCAGGCACTCGGCCAGCGCCCGCCCCGCCCCATGGCGGGCGCTTTCGCGCCGCCCGGGCCGGGCGCTGGCCTCTGTTGCGCTTGGGATTGGCGGTCGTGTCCGACCGTTGCGCTGCGGGCGGGGAAAGGCGGTGCCTTTCCTTCTCCGCCCGAAACCGGATCAGCGGCCGCGGATGCGCGGGTCGAGCGCGTCGCGCAGACCGTCGCCGATGTAGTTGACCGACAGCACCGTCAGCGAGATCGCGATGCCGGGCAGGATCACCCGCCAGGGGTAAAGCTGGATCTGATCGACGGCATCGAACAGAAGCCGTCCCCAGGTCGGGAAGTCCGGCGGGAAGCCGAGGCCCAGGAACGACAGCGCCGATTCCGTGATGATCGCCGAGGCGATGCCGAGCGTGGCCGACACCATGATCGGGCTCATCACGTTGGGCAGGATGTGGCGCAGCACGAGCCGATGCGAGGGCGTGCCGATCGAGCGCGCCGCCAGCACGAATTCGCGTTCCTTCAGCGCCAGCACCTCGCCGCGCACGATCCGCGCCGTCTGCATCCAGGAGGTCGCCCCGATCGCGGTGACGATCAGCAGGAAAATCCCGCCCTCGGGGCCGAAGCCCTTCGACAGCGGATCGCGGAACAGCGTCACCATCAGCAAAAGCAGCGGCAGCAGCGGCAGCGCCAGAAACAGGTCGGTGAGCCGCATCAGATGCCCGTCAAGGCGCCTGAAATAGCCCGCAAGCACGCCGATCGTGGCGCCGAGGAAGATCGAGAGCGACATCGCGGTGAGCCCGACCGAGATCGAGACCTTGCCCCCCGCCATCATCCGCGCCAGCAGGTCGCGGCCGAGTTGGTCGGTGCCCAGGGGATGCGCGAACGAGAAGCCCTTGTTGCGGGCGCGGAAGTCCACATAGGTCGGGTCGATGTGCCAGACCAGCGGCCCGATCAGGATCAGGCCGAGGATGAGCACGAAGATCGTCAGGCCGACCAGCGCACCCTTGTGGGTCTTGAACTGGTCCCAGACGTCCCACCACTGATTGCGGGGCGGACGGATTTTGGCGGTGGTGGTGTCAGTCATAGCGGATCCGCGGGTCGAGGATGCCGTAAAGCAGATCGGCAATCAGGTTGAAAAGCACGATCAGCACGGCGAAGATGAAGGTCAGCGTCATCACCATCGGCAGGTCGTTGGCGTGGATGGCCAGGATCAGCTGCTGGCCGAGCCCGTTCACCTTGAACACCTGTTCGGTGATGATCGCGCCGCCGAAGATCGAGGGCACGCCCAGCGCGATCACGGTGACGACCGGGATCAGCGAGTTGCGCAGCACGTGGATCAGCACCACGACGCGCTCGGTCAGGCCCTTGGCGCGGGCGGTGCGGACGTAATCCTGCCCGAGGTTGTCGAGCATGGAAGACCGCATGAAGCGCGAGATCTGCGCCGCGTTGAACAGCGACAGCACCGTGACCGGCATCACCATCTGCTTGAGCTGCTTGGCGAAACTTTCCCAGTCGGTGACCTGCAACGTGGTGTCGTAGACCATCGGGAACCATTGCAGCTTGACCGCGAAGATCACGATCAGCACGACGCCGGTGAAGAAGGTCGGCACCGAAAAGCCGATCATCGAGACGAAGGTGCCGAGGTTGTCGAACCAGGAATATTGCCGGTAGGCCGACAGGATCCCGATCGGCACGGCGATCAGCACGCCGATCACATAGGCCGAGCCGACGACGATCAGCGTCTGCGGCATGCGTTGCGCGATGATGTCCATCACCGGCTGGCGCGACTGGAACGAGATCACCCGCTGCATGTCATCGGCCAGATGCGTGCCGAAGAGCGTATCGATCAGATGCATCGGCTCGATCCAGAACATCTGCTTGAGCCAGAGGAAATAGCGCACATACCACGACGCATCGAGGCCGAGCGCGGTCCGCATCTTCGCCTTCACTTCGGGCGGCACGGTCAGGGGAACCTCGCCCAGGGGGTCGCCGGGGGCGGCCTCCAGAAGCAGGAAGATCACCAGAGAAATGATCAGAAGCGTCGGGATCGCAATCAGCAATCGTCGCATCGTATACTGGAACATCGGCGCCTCGGCTCGTCTCTCTTGTCTCTCGGGGGGTGGCGGGGGGGGGGGGGGGGGGGGGGGGGGGGGGGGGGGGGGGGCGCGCCCCCCGCCCCGCCCCGCGCCGGGCGCGGGGGGCGGGGCGGCGGGGGGGGGGG
>NZ_SWJZ01000074.1 GCF_005144475.1 Rhodobacter capsulatus | reverse complement strand
CGTTGGGGTCAGCCGTTGCGGCAGCCGGGGACGTTCAGGTCGCGGCAGAAATAGCCCGCGGCGCCGCCGACGACGGCGCCGGTGACCGGGCTGCCGCCCGTCGCACCGGAAATCACCGCGCCCCCGGCCGCCCCGGCAAGGCCGCGCTGCGCGTCGTTCTCCAGGCATCCGGCAAGCGCGAAGGCCAGGGCAAGGGTCAGCAGGCTGAATCGGATCGACATGGAGTTTCTCCTTGAGACGGTCAAACTTGCGGCGGAACGGCCGCGGGAAGCGGGGCGAGAGGCTCGAGCGCGGTCGGTTCCTCAGGCTTCGGGCCGAACATGCGGCGCTTGAACTGCCGCCACATCCGCACCACCATCGCCGCCGCAAGCCCGATCAGCCCGAGCAGGATCAGGTTGATCCAGGGAAAGACCGTGACCTCGGGCCCGGCGACGGGGTAAAGATTGACCGCGTTCGGGTAGATCGAAAAGAACGGCGTGCGCCAGCCGTAATGGGTGATCACCACCCATTGCGGCGCCTCCTTGGTCGAGACCGCGTTCGAGGCCTCGGCCTGCAGGTTGGAGCTGTCGTATTTGAAATAGGGCGGCCAGACCCAGCCGGTGTCCTCGTTGCGATAGACACTGACCTCGCCATTCGGACGCACCGCCTCGATGAAGCGGATGTCGCGCTTTTCCACCCCGGTGGCGGCGGTTTCCGCCCGGGCGAAGAACAGCCAGTTCGCGCCGATCGTGGTCTGCCGGTTGTAGGTGTTGGTGATCCGCACCACGTCATGATGCGGCAGGTTGTAATGCAGGATCGCGATGGCCAGCACCGCCGCCCCGCCGCGCAGGGACCATTTGAGCTGCGTCCACATGGGCTTGCTCCTAAAGAAGGTTGACGACATAGGCGGTGACCGCGACGGCGATCATCGGGATGATGTAGATCAGCAGCAAAAGCCGCTTCTTCAGGCTGAGCTCGTAATCGGCCATGCCCTCGGCGATGAAGGCGGCGCGGGTCTCGACATCGGCGCCTTCGGTCACGGCGGCGTCGAAATCGCCTTCGAGGCCTTGCCGCTTGAGCGAGCGTTCATAGGCCGACACCAGCACATAGGCGACCGAGAGGACCAGAAATCCGACGATCGTTCCGGTGAAAAATCCATACATTCCATGCCCTCCCGGCAGGTTTCCGTCCGATGGCGGACGCGATGGGGTCAAAGCCGCCCAGTCAAAGCCGTCCAGTCAAAGCCGGCCGGTCAGCACCAGCACGACCAGCACGACCAGCAGCACGCCGAGCACGCCGATGCCGCCGTGCCCGTAGCCATAGCCGTAGCCGCCGAAGCGGCCGGAAAAGCCGCCGAGCAGAAAGATCACCAGAACGATGATCAGCAGGGTTCCGACAGACATGATCGTGCCTCCAGTCAGGCCGTGCGGCCTGCTTGCATGATGGGAAAGCGGCCGGGGGCGGCCAAGGGGTCGGGGTCCGTCGCGGCGCGGGACGCGCCCTGTCGGACGGATCAGGCCCGGCCCGGCACGCAGGGCGCAACGGGACGGGGGATGATCCGTTGTGATCCGAAAAGCGACCGGCAGCACTAACATGGGTAATGGCCGCCGGGCGGGCTTTCGCTAGGGTTGCCGCGAGCGCCCGTTCCGCCCCTCATCGCAAGATCGGATCCCTCGGGGCGGGCGTGTCGACGGCAATGATCGGACCGGACCGAGGCAGCCGGTCGGGGGCACCGCTCCTGACCCGCGTGACGCCGGGCCGGTCGTTGCCGCACCGGGCCTGACCGCCCGATCCCCCTCAGTCCGAAAGGTGACAGCCATGAGCGATCCCGCCACCCGTCTGGAACAGATCCGCGCCGAGGTGCAGGAGCTGCACGACCAGATCAGCGAGTACATTGAAAAGATGCAAGGTTCCGCCACGGCGGAACTGGCCGACGCCCAGCTCGAGGCCGAGGGCTTCGTGACGCGGATGCAAAGCGTCGTCGAGACCCGGACCCAGGAGGTCCGGGCCGAGATCGACCGGACCCGGGATCGGATGGGGGCTGCCGCGCTGCAGGCCGAAGACAAGGTCGCCGAGGTCCGCGACGGGATCAGCGACGGGATCAGCGCGGCCGGGGCGTCGCTGCGCGAGGGTGCCCAGCACGCGGCGCAGGCCACCAGGGAGACGATCTCGGATCTGCGCAGCCGCGCCGCCGCGGCGATCGCGCCGAAAAAGGAGCCGGTCTGACCGGCCTCCCGGCCCGCCGCCCGCGCTTGCGTCCCGGGCGGCGGGCCCCCCATCCGGCGTGACGCCCGTACCGCCTGCCTCCCATCCGGCGTGACCGGAGCTTGCGGCGACCGCCCGACGCGGGCCGCCGCCCCGCCCCGGGCAGAGCTTCTCTGCCCGGTCCCCTCTCTCTTTTCTCAAGGATATCCCGATGACTTATCGTGCACCTTTGCTTGCCGGCGTGCTTGTGGCCGCGACCCTTTGCGCCGCCGGGCCCGGTTTTTCCGAAACCCCGATGCCGACGACGGTCACCCTGACCGAGGTCGATCCGACCGTGCTGGCCACCGGCTACCGCGCCTCGGAGATCCTGAAGGCCGATGTCTACAACGACGCGGGCGAAAAGGTCGGCACGCTCGAGGACATGATCGTCACCACCTCGGGCACCGTGCCCTATGCGGTGGTTTCGGTCGGCGGCTTTCTGGGGATGAACGCGCATCACGTCGTGGTCGCGGGCAGCGCGCTGCAGCTGATGGGCAAGAAACTGACCCTGCACGGCGCCACCAAGGAATCCCTCAAGGCCCTGCCGAATTTCACCTTCGGCTCCTGAGACAGACCAAAAGGCCCCCCGAAAGGGGGGCCT
>NZ_SWJZ01000073.1 GCF_005144475.1 Rhodobacter capsulatus | reverse complement strand
ATCCGCGCCGCGATTTCCCGAAAACCTGCGGGCCATGCCTTCGGCTACGGCCCCTGCAGCGTCGCGGGGCAGATGGCCCGCGGCATGAACCACACCGGAGGCTGAGATGCTCGACATCGTCTATTTCGCCTGGGTCCGCGAGCGGATCGGGCACCCGCGCGAGCGGCTGGACACCGAGGCCGCGACCGTGGCCGATCTGGTCGC
>NZ_SWJZ01000072.1 GCF_005144475.1 Rhodobacter capsulatus | reverse complement strand
GCCTTGGGCGACGCGGTCTTGCCCGGGCCAGGGCCCGGCAGCGGCAGCACCAGCGAAACCCCGCCCAGCCCCAGCCCCGAGACGACCACCCCCGCAACCATGCCCTTGATCAGACCGCCTGCCATTGCTGCCCCTCTTCGACCGATTTGCCGCTTTCTGCGCGCCTTCATCGCGGCCTTGAAGGCTTGACCCCGGCCGCTTGCTCTGAACATCTATACCGCGACGCCTGACCCGGTTCACCCCCAGAATGCGGGCGGCCCAAAGGAATTGCGCATGCTTCTGCTCATCGACAACTACGACAGCTTCACCTGGAACCTGGTGCATTATTTCGGCGCGCTTGGCGCGGAGGTGAAGGTGGTGCGCAACGACGCGATGGATGTGCAGGCGGCGATGGGCCTTGGCGCCGAGGCGATCGTGCTGTCGCCCGGGCCCTGCGATCCGGCGCAGGCGGGGATCTGCCTGCCGCTGACGCTCGCCGCGGCCGAGGCGGGGGTGCCGCTTCTGGGCGTCTGCCTGGGTCATCAGACCATCGGCGAGGCCTTTGGCGGTCGGGTGATCCGCGCGGGCGAGATCGTGCATGGCAAGATGGGCACGATCCACCATCAGGGCAAGGGCGTCTTCGCCGGTCTGCCCAGCCCGTTTCAGGCGACGCGCTATCATTCGCTGATCGTCGAACGGGAAACCCTGCCCGCCTGCCTCGAGGTCACGGCGGAGCTGGACAGCGGCATGATCATGGGGCTGCGGCACCGCGAAAAACTGATCGAGGGGGTGCAGTTCCACCCCGAATCCATCGCCTCGGAACACGGTCATGCGATGCTGCGCAATTTCCTGACGGAAGCGAAAGTGAAGGTGAGCGCATGAGCGAACTCAAGCCCCTGATCGGCCTGGCCGCCGACCGCCCGCTGACCCGTGCCGAGGCCGAGACGGCGTTTGAAATCTTTTTCAACGGCGCGGCGACGCCCGCGCAGATGGGCGGCCTGCTGATGGCTTTGCGCACCCGTGGCGAGACGGTGGATGAAATCGCCGCCGCGGCCTCGGTGATGCGCTCGAAGATGCATCGGATCAGCGCGCCCGAAGGGGCGATGGACATCGTCGGCACCGGCGGTGACGGCAAGGGGACGCTGAACATCTCGACCGCGACGGCCTTTGTTGTCGCGGGGGCGGGAGTGCCGGTGGCCAAGCATGGCAACCGGAATCTGTCGTCGAAATCCGGCGCGGCGGATGCGCTGACGGCGCTGGGGCTGGACGTGATGAAGGGGCCGGAGACCGCGGAACGGGCGCTGGCCCAGACCGGGATCACCTTCCTGATGGCGCCGATGCACCATCCGGCGATGAAACATATCGGCCCGACGCGGGTGGAACTGGGCACGCGCACGGTGTTCAACCTGCTTGGGCCGCTGACCAATCCGGGGGGCGTGAAACGGCAGCTGACCGGGGCGTTTTCGCGCGCCTGGATCCGGCCGATGGCCGAGGTGCTGCGCGCGCTCGGCTCGGAAGCCGCCTGGCTTGTGCATGGTTCGGACGGCACCGATGAGCTGTCGATCTGCGGCGTGAGCTGGGTCGCGGCTTTGCGCAACGGCGAGATTTCGGACTTCGAGGTCCACCCCGAGGAAGCCGGTCTGCCGACGCATCCGTTCGAGGCGATCATCGGCGGCGAACCGGCCGAGAATGCCCGCGCCTTCAACGACTTGCTGGATGGCCGCAAAGGCGCTTACCGCGATGCTGTGGTGCTGAACGCGGCCGCCGCGCTGGTTGTGGCGGGCAAGGCGGGCGATCTGAAAGCGGGGGCCGAGATGGCGGCCGAAAGCCTTGCGTCCGGCGCGGCCAAGGCGCGGCTTGTGGCCTTGCGCGAGGTGCTGGGCGCATGACCAATATCCTCGACCGGATCAAGGCCTACAAGCTTGAGGAAGTCGCCGCGGCGAAGGCCCGCGTGGCGCTTGCCGACCTTGAAGCGCAGGCGCAGGCACAGGCGCCGTGTCGCGGCTTTGCCGAAGCCCTGCGCAAGAAGGCCGCGCAAGGCTATGGGTTGATTGCGGAAATCAAGAAGGCCTCGCCCTCGAAAGGGCTGATCCGGCCGGATTTCGACCCGCCTGCGCTGGCGCGGGCCTATGAAGAGGGCGGCGCGGCCTGTCTGTCGGTGCTGACCGACACGCCCAGCTTTCAGGGCGCGCCCGACTATCTGATCGCGGCGCGGAACGCCTGCGCCCTGCCCGCTTTGCGCAAGGATTTCCTTTACGACCCCTATCAGGTCGCCGAGGCTCGCGCCTGGGGCGCCGATTGCATCTTGATCATCATGGCCTCGGTCGAGGATGCGCTGGCGGTCGAGCTTGAGGAGGCCGCGACCGGCTGGGGCATGGATGTGCTGATCGAGGTGCATGACGGCGCCGAGCTTGACCGCGCGCTGAAATGGCTGAAATCGCCGCTGCTTGGGGTGAACAACCGCAATCTGAAGACCTTCGAGGTGACGCTCGACGTGACCCGCCAGCTGGCGCCGACGATCCTGGCCGAGGGGCGGGAACTCGTCTGCGAAAGCGGCATCTTCACCCCCGAAGACATGGCGGCGATGGCCGAGGTCGGCGCGCGGCGCTTCCTGATCGGCGAAAGCCTGATGCGACAGGCCGATGTCGCGGCGGCCACCAAGGCGCTTTTGACATGCTGACGCATTTCGACGCCGCGGGCAAAGCCCATATGGTCGACGTGTCCGAGAAGCTGCCGACGACCCGGGTCGCGGTGGCCGAGGGGGCGATCGTGATGGCGCCCGAAACGCTGGCGCTGGTGCTTTCGGGCACCGCGGAAAAGGGCGACGTGCTGGGCATCGCGCGGGTGGCGGGGATCATGGCGGCGAAAAAGACCGCCGATCTGATCCCGCTCTGTCATCCCTTGGCGCTGTCGAAAGTCGCGGTCGAGCTGACCCCCGACCCCGCGCTGCCCGGGGTGCGGATCGTGGCGACGGTGAAGACCACCGGCCCGACCGGGGTTGAAATGGAGGCGCTGACCGCGGTTTCAGGGGCGGCACTGACGCTTTACGACATGCTGAAGGCCGCCGAAAAATCGATGCATATCGAGGGGATACGGCTTTTGTCGAAAGATGGCGGCAAATCCGGCCCCTATCGCGCGGCGCCCTGAAACCGGCCCATTCCTTGCCAGCGCGTTAACGCCAAGACCGGGGGTGTCATTGACACGAAACGGGAACGACGCTAGAACACTTGCGGAACGTCGGGCGAGGACGCGAGCGGGGGGCAACCGGATGCTGACACACAAGCAATTGGAACTTCTGGATTTTATCCAAAAGCGCATGGCGCGTGACGGGGTGCCGCCGTCCTTCGACGAAATGAAGGATGCGCTGGATCTGCGCTCCAAATCCGGGATCCACCGGCTGATCACGGCGCTGGAGGAACGCGGTTTCATCCGCCGTCTTGCGCATCGGGCGCGGGCGCTGGAAATCGTCAAGCTGCCCGAGTCGATGGAACGCGCCGCCGAGGCCGAACGCAGCCTGCAGGCGCAACCGGCCTTCACGCCGACGGTGATCGCGGGCAGCCGGATCGATCCGCCGCGCGGCGCGCTGCCGGTGGCGGCGGCGGCGCTGGACATTCCGATGATGGGGCGGATCGCCGCCGGCGTGCCGATCGAGGCGATTGCCGAAGTGGCGCATCACGTCACCGTTCCGGGCTCGATGCTGTCGGGTCGCGGAGAGCATTACGCCCTTGAAGTCAAAGGCGATTCGATGATCGAGGCGGGGATCAACGATGGCGACATCGTGGTGATCCGCAGCCAGCCCACTGCCGAGAATGGCGATATCGTGGTGGCTTTGGTCGAGGATCTGGAGGCGACGCTGAAACGCTATTACCGCCGCGGCGGGATGATCGCGCTGGAGGCTGCGAACCCGGCTTACGAAACCCGGCTGCTGCGCGAAGATCAGGTGAAGGTGCAGGGCCGTCTGGTCGGGCTGATCCGCAGCTACTGAGTGCCCCCGGGCGGGTCCGGGTCTGGCGCCGTCCGGTCTTCGGGCGGCGTCTTGCGGCGCGGCGGATCGGTCCAGAGCCGATGTCCGGCCTCCTCGCGGGCCGAACGCATCTGCCCCGCCGCATCGAAAGACAGCGCCCCGCTGCGGGCAAGCTTGCGGGCATCGTAAAGTCGGCAATCCCCCTTGAAACCCTTGGGCGCGGCCGTATCCAGAACGACCAAAGCCCCGTCCCGGCAAGTTTTTTCCAGATTTTCCAGCGCCGCCTTGCCCGACAGGTGCACGAGCCGCCTGCCCTGCCAGTCCGCCTGCCGGACCCCCTTCTTGCCGCTGAACCCCGCCCGCGCCATGGCCTCCTTCGGCGTGACGGCCTCGCCATCGGCCTCCAGCCACCCCTCGGCGGTGAAGCTTGGCGCGGCTTTCGACAACGCCCGCCCCTCGGGCATCATCAGCCCGACGAGCGCCCCCCCCGGCGCGATGAGCAGCGCCGGACGGGGGGCAAGCGCCCAACCGGCACAGGCGAGCAGCCCCAGCGCGACCATCGCCGCGCGGAAGGCGCCGCGCGACAGCACCGCCGCCCCGACGGCAAGCGCCAGCACCGGCAGCACCCAGCCGGGCGGCGCGGGAACGAAGGTCTGCGCCCCCGCCAGCCCGGCGACGAAATCGGCCACGGCAAGCACCCAGTCGGTGCCCAGCCCCATCAGCCAGAGCGCGGGCCCGGCCAGACCCAGCGGCGCCAGCACCGCCGCCAGAACCCCCGCGGGCATCACCACGATCCCCATCACCGGCACGGCAAGCAGGTTCGCCAGCATGCCATAGTGCGACATCCGCCCGAAATGCGCCGCCGCGATCGGCGCCGTCGCCAGCCCCGCAATCAACGAGGTCAGCACCAGCAGGAGCACGGGGCGCGCCAGCCACGGCAGGCGGTGGTGATGCGCCGCCCAGGGCGCCGCCATCAGGATCAGCGCCACGGTGGCGGCAAAGGACATCTGAAAGCCCGGGCCGGTCAGCGCCTCGGGCCACAGAAACAAAAGGAAAATCGCCGCAAGCGCCACCGTGTGCAGGCTCAGCGCGCGCCGGTCGAGCAAGATCGCCGCCAGCATCGCCGCGGTCATCAGGAAGGCCCGCTGCGTGGCGATATCGCCGCCCGAGACCCAGAGATAAAGCGTCGAGGCGATCAGCGCGACGGCGGCGGCGATCTTTTTCGTCGGCCAGATCAGCGCGAAAGGCCCGACCAGCGCCAGCCCCCAGCGCAGGGCGCCAAAGACGAAGCCGGCCAGCATCCCCATGTGCAGCCCGGAAATCGAGACGATGTGGTACAGGTTCGAGGCCCGCAGCGTCGCATTCGTCGCCTCGGAAATGCCGGAGCGATCGCCCGTCATCAAGGCCGCCGCCACCGCCCCGGCCTGACCGCCGATCCGGTCCTGCATCGCCGCCGAAAGCCGCATCCGCAGCCGATGCGCGGCCAGCGCCCAATCGTCGGCAGGCGGCGCGATCACCACCACCGGGCTGCGGGTGTAGCCGAGCGCGCCCAGCCCCGAAAACCAGGCGTTGCGGCGAAAATCCCAGGCCCCGGGGGCGATCGGCTCGGCGGGGGGGCTCAGATGCGCCATCGTCGCGACGCGCAGCCCCGGTTCCGGCGCAAGGCCGGTGCTGTCGCCATGCAGCGCGATGCGGACCTTGGCGGGCAGGGCCTCGGGCGCGACCCGGGCCAGCCGCACCTGATCGAGGGTGAGGCGGATCACGTCGCGCGCCGACCGGTCGATGCCGGTGATCCGCCCCTCGACCGGCCCGTAATAATTGAAGCCAAGCACCGGGGCCGCGACGGAATGGGCACGCCAACTGGCGGACAGAAGACCCAGCGCCGCCATCAGAAGCAGCGTCGCGGGCAGGTGCAGAAACCCCGGGCCGCGCAGCCACACCCCCACCGCGACCACGATGACCACGCCCGCCGCGGCCAACACGGGCACGCCCGGCTCGAAGGGCAGCAGAAAATAAACCCCGACGCCGATGCCAAGCCCCAGCGGCGCCCAAAGCACCCGGTCAAGCTGCGCCCGGTCCAGCGCCGCCAGCGGATCGGCCAAACCGCCCCAGAGCCCGGAAAACCGGAGCCGGATGCCGTCCCGATGCGCCGCCGATGCCTGCGCCACTTGTCCTGTCGCCCCCTCCTGCATTAGAGAAACCCTCAAGCTAGCCTACGGGCATCATGGTTTCCAAAAGGTTAAAACGCGGCCTCCGGCAGCCCCGGCGCCCGCAAGAAAGGCCGCAATGTCGCAAAAGATCGTCACCCGCTTCGCCCCCTCGCCCACCGGCTATCTGCATATCGGCGGCGCCCGGACGGCGCTGTTCAACTGGCTCTTCGCCCGCGGCCATGGCGGCACCTTCCTGCTCAGGATCGAGGATACCGACCGCGCCCGCTCGACCCCCGCGGCGACGGCGGCGATCCTCAAGGGGCTCGACTGGCTTGGCCTGGACTATGATGGCGAGGTGGTGAGCCAGTTCGACCGGGCCCCCCGCCACGCCGAGGTGGCGCGCGAGATGCTGGCCCGCGGCGCGGCCTACAAGTGCTTCTCGACCCAGGACGAGATCGAGGCCTTCCGCGAGGCGGCCCGGGCCGAGGGGAAATCGACGCTGTTCCAGTCGCCCTGGCGCGAAGCCGACCCCGCGACGCATCCGGATGCGCCCTATGTGATCCGGCTCAAGGCGCCGCGCGACGGCGCGACGGTGATCGCCGACAAGGTGCAGGGCGCGGTGACGGTGAAGAATGACCAGCTCGACGATATGGTTTGTTTACGCTCGGATGGTACACCGACTTACATGCTTGCCGTCGTCGTCGATGACCACGACATGGGCGTCACCCATATCATCCGGGGCGACGACCATCTGATCAACGCGGCGCGGCAGATGCAGGTGTACCACGCGATGGGCTGGGAGGTGCCGGTGTTCGCGCATATCCCGCTCATTCACGGCCCCGACGGCAAGAAACTGTCCAAGCGTCACGGCGCGGTGGGTTTGGAAGAATATCAGGCGATGGGCTATCCGGCCGCGGGCATGCGCAACTATCTGGCGCGGCTGGGCTGGAGCCATGGCGATGACGAGGTCTTCACCGATGCGCAGGCCAAGGAATGGTTCGAACTGGAGGGAATCGGCCGCGCGCCGTCGCGGCTCGACTTCAAGAAGCTCGAAAATGTCTGCGGTCATCACATGGGCCAGATCGCCGACGACGATCTGATCGCCCAGATTTCGGGCTATCTGGAGGCGGCCAACCTGCCCGCCCTGACCGAGGCGCAACTGGCGGCTTTGCACAAGGCCCTGCCCGTGGTGAAATCGGGGGCGAAGACCTTTGGTCAACTGCTGGAAAAGGCGCGCTTCGCGCTGATCTCCCGCCCCGTCGAGATCGACGCGAAGGCGATGGCGGCGCTTGATCCGGTATCCCGTGGTATACTGAAAGAATTGACGCCGCAGTTGCAAAATGCTAGCTGGGTGCGTGAGGACCTCGAAAGCGTGGTCGCGCGGGTGGCCGAGGCACATGGACTGGGTCTTGGCAAGATCGCGGCGCCCCTGCGCGCGGCGCTGGCGGGACGGGCGGCAACGCCCTCGGTCTTCGACATGATGGAATTGCTGGGCCGCGAGGAAGTGCTGGCCCGGCTGAGCGATCAGGCGGCCTGAGGCCCGGCCGCCCTCTCCCGCAGCCGGTTCGTCGGGAACCGGCGCGCGGGAACCGGGAAGGATGCACCGGCGTGGCCCGCCGGACGAATGGAGAGGGAACCATGGCTGAAACGAAACGCACGGCAACGCTGACGCTTGACGGCAAGACCTACGATCTGCCGGTGCTGTCGCCCTCGGTGGGGCCGGATGTGCTCGACATCCGCAAGCTTTACGCGCAGGCCGACGTCTTCACCTACGACCCCGGCTTCACCTCGACCGCGGCCTGCGAGTCGGAAATCACCTATATCGACGGCGACAAGGGTGAGCTTCTTTACCGCGGCTATCCGATCGAGCAACTGGCCGAAAAGTCGCATTACCTCGAAGTGTGCTACCTGCTTTTGAACGGCGAACTGCCGAGCGAGAAGCAGATGACCGATTTCGAATATCGGATCACCCGGCACACCATGCTGCACGAACAGATCCACATGTTCTTCCGCGGCTTCCGGCGTGACAGCCACCCGATGGCGACGATGGTGGGCGTGGTCGGCGCGATGTCGGCCTTCTATCACGACAGCTTGGACATCAACGACCCGTGGCAGCGCGAAGTGGCGGCGATGCGGATGATCGCGAAACTGCCGACGATCGCCGCGATGGCCTACAAATATTCGATCGGCCAGCCCTTCGTCTATCCGCGCAACGATCTGGATTACGCGGCGAACTTCCTGCACATGTGCTTCTCGGTCCCGGCCGAACCCTATGTGGTGAAACCGGAACTGGCGAAGGCCATGGACCGGATCATGATGCTGCACGCCGATCACGAACAGAACGCCTCGACCTCGACGGTGCGTCTGGCGGGCTCCTCGGGGGCGAACCCCTTTGCCTGCGTCGCGGCCGGGATCGCCTGTCTCTGGGGGCCGGCGCATGGCGGGGCGAACCAGGCCTGTCTGGAAATGCTGCGCGAAATCGGCTCGGTCGACCGGATCCCGGAATATATCGCGCGCGCCAAGGACAAGAACGACCCGTTCCGCCTGATGGGCTTTGGCCACCGCGTCTACAAGAACTTCGATCCGCGCGCCAAGGTGATGAAGGAATCGGCCGACGAGGTGCTCGACCTGCTCGGCATCCACGACAACCCGATCCTGCAGGTCGCCAAGGAACTGGAACGCATCGCGCTCGAGGATGATTACTTCGTCTCGAAGAAGCTTTACCCGAATGTCGACTTCTATTCGGGCATCATCCTGGAAGCGATGGGCTTCCCGACCTCGATGTTCACCCCGATCTTCGCGCTCTCGCGCACGGTGGGCTGGATTTCGCAATGGAAGGAAATGCTCGGCGATCCGACCGGCAAGATCGGCCGTCCGCGTCAGCTTTACACCGGCCATGTCGCCCGCGATTACGTGCCGGTGCCGAAGCGCTGAGCGACATTGCCGTAGAACGACCAAGGCCGGGGGAAACCTCGGCCTTTCTCTTGCCGCCCCCCTCAGCGCAGCCCTTCGATCCGGTCGGGATGCAGCGGCGCGGCCCAGGTCTCGCTCAGCGCGCGGCCGCCGCGGCTCAGCCCCGCCAGAAGATCGACCGTCCCGGTACCGGGGGGCGATTTCACGTCGAAGACCAGCCGCCAGCGGTCGCTGCCGCGGATCGGATGGGCAAAGGGATTGACGATCTCCACCCCCTGCGGCGCGGTGATCGCGGGGGTCACGCCATCGGCCTCGCCCAGACCCGCCAGCGCCGGGCCCTCGAAATCGAGCACCACCTTGATCTGATCGCGCGGCCGCGACTGCCCAGGATTGCCGCCCATGCCGATCCGGCTCGCCACCACCTGCGCCAGATCGCCTTGCCGCGGCACCTGGTCAACCCAGTGCAGGGTGTAGTCAAAGCGCAGCTCCTGCCCCGGGGCGGGCAGGGTCTCGGGCGTCCAGAAGGCGACGATGTTGTCGTAAATCTCGTCATGCGTCGGCAGCTCGACCAGCGTCACCGCCCCCCGCCCCCAGTCCGAGGCGGGCGCGACCCAGACCGTCGGGCGGCGGTCATACCAGACGCCATCATCCTGATAATGCTCGAAATCCCTGTCGCGCTGCACAAGGCCGAAGCCCTTCGGCGTGGGGCCTGCAAAGCGCGTCGTGACGATTTCCCCGGGCGTGTCGAGCGCGCGCCAGACCGGCGTTCCGCTGGCGGGTGCGATCAGAAGCCCGTCGCTGTCATGCACCTCGGGGCGCCAGTCCAGCGCGTGCCAGCGGTTCGTTTCGGAATACCAGAACATCGAGGTGAGCGGCGCCAGCCCCAGCCGCGCCACCGGCTTGCGCAGGTAGATCCGGCTTTCGACCGCCATCACCTGCCCCTGTCCGGGGGTGTTGGTGATCTGCATGCGCCAGACCCCGGCCAGGCTGCGCCCTTCGACCAGTGCCGTCACGATCGCCTGCCCCCCGGGGCCCTCCTCCAGATAGATCTCGGTGAAGCGGGGGAATTCCTCGCCCGAGGGCAGGCCGGTATCGACGGCGATGGCGCGGGCGGACAGGCCGAACTGGCCCAGCGCCCCCTCGGTGCGGAAATAGGTGGCGCCCAGGAAGGACATCCAGTCCCCCGACAGATCCGGGCGCAGGATGCGAAAGCCCGCAAAGCCCGCATCGGCGGCCAGATCGCGGGCGGGGCTGTCCTTGGGCATGTCGAACAGATCCGGGGCATAGACGAGTTCGCGCGCCTGTCCGTTCGTCACCGCGAACATCTTCACCGGCTGGCGGAAATAGGTGCCCAGATGGAAGAACTGCACCGGCACCGCGCCCAGCCGCAGCGTCCGGTCCTTGCGGTAGCGGATCTGCCAATGCGCGTCGTAATCGATGCGCTCCAGCACCTCGGGCTGCCGTGGCGGCGCGGGCACATAGGGCGCCCGGGCAAGGGCGGCGGCGCGGGCGGCCAGCGCATCAAGGCTGAAGGGCGCGGGCGCGGCAAGGGGCGGGGCCGGGGTGGGGATCGGGCTCGGGGTCTCGGCCCGGGCCGGGGGCGCGGCGGCGGCCAGCAGGGCAAAGGCCGCGGTGGCCGCGACAAACAGGGGGCGCAGGGTCACGGCGGGCTCCTTTGCGGACGGGGTCGGTGCAGGGAAAGACAGGAAATCCGCCCGTGATCAAGGGAGAAAACCGCCAAAGGCCCGAAGCGCCGGGCGCGGGGCCGCGGTCATCGGCCTTCCGGCCGCGGCGGCGCTTGCTGCGCCAAAACGCGCGCGCAAGGGGGCTTGCGGGACCGCGCCCGGGTTGTCAGGAAGGCCGGACCGCCGCCCGGAGCCGCCGATGACCCGACCGCCGTCCCTGACGCTTGCCGCCCTGATCGCCTGTCTGTTCGGGCTGGTCACGCTTGTCGCGGGCGGGGGGGCGCTGCCGGGCGGCACCGGCACCGGCACCGCGGGGATCGTGCCCTTCGTGCTGTGGTTCACCTTCGGCGCGGGCTTTGCCGATGTCGCGGCCGGGATCGGGCTGTGGCGCGGCGGCGTCTGGGCGCGCTGGCTGGCCTTTGCCATCGCCGTCTCGACCGGCGTGGTCTTTGCCGCGCTTGTCGCGCATGTGCTGCAAGGCGGGGCCTGTGCGCCGCGCCTGCTCTGGGCGATGGCGCTGCGGCTGGCGGTCTGGGCGGGGATCGCGACGCTGGCCCTGCGTGCGGCGCCGTGGCGCTGACCGGGCTCTTTCTGGCCGCGCTGCTGGCGGCGACGCTGGTGCCCGCGCAATCCGAGGCGGTGCTGGCGGCGCTGATCGTGCAGGGCGCGCATCCGCTGGCGCTGCTGCTGGCGGTCGCGACCCTGGGCAATGTGCTTGGCTCGGTGCTGAACTGGGCGCTGGGGCGGTTTTGCGCCGCCCATGCCGGGGCGCGGTGGTTTCCGGTCCCGGTGGCGCGGCTGGATCAGGCGGCGGGCTGGTATGCGCGCTGGGGCCAATGGAGCCTTCTGGGCGCCTGGCTGCCGATCATCGGCGATCCGCTGACGCTGGCGGCGGGTCTGATGCGCGCGCCGTTCGGGCGGTTCGTGCTGCTTGTCACCCTGGCCAAGGGCGGGCGCTATCTGGCGCTCGCCCTCGCGCTGCAGGGGGTCGGCTGAGCCGGGTCAGTTGCGGCCGCGCGGTCCGAAATCGGCCAGCGTCACCACGCCGTCGCCGGTGCGCTCGCGCCGCGCGAACCAGCGCTCGGTGCCCGCGACAAATTCCGCCTGCGTCACCCGCCCGTCGCCATTGCCGTCAAGCGCCCGCATCTGATCGGCGGCCGGGGCAAAGAAGCCCTGCCCCATGCCCAGGCCCATGCCCTGACCTTGGCCCTGACCTTGGCCTTGCCCCATCCCGCGTCCCATGCCGGCGCGCGGCATCATGCCGTCGGGGCGCTGATGCCCGGGGCCCATCCCGGCCTCCAGCTGCGCCTGTTTGAAATCGTCGATCCCCGCCAGCTCCTCGGCCGAGAAGCCGCCGTCGCCATCGCTGTCGAACATGACGAAGATATCGGCGCGATGGTTGCGGGCCTCGGCCAGGGTCACCTGACCGTCGCCGTCCAGATCCCATTGCGCCAGAAACGCCTGTCCCGGCACCACCGCAGGATCGGCCGACGGCTGCGCAACCGCGGGCAGGGTCGCGCCACAAAGCGCAAGCATCGTGGCAAGTTTCAGAAAGCGGTTCATCGCAGATCCCTTTCATGCTGATCTTGCAATATGAACGCGCAAGCGCCGGAATTCCGTCGCCGGGCCGGAAAGATCGTCAGCCCGGCAGGCGTTGCGACAGCGCCGCGAAGGGCTGCCAATCGCCCGGCGGGCCCTCGAACCAGGGCATCATGTAAACGGTCAGGCCCGCCGCCCGGGCCGCGGCCAGCCCCGCGGCGCTGTCCTCGATCACTGCCACCGCCGCGGCGGGCAGGCCAAGCCGCGCCAGCGCGCGCAGATAGGGCTCGGGATCGGGCTTGCCGCGGCTGACATCCTGTCGGCTGACCGTCATTACCGATCCGGGCGTCAGACCCAGCCGGGTCAGGTTCGCCCGCACGATCCCCTCGGGCGAGTTCGACACGATCGCCTGACAAAGCCCCGCCGCCTGCGCCCGCGCCCAAAGATCGGTCGCGATCTTGAAGGGATGCACCTCCTCGATGCGGGCCAGATAGGCGGCGAAACGCAGCTCGGACCAATGCGCAAGGGACAGCGAGAGCCCGTGTTCGGCCCCGAGGATCGCATGGATCGCATCCTCGCTTTTACCGATCAGGCCTTCGTGGAAGGCCTCGGGCAGCGCCAGCCCGCAAGCCCGCGCCGCATCGACGAAAGACAGGCGATGCACCGGCTCGCTGTCCAGAAGCGTGCCGTCCATGTCCCACAACAGCGCGCGCAGGGGCTGGTCCATCATGCCTCCCGCAGCGCAGCGTCACGCGCAAGGGCCTGAAACTTCTCGAAAAGCGCGAAACGGGCGTCGTGATAGGCGCGCGTCTCTGCGCCCCCCGGCGCGTAGCGGCGCGCGATCTTCGACATCTGCGCCATGCCGGTCGCCACATCGGGCGCCCCCCCCGCGGCCACCGCGGCAAGGATCGCGGACCCCAGCAGCACCGGTTCCTCGGTCTCGGGCGCGGCCACCGTCACGCCGGTCGCATCGGCAAGGATCTGGCGCACCAGATCCGACCGCCCCGCCCCGCCGCTGATCACGACGGTCGAGACAGTGGCGCCGCGTTTCGCCTGCACCTCAAGGATCTGGCGCAGCCCGTAGCCGAGCCCGCAAATCCCCGCGACGTACAGCGCGACGAGGCTGTCAAGGTCGTCCTCCATCCCCAGCCCGGCGATCAGCGCGCGGGTATAGGGGTCGGCATGCGGCGCGCGGTTGCCCAGAAACTCGGGCACCACATGCAGCCCCGCCGCCAGACGGGCCACGTCACCTCCCGCCCCCGCCAAGGCCTCGGCGCGGTTCGCAAGCCAGGCGGGGAGGGAAAGCCCGGCACGGGACGCCGCGTCCGACGCCTCGGCAGAGGCGGGATGGAACCGCAGAAGCTGATCGATCGCAGCCCCGGCGGCAGACTGACCGCCCTCGTTGAGCCAGGCCCCCGGCACCATCGCCGAGTAATAGGGGCCCCAGACGCCCGGAACGAAGACGGGATCTTCGGTGGTGGTCATGGTGCACGACGAGGTGCCGAAGACGTAAGCGAGGTTCGCGCTCGCCCCCCCCTCGCCCGCGGCGCCGACGGTGCCGACACCGCCCGCATGGGCATCGATCAGCCCCGCGGCGACGGGTGTTCCGGGCACAAGGCCCAGATCCCGCGCCGCCGCCTCGGTCAGACCGGTGCCCAAAGCCGTGCCGGGCATCACGACCTCGGTGCCGATGCGGGCAAAGCCCTCGTCGGCCAGGTCCGCAAGCCCGATCTGACGGAAATAGCTTTCGTCCCAACGCCCCTCGTGGCCCATGTAGGTCCATTTGCAGGTCACGGTGCAGATCGAGCGCGCCGCCGAGCCGGTCGCCTTCCAGGTCAGGAAATCGGTCAGATCAAAGAAATGCCCGGCGGCGTCAAACTCCGTCCGGCGGTGTTCCTTGAGCCACAAAAGCTTCGGCGTCTCCATCTCGGGCGAGATCCGGCCGCCGACATAATCCAGCACCCGGTGTTTCGTCGCGTTGATCCGCTCGGTCTGAACCGTGGCGCGGTGATCCATCCAGACGATCACGTTGCGCGCGGGATCGTTCGAGGGGCCGACCGGCAACGGCCGCCCCGCGGGATCCAGCACCACGAGCGAGCAGGTGGCGTCAAAGCCGATGCCCGCGATATCCGCCCCCGTCAGCCCCGCCGCCCGCAGCGCGCCCTGCACCGCGCGGCCCACCGCCGCCCAGATCTCGGCGCTCGATTGTTCGACGACCGAGCCTTCCTCGCGGTAAAGCGTGATCGGGTGGTGATCGGTGCCCAGAAGGCGGCCGGTCAGGTCGAAGACCCCGGCGCGGGCAGAGCCGGTGCCGACATCGACCCCGACAAGATGGCGGGCAGTGGGTGCGGACATGGAAAATCCTCCGGGCTGGGGCCTTGGGGTCAAAGATCGACGCTGTTGGGCAGCAAAACGAGATCGCGCACGACGACGCCGCGGCTGCGCGAGAGCATGAAGAGCACGGCTTCCGCCACTTCGCGCGCCTGCATCAGCGAGCCATTCGCCAGGGCTTCCTCCATCTTCGCCTTCGGCCAGTCGTCCAGAAGCGCCGTCACCACCGGGCCGGGCAGCACCGCGCCCATGCGGATGCCATGCGGCGCGACCTGACGGCGGGTGGCGTGCAAAAACGCCTGCACCGCGAATTTCGAGGCGGTGTAGACGGGTTCCCAGACCACCGGCACGACGCCCGCGACGGACGACGTGAAGATGATGTCGCCGGTCTTGCGTTCGATCATATGCGGCAGCACCGCGTTCACCGTGCGGAAGGCGGCGTTGATGTTCAGATTGAGCACCTTGTCCCAGACATCCGGGTCGCCCTCGGCCGCGGGACCGCCGACATAGGCGCCCGCATTGGCGTGGAAGATGTCCAGATCGCCGACCAGATCGCGGATCGCCGGAAGCATCCCCGAGACCGCCTTGCCGTCGAACAGATCCAGCGACAGCGGATGCGCGCCGGGGCCGATTTCCGCGCAGGCGGCGGCCAGTTTCGTTTCGTCGCGGTCGATCAGCACGACCTGCGCGCCTTCCTCGACCAGGATTTTCGCGCAGGCAAGGCCGATGCCCGAGGCGGCGCCGGTGATGGCGGCGGTTTTGCCCTGCATGAGATTTGTCATGATATCCTCCGGTTGTCAGGCGCGGCCGTGGCTGGCGCGCGATTGCCGTGCGAGCGAGTCGATGATCACAGCCACGGCCAGAACCGCCCCGGTGATCATGTAACGCAGCGACGAGCTGAGATTGAGAAGGGTCAGGCCGTTCGAGATCGACTGGATCACCAGAACGCCCAGAAGCGCCGCCCAGGCCGAGCCGCGCCCGCCGAAAAGCGAGGTGCCGCCGATGACCGCCGCCGCGATGGCGTTGAGGTTCACGTCGCCCGTGCCCGCCTGCTGGCTGGCCGTGGCCAGACGCGCGGCGGAAAAGACCCCGCCCAAAGCGGCGAGCGACGACCCCAGCATGAAGGCGGTCAGGCGGATGCGTTTCACCTTGATGCCGGCGCGCCGCGCCGCCTCGATATTGCCGCCGACGGCGAACATCGAGCGGCCCCATTTCGTGCGGGTCAGCGCATATTGCATCGCGGCGACGCAAAGGACGAAGACGACGAACATGAAGGGCACGCCGCGGCCCAGGTTCAGATAGGCGACCGCGCCTTCCAGAAGCAGGGTGACCGCCCCCGCCTTGACCAGAACGACGCTGGCGGAGGCATGCGACAGGTTCGCCGCCGCCCGCGCCTTCATCTGCCGGAAGCCGAACCACAGGATGCCCAGCCCCGGAACAAGGGCGAGGCCGTAGGACATCCAGTCCGGCATGATCAGGATCTGTCCGAAGCGGACCAGGAAAGACGAATACGGCAGGTTGATCGAGCCGGTCGGCCCGAGGATGTAAAGCTGCATCCCCAAAAGCGCGAGCAGACCCGAAAGCGTCGAGACGAAGCTGGGCATGGTGAAGCGATTGAGCAGCGTCGCATAGATCGCCCCCATCGCCGCCCCGGCCGAAAGCGCCGCCAGAATGGCCAGCGGCAAGGGCACCCCCATGTTGACCCACAACACGCCGACCAAGGCCGAGGCCAGCCCGCTCATCGAACCGACGGACAGGTCGATTTCCCCCAGAAGCAGGATCAGCACGATGCCGAGCGAGATGAAGCCCACCGCGGCGGCATCGAACAGCAGGTTGACCAGGTTGTTGGGCAGCAGGAAGACCGGGTTCAGGGTGGAAAAGACCACCGAAATCAGGATCAGCCCCACCACGACGGGCAGGATGCCGAGATCGCCCGAGCGGATGCGGTCGAGAAAGGCGCGCGCCGCACCGGCCAGCCCGGTATCGGCCCGCACCCGCGCATCGGCGCGGTCATAGGCGATGGGCGAGGTGTCGGGTTTCATGCTCATTGCTGGGCCCTTGTTCTTTCGATGGCATCTCGGCGGGCGGCGACATTGTCATCGGCCCCCATGATCGCGGCGACGATCTGCTCGCGCGTGGCATCCTTGGAGAAGGTGCCGTTGTTGCGCCCCAGCCGCAGCACCGCGATGCGGTCCGACACCGCGCGGACGTTGTCCATGTTGTGGGAAATCAGGATCACGCCATAGCCGCGATCGCGCAGCCGCTCGATCAGGTTCAGCACCTCGGCGGTCTGGGCCACCCCCAGCGCGGCGGTGGGTTCATCCAGCATGACGATCTTCGGCTCCAAGAGCAGCGAGCGCGCGATGGCGACGGTCTGCCGCTGCCCGCCCGAAAGCGAGGCGATGGGTTCGCGCACCGAAGGGATGCGGGCGGCCAACTCACCCAGCAATTGCCAGGCGCGGACCTCCATCTGCACTTCATCCAGCGCCCAAGGCGAGAGCTCCTGTCCAAGGAACAGGTTCGCCACCACATCCAGGTTTTCGCACAGCGACAGATCCTGAAAGACGGTGGAAATGCCCAAGGTCAGCGCCGCCGAGGGGCTGTCGATGCTGGCCGGACGCCCCATGAATTCGATCGTCCCCGACGTGGGCTGAAACACCCCCGCCAGGATCTTGATCAGCGTGCTTTTGCCCGCGCCATTGTCGCCCACCAGCGCCACCACCTCGCCCGCATGGACGTCAAGGTCGATGTCGCTCAGCGCCGACACGGCGCCGAAGGTCTTGGTGATCCCGCGCAGCCGCAGGATCGGCTCGCGCGCGGGCGCAAGCGAAGCATCATTCACAGCCATCAGGCTCTCCTCCCCAGTGCGGCGCAGGCAGTCGCCCGCCTGCGCCCGTCGGTCACAGCTTACGCGATGCCCGGATCTTACTCGATGCCCAGCGCCTTGCAGCCCTCGGCATAGTCGCCGGTGCAGATCTCGGCGGCGGTCTGGATGCCCTTGTCGAAGATCTCGGCCTTGATGTTCTCGCGCGTCACCACGGCCGGAACGAACAGCTCCGAAGGGGTGTCGTACAGCGTGGTCTTCGGCGCCGGCGTTTCGCCCTTGAGGAAGGTCACGGCGACATTCGCGGCGGCTTCGGCAACGATTTCAGAGGGTTTCGAAATCGTGTTGTACTGATCGCCCGCAATGATCAGCTGCAGCGCCGCGATGGTGGCGTCGTTGCCGGTGACCGGCGGCATCGGATCGGCGCCCGCCGCTTTCAGCGCGGCAATCGCGCCGCCGCCGGTGCCGTCATTGGCCGCGACGATGCCCTTGATCTGATCGCCAAAGCGGGTGATCTGCCCGGCGGTCCATTCCTGCGCCTTCGGCGGCGCCCAATCCGGCGTGTCGAATTCGGAAAGCTTGGTGTAGGGCGATTCCTCCAGCGCGCGGTGGATGCCGTCGCGGATCAGACCGGCGGCCGCATCGGTGGGCGAGCCGTTGATTTCCAGCACGCCCGCGCCGTCCGGGACGCCCGAGGCCTTCATGTGCTCGACCAGCGATTTCGCGATCGCATAGCCGATCCCCTCATTGTCGAAGGACACGTAGTAATCGGCCGGTTTCGCCGGGATCGGACGGTCATAGGCGATGACCTTGACGCCCTGCGACTGCGCGATTTCCACCAGACCCGCGGCGGCGGCGCTGTCGACCGGATCAAGCACGATCACCTTGGCGCCTTGCGCGATCACCGAATTGAACTGCTGCTGTTGCAGCGCCACATCGGCATTGGCGTTTTGATAGATCACCGTGCACTCGGCGCACAGCTTGTCCATCGCCGCCTTGAAGCCGGGGAAATCGTGCTGCTCGTAGCGGGTCGAGGCCTGGTCGGGCATCAGGAAGGCCACCGTGGCCGCTTCCTGCGCGCTCGCCGCGGCGCCGAAGAAAGCCGCGACAAGAACCGAAGCCCCCGCCAGCGAAATCGTCTTGTTCATCCTGGTCTCCTCCTCTGGATGATCCGCAAGGCCCGGCCCGGTCTTGGCCCCGGTCCCGTCCGCCGCCCGACCGGACCCGAAAGCCCGTCCGGCACTGCCGACACGACCCGGTTGCGCCGCCTCCTCGCCCCCGCCTCGCTTGCTTCATCGGTTGTGCAAGCTTGCTCAATCGATGAAGCAGAATTGCATCCGGTTTCGATTCACGTCAAGATGGAAGATGACAGCAGACGGAAAAGCATGACCGACACCCCTGGCCCCGGCCGCAAGCGCCCGACGATCTATGACCTGGCCGAACTGGCGGGGACTTCGCCCAGCGCGGTCAGCGCGGTGCTGAACGGGTCCTGGAAGAAGCGGCGGATCAGCGAAAAGCTGGCCGAGCGGATCACCGCGCTGGCGGGCGAACAGGGCTATGCGGTGAATTATCAGGCCAGCCTGCTGCGGCGGGACCGCTCGAACATCGTCGGCATGATCGTGCCGAAATATGACAACCGCTATTTCGGCGCGATGGCCGAGCGCTTCGAGGCGGTGGCGCGCGCGCATGGGATGTTTCCGGTGATGACCTGCACGCAGCGCGACCCGGCGCTGGAATTCGAGGCCGCCCGGGCGCTTTTGTCCTATCAGGTCGATTGTCTGGTGGCGAATGGCGCCACCGACCCGGACCGGATCGCCGATCTGTGCGCCGCGGCCGGGGTGCGGGTGCTCAACCTCGACCTGCCGGGATCGAAGGCGGCCTCGGTCACCTCGGACAACTTTGCCGGGGCAAAGACGCTGACGCATCTGATCCTTGACCGCTGCCGCGACGATCTGGGCTATACCGGGCCGCTTCTGTTCATCGGCGGGCGGGCCGCGGATCACAACACCGCCGAGCGGATCGGCGGCTTTCGCGCCGCCCATGCCGAACGCGGCCTGCCCCTGCCCGAGGATGCGATCCTGGCCTGCGGCTATTCGCCCGACAAGGCGGAACGGGCGCTGGATGCGCGGGCGGGGGCGCTGCCGCCGGGGCTGTTCGTGAACTCGACGATCAGCCTTGAAGGGGTGGTGTGCTGGCTCAACCGCGCCGTGCCCGATCACGCCGGGCGGATGCGCTACGGCTGTTTCGACTATGACGCTTTCGCCGCGCAACTGCCTGACAATGTTGGCATGATCGAGCAGGACGTGGACGGGATGATCGCCAAGGTCTTCGCGCTGATCGAGGGCGGCCCGGCCAGCCCCGCGCATTTCCGCATCCCTTGCATCCTGCGCACGCCCCCGCTTCCCCGCGGCTGACCCGACGCGGGCCCACAACCGCAGGTCGCAGTTCCGGCTTGACGCGGCGGGCGAATTGGATTTGGCTTTTCGCGTCCAAGTTCCGGCCTGCGGGCCGGATTGAAAGGGAACGCGGAACGGCCCCCGAGCCCAGACCGCGGCTGCCCCCGCAACTGTGAGCGGCGAGCGACGTCGACATGCCACTGGGCCCGCCCGGGAAGGCCGACGCCGCCAAGACCCGCGAGCCAGGAGACCTGCTTGGACATTCACCCTTTCCGGGGCGCGAGGGGCGCCGCGGAAGCGGCCCGTTCCGCAGAGGTGGCCCGCCGTCTGCGGAACGCCCCGGCTTTCCGCGACATCCCACCCGCCGGGCGGTTTCGCCCGACCGAACAAGGTTCGCCGATGCCGCTGTCGCCCCGCCCGACCCGTTGCGTCCCCGCCCCCGCCCCCGCCTGCACTCCGCGTGCACTCCGCCGCGCCCGGATGGCCCGGCGCGGAGGCCAATTACTTGACAAGTTCACTCAACAAGCGCAGGAGGGGACAAAGCCAGCCCTCCGCCAGCCGCCCCTTTCCCGCTCTGAACGCTCCCGAGGTCTGCCATGCCCCCCGTCATGCCTGCGCCCGCCAATGACGCGCTGATCCTGTTTCTCGACCGTGTCGGGCTCTCGTCCCTGGCCGAAGCCCTGCGCACCGCCGCCGGGTCCGACGCGCTGACCCCGATGGCGATGTTCGCCCATGCCGATATTCTGGTGCAGGGCGTGATGCTGGGGCTGCTTGCGGCCTCGGTGCTGGCCTGGGCGATCTGGGCGGGCAAGCTGGTGCAGCTGACCCTGTCGCACCGCCGTCTGGCACGCGATTACCGGGTGCTGGCGGCGCGCGGCACGCTTGGCGCGGCGCTGAGCGGCGGGATCGTGGCGCGTATGCAGGCGGCGGCAAGTTCGGAAATCCGCGCCTCGGCGGGGTTGCCGGATGCGGGCATCAAGGAGCGCGTCGCGCTTGATCTGACCCGGATCGAGGCCGGGGCGGCGCGGGCGATGCAATCGGGGGTGACGGCCTTGGGCTCGATCGGCTCGACCGCGCCCTTCGTCGGGCTGTTCGGCACCGTCTGGGGGATCATGAACGCCTTTGTCGGCATTGCCGAAAGCGGCTCGTCGAACCTCGCCGTCGTCGCCCCCGGCATCGCCGAGGCGCTGATGGCCACCGCGCTCGGCCTGGTGGCGGCGATCCCGGCGGTGCTGCTTTACAACCACCTGACCCGCGCCGTCGGCGGCTACCGCGCCGCGCTGACCGATGCGGCGGCGCTGGTCGAACGCACGCTCTCGCGCGATCTGGACCGGGCGCGGCTGGCGCCCTCGGTGACGCCGCTGCATCTGGTGGCGGAATAATGGCGGTCCGGCTCTCCGACGGCGAGGATCTGACGCCCGAAGCCGCGATCAACATCACCCCCTTCATCGATGTGATGCTGGTGCTTTTGATCATCTTCATGGTCGCAGCCCCGCTGTCGACCGTCGATGTGCCGCTGGATCTGCCGGTGGCCTCGGGCAGGCCGCAGCCGCGCCCACCCGAACCAGTCGTGCTGTCGCTCAGTGCCGACAAGGGGTTGATGCTGGGCCGCGATCCGGTCACCCCCACCGATCTGCCTGCAAGGCTGGCCGAGGCGACAAAGGGCGATCTGGCCACGCGCATCTTCATTTCCGCCGACAAATCCGTGCCTTACGGCGAGATGATGGGGCTTTTGAACCAGCTCCGCGCGGGCGGCTATCTGAAGATCGGCCTTGTCGGTCTGGAGGAGGCGACCCCATGAGCCTCGCGCTCGCCGATCCGCCCGAGGCGCCCGGCCGGGCGCTTCTGTGGGGGCTGGCGCTTTCGGTGGCGCTGCATGCCGTGGCGGTTTCCGTGCTGTCACAGACCGAGGCCGCGCCCGCGGCGCTGGTGGCGGCGGGGGCGGGCGGCGAGGATCTCGACAGCCTTGACGCGATCGCCGCGACCTTCGTCGATCTGGCGCCGCAGATCACCCTGCCCGAGCCGGAAATGACCCTGCCGCTGACCGCGCCGGTGATCGACATTCCCGAAGTGCGGCTGCCCGATCCGGTGCTTTTGCCGCCCGAGCCCCCGAAGATCACGCCGCCGAAACGCGCCGAAGACAAGCCCAAGCCCCCACCGCCCAAGCCGAAACCCGAGCCGCGGCCGCGGGTGGAAAAGCCGAAACAGGCGAAACCCGCGCCCGAACGCAGCGAGAGCCGCGCCGCCTCGCGCGCGGCGGGATCGGGCGCAGGGGCGCAGGCGGGCACGGGCGGGGCCGATGCACAGGCGACGGTCTCGGCGGGCACGACGAAAAGCCTGCTCTCGAAATGGGGCGCGACGATCCGCACCCGGATCGAGCGGCGAAAGAGCTATCCCGCCGCGGCGGGACGGGCGGCGGGCTCGGTCGGGCTGGCGCTGCGGGTCACCCGCGACGGCACGCTGCTCTCGGCCGCGGTGAACCGCTCCTCGGGTCATCCGGCGCTGGATGCGGCGGCGCTGGCGGCGGTGCAGAAGGCGGGGAGATTCCCCGCCGCCCCCGCGGAGCTGGCAAAACCGAGCTACGCCTTTTCCGTCGCCGTCAAGTTTTCGCGCTGAGCGACGGCTCGCGGGCCAGCGTCCGCGCCTCGGCCAGATGCAGGCGGTCCAAAGCCGCCTCGGGGCAGCCGGTTTCCGCCAGCGCCCGCGCCCAGATCCGCGCCACCGAGGCCGCCGACCAGGGCAGCACGGCCTGATGTGCCCAGGTCCGCGCGGGCGGCGGCAGCCGGTCAAAGGCCGCCATCGGGTCCGACCGGACCCGGCGGCGCAGCGGCGTCGCCAGATTGCGCCTCATGCCCCCTGCCCCCAGCGCGGGAAAGGATCGGGCAGACCGGCCCAGGCCTCGGGGGTGAAATCCTCGGCCGGAACCAGCGCCGCATTCAGCCGGGCGCAGATCGTGTCGCGGTCCAGATCGACGCCGATGAAGACGATTTCCTGGCGCCGGTCGCCCCAGGGCTCGGCCCAGTGCCGCGCGATCTCGCGCTGCGCATCGGGATGCGCGGGCAGCCGCTCGGGCGGGACCGAGGCCCACCAGCGCCCCAAGGGCGTGACCCGGGCCGAAGCCCCCGCCAGGCTGAATTCGACCGCCCAATCGGGCCGCGTCGCCAGCCAGAAATGCCCCTTGGCGCGAATCACGCCCGGCAACGCGCCGCCCAAAGCGGCCTCGATCCGGCCCGGATCAAACGGCGCGCGGGCGTGATAGACGAAGCTCGAAATCCCGTATTCCTCGGTTTCGGGGGTGTGGTTGGCGAAACCGTAAAGCTCTTTCGCCCACAGCGGATGTTCGGCGGCGCGGGCGAAATCGAACAGCCCGGTGTCAAAGATCGCCTCGGCCGGAACCTGGCCGAAATCGGTCTCGATCAGCCGCGCATCGGGGTTCAGCGCCTTGACGATCTGCCGCGCCAGTTGCAGCTTTTCCGGCCCGGCATCGCTGACCTTGTTCAGCACCACCACATCGGCAAATTCGATCTGCTCGGTCAGAAGCGTGACCAGCGTGCGCGCGTCCTCCTCGCCCAGGCTTTCGCCGCGATCGGCCAGAAAGTCGTTGCCGGAAAAATCCTGCGTCAGGTTGATCGTATCGACCACGGTGACCATGCAATCGAGCCGCGCGATGTCGGACAGGCTCGCGCCGCGCTCGTCGCGGAAATCGAAGGTGGTGGCGACGGGCAAGGGTTCGGCAATGCCCGTGCCCTCGATCAGCAGATAGTCGAACCGCCCGGCCTCGGCCAGAGCCCGCACGCCTTTCAGCAGATCGTCGCGCAGCGTGCAGCAGATGCAGCCGTTGGTCATTTCGACCAGCGCCTCCTCGGCGCGGTTCAATTCGGTGCCCTCGCGGATCAGATCGGCATCGATGTTCACCTCGGACATGTCGTTGACGATCACCGCGACGCGACGCCCGGCGCGGTTGTTCAGCACATGGTTCAGAAGCGTGGTCTTGCCCGCGCCCAGAAAGCCCGAAAGCACGGTGACCGGAAGGCGGGGATCGGTGGGGGAAAGGGTCATGGCCGTCCATCTGAGTTACGTTATACTATAACTCAAATAGCCCGAAGCCCTTCGCCCCGCAAGCCCGCCAAAGCAAAGGGCCGGACCCTGTGGCCCGACCCCGTGTTTCTCCCCGATGCTTCTCCTGGTGCAAATACGCCGGGGTGCGGGGCAGCGCCCCGCTCTGCCCTCAATGCCCTTTCGCGGCCTTCACCAGCTGGATCCCGTCCAGCACCTCGGGCACGCTGTCGGCCGGACGCAGGCCCAGGATCGGCGCGATGCGGCGGATCACCTCGGCCGCGACCGGCACCGCGGTCCAGCCCGCCGTCCGCCGCGTCTCGTTCGCCGCAAAGGACGACGGTTCGTCCAGGCTCAGCACCAGCACGTATTTCGGGTCCGAGGCCGGAAAGGCCGAGGCGAAAGTGGCAATCACCTTGTTGTCGTAATAGCCGCCGCCCGGCTTCACCTTGTCGGCGGTGCCGGTCTTGCCCGCGACCTCATAGCCCTTCACATCGGCGAAAGAGGCCGTGCCGCGCGTCACCACCGCCCGCATCATCGCCAGCGACTTGCGCGCCGCTTCGGTCGACATCACCTGCGGCCCCCGTTCGCGCGCGGGCGCATGCACCAGCGTCGGCCGGACCTTGTAACCGCCATTGGCGATCGTCGCATAGGCCGCCGCCAGATGCAGCGGCGAGGCCGCCAGCCCGTGGCCATAGCCCACCGTCATCGAGGTGATCTCGGACCACTTCGCGGGCACGAGCGGCCGCCCCGAGGGCGCCTCGGACAGCTCGACCGGCGTCGGCGCCATGAAGCCCAGGCTTTCCAGAAATTCCTTCTGCCGCTGCCCGCCGATCAGAAGCGCGATCCGCGCCGTGCCGACGTTCGAGCTTTCGACGACGATATCGGTGATCGACAGCGCCGGGCCGTAATTGTGGAAATCGCGGATCCGGAACCGGCCCCAGACCATCGGCGATTTCGTGTCCAGCATCGTCGTCGGGTTCACCAGCCCCAGTTCCAGCGCCTGCGCCACGGCAAAGATCTTGAAGGTCGAGCCGAGTTCGTAAACCCCCTGCACCGCCCGGTTGAAAAGCGGGCTGTCACTGGCATCGCCCTTGGCCAGCGGCGCCGGGCGGTCATTGGGGTCGAAATCGGGCAAGGAGGCCAGCGCGACGATCTCGCCCGTGTGCACATCCATCACCACCGCGGTGGCGCCCTTGGCATTCATCAGCTTCATGCCGCCGACCAGGATTTCCTCGACCGCCTGCTGCACCGTCAGATCGATCGAAAGCTTCAGCGGCGCACCGTTGTTGTCGGGATCTCGCAGCCAGCTGTCAAAGGCCTTTTCGACCCCCGCCGTGCCGATGATCTCGGCGCTGTCCACGCCCTCGTTGCCAAAGCGCGCCCCGCCCAGCACATGCGCCGCCAGCCGCCCGTTCGGATAAAGCCGCATCTCGCGCGGGCCGAACAAAAGCCCCGGCTCGCCGATGTCATGCACCTGCTGCAGCTGCTCGGGCGAGATCTTCTTCTTGATCCAGACGAATTTGCGCGGGCCGGTGAAATCGGCGGCCAGCCGTTTCGCATCCAGATCGGGGAAGATCTTCGCCAGTTTCCGCGCCGTGCCGACCGGATCGACCATCATCGGCGGCTGCGCATAAAGCGCGTGCGTCACAAGGTTCGTCGCCAGCACCCGGCCCTCGCGGTCGGTGATGTCGGCGCGCTGCGCCAGGATCGCCGGGGCGGTGTCGGCCCGTTGCGGCTCTTCGGGGGTCGAGGCGGCCAGCGTGCCCATCCGCACCCCCACCGCGCCGAAACAGACGCAGAAGATCCCGATCACCAGCCCGATGCGCCAGGCGACGCGGGCGCGCGCGGCTTCCCGCCCCGCCTCGCCGCGGGCGCGGATATTGGCGCGCTCGATCAGGTCGGGGTTTTCGCCGCGGGCGCGGGCGTCCAGGATCCGCGCCAGCGGGCGCAGCGGGGTGCGCGGGCTCATTGCGCGGCCTCCTCGGCGATGCGGGAGCTTTCGTCATCGGTCGGCGGCGCGGAAACTTCGATCGCCTGCGCGACGGCCTGATCGATCGCCAGCGGATCGGTGCCCTCGGGCGCGGGATAGGCGACCATCGCGGCGGTGCCGAACTGATCGGGGGTCATCGGCAACAGGCCAAGCGAGGCGAAATTCAGGTTCACCAGCTCGCGCAGCCGCTCGGGGCGGTTGAGATAGGCCCATTCGGCGCGCAGCACGCTCAGCCCTTCCTGCAGATCGGCGATCTCGGCATTCAGCGCGCGCAGTTCCTGTTCGCGGTCCTGGGTCGCGTAATTGACGTGATAAGCCCAGAAGGCAAGACCAAGAACACAAAGCGAAACAAGGATATACGAGATGGTCTTCATCTGGGGCGGCCCCGGCTGCGGTCGGTTTCGAAAAGGGGGGCCGGCAGGCCAAGGCTGGCACGATCAGCTCTACCGGCAGGGGAATCGGTGCGCGCACCGATGCGCATAATAGCAGAGCGTGCCCGCGGGTTCTCTGCAAGCTCGATTTCGTCCGGTCCGACCCCTTTTCGGGTCACAAGATCGAAGGCCGCCGCCTCGGGGGCGGTCTCGGGCGCATAGCGCGACCCCCCGGGCGCCCGGCCCGAGCGCGCCAGAAAGAACCGCTTCACCACCCGGTCTTCGAGCGAATGGAAGGTGACGACCGCCAGCTTGCCGCCCGGTTTCAGCGCCCGTTCGGCGGCTTCGAGCCCCTCGATCAGCTGGCCGAATTCGTCGTTCACCGCGATGCGCAGCGCCTGAAAGCTGCGCGTGGCGGGGTGGCTTTGGCCCGGTTTCGGCCGCGGCAGGCAGCGCTCGATCGTCGCCACCAGCTGCTTCGTGCTCTCGTAAGGCGCGGCCTTGCGGGCCTCGACGATGGCCCGCGCGATCCGGCGCGAGGCGCGTTCCTCGCCGTAATGATAAAGGATGTCGGCCAGCGCCGCCTCGTCGGCCTCGTTCACCAGATCGGCGGCAGAGGGCCCGGATTGCGACATCCGCATGTCCAAGGGCCCGTCGCGCAGAAAGGAAAAGCCGCGCTCGGCCTGATCAAGCTGCATCGAGGAGACGCCGAGATCCAGAACGACCCCGTCCAGCCCCTCGGGCGCGATCTCGGCAGCGACGGCATCCAGGTTGGAAAAGGTGTTCTCGACCAGCACCAGCCGCTCGCCGAACTCGCCCCGCCAGGGCGCCGCCATCTCGAAGGCCAGCGGATCGCGGTCGATGCCGATGACGCGCGCCGCCCCCGCCGCCAGCAGGCCGCGCGCATAGCCCCCCGCCCCGAAGGTGCCGTCAAGCCATGTCCCCAAGACAGGCGCGACCGCCTGAAGGAGCGGTCGCAGCAGAACGGGAATGTGCGGGGTGTCGGGTCGGTCCATCTCAGCCCCCGTTGAGCAGGCTGAGCGGGTCGAAATCGGCGCCCATCTCGGCCATCAGTTTTTCCAGCCGCGCCTGATCGACGGCGGCGAAGGTGTCGGGGTTCCAGATCTCGAAGGTCTCGCCCATGCCGGCGAAATAGGCGTCGCCGGTCAGCTGGAAGCGCTCGCGCAGCGTGGCGGGCAGGACCAGACGGCCATCGGGATCGATCTCGGTCGGATGCGCCTTGTTCAGCACGAAGCGTTGCAGGATGGCGCGGCTCGGATCGCTGTAGGGGCGCGCGTTGATCGCGGCAGCCAGCTTCTGGAAGCCCGCAAAGGAATGAACCTGCAGCATTTTCTGGGTGTCGGCACCGTAGACGATGACCAGACGCGGGCGCTTCGTCACGGCGGCTTCGGGATCGCCTTCCTCCAGCTCACGACGAAACAGCGCCGGGATCGACACGCGACCCTTGCTGTCCACCTTGAAGGTGTATTCGCCGATGAACATGCCCGCCAAGGCGGCAACTCCTGTCCGCGTCCCCGTCGGTGGTCTTGAAGGAAAACGGCGGACCGAGCTGCTGCCACTGCTCGATCCGCCGCCCTCGTCCCATCTCTGGGCTGTCCGGTCTGCGCGCGCCACCTGGGGGATGTCTGCTCGCTCGCGCGCCGGATCTCTCTTTCGTGAAGCGGGTGCCTGTATGAAACTTTCGGTCTTTGCGCCGTTGAGGTCTTGCTGCCTCTTGCCCGTCTTCCGTGAGGCAGTGATGCCATGGTCTGGGGTGGGATTTCAAGGGATATTTTGGGAAGCGATGGAATTCCTGTCCGGCACGTGGCGCGGAAAGCGATGAAAACTCAACAGCTTGTGGATAACTTTTATAGCAAAGGCAAAGCTGTAGCGGGATTGATCCAGATCAACCACAACATCTAGGCAACACCTCTGTGACAGATCCGCCATCCCGTCCGGTGGGGCAAATTCCCGCGCAACCGGCCGAAACCCGCGAAATCCCGGGCAGCACCCCCGAAGAACGCCCCGATCACGGCCGAACACGGGCAGGTGATTCGGGCGGCGACCCCCGCCCGCCCAATCCGTCCCATGATTTCCCACCCAAGACCCCAAACTCCGCAACGCCAAAGGGCAGCCCTGCGACTGCCCTTTCATCTTGCCTCAAATACCTCGGGGGTCGTCCATTGGTGCGCCATTGGTTCAAGAACCAATGGACGACGGGGCGGAGCCCCCCCGCGGGTCGCCGCGCGCAAGCGCGGCGAAATCAGGCCACGCCCGCCGCGATCAGCTGCGCCGCGATCGCCGCATAGGCCTCGGCCGCCGCGCCCGTGCCCAGGGCCACGGGACGGCCCGCATCCCCCGCCTCGCGCACTTCAAGCGCCAGCGGCAAGGCGCCGAGGAACGGCAGACCGAGCCGCGCCGCCTCGTGTTCCACCCCGCCATGGCCGAACAGATGCGCCTCGTGGCCGCAGTTCGGGCAGACATAGGTCGACATGTTCTCGATCAGCCCCAGAACCGGCAGCTTCAGCTTCGAAAACATGTCGAGCGCCTTCTTCGCATCCAGAAGCGCGATGTCCTGCGGCGTCGACACGATCACCGCCCCGTCGAGCACCGTCTTTTGGCACAGGCTGAGCTGAATATCCCCGGTGCCGGGCGGCAGGTCGATCACCAGCACATCGAGCGGCCCGAAATGGTCCCATTTCACCTGACCGAGCATCTGTTGCAGCGCCCCCATCAGCATCGGACCGCGCCAGATCACCGCCTCGTCCTCGCGCAGCATCAGCCCGAGCGACATCAGCACCACCCCATGCGCGCGCACGGGCAGGATCGTCTGCCCGTCGGGCGAGGCGGGCTTTTCCGTCGTCCCCATCATCCGCGGCTGGCTCGGCCCGTAAAGATCGGCGTCAAGCAGCCCCACCCGCTTGCCCGCCCGCGCCAAAGCCACGGCCAGGTTCGAGGCGACGGTGGATTTGCCCACGCCCCCCTTGCCCGAGCCCACCGCGATCACATGCGCGACGCCCGGCACCGGCAGGGGGCCATCTTGCGGCTTGGCGTGGCCGCCGATCTTCACCCCGCCGCCCGGCGCCTTCGACGGCCCGGCCGGGATCACCACCGACAGGCTCTTGACCCCCGGCAGCGCCCGCACCGCCCCTTCGAGCACCGGCCGCAGCGCCAGCAGCTCCGCCTCGGGCGCGCCCTCCAGCACGAAGCGCACAACCCCCGATTCGACCGCCAGCGCATGCACCAGATTGCGGCCGACCGCATCCCCGCCCCCCGGCAAGGCGGTCTTGCGCAGCGCCTCCAGCACCGATTCCTTCGTAAGCGTCATGGCTCTCTCCTGTCGATTTGCCGGGGACTGTGGCGCATTTGTCGCGGGCTGCAAGGGGGCGCCCCCGGGCCAAGCAAGATTTGCACGATATTTGCGCGGTCCAATGTGGAATTAATCCAGTTTGGAGGCGGATTCAGGTCAGAATCCGTTATGCATTTTCCGCAAGGCAGCATTGCCCCCGCCGCCCATTGTGCAGCCGCAGCAATCGGGCCATGTTAGCCCCAACAGCGACGGTGCACCACAGCGACAGCCGGACGGTCCGAAGCTAAACCCCAAGACGACACGAACGAAAGAACACGACCGATGGCACTGGTCAGCGACATCCGGACGACCGAGAGCGGTTTTTCCAATCTTCTGGCCTCGATCCGCGAGGCCTTGGCCCGCCGCAAGGTCTATCGCCAGACGCTGGCGGAACTGCGCTCGCTGTCGAACCGCGAGCTGAACGATCTTGGCATGCACCGCTCGATGCTGACCCGCATCGCGCTGGAAGCGGCCTACGGCAAGTAGAACAGACTTCCGGAGACCCTCTCCTCCTCCCTGGGTCTCGGAGATCGGCGGCATCCTCTCTCCTCCTCCCTGAGGATGCCGCCACCCCATACCGGCCCCATCTGCCGGACACCGGATCAAGCCCCTCTCCTCCTCCCTGGGGCTTCGATAGAAGACGGCGGCCTCGTCCTCCTCCCAGAGGCCGCCGGTCTTCGACCTGATCCTGCCCGCCCTCTCCTCCTCCCTGGGCGGCGGAATGGTGCTGCCCACCTCCTCCCGGGTGGCACCGGAATACCCGAGGCCCTCTCCTCCTCCCTGGGCCGAGGTTATCGCGGCGGCGCTCTCTCCTCCTCCCTGAGCGCCGCCGTTTTCTTTTGCGAGGAGGCGGGGGCGCTGCCCCCCTTGGCCTGCGGCCAATTCCCCCCGGGATATTTCGACCAAGGTGAACAGGCGGCGCTTGCGCCCCGGGCCCGGTCAGGTCAGGAAGGCGCAAAGGGAGGCTTTGATGCTGTCTTATCAACATGCCTATCATGCCGGGAATCTGGCCGATGTGCACAAGCATGCGCTGCTGGCGGCGCTGCTCGACTACATGACGCGCAAGGACAAGCCGCTCAGCTACATGGAAACCCATTCCGGGCGCGGGCTTTATGCGCTTGACGGGGCCGAGGCGGCGAAGACGGGCGAGGCGGCGGCGGGGATCGCGCGCGCCGAAGCCGAGCGCTGGTTTGCCGCCGATCATCCCTACATGCGGGCGCTTGCCGCGGTGCGCAAGGCGCAGGGGCGCGCGGCCTATCCGGGCTCGCCGCTGCTGGCGGCGACGCTGCTGCGGCCGGTGGATTCGCTGCAGCTGTGCGAATTGCATCCGCAGGAATTCGCCGCGCTGAAGGTGGCGATGGCGGCGCATGGCGGCATCTTCCATCAAAAGGACGGGCTGCAGATGGCGCTGGCGATGTGCCCGCCGACACCGCGCCGCGGGGTCCTGCTGATCGATCCCTCGTGGGAGGTGAAATCGGATTACGAAACCGTGCCGAAGCTTGTGGGCCAGCTGGCGCGGAAGTGGAATGTCGGCGTCATCGCGCTCTGGTATCCGATCCTCGCGCCGCATGTGGCGGTGGCCCCGGCGCAACGCGCAATGGTGCGCGGGCTGGTGGCGGATCATCCCGAGGCGCTGCTCTCGGAGGTGCGGTTCCCGCCGGCGCGCGAAGGCCACGGGATGATCGGCTCGGGCATGGTGGTGCTGAACCCGCCCTGGGGCCTGGCCGAGGAAGCGGCGCGGATCGGGCGCCGCTTCGCGAAGCTCTGAGGGCTCAGGCGCGGCGCATCATCCCGGCCGCCAGCACCCAAAGGATGCAGACCGGCCAGACCGCAAGCGGCGCGACGCCCATGGTGAAGATCGCGCCGACCAGCGCCACCAGGATCAGCGCCACCCCGCCGCGGACCGAGGTGTAAAGCAGCCCCACCGGCCCGAAGAGCACGACCAGCAAAAGCGCCAGCGGTTCGTTGTGAAAGCCGACTTCAGAGGAGGGTTCGGAGGCATTGGCGGTGACGGTGGACATGTCTGGCTCCTGTTCAGCGCGGCCGGACGATCCGGCCGTGATGCCCGCAGGCTGCTGCCGAAACAGGGCAGGATTGCGGCCATTCGCCGACCAGCTAAAGTTGCGCCTATTTTGCCCGGCTCAGCTTTCGGGCTTGCCGCCCTCCTCGGGGGCGAAGCGGGCAAACAGGCGGCTTTGCGCCACGAAGAAGCCCATCAGCAGGATGGTCAGCCCGAAGGTCTTGAAATTGACCCAGGTCGCATCCGAGAAATTGCGCCAGATCACCTCGTTGGCGACGGCGAGGAACAGGAAAAACGCCACCAGCCGCCGGGTCAGGATCGTCCAGCCCTCGGTCCGCATCGGGATCGCGCCGTCCATCACCAGCTGCAGCCAGGGCTTGCCGCGGACCAGCCCGAAGCCCAGAAGCGCCGCGAACAGCAGATAGATCAGCGTCGGTTTCATCTTGAAGAAGCGCGGATCGTTGAACCAGACCGAAAGCCCGCCGAAAACGGTGACCAGCACCAGCGTCGCCACCTGCATCGGCGCCAGATGGCCCGAGAGCCGCCACAGCACCGCCATCGAGGCGATCAGCACCGGCACGAAGACTGCCGTGGCCAGAACGAAACCGCCATAGGTCTCGCCGCCCAGCGTCAGGGGATGGTCGCGCAGCAGGAAGAACGCCGCGAAGAAAACCACAAGCGGGCCGAAATCAAGCGCGAGCTTCAGTCCCGGCGGTATCGGTTTGCGTTCTGCCATCTCTCCCCCTCCGCGGCTGCCCGCGCTCCGGACACCTCTCCCATCGGGCGACCCGCGCCCGATAAATAGGCAAGGATGGGCGCAAGGACAGGGGTTTTCGTCGCCCGGCGCGGATTCCTGACGGGATTGTGTTCTGCAAGTCGCAGAACTCCCGCTTTTCCTTGGGCGAAACGCCGGGGGGTTTGCGCGGCAGCGCAAAACGGGGGGCAGCGCCCCCCGAAGCGCCTGAGGCGCGGCGGGCTTGCCCGCCCAACGAAGGCGCAACCGGCCCCCGTCTTCCCGGCGTCAGTCCTGGTCGATCCCCACCAGCGCGGCGGCGAATTCCTCCGGATCGAAGGGCGACAGATCGTCGATCTGCTCGCCCACGCCGATCGCATGGATCGGCAGGCCGAACTTGTCGGCCAGCGCCACCAGCACGCCGCCCTTCGCCGTGCCGTCCAGCTTCGTCATCACCAGCCCCGAGACATCGGAAATCTTGCGGAACACCTCGACCTGCATCAGCGCATTCTGCCCGGTCGTCGCATCCAGCACCAAAAGTGTGTTATGCGGCGCGGACTCGTCGATCTTGCGGATCACCCGCACGATCTTCGCCAGCTCCTCCATCAGGTCGGTGCGGTTCTGCAACCGCCCGGCGGTGTCGATCATCAACAGATCCACCCCCTCGGCCGTCGCGCGATTGAGCGCGTCAAAGGCCAGCGAGGCCGGGTCCGCCCCCTCGGGCGCGGTCATCACCGGCACCCCGGCGCGGGTGCCCCAGACCTTCAGCTGCTCGACCGCCGCGGCGCGGAAGGTGTCGCCCGCCGCGATGATCACCGACTTGCCCGCCGCACGAAACTGCGACGCCAGCTTGCCGATCGTCGTGGTCTTGCCCGAGCCGTTCACGCCCACCACCAGCACCACCTGCGGGCGGCGCGCATAAAGCGGCATCGGCCGCGCCACCGGCTCCATGATCCGCGCCACTTCGGCGGCCAGGATGTCCTTCAGCTCGGGCACGGAAAGCTTGCGCCCCATCCGCCCCTCGGCCAGGTTCGCCGTCACCCGAAGCGCCGTATCCACGCCCATGTCGGCGCCGATCAGCAGATCCTCGATGCTTTCGAGCATCGCATCATCGAGCACCCGGCGCGGCACGTCGGGACGGCTGACCAGACGGCCGAGCAGACCCGGATGCCCCGCCGCCGCGGCAGAGGCCACCGCGGACGCCACCACCGCAGGTTCGGTTTCCGCTTCGGGTTCGTGCTCGTGTTCGGGCTCCGGCTCAGACCCGCTGCCGCCGCGCCCCAGCAGACGCCCGAAGAACCCGCGTTTGGCAGGCTCGGGCTCCGCCGCGGGTTCGGGGTCCGCCACCGGCTCCGGTTCCGCCACGGGCGCAGGCTCCGGCTCCACCACAGCTACAGGCTCCGGTTCAGCCACAGGCTCGGGCTCCACCACAGCTACAGGCTCCGGTTCAGCCACAGGCTCGGGCTCTGCCACAGGCGCAGGCTCCGGCACGGGCGCGGGCGCGGGCTCCGGCACGGCCACAGGCTCCGGCGCCGCCACCGGCGCGACAGGGGCTTCGGCCACAGCTTCGGTTTCCGCCTCCGGCGTGGTGTCCGGGGCCTCGGCGATGATCGCGTCAAGCCCTTCCTCGATCTTCGAGGACGAGCGGGTCAGCCGGGACTTCAGCTTGTTGAAGAACGACATCGGAGCCTCCGTTTTGCAAATCCCTACCGGATCGGGGGGCAAGAGGGAAGGGAGAAGCCCGGATCGGCGCCTTTCCCCCGCGCGGCAGGGCCAAGGCGCGACTCGCCCGGCCGCGCGGCCCCCGGACCCGCCGGCGGTTTTCCGCCTCCCGCCGCCGCCGGGCAAAGGCGGCGCATCGCCACAGCGCCCGCCAATCCGCGGTTCCTGCGCGCAAAATCCACCCGCCTGCGGGCGTTTGCGCGAAAATCCGGCCTTGCGGCAAGTCGTCGCCCTGCGGTTTCCGCAAAGCCGTCTAAAGTGCGCGCTCAAGTCGGAGCCATCTCATGCCGGAGTAAACCGCATCATGACTGAAAAGCCCGCTGAACTGTCCTTCGCGAAATTCATGGTCGCCCTGCGCAGCCTGCGCAAGATCGGCCGCGAAACCCCCGACGTGGACACTTTCGCTCTCTTCGCCTTCACCCCCGTGCCGCTGATCTTCCTCGGCGCACTGTTCGGAGGCGTCTTCTCCTGGCTGGCCATCGCCTGGATCACGGTCGGCATCTTCGTGCTCGACCGCCGCGCGCCCAAGCCCACCCCCGACGCCCCCGAGGGCGCCGCCTTCCCGAAAGCCGACAAGCTGTCGTCGGCGCTCGCCATCACCCATTTCGTGCTGCTGCCGATCGTCGTCGCCTCGCTCGCGGGGTTTGCGGGCATCTCGACGATGGGCACGCTTGGCCTGATGATCGCCGCCGCGCTCTGGTTCGGGCAGGTCTCGAACGCGAACGCGCATGAGCTGATCCACCGCGCCGACCGCAAATTGTTCAACCTCGGCAAGTGGGTCTATATCTCGCTGCTTTACGGCCACCATGTTTCGGCGCATCGGCTGGTGCACCATGTCTCGGTGGCGACGCCCGCCGATCCGGCCACGGCGACGCTGGGCGAAAGCTACTGGACTTACGCCTCGCGCAGCTGGTCGGAATCGTTCAAGGCCGGTTACGCCAAGGAAAAGGCGATCATCGACGCGCGGGTGAAGGCCAATCCGGGCAAGCCGACGCTGCGGGAACGGCTCAACCGCATCAACCCCTATGCCACCTATGTTCTGGGCGGGCTGTGGTTCGTGATCGGCGCCGGGCTTCTGTTCGGCTCGGCCGGGTTTGCCAGCTTCCTGTTCCTCTGCGCGCTGACCCAGGCGCAGCTGATGCTGTCGGATTACGTGCAGCATTACGGCCTCGTGCGGCAGGAAACCGCGCCGGGCGAATATGAACCGGTGACGGCCGCGCACAGCTGGGACGCGATCGAGACCGGCTCGGCGCTGATGATGCTGAACGCGCCGCGCCATTCCGATCACCACGCCCATCCCGCGCGCCCCTATCCGGCGCTGCAACTGGGCGATCTGAAGGCGCCGGGCCGCCCGATCCTGCCGCACAGCCTGCCGGTGATGGCGATGCTGGCGCTGGTGCCCTCGCAATTCGCCAAGCTGATGGATCACCGCGTTCTGGCCGTGCGCAAGGGCGAAAGCGTCTACAGCGAGCCGAAGCCGAAGGCGGCCGCCGCGCCCGCTCCGGCGGCGACGGACGGCGAGACGCCTCTGGTGCTGACCGACGCCGAACCGGCCGAGGCCGCCCCCGCCGAGACCGCCCCCGCCGCGGCCGCTGCCCCGCAGGTTGCGCCCGCCGCCGCCGCCCCGGCGGAACGGGAAAAGGCCGAGGCCTGAAAAATCACGCAGGCGTGGCTTCCCACGCCTGCCCCGATCCGGCAAGCTGGGCGCAAAGGGAGACCCCGATGCGCCCAGTTCTCGTTTCGCTTGCCCTCGCCCTCGTCCCGCTTGCCGCGCTGGCCGAGGACATCGGCCCGCCGCTCACCGCCGCGCAATTCGACGCGCTGACGCTGGGCAAGACGATCACCTATTCCGCGGGCGACACCACCTACGGCATCGAGGAATACCGCCCCGGCCGCAAGGTCGTCTGGGCCTTTGCGGCGGGCGATTGCGAGGAAGGCGACTGGTTCCAGCAGGGCGAGCAGATCTGCTTCGATTACCACAATGCCGATGTGGGCCTGCAATGCTGGACCTTCCATCTGCAGGGCAACGCGCTTGTTGCCTGGTTCGAGGGCAAGCGCGACGGCGCCCCCCTCGTCTCGCTTGACACCAGCGCCGCCCCGCTCAACTGCCCCGGCCCGGAGGTCGGGGTCTGACAGGCCGCACCCGGCCCCGGCCTCGGCAAGAGGCGTATTTGAGCCAAGAAGAAACATCGGCTTCTTCTTGGTGCAAATACGCCCTTTCGCCGGGTTGTCCCGGGAAAGCCGCTCAGAACAGCGAGCCCTGATCGGGCGGGGGTTTCGCGGCTTTGCGGGGTTTGGCCGCCGGTTTCGGGGCGGGCGCAGGCGGCGGCGCATCGGCGGGGAGGACGCGCAAACGACCATCCTTAAATTCGATCTCGAGCGGCGCCAGCGCCGCCGCGGTGGCGGCGGTGGTCAGCACCTGATCAGCCGGGCCGCGCACCACCGCATAGCCGCGCCGCAGGGTTTCCTGATAGCCGAGCGTCTGCAGCATCGCGGCAAGCCGCGCGAACCGGTCCTGCGCGCGGGTCAGCCGGGCCTGCTCTGCGCGGCCGAGCCGGTCGGAGAGCCCCGCCAGCCGGTCGCGTTCGACCCGCAGATAGGTCTGCAACAACCGCGGCGAGATCCGGGCTTCGAGCGGCGCAAAGGCCGCGCGCTTGCGCACGACGACCATGCGCAGCGCGGGCAAGAGCCGGTCGGCGACGAGATCGAAGCGCTGCCGCCGCGGCCGGGTGATCGCCTCGGGGCGGCCGAGCGCGCGGGAGAGATCGGCCAGCCGCTGCGCCCGGCCGGCCATCCGGGTCTGTGTGGCGCGGCTGATCCGGGCCTGCATCTCGGAAAGCCGTGTGGCCAGTTCAGCCCGCACCGGCACCGCCATTTCCGCCGCCGCCGTGGGCGTGGGCGCCCGCCGATCCGCGGCGAAATCGATCAGCGTCGTGTCGGTTTCATGCCCCACCGCGGAAATCAGCGGGATCCGGCTCTCCGCCGCTGCCCGCACGACCACTTCCTCGTTGAAGCCCCAGAGGTCCTCGAGCGAGCCGCCGCCGCGCGCGACGATGATCAGATCGGGCCGCGGCAGCTTGCCCCCCGGCGCCAGCGCGTTGAAGCCGCGGATCGCCGCCGCCACCTCGGGCGCGCAGGCCTGGCCCTGCACCGCCACCGGCCAGATCAGCACCCGGCGCGGAAAGCGGTCGCGCAGCCGGTGCAGGATGTCGCGGATCACCGCCCCCGAAGGCGAGGTGATGACGCCGATCACCGCGGGCAGATACGGGATCGGCTTCTTGCGGGCGGGATCGAAAAGCCCCTCGGCCGTCAACGCCTTGCGCCGGGCCTCCAGCATCGCCATCAGCGCCCCCGCCCCCGCGGGTTCGACGTCATCGACGATCAGCTGGTATTTCGACTGCCCCGGAAAGGTGGTCAGCTTGCCGGTGGCGATGACCTCCATCCCCTCCTCGGGGCGGATCTGCATCCGCGCCACCTGCCCCTTCCAGCTGACCGCGGCGATCACCGCATTCGCATCCTTGAGGTCGAAATACAGGTGCCCCGAAGACGGACGGCTGACCCGCCCGACCTCGCCGCGCACCCGCACGCGACCGAATTCGCCCTCGATCACCCGCTTCACCGCGCCCGAGATTTCCGAGACGGTGAATTCGGGCGTGTTGCCGGAGGCGCTGTTTTCGGAGGGGCCGTTTTTCGAAGCGTCGGGGCCGTCGTCGAGGATATCCATGTTGCCTTGCCTGATGTGTCGCGAAACTTTAGAAGGCGCGAAAGCCAAGGCCAAGGGCCATTGCGGCCACAAACGGGGGAACCGCATGAACATTCTCATTCTGGGCAGCGGCGGGCGCGAACATGCGCTGGCCTGGGCGGTGAAGCAGAACCCGAAATGCGACCGGCTGATCGTCGCGCCCGGCAATGCGGGCATCGCGCAGCTGGCCGAGACCGCGACGATCGATCCCTGCGATCCGGCGGCGGTGCTGGCCTGCGTCGAGGAAAATGCCATCGATTTCGTCATCATCGGGCCCGAGGCGCCCTTGGCCGCGGGCGTGGCCGATGCGCTGCGGGCGGCGGGGGTGCTGACCTTCGGGCCCTCGGCCGCGGCGGCGCAGCTCGAGGCTTCGAAAGCCTTCACCAAGGAGATTTGCGACGCCTGCGGCGCGCCGACCGCCGCCTGGGCGCGGTTCAAGGATCTTGAGGCCGCGCTGGCCTATGTCCGGGCGCAGGGCGCGCCGATCGTCGTCAAGGCCGATGGTCTGGCGGCGGGCAAGGGCGTGATCGTGGCGATGACGCTGGCCGAGGCCGAGGCCGGGCTGCGCGAGATCTTCGGCGGCGCTTTCGGCGCGGCCGGGGCCGAGGTGGTGATCGAGGAGTTCATGGCGGGCGAGGAAGCGAGCTTCTTCATCCTCTCGGACGGGGCGAACGTGCTGCCGGTCGGCACCGCGCAGGACCACAAGCGGGTGGGCGACGGCGACACCGGCCCGAACACCGGCGGCATGGGCGCCTATTCCCCCGCCCCGGTGCTGAGCGCGGCGATCCAGGAGCAGGTGCTTACGGAAATCGTCCGCCCGACGGTGGCGGAAATGGCGCGCCGCGGCAGGCCGTTTCAGGGCGTGCTTTACGCCGGGCTGATGATCGAGAACGGCCGGGCGCGGCTGGTCGAATACAACGTCCGCTTCGGCGATCCGGAATGCCAGGTGCTGATGGCGCGGCTGGGCGGTCAGGCGCTCGACCTGCTGCAGGCCTGCGCCGAGGGGCGGCTTGACCAGATCACCGCGCAATGGGCCGAGGATTGCGCGCTCAGCGTGGTGATGGCGGCGCGCGGCTATCCGGGCGCTTACGAAAAGGGCAGCGAGATCAGGGGCCTCGACGCCCTGCCCGAGACCTCCTCGCAGATGGTCTTCCATGCCGGAACGACGGCGAAAGACGGCAGGATCCTTGCCACCGGCGGGCGCGTGCTGAACGTCACCGCCCGCGGCGCGACATTGGCCGAGGCGCAAGAACGCGCCTATGCGATGATCGATGCGATCGACTGGCCCGAGGGCTTCTGCCGCCGCGACATCGGCTGGCGCGCGCTCTGACCCCAAGACGCGCCAGGGGGCTCTGCCCCCCTCTTGGCCTTCGGCCAATTCACCCCCCGGGATATTTGCGCCAAGGTGAAAGCAGGCCCGGGTCTGCCTTTCACCTTGGAAAAATATCCCGGGGGAGCCCGCTTGCGGGCGGGGGCAGCGCCCCCGAAGCGCCCGACGCGCGGCGGGCTTGCCCGCCCAAGGAGGGCGCCCCCCCTCTCAGCAGTTCGGCACGTTCACCGCCAGACCGCCAAGGCTCGTTTCCTTGTAATGTGCATGCATGTCGCGCCCGGTCTGCCGCATCGTCTCGATCGCGGCATCGAGCGGCACGAAATGCGTGCCGTCGCCGCGCAGCGCCAAGCTCGCCGCCGAAATCGCCTTGATCGCGCCCAGCCCGTTGCGTTCGATGCAGGGCACCTGCACCAGACCCTTCACCGGATCGCAGGTCATGCCCAGATGATGCTCCAGCGCGATCTCGGCCGCGTTCTCGATCTGCTCGGGACTGCCGCCCAAGACCGCCGCAAGCCCCGCCGCCGCCATCGCCGCCGCCGAGCCGACCTCGGCCTGACAGCCGCATTCGGCGCCCGAAATCGAGGCATTGGTCTTGATGATGCCCCCCACCGCCGCCGCCGTCAGCAGGAAATCCCCCACCTGTGACCCGCTTGCCCCGGGCACGTGATCCAGCCAGTAGCGGATCACCGCGGGCACCACGCCCGCCGCGCCATTCGTCGGCGCCGTCACCACCTGCCCGCCGGCCGCGTTTTCCTCGTTCACCGCCATCGCGTAGCAGGAAATCCAGTCGTTGATCGTATGCGGCGCCACCAGGTTCAGACCGCGTTCGGCCTCGAGCGCGGCATGGATCGCCTTTGCCCGCCGCTTCACCTTCAGCCCGCCGGGCAGCACACCCTCGGTCCCCAGCCCGCGCGTCAGGCAATCGTTCATCACCTGCCAGACCCGCGAAAGCCCCGCCTCGATCTCCGCGTCGGAGCGGAACCGGCGTTCATTGCGGCGCTTCATCTGCGCGATCGTCAGCCCCGAAGCCTGCGCCATCGCCAGCATCTCATCCGCCTTGCGGAACGGATAGGGCACCGGCGCGGGCGCGGCGAGCGCCTTGTCATCCACCGCCGCATGTTCCGCCTCGGTCAGCACGAACCCGCCGCCGATCGAATAAAAGGTCTCGCGCAGGATCACGTCGCCCTCGGCGTCGCGGGCCTCGATCACCATGCCGTTCGCGTGGCCGGGCAACGGGTGGCCGTAATCGAAGATCAGATCGTGCTCGGGGTCGAACTGCAACGGCGCCAGCCCGGGCGGCGTCAGCATGTGGCTCTCGCGGTTCGCCGCCAGCGCCGCCTCGGCCTTTTCGGCCTCGTAGCTTTCGGGCAGGAACCCGGCAAGGCCGAGGATCGTCGCGCGGTCGGTGGCGTGGCCCTTGCCGGTGAAGGCGAGCGAGCCGTAAAGCCGCACCCGCAGATGGCGCGGATGAAACGGCGAGGCGCGCAGCATGTCCAGAAACCGCCCCCCCGCCACCATCGGCCCCATCGTATGCGAGGAGGACGGCCCGACGCCCACCTTGAAGATGTCGAAAACGCTCAGAAACATGGCGCACTCCCTTTGCCGCCATGCTGCCCTGTCGCGCCCCGCGACGAAAGCGCGAAAGCGACATTTGCGCGCACGCAAGCGGTGCCCCGGCCACCTTCCCGGCCCGCCGGTCCGGTCCGCACTGGCGGGCGCCGCAAAATTCGCTAAACAGGTTAACATGTTAAGCGCTGTTTCATCGGTTCTGGCGATACTGTCGCAAAGGCAGGAGGTGCCATGCCCACACTCTGTTTCTGGCCGCTGACCGAGGTCACCTCCTCCGGTCCGGATCCTTTCGGCGCGGTGCCCGGCACCGAGGACGCCGCGCTGGGGCGGGCCCATTTCGTCTTGCGCCCCGGGGCGGCGATGCGGTTCATCGACCTGCCCGAGGCGGACGGGGCGGACCCGGACGGCGCCGCGATCGAACCCGATGTGTCCTATCTGATCCGCCCGCTCGCCTCGGAGGATGTGGCCGATACGCAGGTCGTGCATCTGATCGACACCCCCGCCACCGGGCGCGGGCTGGCGGCGTCCGAACGGCTGAAGCCCGGCCGGGCCTATCGCATCACCGGGCTCGAGACCGAGGGGATGCTGACCCCCTTTGCCAGCCAGGCGATCTGCTTTGCCGCCGGAACGCTGATCGCCACCCGGCGCGGCCCGAAACCGGTCGAGGATCTGGGGCCGGAGGATCGGCTGCAGACCTCGGACAATGGCTACCGGCCGGTGCAATGGGTCGGGCGCTGGCGCGTCGGCGGCCTGGGGGCGACGGCGCCGGTGCGCTTTGCCCCCGGCGTTCTGGGCAATGACCGGGCCCTGTTTCTGTCCGGGCAGCACCGGGTGCTGATCCGCCCGGCCACCGGTCCGCTTGCCGGAGAGGAGGTGCTGGTCGCCGCCAAGGCGCTGGTCGGCCTGCCCGGCGTCGCCCGCGCCCCCAGGGCACGGGTGGAGTGGGTGCATGTGATGATGCCGACGCATGAGGTGATCTTTGCCGAAAACGCCCGCGCCGAAACCATGCTGGCCGGGCACAAGACGATGAGCGTGCTGGAACCCACACAGGCGCTGGCGCTGCGCCAGAGCCTGTCGAGCGATCCTTTCACCGGCCTGCCCGCGCGGCCGATCGTGCCCACGCCCAAGGTCGCGAAGCTGATCTTGCAGCACCGCCGCGGTCACAGCCCGCTGGAAAGCGCGGGGCTGGTGCGGCGCTGACCGCCCGCGCCCCGGGTCGGGTGCAAAAAGACCTCGCATGGGCATCGGGGCTTGGCTATAACGGCGCGCAAAGATCCGCATCCCGTCCGACAGGAGCCGCCATGCCCGCCGAGCTTTCCCCCATCGACAAGGCGAAATTCGCCGCCGCGCGCCGTGCCGTCGATTTCGTCGAGGACGGGATGAAGGTCGGTCTTGGCACCGGCTCCACCGCCGCCTGGATGGTGCGCTGCCTGGGCGAGCGCGTGCGCGAGGAAGGGCTGCGCATCGTCGGCGTGCCGACAAGCTCGCGCACCGCGGATCTGGCACGGCAGATCGGCATCTCGGTCGTCGGTCTGGACGAGGCGAAATGGCTCGATCTGACGATCGACGGCGCCGATGAATTCGACGCGCAGCTGCAGCTGATCAAGGGCGGCGGCGGCGCGCTGTTGCAAGAAAAGATCGTCGCCACGGCGTCCGACCGGATGATCGTGATCACCGATGCGTCAAAGGAAGTGGTGAACCTGGGCGCCTTTCCGCTGCCGGTCGAGGTCGTGCCCTTTGGCTGGCAGACCACCCGCGCCTTGATCGAGGAAATGCTGATCGCCACCGATGTTCTGGGGCGGCAGACGACGCTGCGGCTGAATGGCACGCAGCCCTACATCACCGACGAGGGTAACTATATCGTCGATCTGCACCTTAACCGCATCGGCAACGCGCGGGCTTTGGCGGTGGCGCTCAACCAGATCCCCGGCGTGGTCGAGAACGGGCTGTTCATCGACATCTGCGACATGGTGATCATTGGCGGCGCCGAGGGCCAGGTCGAGCTGCGCGATATCAACGCGGGCACGATTGCCCATGAACGGATCGATTTTGCCGATGACGAGAACATCTTCGCCGACCTCGACTGAGACCCGCCCGGATCTGGTGATCCCCGGCCGGTCGGTGCTGCCGCTGGTGATGGGGGCGGTGATCGGCCTCATCGGCGTGGTGCAGATCATCACGCCGATCCTGACCTTGGCCGCGTTTTTCGGCGAAGGCTTTCGCGACGACATGATCCTGAACGCGATCGTCGGCGCGGTCGGCGCGACGCTGTGCTTCTATCTCGCCTGGGTGGTGCTTTCCGTGCCGCGTCCGGTGCTGGTCTTCCGCGCCGACCGGGTCGAGATCGGCAAGCTTTTCGGCAAATACGCCACCGTCCCCTATGCCGAGATCACCGGCGAGGGCGCCCCTGCCCCGGCCACAAAGGCGCCCGCGCGGCAGCGCGAGCTGTCGGTGCCCGGCTGGGTGATGACGGCCGAGGAAAACGCCGCCTGGCAGGCGGAACTGGTCGCGCGGGCGCCTGCCCTTGCCGGAACCGGGTCGCGGGGCTAAGTCCTTGGGCGCGGCCGCTGCGGTCGCGGCTTCGAAAGGACGGCAGATGAGCTTCGATTTCGACCTCTTCGTGATCGGCGGGGGATCGGGCGGCGTGCGGGCGGCCCGCATCGCGGCAGGCCATGGCGCGCGCGTGGCGCTGGCCGAAGAGGATCGGATGGGCGGCACCTGCGTCATCCGCGGCTGCGTGCCGAAAAAGCTGATGGTTTTCGCGTCGGGCATGCCTGCCGCCGTGGCCGAGGCCCGCGCCTATGGCTGGGATGCAAGCCTGGGCGGCTTCGACTGGGGCGCGTTTCGGGCCAAGCTGCATGCGGAACTGGACCGGCTGGAGCGGATCTACCGCGCCGGGCAGCAGAATGCAGGCGTCACCGTTCACAACAGCCGCGCCACGGTGAAGGGCCCGCATGAGGTGCAACTGGCCGATGGCCGGGTGATCCGCGCCAAACATATCCTGATCGCGGTGGGCGGGCGGCCTTTCGTGCCCGCGTTTGAAGGCGCCGAGCATGTGCTGACCTCGAACGACCTCTTTCACCTGCCCGAGCTGCCCAAGCGCCTGCTGATCGTCGGCGGCGGCTATATCGCGTCCGAATTCGCCTGCGTCTTCAACGGGCTGGGGGTTGCGGTGGCGCAATGGAACCGCTCGCCCCTGTTGCGCAGTTTCGACACCGAATGCCGCGATCTGATCGTGACGCAGATGAAGGCGCGGGGCATCGACGTGCATGAAAACGTGGTGATCGACCGGGTGAGCCGGACCGCGACAGGCGTTGTCGCCCATTGCGGCGATGGCCGGTCGCAGGAATTTGACGCCGTGGTTTACGCCACCGGCCGGGTGCCGAACACCGCCGGGCTGGGGCTGGAAACGGCAGGCGTCAAGCTTGGCCCGAATGGCGCGGTGATCGTCGATCAATGGTCGCAGACGAATGTCCCCTCGATCTTTGCCGTGGGCGATGTGACCGACCGGATCAACCTGACCCCCGTCGCGATCCGCGAGGGTCATGCCTTTGCCGACACGATCTTTGGCGCCACCCCGCGGGTGACCGATCATGATCTCGTCGCCTCGGCGGTCTTCACCCGGCCCGAATTCGGCACCTGCGGCCTGTCCGAGGAAGCCGCCCGCAAAGCGGGCCCGATCGAGGTTTATACCAGCGCCTTCAAGCCGATGCGCTCGGCCTTTGCCGGGGCGGAGGACCGCGTCTTGATGAAACTGATCGTCTGCAAGGACACGCGCAGGGTGCTGGGCTGCCACATCGTCGCGCCCGAGGCGGGCGAGATGATCCAGATGGCCGCGATCGCGATGAAGATGGGCGCGACCAAGGAGCAATTCGACGCCACCTGCGCCGTGCATCCGACGATGGCCGAGGAACTGGTGACGATGCGCGCCCCCACCCGGCATTCCTGAGCGAAGCGGTTGACATTGCGCAAACAATCCCCACTTCGGGGCAAGGACATTCGAAAGAGGACAGCATGACCAACGGAGGACCCTGGGGCTCGGGTGGCGGTGACGACCGCGAGCCGCCGCGCCGCCCCGGCCCGCGCCGGCCCAATGACAGCGCGCCGATTCCCGAAATCGACCAGATCGTGAGGAAAGGCACCGAGCAGCTGCGCGTCCTGATGGGCGGGCGCGGCGGTCCGGGCCGCCCCGGCGGCGGGCGCGATGACGGCCCGGCCTTCACGCTGGGCACGATCGCCATCGGCGCGGTGGCGCTGGCCGCGGTCTGGGCCTGGAGCTCGTTTTACACGGTGCAGCAGAACGAACGCTCGATCGAGCTGATGTTCGGCAAATACCATGCCACCGGCAACCCGGGTCTGAACTTCGCGCCCTGGCCCGTGGTGTCGAAAGTGGTGATCCCGGTCACCGACGAACGCACCACCGAGGTCGGCACCGGCCGCAGCCGCGCCATCGGCACCTCGGAAAGCAGCGACGGCGTGTTCTCGGCGAACCGCAGCAGCGATTTCGTCACCGATTCCGGGCTGATGCTGACGCGCGACCAGAATATCGTCGATGTCAGCTACCAGATCGTCTGGAACGTCTCGGATCCGTCGAAATTCCTGTTCAACCTGGCCGACCCGGAAGACACGATCCGCGCCGTCAGCGAATCCGCGATGCGCGACATCATCGCGCGCTCGGAACTGGCGCCGATCCTGAACCGCGACCGCGGCGTGATCGCCACCGATCTGCGCGCCGCCGTGCAGGGCACGCTCGACAGCTATGCCGCGGGCATCAACATCGTGCGGGTGAACTTCAACCGCGCCGATCCGCCGCGCGAGGTGATCGACAGTTTCCGCGACGTGCAGGCCGCACAGCAGGAACGCGACAAGCTGGAAAAAGAAGCCGACGCCTATGCCAACCAGGTGACGGCGGGCGCCCGCGGTCAGGCCGCGCAGCTGGTGCAGCAGGCCGAGGCCTATCGCGCCGAAGTGGTCAACGACGCCCAGGGTCAGGCCGCGCGCTTCACCTCGGTCTATGAGGAATACCGCAAGGCCCCCGAGGTGACGAAACGGCGGATGTTCTATGAAACCATGAGCACGACGCTGGGCGGCGTGAACAAGGTGGTGATCGACGGGCAATCGGGCACGGTGCCCTATCTGCCGCTGGACCGGCTGCGGCCGGTGCAGCCGACGACCGGGGGGACGAACTGATGAAGGTGCAAATCCTGATCCCGCTCGCCATCATCGCCGTGGGGCTGGGCCTGTCGTCGATCTACACGGTCGATGAACGCGAAAAGGCGCTGGTGCTGCAATTCGGCGAAGTGACCGCGGCGCGGACCGAGCCGGGGATCGGCTTCAAGATCCCCTTCGTGCAGAATGTGGTGAAATATGATGACCGGATCATCAGCCTGACCACGCAACCGCTGGAGGTCACGCCGCTCGACGACCGTCGTCTGGTGGTCGATGCCTTCGCGCGCTGGCGCATCGTCGATGCGGTGAAATTCCGCGAAGCCGTGGGCGATGGCGGCGAAAGCTTCGCCAAGAACCGGCTGGATGGCATCCTGAACAATGCGATCCGCGAAGTCATGGGCTCGGTGCCCTCGACGGCGGTTCTGTCGAACGACCGCACGGCGCTGATGAACAAGATCCGCGACATCGCGAAACGCGAGGCGAATGCGCTGGGTGTCGATGTGATCGACGTGCGGCTGACGCGCACCGACCTGCCCGAGCAGAACCTGGCCGCGACCTATGCGCGGATGCGGGCGGAACGCGAACGCGAGGCGGCGGATGAACGCGCCCGCGGGGGCGAGGCGGCGCAGCGGGTGCGGGCCACGGCCGATCGCGAGGTGGTGGAGCTCACCTCGGAAGCGCGCAAGCAGGCGGAAATCGTGCGCGGTCAGGCGGATGCCGAACGCAACCGGATCTATGCCGAAGCCTACGGCAAGGACGAAAGCTTCTTCGCCTTCACCCGGGCGCTGCAGTTCTATGGCGAAAGCCTGAAGCCGGGCACCTCCTCGCTGGTGACGGAACCGGGCAGCCTTTACTTCGACTATGAGCGCTTCGTGAAATCGCTTGCGGCGGATGCCCCGCCTGCGGCCGGAAACTGATGGCGGCGGTTTTCACCGCTCTGGGCCTTGTGCTCGTGATCGAGGGGCTGGCACTTGTGCTGGCCCCTTCGCGCATCCTCGAGGTGCTGGCGCTTCTGGCCAGCATCGGCCCCGTGGGGCGGCGCCGGATCGGCCTTGCGGCGGTGGCTGCGGGCGTCGGCGTCGTCGCACTGGTCCATGCCTTCACCTGAGCCTCTCGCTCCTCTCACATCGAAGTGACGCCCCGCGACGGGCTTTCATTTGAACGGCGTGACGCTTACGCTTTTATTCAAGGTCAAGCCGGAGCACCGGCCAAGGACCACGGGAGACCCGCATGACCAAGACCCCTCTTTCGCTGACCACCCCGCGCCTCGCCCGACCGATCCTGATGGCGGCGCTGCTCTCGACCGCGCTGGCCCTGTCGCCCGTGGCGATGAGCCCGGCGCTGGCGGGCCCGGTGCCCGAAAGCTTCGCCGATCTGGTGGTGCAGGTGAAACCGGCGGTGGTGATGATCACCACCTCGACCACGGTGTCCGAACCCGCGGGCGGCCTGCCGAGCTTTCCGCCGGGCTCGCCCTTCGAGGAGTTCTTCAAGGAATTCGGCATGCCGAACGGGCCGCAGGGCGGGCCGCAGCGCCAGCACCGCGCCGATGCGCTGGGGTCGGGCTTTGTCATCTCGGCCGACGGCTACATCGTGACGAACAACCACGTCATCAAGGGCGAGGATGGCACCGCCGTCGCCGATGAAATCTCGATCGAATTCGCCGATGGCAAGAAGCTTGACGCGAAGATCGTCGGCACCGATCCGAAGACCGACATCGCGCTTTTGAAGGTCGAGAGCAAGGAGCCCCTGCCCTTCGTCAGCTTCGGCGACAGCGACACGATGCGCGAGGGCGACTGGGTGATGGCGATGGGCAACCCGCTGGGTCAGGGCTTCTCGACCTCGGTCGGCATCGTCTCGGCGCGCAACCGGGAATTGTCGGGCACCTATGACGACTACATCCAGACCGATGCCGCGATCAACCGCGGCAACTCGGGCGGGCCCTTGTTCAGCATGGACGGCAAGGTGATCGGGGTGAACACCGCGATCCTGTCGCCCAATGGCGGCTCGATCGGGATCGGCTTTTCGATGGCCTCGAACGTGGTCTCGAAGGTGGTGGGGCAGCTGCAGGAATTCGGCGCCACCCGGCGCGGCTGGCTGGGCGTGAAGATCCAGGACGTCACCCCCGACATGGCCGAGGCGATGAACCTTGCGACGCCCGAGGGCGCGATGGTGTCGGAAGTGCCCGAGGGCCCGGCCAGGGTGGCGGGGATGAAATCGGGCGACGTGATCATCAGCTTTGCCGGGGCGCCGGTGAAGGACACGAAATCGCTGACCCGCCGCGTCGCCGATGCGCCGGTGGGCGAGGCGGTCGATGTGGTGGTGATGCGGGCGGGCAAGCCGGTGACGCTGCAGGTGACGCTGGGGCAGCGCGAACTGGCCGAAAGCAGCGAGACGGCGGCGGGCGGCACGGCTCCGGCGCTGGCGGGCGGCTCGGTGCTGGGCATGGCGCTCTCGCCGATCACCGATGCGATGCGGGCCGAGCGCAACCTGCCCGAGGATCTGACCGGGCTGATGGTGACCGATATCGACGCGACCGGGGCGGCGTTCGACAAGGGGCTGCGGGCGGGGGATGTGATCGTCGAGGCCGGGCAGCAGCCGGTGCTGACGCTCGAAGATCTGCAGGCGCGGGTGGCCGAGGCGAAGGAGGGCGGGCGCAAATCGGTGCTCTTGCTCATTCGCCGCGACGGCGAGCCGCGTTTCGTCGCGGTGCCGCTGCAATAGGCGGCCGCCACCAGCTGAACACGGAAAGGCACCCCTCGGGGTGCCTTTTGCGTCAGGGCGTTGCCAGCCAGGAGACGACGCCCATTTCCCGCGCCGCGCGCAGCGAAAGCTCCGCGCTGAGCAAGCCGCGCTGGGTCTGATAGCGGCGGATCGCCTCGCGCGTGGCGGCGCTCATCTGCCCGTCGAGCGGCCCCGCGTAAAGCCCGCGCACCCAGAGCGCGCGCTGCAGCACCGCGATGCGGGCGGTGGTCATCTCGGCGGCGCAGACCGAGGCGAACCACATCCGCCCCCCGCCCGAGACGATGCGCGCCTGCGTCGTGGTGCGGTAGCGGGCCGGGGCCAGTACCGCGCCGGTTTTCGGATCGCGGTCCTCGGGTTCGACCAGCACATGTTCGGTGACGGTCTCGACCACGGCGGGGCGGCGTTCCTCGGTGAAACAGCCCTTCGCCTCGGGGCCGGGGGGGGATTTCAGCCACTCGCCCGCCAGCGAATTGGCCGGCGGGGCGATGATCGGCACCGGTGCCTCCGCGGCCTCGCCCCTTGGCTTGTCGGCGGTGGCCGGGGCCTCGGCCCCGGTGCATCCCGCAAGGGCCGCGCAAAGCGCCAGCAGGGCAAGGGTCGGGCAAGGCAGGCAAAAGGTCATGGCGGGTCCGGGTCGATGTCGGCGCGACCATAGCGGCTTTGGCCTGCGCCGCAAAGGGGCGGCGCGGCGGGCGGCGGGCCAGGCCCGCGGGGGGAGGGCAGCAAGGATGCGGCCAAGCGGCTCTGGCAATGGCGCCGCCTTTGTCCTAAAGGGAAAGCGAACCCAGCGCAGCCACAGGCACACGAGGATTTCATGGCGAAGATCATCTTCATCGAACACAATGGCACCCGTCACGAGGTGGAAGCGAAACCGGGTCTGACGGTGATGGAAGCCGCGCGCGACAATGGCGTGCCGGGCATCGACGCCGATTGCGGTGGCGCCTGCGCCTGTTCGACCTGCCACGCCTATGTCGATCCGGCCTGGGTGGACAAGCTGCCCAAACCCCTGCCCACCGAAACCGACATGATCGATTTCGCCTATGAGCCGAACCCCGCGACCTCGCGGCTGACCTGCCAGATCAAGGTCACCACGCTGCTCGACGGCCTCGTGGTGCATCTGCCCGAAAAGCAGATCTGACCCCCGCCAGAAGAGATTTCGCCTTGGCGCAGCCAAGGCGACCCGGGGGGGGGGGGGGGGGGGGGGGGGGGGGGGGGGGGGGGGGGGGGGGGGGGGGGGGGGGGGGGGGGGGGGGGGGGGG
>NZ_SWJZ01000071.1 GCF_005144475.1 Rhodobacter capsulatus | reverse complement strand
AGATAAAGGACGAAACCAAAAGGGCGCCCGGATCGGACGCCCCTTGTGCTTTATCTTGCCCGAAATATCCCGGGGGTCTGGGGGCAGCGCCCCCAGCCTTGCCTCAGGCCGCGTCGAGCGCGCTCAGGATCGCGCCGAAATCGGCGGCCTTGAGCGAGGCGCCGCCCACCAGCGCGCCATCGACGTTCGAGGTGGCAAAGATCTCGGTCGCGTTCGAGGGTTTCACCGAGCCGCCGTACAGCAGCCGCATGCCCTCGCCCTCGGCGCCGAAGCGCGCGACAAGCTCGGCGCGCAGGAAATCGTGGACTTCCGCGATCTGCTCCAGCGTCGGCGTGCGGCCGGTGCCGATCGCCCAGACGGGTTCGTAGGCGATGACCGTGTTCGCCGCGGTGGCGCCATCCGGCACCGAGCCCGCCAGCTGCGCGCCGACCAGCGCCAGCGTCTCGCCCGCGTCACGCTGCGCCTCGGTTTCGCCCACACAGATCACCGCGACAAGCCTCGCGGCGCGGGCGCTCGCGGCCTTGGCCGCGACCATCTCCGAGCTTTCGCCATGATCGGCGCGGCGTTCCGAATGGCCAAGGATCACATGGGAGGCGCCGCAATCGGCCAGCATCTCGGCCGCGATGTCGCCGGTATGCGCGCCCGCGGCCTTCATGTGGCAATCCTGTCCGCCGACCGCGATCTTGCCCGCCGCCGTCGCCACCATCGTCGCGACCAGCGTCGCGGGCGGGCAGAGCAGCACCTCGGATTTCGGATCGGGATGCGCCGCGATCAGCGCCGCCACTTCGGCGAGGCTCGCCTTGGTGCCGTTCATCTTCCAGTTGCCTGCGGCCAATTTTCTGCGCATTCCTGCCTCCTTGCCAAAGTCGGGCGCAGATTAGGCAGGCGCGCGGCCCGTGCAAGCAAGAAATGGGCTTCAGCCCGCGGCTGCGTCGCGGAACTTCACCGATTCGCCGCAACCGCAGCTTTCGACCACATTCGGGTTGCGGAACTTGAAGCCCGATTCGAGCATCGTTTCTTCGTAGTCGATTTCCGTGCCCAGCAGGAACATCTGCGCCAGGGGCGCGATCAGCACGCGGGCCGGGCCTTCCTCGACGACGATATCCATCGGATCGGCCTCGGCGGCGATTTCCATCGTGTATTCCATGCCCGCGCAGCCGCCCTTCTTGACGCCGATGCGAAAGCCTGCCGCGCCTTCGCGCGCCATCAGATCGGCGATCTGCGCGACGGCCGCGGGGGTCAGGGTGACGGGCGGTTTTCCGGGGATGGCGAACATGAGGGGCTCCTTTCGCCTCAAGATAGGCGTGCGGGGGCGGTCCGGCAAGCCTGCCGGGCCGCCCGGGGGGATCAGGGCAGGAAGGGATAGTCGGTATAGCCCTCGGCGCCGCCGCCATACATCAGCGCCAGCCGCAGCGGGTTCCATTCCGCGTCCCGCTCGAGCCGCGCCACCAGATCGGGGTTGGCGATGAAGGGCTTGCCGAAGGCCACCGCCGCCGCCGTGCCTGCGGCCACGGCAGCAAGGGCGCTGTCGCGGTCATAGCCGTTGTTGGCGATGTAGGGGGCGCGGATCGCGGCGCGCAGGGTTTCAAGTTCGCCCGCGGGCCAGTCGCGCGGGCCGCCGGTCTGGCCCTCGACCATGTGGACATAAGCCAGCGGACGGTCGTTCAGCGCCGCGATCGCCGCGCCGAACAGCGCGGGGGTGTCGCTGTCGAGCCCGACATTGTTGGCGTTCGAGAAGGGCGAGAGCCGCACGCCGACCCGCCCAGCACCCCAGACCGCGACGCAGGCATCGACCGCACCCAGAAGGAAGCGGATGCGATTGGCGACCGGGCCGCCCCAGCCGTCGTTGCGGGTGTTCGACGTGTCGCGCAGGAACTGGTCGATCAGATAGCCGTTCGCCGCATGCACCTCGACCCCGTCGAAGCCCGCCTGTTTCGCCAGCTGCGCGGCATGGCCATAATCGAGGAAGGTGCGCTCGATGTCTTCCGCGGTCATTTCGCGCGGCATCCCGGTTTCGACGAAGCCCTTGCCGTCGAAGGTCTTCGAGGCCGCCGACAGCGCCGAGGGCGCCACCGGGGTCTGCCCGTCGATGATCGTCTCATGCGAGACCCGGCCGACGTGCCAGAGCTGGATCACGATCTTGCCGCCCTCGGCATGGACCGCCTCGGTGACCCGGGCCCAGGCCGCCGCCTGCGCTTCGGTGTGGATGCCCGGCGTCCAGGCATAGCCCTGCGCCACGGGCGAGATCTGCGCGCCTTCGGTGATGATCAGCCCGGCGCTGGCGCGCTGGCGGTAATAGTCCACCGTCAGAGCGGTGGGCTGGCGCGCGGGCGCGCGGTTGCGGGTAAGCGGCGCCATCACGACGCGGTTGGCGATCGAAATTTCCCCGAGATGGCCGGGGGAAAACAGGGTGTCGGTCATCTGACCCTCCGTTCAAGAAGGCCCTCAGCCTAAAGGATCGGCGCAAAGGGACAAGGGCGCTGCCGCACAGGGGCCCCGTCTGCTCCGCACAGCCCGGCCCCGCGCCGTCACATGAAGCCGAGTTCGAGCCGGGCTTCGTCCGACATCATGTCCATGCCCCAGGCGGGGTCGAAGGTCATCTCGATCTCGCAGCGTTGCACGCCCTCGACCGCCTCGACCGCGTCTTGCAGCCATTGCGGCATCTCGCCCGCCACCGGACAGCCCGGCGCGGTCAGCGTCATGGTGATGGCGACGACGCCGTCTTCGCCGATCCGGATCGTGTAGATCAGACCCAGATCGAAGATGTTGACCGGAATTTCCGGGTCGAAAACAGAGCGGCAGGCTTCGACCACCGAGGCGTAAAGCGGGTGCTCGATATCGGACGGGGCAATCAGCGGGGCCCCTTCGGGGAGCGCGTGTTCGGTGCTGGTCATGACTCTCTCGGGCTAATTCCTAGGATTTATATAGGGTATCCGGGGGCGAGGTAAAGGCCGATGGTGCGGTGCGACAGGGCCGTGCCAGGTGGGGTTTCGCCGAGGCTTTGCCTCGGCGACCCGGCGGGGGGGGGGGGCGCCCCCCCCCCCCCCCCCCCCGGATGTGATGAAAAAAAAAAACAC
>NZ_SWJZ01000070.1 GCF_005144475.1 Rhodobacter capsulatus | reverse complement strand
GCGCAACAGGCGGCCTTGGCGGCCGCCGAGGCCGAGCGCGACCGCGACCGGCAGGAGCAGGCCCGGCAGGAGGCCGAGCGGCAGGAGCGGCGGCGGCTGCGCGACGCGGCCGAGGCCGAGCGCGCGGCGCAGCTGCAGGAACAGCAGCTGGTGGTGTCGCGGCTGGCCGAGGCGCTGCGGGCGATCTCGGCGGGCGATCTGACGGCGCGGATCGAGACCGCCTTTCCCGCGGCTTACGAGGGGCTGCGCAGCGATTTCAACCAGGCGGTGACGCGGATGGCCGAGCTGTTGAGCGAGATCGTCCGGGCCGGCGGCGCGGTGCAAGCGGAGGCGCATCAGCTGGGCGCGGCCTCGGGCGAGCTGGGGCGGCGCACGGAAACGCAGGCCGCCTCGCTGGAAGAAACCGCGGCGGCGATGAACCAGATGGCGGCCTCGGTCGCGCAGGCGCTGCAGGGCGCGCGCGAGGCGGCGCAGGCGGTCGGCCAGACCCGCGAGACCACCGCCGCCGGGCGCGAGGTGGTGCGCCGCACGCTGCAGGCGATGACCGACATCGCGCAAAGCTCGGAACAGATTTCCCGCATCACCGGCGTCATCGACGACATCGCCTTCCAGACCAATCTTCTGGCGCTGAACGCGGGCGTGGAAGCCGCGCGGGCGGGCGAGGCCGGGCGCGGCTTTGCCGTTGTCGCGTCAGAAGTGCGGGGGCTGGCGCAGCGCTCCTCGGAGGCCGCGCGCGAGATTGCCGGGCTGATCGCGACCTCGGTGCGGCAGGTCGGCGAGGGGGTGGATCTGGCCAGCGGCTCGGATGCGGCCTTGGGCCGGATCGAGGATCTGGTCACCCGGCTCGACACTTTGCTGGCCGCGATCGAAACCGGCGCGGGCGAGCAATCGGCGGGGATATCGGAGATCACCGCGGCGGTGAACCAGCTCGATCAGGTCACCCAGCACAATGCGGCGATGTTCGAGGAAAACGCCGCCGCGACCCAGGCGCTGCTGGGCGAGGCGCAGAGGCTGCGCGCGCTGACGGCGGTGTTCCGGATGCAGGACGCGGAGGCGCCGCCGCTGCGGCAGGCAGGCTGACCCCCCGGTTCGCCGCGTTTTGCGCAAGATTATCAGGATCTTGCCCTTGCATCCCGAGGGGGCGGGCATAGCTGATATGCAGGGTCGTTTCGATGGTTGCCCCGCCTTGCCCGGGCTGTTACGGGGGGCCGATTGCAAGAAGGGGAACCGCATGGAAACCGGGGACGATCCGGTGGTCATCCGCCACCGCGAGCTGGAGCGCTATGCCAACACGGCGCTCAAGGCGGGCAGGATCATGATGGAAAGCGGCGCCTCGGTCAGCGTCGTGCACCGCGGCATCACGATGATCGCGCGCGGCTTCGGCGTCGAGACGATCGGGCTGCGCTCGGGCTATACCTCGATCGCGATGACCGTGCATGTTGCGGATCAGACGATCACGCGGATGCTGCAGGTCGGGCGGCTGGGGGTGAACCACCGGCTGGATCTGGCGGTGCGCCAGCTTTGCGCGCGCGCCGAAAGGGGCGGCATGAGCGTCGAGGAGGTCGAGGCCGAACTGGCGCGGCTGGTGCGCGAGACGCCGCGGCATGCGGCCTGGTTCACCGCGCTGGCGGTCGGGCTGGCCTGCGCCTCCTTCGGGCGGCTTCTGGGCATCGACTGGCTGGCCTTCGGGCCGGTCTGGCTGGCGGGCGCGATCGGGCAGTTCATCCGCCACCACCTGCTGCATCGCGGCGTGAACATCTTCATCGTCGCCGGGGCGATCGCCTTCCTGTCGGCGACGCTGGGCGGGCTTGGTGCGATCGCGCTGCAAAGCGCCACGGTGCAGCTGGCGATGATGGCCTCGATCCTGCTTTTGGTGCCGGGCGTGCCTTCGACCAATGCGCAGACCGACATCATGGACGGCTATCCGACGATGGGCAGCGCCCGCGCGGTCTGGGTGCTGATGATCATGCTTTTCGCCGCGACCGGGATCTGGTTTGCCGAGGAACTTCTGGGGACGAGGAGTTGACCATGTGGGATTTCCTGCCGCATCTGCTGCATCAGGCGCTGTTTGGCGCCGCCGCCGCCGCGGGCTTCGGCGTTCTGTTCAACTTCGGTCTGCGGGCGCTGCCCTGGTGTGCCGCGGCCGGGGCGCTGGCGCTGATGGTCCGCACCGGCGGGCTGGATCTGGCCTGGAGCCTTGAGGGGGCGACCTTCGCCGCCGCCATCGTCACCTCCTGCGCGGTCTCCGCGCTGCGTGGCCTGCTCGGCCCGGCCTGCAATGCGGTCGCGCTGGCGGGCTGCATTCCGATGGTGCCGGGGGCCTTTTTCGGCGAGGCGCTCCTGGGCTTCTTTGCCCTGACCGCGCCGCATCCCGCCGATGCGGTCGAGATTTTCGTCGCCGCCGCCGAACATATCATCCGCGTCATCTTCACCCTGGCGGCGATCGGCGCGGGGCTGGCGATCCCGGCGCAGCTGTTGCGAAATCAGGACTTCTGAGCCCCGACGGGCTCAGTCAAGCCCGGCGCAGACCAGCCGTCCGGGCGGTCCGGCGAAGAACAACGTGTCGCGCTGCTGCCCGGTGCCGGTCTCGGTTTCCAGCCGCAGCCCGGCAAGGGCAAGGCCCAGATAGCGACCGCGCAGCGGCACGTCGATCTGTTGCCAGGCCCCGCTTTGACGGAGGCGCAGCGGCTGGCCCGGCGGCGGATTTCCGGCAGGCCAGGGGATCGTGCCGATCGCCTCTGACGCGCTGGCCGCAGCCTGCCGCAGACTGCGGGTGAGGGCGCGATACTCCGGTCCGGGGCGGCAAAGCTCGATCCCGCGCAGCAGATCGTCCAGCACCGGCAGGGGCGCGGGCGGCTCCGCCGGACCGGGGGCAAAGCGCAAAAGCGCCCCCTCGGCCGTGGCCAGAACCAGCTCGCCGCGCCGGTCGCTCGCGAGATAAGCGGCCGGACGATCCTGAAACCGCGGCGGGCATTCCGGGGCATTGCCGCGTTCCACCACCGCAAGGCCGATGCCGGGAAACAGCACTTCGTAGCGCTGATAGGCGCAGCGCTCCTCGGCCGCGGCGGGGGGGGCGGGGTGGCGGCTGATGGCGCAATCGCCCGCAAACAGCGTCTCGCCCCCGGCCGAGGTCAGGCGGCAGCGGCCCTCGTAATCGATCGCTGCCCCGGCCTCCGCCCCCAGAGCGGCCGAGGCGCAGCCCAGCCCGAGAAAGGCCGCCAGAGCGGGGCCGGTCCAGCCAAGGACGCCAGGGGAAGGGCGAAACCACGTCACTGCAGGATCCTGACCGGCCACATCGGGGGAACCATCGCGGGCGAAGATGAAGACGGTGCTAAGAAGACGCCGAATTTCCGGCGCATTTGAGCTTTCGCCCGGGGCGCCTTGGTCCGATCCGGGTTTGCGGCGGTGCGCGCACGTCCCTTGGGGGCACGCACCGCCGGGTGAAGGGGGGCGTGAGGGCACCCGCCCTTCGGGTGTCTTGATTGACGGAAAAATCAACTCTCGCTAGCGAGGCGCAACAGGCAAGGCTGGCCCAAATGCGACGCTTTCGATACAAAAACGTCTCTTTCGACGCGCGAAGACCACGTTTCCGTGATCGGCTCCGCGGCGCCGCAGCCGTGCCGGGAAACGGGCCGCTGCCCGGTCAGGCCCGCGCCGGTTCCAGCCACCCCGCCGCAACCTGACGGCGATGCGCGGTCAGCGCGTTGCGCATCAGCATCGCCACCGTCACCGGCCCGACGCCGCCCGGAACCGGGGTGATCCAGCCTGCCACCTCGCGCACCGCCTCGGTGTCGACATCGCCCAGGATCCGCACCTTGCCCGCCGCATCGGTGACCTGATTGATCCCGATGTCGATCACCGCCGCGCCGGGCTTGATCATCTCCGGCCCGATCAGATGCGCCTTGCCCACCGCCACGATCACCACATCGGCGCGGCGCGAATGCATCGCGACCGAGCGCGTCATGTGGTGACACACCGTCACCGTCGCCCCCTCGGCCATCAGCAGGAAGGCGACGGGCTTGCCGACGATCTCGGAATGGCCGATCATCACCACCTCGAGCCCCGGCAAGGGCAGCCCGGTCGCGCGCACCATCTCCACCGCCGCCGCCGCGGTGCAGGGCGCCAGCGCGATGTCATTGTAGACGATATTGCCGATCGAGGCGGGGTTCATCCCCTCGACATCCTTCAGCGGATGGATCGCCGATTGCAGGGATCGGACATGGATATGCGCGGGCACCGGACGCTGCAGGATGATCCCCAGCACCGACGGATCGTCGTTCAGCGCCGCGATCTTGCGCTTGCAGGCCTCCTGCGTCGCCGCGGCCTCCCAGACCACCTGTTCGAAGGGCAGACCGGCCGTCGTGGCGGCGCGGGCCTGATTGCGGACATAGACCTCGATCTCGGGCGAGGGGCCGATCGAGATCGACACCAGACGCCCGACCGGATGGGTCTCTGCCGCCGCCTCAAGCTCGGCGCGGATCCCGGCCAAAAGGCGCTGCTGCACCGCCTTGCCATCGATGATCCGGTGATCGCGTCTGTCGGCCATGGCGGGTCTCTCCTTGCTGTTCGGCTGGGCCGATCCTTGCACGGGGCCGCCGCCGCCCGCGTTTCGGCGCCGACGCATCGGCGGAAAAAAGCGTCTTCGGCGCTCAGACCCCCATGCGTCAGACGCCGGGGCCTTCGACGCGCAGGCTCGACCGGCCGCCGCCCTCCTTGCGCACGGCGATGCGGGTGGCGATGCGGGCCTGCATCGCCTCGACATGGCTGATCACGCCGACCTGCCGCCCCTGCGATTGCAACGTCTCGAGCGCGTCGATCGCCAGATCAAGGCTTCCCGCATCCAGCGCGCCAAAGCCTTCGTCGATGAAGAGCGTGCCCGCGAACGTGCCCTTGCCGCCCATCTGCGAGAGCGCGAGCGCCAGCGCCAGCGAGACCAGAAACCGCTCGCCGCCCGAGAGGCTGCGCGTCGCGCGGGGGCTGTCGCCCATGTCGCGGTCCTCGACCTGCAGCGCAAGATCGGCGGCGCGGCGCAGCCGGTAACGCGGGTTCAGATCGGCCAGATGGCGGTTGGCATGGTCCACAAGCACATCCAGCGTGATCGCCTGCGCGATGCGCGCAAACCGGTCGCCCGAGCGTGCGCCGATCGCCTTGTTCACCGCCTCCCAGACCTCAAGCTCGGCCCGCGCCGCCTCGGTTTCGGCCGCCAGATCGGCCAGCGCCGCCCGCGTCCGCGCATCGCGGTCAAGCTCGGCCGCAAGGCGCCCGATCTCTTGCGCGCGGCGCTCGGTCTCGGTCTCAAGCGCCGCAAGACGGGGCGAGAGAATTTCAGGGCTGTCTTCGGGAAGTCCTTGTTTCTCAATCTCTTGCAGGTCGTTCTTCCGTGCCGTGAGGGTCGAGCGCGCCGCCGTCACCGCATCGTCGCGCCCGCGCAGATCGGCGCGCAGGGCCTCGGCCGTGCCGGGCGGCAGGGCGATCAGCGCCGCAAGGTCCGCCGCGGTCATCGCGGCAGCGCCCAGCGCGGCGGCAAGCGTGGCCTCTGCCTCGGTCTGCGC
>NZ_SWJZ01000069.1:0-2500 GCF_005144475.1 Rhodobacter capsulatus | reverse complement strand
GAGGTCCGAACCGACACCCGTTGAAAAGGGTCCGGATGAGGTGTGGCTAGGGGTGAAAGGCCAATCAAATCTGGAGATAGCTGGTTCTCCGCGAAAGCTATTTAGGTAGCGCCTCGGACGAATACCTGCGGGGGTAGAGCACTACATGGATGATGGGGGCCCACAGCCTTACTGAGTCTAAGTAAACTCCGAATACCGCAGAGTACTATCCGGGAGACACACGGCGGGTGCTAACGTCCGTCGTGAAGAGGGAAACAACCCTGACCAACAGCTAAGGCCCCCAATTCGTGGCTAAGTGGGAAAGCATGTGGGATTTCCAAAACAACCAGGAGGTTGGCTTAGAAGCAGCCATCCTTTAAAGATAGCGTAACAGCTCACTGGTCTAGTCAAGAGATCCTGCGGCGAAGATGTAACGGGGCTCAAGCCACGAGCCGAAGCTTTGGATGTGCAGCAATGCACGTGGTAGCGGAGCGTTCTGTGATATAGCACCGCCCGACTTTAGCTCTCCTTCGGGAAAGCCTTGGTCGGACAGGTGCTGACTGTGAAGCCGGCCTGTGAGGGATCCGGTGGAGTGATCAGAAGCGAGAATGTTGACATGAGTAGCGATAAAGAGGGTGAGAGACCCTCTCGCCGAAAGTCCAAGGGTTCCTGCTTAAAGCTAATCTGAGCAGGGTAAGCCGGCCCCTAAGGCGAGGCCGAAAGGCGTAGTCGATGGGAACCACGTTAATATTCGTGGGCCAGGAGGATGTGACGGATGCTCACTGTTGTTCGACCTTATCGGATTGGTCGGGCAGCTGCGGTGTCCCAGGAAATAGCCCTCCATATGACCGTACCCTAAACCGACACAGGTGGACAGGTAGAGTATACCAAGGCGCTTGAGAGAACCACGTTTAAGGAACTCGGCAAAATGCCTCCGTAAGTTCGCGAGAAGGAGGCCCCATTCGCACGCAAGTGTGGGTGGGGGGCACAAACTAGGGGGTGGCGACTGTTTACTTAAAACACAGGGCTCTGCGAAGCCGTAAGGCGACGTATAGGGTCTGACGCCTGCCCGGTGCTGGAAGGTTAAAAGGAGGGGTGCAAGCTCCGAATTGAAGCCCCAGTAAACGGCGGCCGTAACTATAACGGTCCTAAGGTAGCGAAATTCCTTGTCGGGTAAGTTCCGACCTGCACGAATGGCGTAACGATCTCCCCGCTGTCTCAAACGTGGACTCAGCGAAATTGAACTGTGTGTCAAGATGCACACTACCCGCGGTTAGACGGAAAGACCCCATGAACCTTTACTCCAGCTTTGCACTGGCATCAGGATTGTGATGTGCAGGATAGGTGGTAGCCTTTGAAGCCGTGACGCCAGTCGCGGTGGAGGCAACCTTGAGATACCACCCTTCGCACTCTTGATGTCTAACCGCGGTCCGTCATCCGGATCCGGGACCCTGCATGGTGGGGAGTTTGACTGGGGCGGTCGCCTCCCAAATCGTAACGGAGGCGCGCGAAGGTAGGCTCAGACCGGTCGGAAATCGGTCGTTGAGTGCAATGGCAAAAGCCTGCCTGACTGCAAGACTGACAAGTCGAGCAGAGACGAAAGTCGGTCATAGTGATCCGGTGGTCCCAAGTGGGAGGGCCATCGCTCAACGGATAAAAGGTACTCTGGGGATAACAGGCTGATGATGCCCAAGAGTCCATATCGACGGCATCGTTTGGCACCTCGATGTCGGCTCATCTCATCCTGGGGCTGGAGCAGGTCCCAAGGGTATGGCTGTTCGCCATTTAAAGAGGTACGTGAGCTGGGTTTAGAACGTCGTGAGACAGTTCGGTCCCTATCTGCCGTGGGTGTAGGATACTTGAGAGGAGTTGCCCCTAGTACGAGAGGACCGGGGTGAACGTTCCACTGGTGGACCAGTTATCGTGCCAACGGTAGTGCTGGGTAGCTATGAACGGACAGGATAAACGCTGAAGGCATCTAAGCGTGAAGCCCCCCTCAAAACAAGGTATCCCTTGAGGGCCGTGGAAGACCACCACGTCGATAGGCCGGAGATGTAAGTGCAGCAATGCATTCAGTTGACCGGTACTAATTGCCCGATTGGCTTGATTTGATCCAGTAGCAGCAAGGCTCAGGACCAAAAGCAAGTATACACATTGGTTAGTAAGAAGAACGCTCCGCGCGGGCTCAACGCCCGAGGCCGCAGTCGCGGCAGGAGCGCTTCTCAATGTACTCAGACTTGGACATGGCTTCTTCCTCGGTTTGGTGGTCATAGCGTTGGCTAAACACCCGATCCCATCCCGAACTCGGCCGTTAAGGGCCAACACGCCGATGGTACTGCGTCTCAAGACGTGGGAGAGTAGGTCACCGCCAAACCTAGAAAGAAGCCACGTTCTCTCAAAACGATGAAAATACCCCGATCGCAAAAATAGCCCTCGGGACATAACGCGGGGTGGAGCAGCCCGGTAGCTCGTCAGGCTCATAACCTGAAGGCCGCAGGTTCAAATCCTGCCCCCGCAACCA
>NZ_SWJZ01000006.1 GCF_005144475.1 Rhodobacter capsulatus | reverse complement strand
GCGCAGGCCCGCCAGCACCGGGGCGATCCCGGCCACCGGCAGGGCGGCGGCGGGCACGAGCGGCGCGGGGCGGCGGTCCGCCAGCCAGGCCTCGACCAGATTGGCGTGTTCGATCACCTTGAGATAGCTCGACTTCGCATCCGGCCCCCAGGTGAAATGGCCGTGGTTCTTCAGCAAAAGCGCCTCGACGCCGGGGTTTGCCGCATAGGTCGCAAGCCCGGCCTTGGCCAGACCGAAGCCCGGCTTCACAAAGGGCACCAGCGCCATTCGATCGCCGAAAAGCTCGCGCAGCGCCGCCTCGGCCTCGGGCAGGTTCGCCAGCACCAGAAATGGCGTCGCATGGGTGTGATCGACGAATTTATGCGGCAGGAAGGCATGCAGCAGCATCTCGACCGAGGGGTTCGGCGCGGACGGATCGAGCAGGTTGAGCCGCTGCAGCTTCACCAGCACATCATCGGCCACCGCGTCGAAATCCTGCAGCCGCAGCATCGGATCCAGCCGCACCGCAGGCAATCCGGCCGCGTCGATCGTCGCCAGATCATGGCCCGAGCCCTTGACATGCAGCACCGAAACCGTCTCGCCGAAAAGATCGACCGCCGTCGTCTTCACCGAGGTATTGCCGCCGCCATGCAGCACCAGCTCCGGGTCGGCGCCGATCAGCCGCGCGGAATAGATCCGCTGGCCAAGGTCCCCCCCGGCCGCCGCGGCCGCCTCGTCACTCCAGAGATTGCGGATCATCGGGGTCTCCTTTTCTCGCGGGCGCGGCAACGGCGCTGGATTTCCTTACTTTTGTCACCTATTTTTGTCAAACGGCGAAACCCGGAGGGCAAGATGGCGGGCACGACACGGAAGCGATCTCTGGGGCGGCCGCTGGGCCGGATCAGCGGCGAAAATGCGGTGATCGAGGTGGCGTGGATGTATTACCACGACGGCCGCAACCAGCAGGACATCGCCGAAAGCCTGGGGATTTCGCGGGCGACGGTGGTGAACTACCTGCAGGAGGCGCGCGAAACCGGGCTGATCCGCATCACTTTGGCCGCGCCCGCCTTTACCGCGCATCGGCTCTCGCTGGAACTTTGCGCGACATTCGGTCTGGCCGAGGCCTATGTCGTGCCCGATGACGGGCTGGCCCCGGACCCGGCCTTTGCCCGCGTCGTGCGCGGGGCGGCGCTGTGGCTGCCCGACCTTCTGGCGCCCGGCGACCGGCTGGGGGTGGCCTGGGGCCGCACGGTCTATGAACTGGCCGAGCAGGTCGAAAACCGCGCGATCGAGGATCTGACGGTGTTGCAGCTGATGGGCTCGATGGCGACGCCCTATGGCTTCACCGCCGAGGCCTGCTCGACCCGGCTGGCGCAACGGCTGGGCGCGCGCTGTCTGAACCTGCATGCGCCCGCGGTGCTGTCGCGCGCGGCGCTGGCCGAGGAATTGCGCGCCGAGCCGATCCTGCGCGCGCAGCTGGAGGCGCTGCAGGGGGTGAACAAGCTTCTGTTTTCCGTCGGCACGGTGAGCGAGAACAGCCATGTCGTCAGCTCGGGTCTGGCGACGCCCGAGGAGCTGGCCGCCCATGTCGCGCGCGGCGCGGCGGGGGTGATCTGCGGGCGCTTCGTCGATGCGATGGGGCGGCAGATGCCGGGCGAGACCGAGACGCGGATGATCGGCATCGACCTGCCGCGGCTGGTGGGTCTGGAGATGGGGATTCTGGTGACGCCGGGGCTCGACAAGGTGGTGCCGAGCCTCGCCGCGATCCGCGGCGGCTATGTCACGCATCTGGCCACCTCGACCCGGGTGGCCGAGGCGCTGCTGGCGGCGGCTTAGGGGGCCTTGCCATGACCGAGGCCATCGCCGAGGTCACGCGAGACAGAGGCCCCCTGTCCGGCCGCGGCCCGAAGGCCGCCGGCCAGCGCCCGCCCCGCCCCATGGCGGGCGCTGGCCTCTGTTGCGCTTGCGGCAGAGGGTCTTTGCACAGAGGGTGCGACACGGGCGGGGAAAGGCAATGCCTTTCCTGATCCGCCCGAAACGGGCCTCAGCCCAGCATCGCGGCCTTGAGATCGGGGAACATCGCCGCCATCGCGGCCTCGTTCGCCGGGCAAAGCCCGCGCTCGGTCAGAAGCCCGGTCACCAGCTCGCAGGGCGTCACGTCAAAGGCCGGGTTGCGCGCGGGCGTGCCATCGGGCGAGATCTGCACCAGCGCGATTTTGCCATCCGCCCCGCGGCCCTGCACGAGGGTCACTTCGTCGGAAGTGCGCTCCTCGATCGGGATTTCCTTCACCCCGTCCTGCACCCGCCAGTCGATCGTCGGCGAGGGCAGCGCGACATAAAAGGGCACGCCATTCGCCCGCGCCGCCAAGGCTTTCAGATAGGTGCCGATCTTGTTGCAGACATCGCCGCGCGCGGTGGTGCGGTCGGTGCCGACGATCACCATGTCGACCTCGCCATGCTGCATCAGATGGCCGCCCGCATTGTCGACCACCAGCGCATGCGAGATGCCGTGGTGGTTCATCTCCCAGGCCGTCAGCTGCGCGCCCTGATTGCGCGGCCGGGTCTCGTCGACGAAGACATGCACCGGGATCCCCGCCTCATGCGCGTGATAAATGGGCGAGGTGGCGGTGCCCCAATCGACCGTCGCCAGCCAGCCCGCGTTGCAATGGGTCAGGATGTTGACCGTCTGGCCGGGCTTCTTCGCGGCGATCGCCTTGATGATCTCCAGCCCGTGCTGGCCGATGCGGCGGTTGATTTCCACATCCTCGTCGCAGATTTCGGCGGCGCGTTTGGCCGCCACCGCGGCGCGCAGCTCGGGCGGGACCGGGCGCAGCACCCGCACCATTTCATCCAGCGCCCAGCGCAGGTTGATCGCCGTCGGACGGGTCTCGTGCAGCACCTCCCAGGTCTCGGCCAGACCGGCGTCGGAGGGATCCTCCTGCATCGCCACGGCCACGCCCCAGGCCGCCGCCGCCCCGATCAGCGGCGCGCCGCGCACCCACATGTCGCGGATCGCCACGGCGAAATCGGCGCGGCTTTGCAGATCGACGATGCGCAATTCATGCGGCAACCAACGCTGGTCGATCACCTGCACGATGCCGCGCGCGTCCTGCCAGATCGTGCGATAGGGGGTTCCGTCGATCTTCACCGCATCCTCCTGTTCCCGCCTTGCGGGCCTGATTTGGCCGCAGGTGTTCCATCGTATGCAGCATAAGTCAAACGCTAATGACAATTGCAAAGCCGTCAGGGCGGCGCTGCGACGAAGCGCCCCGCGGGCGCAAGGCCCGCCCCCGCAGGGACGGGCTCAAGATACCGCGGACCGGGGTCAGATCACGACGAAATCATCCGCCGTCAGGACCGAGCCGGTGACGAAGGCGACCAGCACCCGGGCCCCGGCGCCGCTGCCGTCGGCGTCATAGTAAAGCCGCGCCGTCGCCGTGTCGAACAGGATCCGGTCGCCCGCATCCATCGCCCGGCCGCCCTCGTTCGCGACAAAGGCGCTGTCGGCCAGCGCCCCGCGCGCCAGCGTGGTGAAGATCGCATCGTCAAGCCGGATCTGATCGTAACCGGCGTAGAAATCGGTGATCAGATCGACATTGGTCGCCCCCAGCGCGGTGTTGAAGACGATCACGTCGCTGCCCAGCCCGGTGGTGATCACGTCATTGCCCAGACCGCCCGCCAGCACGTTGTCGGCCTCATTGCCGATGATCCGGTTGTTCAGCGCATTGCCGGTGGCGTTGATCGTGTAAGTGCCGGTCAGGGTGACATTCTCGACGAACCGCGCCCCGGCATAGGCATCCAGGTTGATCGTCACCGAACTGCTGACATGATCGCGCCCGCCCGCATCGGTGGTGCCGCTCGGGGTCACGGTCTCGAAGATGCGGTCGCCGCTTTCATCGACGATGTAGCTGTCATTGCCCGCCCCGCCCTGCATCCGGTCGGCGCCGGTGCCGCCCTCCAGCGTGTCATGGCCCTCGCCGCCCTGCAGGGTGTCGGTCCCGGCCATGCCGCGCAGAAGGTCGTTGCCAAGCCCGCCCGCCAGCAGGTTCGCCGCCGCATTGCCGGTCACCTGATTGGCCAGCGCATTGCCGCTGCCCACCATGACCGCGCCGTCCAGCACCAGGTTTTCCAGATTGGCGCCCAGCGTATGGCCGGAATAGGTCGCGATCACCGTCTCGGTGCCGCCATCCGCGGCTTCGGTGATCCGGTCGCCCGCGCGGTCGACGACATAGACATCGTTGCCGGTGCCGCCGCGCAGATCATCGGCGCCCAGACCGCCGTCGATCCGGTTCGCCCCGGCGGTGCCAAGGATCGTATCCGCCCCGGCGCCGCCGATCGCATTCTCGACGCCCACCAGCCGGTCGGTGCCGACATAGGCCGCATTCACCGCGCGGCCCGCCAGAAGATCGATGACAATCCCCGAGGCCGCGGTGACGGCGCGGTAATCGGCCGTGTCCGCGCCCGCGCCGCCCAGCAGCAGATCGTTGGACACATCCATCGCCCCGGCGCTGAGCATGTCATCGCCGGTGCCGCCGGTCAGCGTGTCCCGCCCCGCCGCGCCGTTCAGCGTGTCGTTGCCCTCGCCGCCCGAAAGACTGTCATTGCCCGCAAGGCCCAGGATCTCGTCGTTGAGGGCCCCGCCCGTCAGCGTATCGGCCAGGTTCGTGCCGCGGATCACGTTGTCGATGTCAAAGCTGCCCCAGTCGATCGCGGCGCCGGCCGGATAGAGCGCAGGGCTGGGCGCGCCCCAGGACAGGTAATTGCCCGCCCAGGCGGCCATTTCCGTCGCCGAGGTGAAATCGGGCAGCGCCACCCCGCCCAGATAGACGAAGATCTCGTCGAAGCCGACCATCACGGGGGTCCCCGCCACGTCGACCACGACATGGCGGCTGATGTGCAGCACATCGGTAAAGGTGCCGTCGTCGTAATGCACGCGCCGGATCGCGACCATGTGCCCCTGACCCAGCGCCTCGTTCACCGGCCCAAGGCTGGTCAGCACATAGGACATGCTGGAATCGGCAAACTGCGTCGGGTCGGTCATGCCACTGCCCGACAGGATGAAGGTGTTCTGCCCGTCGGGAACCCGCAGGGTGACGGTGCTGTGCTGCAGGGTGTTCGCCTGCTCGGACCAGTCCGTCGGATCGGGAAAGCGGCGTGTCAGAATCCAGGAATCGAAACGGTAAGAAAGCGTCATGGTGTCCTCCCGTACCAGAGCGGGGGGCATTGCCTCACAAATGCGTGAGCCGCGCCATGACCGGCGTCAACTTTGGTTCAAATAGCGGGCATTTTGCGAAAATGCCGCAGGAGTGCCGGGCTCAGCCGGGCAGGCGCGCAATCCAGCCGCGGATCAGGGCGACCGCCTCGGGCTCGTCGAGGAAGGGGATATGCGGACGGCCCGGGATCTCGGCAAAGGTCATGTCGGGGCGGCGGCGGCGCATCTCGGCCACGGTTTCGGGGCTCAGAAGGTCGGAATTCGCCCCCCGGATCAGCGCCACGGGCAGACCGGCACAGGCGTCGAACAAGGGCCAGGTCTCGAAGATGCCCGCGTCGAAGGCGTGGAGGAAAGCCTCGCGCAGTTCGGGATCGTAGTTGATCTTCACGCCTTGCGGAGTTTCGATATTGTGCCGCTCGGTTTCCTCCAGCCAGCGGCTCATCGGCACATTTTCATAGCCCACCATCGCGGCGGGGAGTTTCTCGACCAGCTCGGCAAAGCTTTTCGCCACCGGATTGCGGCCGACGACGTCGAAGATGCGCTCCAGCCCCGCGCGCTCCAGCACCGGGCCGATGTCGTTCAGGCACAGCCCGGTCAGACGCGGCTTCGCCACCGCCGCCAGATACATCCCGATCATCCCGCCGCGCGAGGTGCCCAGCACCGCGGCCTTTTCCACGCCCAGATGGTCAAGCAGCTGCAGCGCATCCGCCGCCTCGCGCAGGACCGTATAGGTCGCGGCCCCGGTCCATTGGCTGTCGCCGCGGCCGCGGTAATCCATGCGGATCAGACGGCAGGGCGGCAGATGGGCCGCCAGATAGTCGAAGTCGCGCCCGGTGCGGGTCAGCCCCGCCAGCGCCAGCACGACAGGCCCCCCTGCCCCCTCGTCGGAAAAGGCGATCTTCGCGCCATCGTCTGCGGTGAAAAAATCCATCACTCACTCTCCAAAAGCAAAGGGCGCCCGCAGGCGCCCTTGAAACTCGATCGGTCGATCAGATGTTTTCCGGCTGCGGCATGCCCAGCACATGATAGCCGCAATCGACCATCACCACATCCCCCGTCGTGCAGGCGCCGTAATCGGAACACAGGAAGACCGCCGAGCCGCCCACCGCTTCCAGCGTCGCATTCTGCCGCATCGGGCTGTTGGCTTCCGTGTGGCGGAAGGTCTTGCGCGCCCCGCCGATGGCCGCGCCCGCCAGCGTCTTCATCGGGCCGGGCGAGATCGCATTCACCCGGATCCCCTGCGGCCCAAGATCATTGGCCAGATAGCGCACGGCGGATTCGAGCGCCGCCTTGGCCACGCCCATCACGTTGTAAAACGGCGTCACCCGGTTCGAGCCGCCATAGGTCAGCGTGATCAGCGCGCCGCCGTCCGGCATCAGTTCCGACGCGCGCCGGGCGATGTCGATGAAGGAAAAGCACGAGATCGCCAGGCTGTTCTTGAAGTTGTCCCGCGTGGTGTGGATGAACCGCCCCGCCAGCTCGTTCTTGTCGGAATAGGCGATGGCATGGATGACAAAGTCGATCGTGCCCCATTCGTCCTTCAGCCGCTGGAAGGCGGCATCCAGCGAGGCATCGTCGTTCACGTCGACATCGACCAGAAGCGTCGATCCGACCGAAGCCGCCAGCGGCTCGACGCGCTTGCCGAAAGCCTCGCCCTGATAGGAAAAGGCCAGCTCCGCGCCCTCGGCCGCCAGCGCCGAGGCGATGCCCCAGGCGATCGAGCGTTCATTGGCCACGCCCATGACGAGGCCCCGTTTTCCCTTCATCAACTCAGCCATCGTTCCTCAACCCTTGTAGGCGCTCATCACCAGCGTGGCGTTGGTGCCGCCAAAGCCGAAGCTGTTCGACAGAACCGAGTCGAATTCGACGTTTTCCACCAGCTTGGTGGCGATTTCCTCGGGCTTGATCGCCGGATCCAGCTCGGTGATGTTGGCCGATCCGGTGATGAATTTGCCCTGCATCATCAACAGGCAATAGATCGCCTCATGCACGCCGGTGGCGCCCAGGCTGTGCCCGGTCAGCGATTTCGTCGACGAGATCGGCGGCACCTTGCCTTCGCCAAAGACGCGGCGGACGGCCTCGACCTCGGTCACGTCGCCCGCGACGGTCGAGGTGCCATGCGCGTTGATATAGGTGATCTGGCGGCCTTCGGGCAGCGTGCCCAGCGCCAGCCGCATCGAGCGTTCGCCGCCCTCGCCCGAGGGGGCCACCATGTCATAGCCGTCCGAGGTCGCGCCGTAGCCGGTCAGCTCGGCATAGATCTTCGCGCCACGGGCTTTCGCGTGTTCGAGTTCCTCCAGAACCAGAACGCCGCCGCCGCCCGCGATGACAAAGCCGTCCCGCGTCACGTCGAAGGCCCGCGCCGCGGTGGTCGGCGTGTCGTTGTATTTCGACGACATCGCGCCCATCGCGTCGAACAGACACGACAGCGTCCAGTCCAGCTCCTCGCCACCACCGGCAAAGACGATGTCCTGCTTGCCCATCTGGATCAGCTCGGCGGCGTTGCCGATGCAATGCGCCGAGGTCGAGCAGGCCGAGGTGATCGAATAGTTCACGCCCTTGATCTTGAACGGCGTCGCCAGACAGGCCGAGTTCGTCGAGGACATGCAGCGCGTCACCATGAACGGCCCCATGCGCTTGGGCGAGCCCTTTTGCAGCACGGTCTGATGCGCCTCGAAGAAATTCGAGGTCGAGGGCCCGCCCGAGCCCATGATCAGCCCGGTGCGCGGGTTCGAGACGTCGCTTTCCTCAAGCCCCGAATCGCGGATCGCCTGTTCCATCGACAGGAAGTTGTAGGCGGCGCCGCGGCCCATGAAGCGCAGGTTGCGCTTGTCGATATGGTCTTCCAGCACGATCTGCGGCGCGCCATGGATCTGGCTGCGGAAACCGCGCTCGGCATATTCGGGGGCAAAGACGATGCCCGAGCGACCGGCCCGCAGGCTGGCCGAAACCTCTTCGGCAGAATTGCCGATGGGGCTGACGATGCCCAGCCCGGTGATGACGACGCGCCGCATGGGGGCCTCCTGTCCTTCTTCGATCAGCTCTCCGAGAGAGCCACTTTCATGTCCTTGACCACATAGATCACTTCGCCGTCGGCCTCGACGATACCGTCGGCCACGCCCATGGTCAGACGCCGGGTCTGCAGGGCCTTGGTGAAATCGACCTTGTAGGTCAGCATCTTGCGGTCGGGGCGGACCATGCCGGTCAGCTTGACCTCGCCCACGCCCAGCGCATAGCCCCGCCCCTGCCAGCCGCGCCAGCCCAGGTTGAAGCCGGTGAGCTGCCACAGCCCGTCCAGGCCCAGACAGCCCGGCATGATCGGGTTGCCCGGGAAATGGCAGTCAAAGAACCACAGATCCGGCGTGATGTCGAATTCGGCCACCACATGACCCTTGCCATGCAGCCCGCCGTCTTCCGAAATCTCGGTGATGCGGTCCATCATCAGCATCGGCGGTGCCGGAAGCTGGGCATTGCCCGGCCCGAACAGCTCGCCTCGCGCACATTTGAGCAGATCGTCCTTGCCGAAGCTTGTCGGATAGAGTGACATCGGCGTTTCCCCCCAAGGTCTTGTCCCCCTTCCTCTAGCACCGCCCCGCCCGAAGGTGCAAGGCCCGCCCCCCGCCCCGGGGGTGCGTCAGAATCCCGTTGAATGCGAAGCCGGTTCAACTTATAATAGTTACAGGAAAAAAAGGTTTTCGATCATGAAGACGATGGCTCAGGAACGTGGACTGCGCTGGCTCGCCGCGGGCGGGCTTCGGCCGACCCGGCAACGGATGTCCTTGGCGTCGCTTCTGGTCGGCGACGGGATGAACCGGCATGTGACTGCCGAGGTGCTTTACGCCGCCGCCCGCGACGCCGGGGAAAAGGTCTCGCTCGCCACGGTCTACAACACGCTGCGCGCCTTTTGCGAGGCGGGGATCATGCATGAAATCACCGTCGATGCCGGGCGCAGCTATTTCGACACCCGGATGGACGATCACCCGCATTTCTTCTGGGAGGGCGAGAACCGGATCTCCGACGCCCCGGTCGAGGAACTCGAACTCGTCCGCGTGCCGAAGGCCCCCGAAGGGACCGAGGTCAGCCGCGTCGATGTGGTGATCCGGCTGAAAAAGATCTGAGCGCAGCCGAGTACAGCAAAAGGCCGGGGGTTTCCCCGGCCTTTTGCATTTCGGCCCGCAATGGCGGTCTGCCAGTGGCAGACCGCGCGGGACGATTGCCCGCAGGCGCAAGCCGCAGGGCAAGGGGGCAGACGCACGACTGAGCGTTGAAAATCGGGCAAAGTCCCGGCCGGACCGACGCCCTCCAATGCAAAAGGCACCCCGAAGGGTGCCTGAGGATCGCAACGGGTCCGAAGGATCACTCCTTGGAACGTTCCACATAGGAGGTGTCGGCGGTGTTGATGATGATCTTCGTGCCGACGCCGATATGCGGCGGCACCATCACGCGGATGCCGCCGGTGCACATCGCGGGCTTGTAGGACGAGGACGCGGTCTGCCCCTTCACCACCGGCTCGGTCTCTTCGACCTCGACGGTGACCTTTTGCGGCAGCTCGATCGACAGCGCCACGCCTTCATGCGTCAGCATCCACACCCGGATGCCGTCGCGCAGGTGCACCTTGGCATCGCCCACCACATCGGCCGACACGGCGATCTGGTCGTAGGTCTCGGGGTTCATGAAGTGGAAGCCCTCGCCATCCTCATAGAGGAAGTCGAATTCGTTCTCGTCGACATGCGCCTTTTCCACGCTGTCCACGGTGCGCCAGCGTTCCGACACCTTCACCCCGTCCGAAATCCGGCGCATCTCGACCTGCGTCACCGAGTTGCCCTTGCCCGGGTGGATGTTTTCGGCGGTCAGCACGATGTAAAGCACACCGTCCATGTCGACGACGTTGCCCTTGCGCAGCGAAGAGGCGATGACTTTGGCCATTTGAGGTTCCTTGAATGGGGTCTAAGACAGGCTCTGGCGCCCGGATGGCGAAGCGCCTAAACCATCGCGAGCCGTATTTCCAGCAAAAAGCCCCGAAAATGAGCCAAACGCCCTGGTGGAGCCCCTCCCGTCACGCCGATCGCCGCCCGGCCCTGCTGGCACGCGCCCGCATTCAGACCGCGCTGCGCGGCTGGCTGGCCGATCACGCCTTCCTCGAGGTCGATCCGGTGGCGCTGCAGGTCAGCCCCGGCAACGAGGCGCATCTGCACGGCTTTGCCACCACCGCGATCGGCAATGATGGCGCCCCGGTGCCGATGTATCTGCACACCTCGCCCGAATTCGCGATGAAGAAACTGCTGGCGGCGGGCGAAACCCGGATCGCCGCCTTTGCCCATGTCTGGCGCAACCGCGAGCGCGGGGCCCTGCATTCGCCCGAATTCACCATGCTCGAATGGTATCGGGTGGGCGAGGACTACACCGTACTGATGCAGGATTGCGCCGATTTCCTGCGCCTTGCGGCGACGGCCGCGGGCAGCACGGTGCTGCGCTACAGGGGCCATGAATGCGACCCCTTTGCCGTGCCCGAGCGGCTTTCGGTCGCGGAGGCGTTCTCGCGTCACGCGGGCATCGACCTGCTGGCCAGCTGCGGCGCGGATGGGTCGACCGATGCCGCGGGGCTGCGCGCCCAGGCCCGCGCCGCCGGGATCAAGGTCGGCGACGCGGACACCTGGTCGCTGATGCTGTCCAAGGTTCTTGTGGAAAAGGTCGAGCCGCATCTGGGCCATGGCCGGGCGACGATTCTGGACCGCTATCCGGTGGCCGAGGCCGCGCTGGCGCGTCCCGCCCCCGATGATGGCCGCGTCGCCGAACGGTTCGAGCTTTACGCCTGCGGGGTGGAGCTGGCGAACGGCTTTGGCGAATTGACCAATGCGACCGAACAGCGGCTGCGGTTTCAGGCCGAGATGGACGAAAAAGCCCGCATCTACGGAGAGCGTTACCCGATCGACGAGGATTTTCTGGCGGCGCTCGCACAGATGCCCGCGGCCAGCGGCATTGCGATGGGCTTTGACCGGCTCGTCATGCTCGCCACCTCGGCGCCGCGGATCGACGACGTGATCTGGACGCCGGTCTCGGATCAGATCGCGTAAAGCCGCAAGACCTCGAGCGGCACCAGCTCCAGCGTGCGGCGATGCGTGGCCTCCAGCCGGACCTCGGGGGCGCAGCCCTCCTCATGCGCCTGCAGGAAGCGGCTGGCGCAGAGGCACCAGCGATCTCCGGGCTTCAACCCGGCAAAATCATGCTCGGGCCGCGGCGTGGACAGATCGTTGCCGACATAGGCCGACCAGGCCAGAAACTCCGCCGTCATCACCGCGCAGACCGAATGCAACCCGCGATCCTCCCAGCAGGTGTTGCAATGGCCGTCGCGAAAAAAGCCGGTTTTCGGCGCCATCGAGCAGGCCTCCAGCGGCCCGTCCAGCACATTGACCGAAGGTTCCATTTCCATGTGATCCCCCTTTTCAGGGGCCAGCCTGCGCCAGTTGCCGGAACATCGCAAGGTTTTCATCGGTCACCCCCGCCGCGGCAAAACCAAGATCGACCGCATTGACCGCAATGACCACATTCCGGGCGGGGTTGATGTAGATGAACTGCCCGTAGATCCCCTGCGCCATGTAGTCGTTGCCGAAATCGGCGTTGTCCCTGGGCACCCACCATTGATAGCCATAGCCCGCCCCATCCGCCGCCTGATGCGCGGTCGAGGCCGCCACCCAATCGGCGGGCACGATCTGCCGCCCGTTCCAGAAACCGCCTTGCAGGAACATCTGCCCGATGCGCGCATAATCGCGGGTGCGCAGGTTCAGCCCGCCGAGCACGAAACCCGTGCCCTCGCCATCGGTCAGCATCACCGGGCTCGCCTCCAGCCCCATCGGCGCGATGATCCGCTCCGCCATCAGATCGACCGGATCGCGCCCCGTCGCGCCCTTGATCACCATCCCCAGAACATGCGTATCAACCGAGACGTAATGCATGTGGCTGCCCGGCGGCGTCGCCCGGGTCTTGAGCGAGGCGGCAAAGCCGTCCATCGAGCCGCCCAGCGCCAGCACCCGGCCCATCCGGTTGATGTCGGAGGAAAATTTCATGTAGTCTTCGTCGAAATGCACGCCCGAGGTCATCGTCAGCACGTCATGGATGCTGACACCGTCATAGGCCGACCCCCTGAGCTGCGGCACGAAATCCACCACCTGCGCCTGCAGATCGGGGATGGTGCCTTCCGCCACCAGCGTCCCGAACAGCGCCGACAGCACCGATTTCGCCATCGACCAGCTGATCCGCAGATCCTCGGGCCCGGTGCCCTTGTAATACCGCTCATAAGTAATCTGCCCGTCGCGCAGGATGACAAGCGCGGTGACCGCGCGGCGGCCGACCCAGGCCTCGGCTTCGGGGGACAGCGTTTCCGGCACGCCCATCGGCAGCGCCGAGACCGGCCCCGGACCGCGGTCGAGCACCCGGGACTGGAACAACCGGTCCATCTGCGAGAAATTCTCGACGATCCGCCCCTCGTCGAACAAGGTCTGCACCGCCATCAACCGGGCGATGTCATCGCGTTTCACCAGGGCCGCGCCCGCGCCCAGCACGAGCAGAACCAGAAGAACGCGCCAGAAGATGCGCAGAAAACGCCGCATGATCCCCTCCCCAAGGTTCGGCACCAGAGCGCCTGCCGGACCCGCAAAGGAAAGCACGCCGCCTGCCCCGGGGGCAAGCGGCGCCATGCAGCCTGTCGCTGCGTCAGTCCCTAGTAGATGTAGCGGATCTGATCCGACCAGTAGCGCTCCATCCGGCGCAGGGTCCGGTTCATCTCGTCCATCGCGTCAAGCGTGATCACGTTGCGCACATCCATGCCCTTGGCATGACGTTCAAAGAGCGCGGTGACCCGTTCGCGCAGATCGACGCCCTTCGCGGTCAGCTTTACCCGCACCGAACGACGGTCGATCTCGCAGCGCTGGTGATGCATGTAGCCGCATTCCACCAGCTTCTTCAGATTGTAGCTGACATTCGAGCCCTGGTAATAGCCGCGCGTCTTCAGCTCGCCCGCCGTCACCTCGTTCTCGCCGATGTTGAACAGCAAAAGCGCCTGCACCGGGTTGATTTCCAAAATCCCCAGTCGTTCGAATTCGTCCTTGATCACGTCCAAAAGCAGACGATGCAGACGTTCGACCAGAGACAGACTGTCCAGATAGCAGGACATGATACCGGGAGAGGCGCCTTCTTCCGTTCCGGGCGCTTTCATCGGGGTTTGAAATGACATTCGGTTCTCCGCCAGCCTCGCTTCCTGAGACCACCTTGGCGGCAAAACCCGAAAATACGGTTAAACCCAGACGAAGTTTCGGAAATTCGTCACAATTTCTGCAAGATAGCGCCTCAGCCCCGCGCCAGCTTGCCCTGCATGAAGGCGCCGATTTCCGCAAACAAATCAACATATTGTGGCGGGCACGGCTGCGCCCCCGAAAACCAGGGGTACAGATCCTGGTCATTTTCTTCCAGAAGCCTGTCGAAGAGATCGAGCTGCGCGGTATCGAATCCTTCAAGATTCGCATCGGCATAGGGCCCCAGAATCAGGTCCATCTCGCGGATGCCGCGGCGCCAGCTGCGCATCTTCATCCGCTTGATCCGGGCTTCGTGCGTTTCGCTCATGATCCACCTTCCTTGCCGTGCGTGGCCCTGCCTTGCACCCGCCAACCCCGCCCGTCAACTGCGTTTTCCTTGAACGCCCGCGCCCGCGCGCGTAAGGAGGGGCGACCCAGATCAGGAGCCCGCCATGGCCTTTTTGTCCGATACGCTTGCGCGCGTGAAACCCTCGCCCACCATCGCGGTGACCAACAAGGCGCGCGAGCTGGCCGAGGCCGGGCGCGACGTGATCGGCCTTGGCGCGGGCGAGCCCGATTTCGACACCCCCGCCCATATCAAGGCGGCGGCGATCGCCGCGATCGAGGCGGGCCGCACCAAATACACCGCCGTCGATGGCATCCCCGAGCTGAAGAAAGCCATCTGCGCCAAGTTCGAACGCGAAAACGGCCTGAGCTACAAGCCGAGCCAGATCACCGTCGCCTCGGGCGGCAAGCAGGTGCTTTACAATGCGCTCGTCGCCACGCTGAACCCGGGCGACGAGGTGATCATCCCCGCGCCCTATTGGGTCAGCTATCCGGACATGGTTCTGCTCGCAGGCGGCACCCCTGTCTTTGTCGAGGGGCGGATGGAGGCGGGCTACAAGATCAGCGCCGAAGCGCTGGAAGCGGCGATCACGCCGCAGACGAAATGGGTGATCTTCAACTCGCCCTCGAACCCTTCGGGCGCGGCCTATACCCGCGATGAACTCAAGGCGCTGACCGATGTGTTGCTGCGTCACCCCCATGTCTGGGTGATGTCGGATGACATGTACGAACATCTGGTGTTCGGGGGCTTCACCTTCACCACCCCCGCGCAGGTCGAGCCCGGGCTTTACGACCGCACGCTGACCTGCAACGGCGTCTCGAAAGCCTATGCGATGACCGGCTGGCGGATCGGCTATGCGGGCGGGCCCGAGGCGCTGATCAAGGCGATGGCCAAGGTGCAGTCGCAATCGACCTCCAACCCCTGTTCGATCAGCCAATATGCCGCCGTCGCCGCGCTGAACGGGCCGCAGGATTACATTTCCGAAAGCCGCGTCGCGTTCGAGCGTCGCCGCGATCTGGTGGTGGCGGCGCTGAACACCTGCCCCGGCATCAGCTGCCCCACGCCCGAGGGGGCGTTCTACGTCTATCCCTCGATCGCCGGGCTGATCGGCAAGACCTCGGCCGCGGGCACGGTCATCACCGATGACGAGACCTTTGCCACGGCGCTGCTTCAGGAAACCGGGGTGGCCGTCGTCTTCGGCGCGGCCTTCGGCCTTTCGCCCGCGTTCCGCATCAGCTACGCTACTTCGGACGCGGCGCTGGTCGATGCCTGCGCGCGGATCAAGTCCTTCTGCGAAGGGCTGAAGTAAGGCCAGAACGGCCCGGGGAGTGTGCGATGGCCGGGGATCTGCCCGAGTATTATTTCCGCATCCGCGACAATGGCGCGGCGGTGTTTCGGGTTGATACCGAAAACCGCCAGCGCCGGATCGAGATGGAGCAGATCGCCGTCGTCAACGTCAAGAACGGCGAGATCAAGGCGCAGGGCGACCGCAAGCTGACGCCCGATGACCTGCGCGAGATCGAGGCCTGGATGGCAAAACGCATCGCGGTTCTGGCGGCGCGCGACGTCGATGACATCCTGCGCACCGTCGATCACCTGAACCTGACGACGCAATGGGTGCAGTCGAAGGCCGGCGATGCGCAGCTGGACGAGGTCACCGATCCGCTGTTGCTGGCGATGCATGATCTGCGCACGGTGCTGGTGCGCAAGAAGGCCGAACGGATGATGAAAGCCGGTCCCGAGGCTGACACGGAGACGTGAGCCGGTTTTGCTTGCCTGGACGGGCGGGGCTGGGCTAGCCTTGCATTCAGAAAACGGAATGCAAGGAAGCCCCCATGACCCATATCGTCATCCTCGGCTCGGGCTTTGCGGCGCTGACCGCGGTGCGTGCCCTGCGCAAGCGCGGCCTGCGCGCCGACATCACGCTGATTTCCCCGCGCGACAGCCTGCATTACCTGCCCTCGGCGATCTGGATCCCCTCCGGTCTGCGCGAGGTGGAAGAGCTGCAGATCCCGCTGGCCCCGTTCCTCGCCCGCCACAAGGTGCGCTTCCTGCAGACTGCGGTCACCACGCTGGATGCGGACGCCCGCAGCGTCACCACCGAAGACGGGCAGGTGATTTCGGCCGATCACCTGATCATCGCCACCGGCGCGCGGTTCCTGCGCAAGCTGCCGGGGATCGAACATGCGCTCATCCCCTGCGAGGGGCTCGCCCCGGCGCAGGCGATTTCCGAACGGTTTCATGCGCTTGAGGGCGGCACCATCGCCATCGGCATGGCCACGAACCCCAGCGAGCCGGGTGCGATCCGCGGCGGGCCGATGTTCGAATACATGTTCATCCTTGACACGCTGCTGCGCCAGCAGATGCGGCGGGACCGGTTCAGGCTGGTGTTCTTCTCGCCCTCGGACCGACCCGGGCAGCGGCTGGGCGAAAAGGCGGTCGACGGCATTCTGGCCGAGATGAAACGGCGGGGGATCGAAACGCATCTGGGGCACAAGATGGTGCGGATCGAGCCCGACAAGGTGGTGACCGAGGCGGGCGAAATCGCCGCCGATCTGATCCTGTTCCAGCCCGGCATGACCGGGCTTGCCTGGTTCGAGGGCACCGATCTGCCGCTTTCGCCGGGCAAGATGATCCTGGCCGATGCGCTGTGCCGCGTCACCGGCAAGCCGGGCGTCTGGGTGGCGGGCGATGCCGGGTCCTACCCGGGGCCCGAGTGGCTGCCGAAACAGGCGCATCAGGCCGATCTGCAGGCGCAGGCGATCGCCGCCAACATTGCCGCGATCGAGAAAGGCCAGGACCCGGCAACGCCGTTCCGGCCCGAACTCATCTGCATCATGGACAGTCTGGACAGCGGCATGCTGGTGTTCCGCCGCGGCAAGATCAACCTGACCCTGCCCGCGATGAAACCGCTGCACTGGCTCAAGCGGCTTTACGAACGCCACTATCTGCGGGCCTTCCGCTGAGCCAGGGGCCGCGCCAGAACCGCACCATCAGCGTGACGCCGACGCAGGCCAGCCCGATGACAAGGCCCAGCCAGAGCCCGATCCCGCCCAGATCAAAGCGGAAGGCGAGGATGTAGCTGGCGGGCACCCCCACCAGCCAATAGCTGATCGTCGCGATCACCATCGGCACGCGGGTGTCATGCACGCCGCGCAGCAAGCCCAGCGCCATCACCTGCGCCGCGTCGAACAGCTGGAACAGCCCCGCCACCGCCAGAAGCTGCGCGCCAAAGACCAGAATCTCGGCCGCCTCGGGCTTCGTGCGGTCCACAAACAGCCCGACCAGCGTTTCCGGCATCGCCAGAAAGACCGCGATCGTCCCACCGGCAAAAACCGCCGACATCAGCACGGCGGCCTTGGCGCCCGCGCGCAACCGCGCGGGATCGGCGGCGCCGTAAGCATGGCCCGCCCGGACGGTGGCCGCATTCGACAGCCCCATGTGGATCATGAAAGTCAGCGAGGCGAGTTCGAGCGCGATCCCATGCGCCGCCAGCTGCACCGTGCCCAGCCAGCCCATCATCAGCGCCGAGGCCTGAAACAGCCCGGCCTCGGACAAATGCGTCAGACCGGCGGGCAGACCCAGCCGGACCACGGCCCGCATCGCTTCCCAATCCGGGCGCCAGAACCGGGTGAAAAGGCCGATGGTGCGCAGCTTCGGGTGCCAGGCGGCATAGGCGGCCAGCAACAGGGCCGAGGTGATCTGCACCAGCACCGAAGACAGCGCCGAGCCCGATACGCCCAGCTCGGGGGCGCCGAAATTGCCAAAGACAAAGGCCCAGTTGCCGAAGATGTTGACGCCCACGCCCAGAACGGTGACCCACATCACCACCTGCGCGCGATGTTGCGCCCCCAGATAGGCGCGCAGCACCGCCACGACCAGCGCGGGCACCAGACCGAAAGCGGCGATGTTCAGGAACTCGGCGGCGAGCGCCGTCAGATGCGGGTCCTGCCCCAGCGCGCGCAGAATCGGCGTCGCGGCGAACATCACCGGCATCGCCACCAGCCCGTAGCCGATCGAGACCCAAAGCCCCATCCGCGTGTCGCGGCGCAGCTGGGTGGCATTGCCCGCACCAAGGGCCGCGGAAATCCGCCCCATCAGCGCATAGGAAAAGCCCGAACCGAGGATGAAGAGGAAGAAGAAAAACGACGATCCGAGCACGACAGCGGCCAGTTCGGCCACCCCGTACCAGCCCAGCATGATCGTGTCGGTGACGTGAAGCGCCATCTGGGCAACGTTGGAGCCGATCATCGGCAGGCCCAGAACCAGAGTGGCGCGGATATTGGCGGCAAGGCCGGATTGCCCTGCGGGAGAATGTACCTGTGTCATGCCCGCAGGTTAGCGCGGAACCCGGCCGCCGTCCATATGGCTCAGTCGGGGCGGCGCCCGGTGATCATCGGGGTGATCAGGTCCTCGCGCTTCCAGATCCTGTAGAACCAGATCGCCGCCACATGCAGCCCGATCAGCGCCAGAATGAGCGGCGCAAAGGTCTTGTGCCAGCTCAGCACCAGCTTGTTCACGTCTTCCGAGACATAGCCCGACAGCGGCCCCATGTTCACGTAATCATCGGTGCCGACGAACAGCCCGGTCAGAACCTGCAGGCCCAGCAGGACCAGCATCGCCACGACCGCCCAGCCGCCCAGCGGGTTGTGGCCGGTGGTATGGCTCGGCTTGCGCTTCGGCAGCGTCGCGGCATAGCGCAGAACCGGCCCCGGCCCGGTGACGAAATTGGCAAACCGCGCCGTGCGCGGGCCGACAAAGCCCCACAGGAGGCGGATCAGCAAAAGGCCGCCCACCGCATAGCCGAGCCAGAAATGCAGCGTCATGATGTCCGGGCCGAATTCCCCCAGAATCCAGGCCCCCACGACGCAGATCATCAGCGTCCAGTGAAACACCCGCACCAGCGGATCCCAGATCATCGGGCGGCCTCTCGCGGCGGAATCGGTCATGTCGGTCATCGGGCAACACCTTCATCGGAAAGGGAAAAGGGCGGGGTTTCCCCCGCCCCGGGCAGATCAGTCTTCTTCGCGATAGTCGTCGTGGCAGGCCTTGCAGGTGCCGCCCAGCTTTTGCAGCGCCGCGCCGAAGGCCGCGCCGTCGCCGGCATTGGCCGCCGCGATCACTTCGGTGCCGGCGTCATGCATGGCTTTGCCCTTGGCGCCGAAATCGTCGATGTTGGCCCAGATCGCGGCCTTGGCCTCGGTCTCGCCGGGCAGATCGGTGCTCGAGGTGCCCGCCGGGAACAGCGGCCCCACGTCGGTCGCCAGGATCTTTTCCAGCACCGCGGCTTCGGCCTTGGCGGCCCCGGCGTCGAACGACTTGGCCACGCCCGTCATCGCCTTCATCGATTTGCCGAGCGATTTGAAATAGGCCTCGCGGGCCTCCAGAACCTCTTTGGTATCCGCGGCATAGGCGGCGCTGCCCAGCACAAGGGCGGCCACCGGAAGAGCGAGAAGGATTTTGCGCATGCGTCATCTCCTGAAAAGTTTGGGGTCAGTGCGTCGAACCCATTACACGCACGACGCACCGGGTTCCGTCTATGCCGCCGACAATAAATTGTCTGTGACGAGATCACAGGACGGCATCATCTTGCCGGTTTGACAGCGACAAGGTCGATCAGCGCCGCAAGGCCGCTGTGCCCGGGGCCTTCGGCCAGCACGGCGTCGTAATCGGCCTGATGCCGGATCTCCCAGCCGGGAAAGGCCGCGCGCAGCAGATCCAGCGTCCAGAGCTGCGCGGCCTCCTTCGGCCCGCCCGAGGCATTGCCCAGCTGCCGCACCGAAAAACCGTGCAAGAACAAAAGCCCACCGGGTTTGAGCGCCTGCGCCATGCCGCGAAACATCGCCGCGCGCAGCGGCGGCGGCGCGAATTGGATGAAGACGCCGAAGACCGCGTCATAGGCCGCCACCGGCCAGATGAACCGCGCCAGATCGGCCTGTTCGATGGCCAGGCTCACCCCCCGCGCGGCGGCAAGCTTCTGTGCCTTCGCCAGCGCCGGGGCCGAGCCGTCCAGCGCGTGAACGCACAGCCCCTGTGCAGCCAGCCACACCGCATTGCGGCCCTCGCCCTCGGCGACCGAGAGCACCTGCGCCCCCTGCGTCAGACGCCAGGCCTGCGCCGCGACAAAGCCCGCCGGTTCGGTGCCGTAGAAATACCCGTCGCCCGAAAACCGTTCGTCCCACATGATCGTTCCCCCGTTGCCCCGCCGCAACATGGGCCGGGGGCGGGGGTCATGCAAGGGCGGTCAGGGTTTCGTCCTTGTCGCAGGGCCGCGCCGCTGCGGGTGTTGCGCACTCGCCAGGATATGCGCCGCGCCATGCACGACATGGCTTGCGTGCCCGACGATCAGCGGATCGGGCGGGGTGACGATCGCCATGTCCTTGTCGGGATAGTCGAGCGAGGCGAGGAAATGCTTCATGCAATTCAGCCGCGCCCGCTTCTTGTCGTTCGACTTGATGATCACCCAGGGCGCATCGGCGGTGTCGGTGTAAAAGAACATCGCCTCCTTCGCCTCGGTGTAATCGTCCCATTTATCAAGGCTGGCCATGTCGATCGGCGAGAGTTTCCAGCGCTTGAGCGGATCGGTGGCACGTTCGGTGAAACGCCGCCGCTGCTCCTCGCGGCTGACGGAAAACCAGTATTTGTAAAGCCTTATGCCGGACCGGACCAGCATCCGCTCGAACTCGGGCGCCTGGCGCATGAATTCCAGATATTCGGTGGGGGCGCAAAAGCCCATCACCCGCTCGACCCCCGCGCGGTTGTACCAGCTGCGGTCGTAAAACACCATTTCGCCCGCGGTGGGCAGCCAGCGCACGTAGCGCTGGAAATACCACTGCCCGCGTTCCTCGTCCGAGGGTTTGTTCAGCGCCACGACGCGGGCAAAGCGCGGGTTGAGATGTTCGGTATAGCGCTTGATCGTGCCGCCCTTGCCCGCGGCATCGCGGCCCTCGAACAGGATGACGAATTTCTGCCCCGTCTCCTGCGCCCAGCGCTGCACCTTCAGCAATTCGGCCTGCAACAGCGCCTTTTCCCGCTCATAGGCCACACGGCCCAGACGGTGCGGATAGGGATATTTGCCGCTTTCGAAGGTCCGCCGGACCGTGACGGCATCCAATGTCGGAAATTCCTGCGGCCCGCTCAACGCCGCGCTTTCCCCGGTGGCAGGCTCGGCCCCGGGCTCGGACGCAGGTTCGGGCACAGGTTCGGGAACGGGTTCGGGCGCAGGCTCGGGCGGCCCCTCGGCCTGCGGCGGCTCGGCGACGGCCTGCACCGCCGCGACAGTGACATGATCATCCATGCGCAACCCTCCCTGCTGACCGTCCCGTCTTGGCAGAAAAAGGTGAAAATCGCCTTGATGCGTGTCAAGAAACCGTCATTCGGCGGTTGCATTTTCCGCCTTCCCTCTGCCCCGATCCCGGCGCAGCATGGGCGAAACAGGAGGGACCGATGATCACACTTTACGGCATGTACCGCTCGCGCGCGACGCGCAACATCTGGGCGGCGGCGGAACTGGGGCTGGACTGGCAGCTCAAGCCCGTCATCCAGGCCTATCGGCTCGAGGCGCAGGGGATCGACGCCACCCACCCGGAAGCCCCCTTCAACACCCGCACGCCGGAATTCCTCAAGCTCTCGCCCGCGGGGGCGATCCCGGTGATGGAGGATGCGGGGCTGGTGCTGTCGGAATCGCTGGCGATCAATCTTTACATGGCGAAAAAGGCGGGCGGGCCGCTCGCGCCGAAAGACCTGCGCGAGGAGGCGCAGATGCTGCAATGGGCGCTTTACGGCGCCACCGCGATCGAGGGCCCGGCGCTCGACATTTCCTTCGCCTATGCGCGCGGCGAGGCCGCGACCGAAAACGGCGAGGCGAAGATCGCCGCCGCCTCGGCGCAATTGCAACGCCCGTTCAAGGCGCTCGAAACCCATCTGGCGGCGCATAGCCACATCGTCGGCGGGCGCTTCACCGTGGCCGACATCAACATGGCGGAAATCGTGCGCTACGCCCAGGCCCACACCCGGCTGATGGCGCAATTCCCGCGCCTGAGCGGCTGGCTCGACCTGTGCCAAAGCCGCCCGGCCTTCCGCGACCTGATGGAAAGACGCGCCGCCGAACCGGCGTGATCCGCCGCGCGCCCCTGCTTCTTCTTGGTGAAAATACGCCGGGGGTCGTCCATTGCGGCGCCATCGGTTCAAGCCCGATGGACGACGGGGCGGAGCCCCCGCCCGGGTCGCCCCGGGCGCAGCCCCGGGGCGAAATCCCCGCCCACCCTTGACCCGCAGCCCGGTCTCGGTCAGATGAACCCATGGTTCCGCTCGACAAACTTGCTCAGATCACCGCGCGTTTCGAGTTTCTCGAAGCGAAGCTGAACACGGCGCTGCCGCCCGCGGAAATCGCGACGCTCTCGCGCGAATACAGCGACCTGCGCCCGGTCGTCACCGAAATCGCCGCCTATCGCCGATCGCTCGACGATCTGGCCGAGGCCGAGGGCTGGCTTGCCGACCCCGAGATGAAGGCCCTGGCCGAGGAAGAGCTGCCGCGGCTGAAAGCCCGCATCCCGGTGATGGAACAGGCGCTGCGGCTGGCGCTTTTGCCGAAAGACGCGGCCGATGCCCGCCCGGCGATCCTCGAGATCCGTCCCGGAACCGGGGGCGAGGAAGCGGCGCTCTTTGCCCATGACCTGTGGCGGATGTATGAACGGCACGCCGAAAAGATGGGCTGGCGCTTTGAGCGGCTTGAATTCACCGCGACCGAGCTTGGCGGCGTCAAGGAAGCCATGGCCCGGATCGAGGGCGAAGGCGTCTTTGCCCGGCTGAAATACGAATCCGGCGTGCACCGGGTGCAGCGCGTGCCCGAAACCGAGGCCGGCGGGCGCATCCACACCTCGGCCGCGACGGTCGCCGTCCTGCCCGAGGCCGAGGAGGTCGACATCGACATCCCGGCCAACGACATCCGCATCGACACGATGCGGTCTTCGGGCGCGGGCGGGCAGCACGTCAACACCACCGATTCCGCGGTCCGCATCACCCACCTGCCCACCGGCATCATCGTGACCTCGTCCGAGAAAAGCCAGCACCAGAACCGCGCCAATGCGATGGCCGTCCTGCGCGCCCGGCTTTACGAGATCGAACGCGAGCGTCTGGCAACGGAACGCGCCGAGAACCGGCGGTCTCAGGTCGGCTCGGGCGATCGCTCGGAACGCATCCGCACCTACAACTTCCCGCAGGGCCGGATGACCGATCACCGCATCAACCTGACCCTTTACGCCCTGCCGCAGATCCTGGCGGGCGATCTGGGCGAGGTGATCGATGCGCTCGTCGCCCATGATCAGGCGGCCAAACTGGCGGAGATGGACGAATGAAGGCACAGATCGCCCTGATGTTGGGCACGCGCCAGCTGGAAGGCGCGGGGATCCGCGGCGCGGCCACCGACGCCCGCCGCCTGCTCGCCCATGTGATGGAGGTGCCGCCGGAGCGGCTTTACCTGTCGATCCATTCCGAGCTTTCGGAAGACCGCCACAAGCAGTTTCTCAAATGCCTCGCCGCCCGCGAGGCGCGCCAGCCGGTGGCGCAGATCACCGGACATCGCGCATTCTGGAAACACGAATTCCGGGTCACGCGGGCGACGCTCGATCCGCGGCCGGAAACCGAATTGCTGGTCGAAGTGGCGCTTGAAACCGGCTTCGAGCGGGTTCTGGATCTGGGCACCGGCACCGGCTGCATCCTGCTCAGCCTGTTGTCGGAACGCCCCGCGGCCGAGGGCGTCGCCACCGACATTTCCGAAGCCGCGCTGGCCGTGGCGCAGGAAAACGCGGAACGGCTCAGCCTGCATGAACGCGCCCGTTTCGTGCAGGGCGACTGGTTTCACGGCGTCGAGGGACGGTTTGACCTGATCGTCTCGAACCCGCCCTACATCACCGAGGCCGAGATGGCCGAGCTTGCCCCCGATGTGCGCGACTGGGAACCCCACAGCGCGCTGACGCCGGGCGGCGACGGGCTCGGCGCCTATCGCGCCATCGCCTTCGGGGCCTTTGCCCGGCTCAGGCCCGGCGGGCGGATCGCGCTGGAAATCGGCCCGACCCAGGCGGCGGCGGTTTCGGCGATGCTCACGGCGCAGGGCTTCGCCGCGGTGGAGGTCCGGCAGGATCTGGGCCGCCGGGATCGCGTGGTGCTGGCGCATCGGCCCTGAACGGCGGCCCTGAACGGCGGCCCTGAGCCGCGCGAAACGCGGTTTTCCGGCCGCAATCGATAGATTTTCGCGATCTTTTCCCGTGCCGGGCCTGATTCCGTCTTGCACCACTGCCCCCGAAGTGGTTAGTGCAGTCGCGTGAGGGGATGGTTTTCGTCCTCCCCCCGGTCAGCTTCCTTCCAGGGTCGGTTCCGTTTGCAGGCGATGCCTGCTGGGTTCGAGCCCCGGTCAGACGGGCGCCCAACTCCGGTCCGGCCCAGACCTTCCACCCGCAAGGGTCCAACAGACGCAGGCTCATGAGATCCTCCAAGTCCCGTTCGCGCAACAAGTCGAACCGCCAGCGCAGCATCGGCAACATCATCAACCGGGTCTTCGACAGCTCCGGCCCCGAGGGCAAGGTGCGCGGGACGCCGCAGCAGATCATCGAGAAATACCTGGCGCTGGCGCGCGACGCGCAGCTGAGCAACGACCGCGTGGCGGAACAGAACTTCCTGCAACATGCGGAGCATTACACCCGCATGCTGGGCGAGGCGCAGCGCGAACTGGCCCGCGAACAGGAAGAGCGCAACCGCAATTACCAGCAAAACGGCAACCAGAACGGCGGCAACGCGCAGCAGGGCGGCCAAAACAACAACTTCCGCGACCGGCCCGAGCGTGAACCGCGCGAGCCGCAGCCCGAGCCCGTCCGCTTCGAGGAGGCGCCGCAGCCGCGTTACGAAGGCGCGCCGGTGCTGATGCCCGATTTCTTCGCCGCCGCCGAAGACGATGGCCCGGGCCTCGTCGAAACCCCGGAAATGCGCCAGCCCGAACCGCCGCGTCCCGAAAAGCGCAGCCCTGCGCCGCGCCCGGTCGAAGCGTCCGCCGCCGCCCCGGCCGAAGAGACGGCGGCGACCGAAACCGCCCCGGCCCCGGCCAAATCCGAAGGCGCGCCGAAGCCGCGCAGCCGCGCGCCGCGCAAGCCGCGCTCGGACAAGCCCAAGGCCGACCGCGCCGCCGAAGCGCCGCCCGAAGGCTCCGCCGCCGAATGAAAAAACCGCGCCTTCGGGCGCGGTTTTCGTTTCAGCAAGCCGGGTGAGCCAGCCGGGTCAGCCCGCCGCCACCAGCCGGGCAAGATGGCAGAATTGCTCCAGGCTCACCCGCTCCGCCCGCTCGGTCGGCGGGATGCCCGCCTCTTCCAAAAGCGCCTCGATGCGCGGATGCACCCCCTTCAGGCTTGATCGCAGCATCTTGCGGCGCTGGTTGAACCCCGCCGCCACCACCCGCTCCAGCACCGCCGGATCGGCCGGATAGCGCGGCGCGGGCAAGGCGGTCAGATGCACCACCGCCGAATGCACCTTGGGCGCGGGGGTAAAAGCCTCGGGCGGCAGCACCATGACGATCTTCGCCTCGGCCCGCCACTGCGCCAAAAGCGCAAGCCGCCCGTAATGATCGGTGCCGGGCTTCGCCACGATCCGCTCGGCCACCTCTTTTTGAAACATCAGCGTCAGGCTTTGCCAGAACGGCGGCCAGACCGCAGGCGTCAGCCAGCGGATCAGAAGCTCGGTGCCGACGTTATAGGGCAGGTTCGCCGCGATCCGAATGGGCGGCGTCAGATGCGCCAGCACGTCGACCGCCAAAGCATCGCCGTTGATCACCTCGAGCCGCCCGGGGTAATGCGCGCCGATCTCGGCCAGCGCGGGCAGACAGCGGCTGTCCTTCTCGACCGCCAGCACGCGCCGCGCCCCCTCGGCCAGCAGCCCCCGCGTCAGCCCGCCCGGCCCCGGCCCGACCTCCAGCACGTCACAACCACGCAGATCGCCCGCCGCGCGCGCGATCTTCGCAGTCAGATTGAGATCGAGCAGAAAGTTCTGCCCCAAAGCCTTTTTCGCCACCAGCTCATGGGTCGCGATCACCTCGCGCAAGGGCGGCAGCCCGTCGATCGCAGCCAAAGCCCGTCCTTCCCTCTTTATCTTGCCTCAAATATCCCGGGGCCGTTCATTGCGGCGCCATTGGTTCAAGCCCAATGGACGGCGGGGCAGAGCCCCCGGCGCGGGTCACAGCCGCGCCGCCCCCATCTTCGCCGCCATCGTCAAGGCCGCGATCAGGCTTTGCGGACTGGCCTTGCCGGTGCCCGCGATATCATAGGCCGTGCCATGATCGGGCGAGGTCCGCACGAAGGGCAGCCCCAGCGTCACATTCACCCCGCCGTCGAAATCCAGCGTCTTGATCGGGATCAGCGCCTGATCGTGATAGGCGCAGATCGCCGCGTCATAGCGCGCCCGCGCCGCCGGGTGAAACATCGTGTCGGGCGGCAAGGGCCCGGTCACCGCCAGCCCCTCGGCGCGCAGCCCGGCCACGACATCGGCGATCCAGTCGATTTCCTCGCGCCCCATCGCGCCCCCCTCGCCCGCGTGGGGGTTCAACCCCGCCACCGCAAGCCGCGGATTTTCCAGGCCGAAATCGCGCCGCAGCCCCTCGGCCGTCAGCCGCACCACCTCGCGCAGCAGCGCGGGCGTATAGGCGTCGAAGACCTCGCGCAGCGCGATGTGGATCGTCGCGGGCACGACGCGGCAGGGCGGATCGACCCGCTCCGAGGCCAGCATCATCACCACCCGTGCGCCCCCCGCCAGATGGGCCAGATATTCGGTATGGCCCGGAAAGGCGAAACCCGCCCCGTCCTTCAGCACCTTCTTGTTGATCGGCGCCGTGGTCAGCGCCAGACCCGCGCCGCGCGTCACCAGATCGACGCCGCGCGCGATCACGTCGATCACCGCCTGCGCATTCGCCAGATCGGGCTGGCCGGGCACCGCCGCCGCCGGAAACGGATGCGGCAGCACGCACAGCGCCGCCCCCGCATGGGTCATCGCCTGTTCGGGCGTGTCGATTTCGCGGATCGCCGCGCCGCGCGGCAGATGCGCCGGATCGCCCAGAAACACAAAGGGCAGCCGCGCCCCCAGCGCCTGGCTCGCCCGCACCGCCAGTTCCGGCCCGACCCCGGAAGGATCGCCGCAGGTCAGGATCACCGGCCGGTCGAAGACCGCGGCCTCGGGCGCGCGCTGGCTCATTTCCGCACGATCACCGCTTCGGCGCGCAGCTGCGCCAGAAGCCGGTCGGCCAGCGCGCCGACGCGCGCATTGAGCAGCTGATCGCGCGTCGCCGCGCGCGAGGGGCCGGTCTCGCCCACCGTGGCGTCGATCGCCCGGCCGCGGTCGCACAGCATCACCAGAACATCAGTGCCGCCGCGCGGGATCACCTGCATCTCGTTCAGATCGAGCCGCGGCAAAAGCCGGGCGATATCGGCCGGGATCTGCCCGGCCCGCGCCGCCTCGACCCGCTGCAGCCGTTCGGGCGGCAGCTTGCCCGCCACCGAATAAAGATCGTCGCAGCGCTGCGCATCGGCCTCGGCGCGGGCGCGCAGGGCGGCGGCTTCGGGCGAGCCGGTGGCGCCCAGCGCCAGCGTCGCATAGCCCAGGGCCGCGGTCTGCGGCGTCAGCGGCGCCCCCTCGTCCAGACCGCGCAGGAAGAAGACCGACACCGAATTCGGCGTTTCGACCGGCGCCGAGGTCCGGCCCGGCCGCAGCCCCAGCACGGTCTCGCGCACCTCGGGCGGCAGCGCGGTGACAGGCATCCAGTCCAGCCGCCCGCCCTGTCCGGCGCTCTTGGCCGAGGACAGCTCTTTCGCCAGCGCGGCGAATTCCGCCTCGGTCTTCGCCGCGGCGGCCTTGCGCGCCTTGGCCATGGTCTCGGCGTCGCGGCCGGGGAAATTGCGGATCACGATTTCCGAGATCAGCACTTTCGGCGGCTCGGGCTCGGCGCCCTTCGGCACCTCGGCGGCCAGCGCCCGGTCGATTTCGGCATCGGAAATCTGGATCCGGCCGCCGCCATAGGACGCCTTCACCACCTCGCGCCAGGTCACCCCGGAGGTGACGAAATCGCGATAGGTCTGCGCCTCGACCCCGGCCCCGGCCAGCGCCTTGAGGAAATCTTCGGTGCTCAGATTGGCGCGGGCGGCGAATTCCGCCATGCCGCGGGTCACCGCATCGCGCGAGACGGAAACGCCGAGGCTCTGCGCCTTCCAGCCCTGCAGCCGGTCGTCGATCAGCGCGTCCTCGGCCATCTTGCGCACATCGCCCTTGGCGCCGAGCAATTCCATGAACCGGGCGCGCTGCGCGATTTCATAGCCGCTGATCGCCAGGCCGTTGACGGTGATCGCCGGGGCGAAATCGCCCGCCGCCTGCGCCTGCAGCGGCGCGGCGGCGCCCAGCGCCAGCCCGGCCGTCAGAACCCATCCGAGAAGCGAGGGAAAATGCCGCATCATTCGTTCCGTCATCCGTTCGTCGTTTCTTCGTCGTTTCCTTGCGCGGGCCGCGCGCCTCCGGGCCCGGTTTCAGCGCCGACAGACCCGCTCGGTCCGGTTGCCGCCCGATCCGGCGCCAAAGCCCGCAAGCGCGATCGACAGGCCGAAGTCGGTTTCGGGCTCCACACTAGTAGAGGACGTGAACCGGCGCGAGAGGGAAAGATCGACGGTGACGCATTCGTTTGAATATTGCAGGCCAAGCGACGCCTTGGCGGCGCGGTCGGCGACAAGGTCGTAGCGGGTGTCGAAGCTGCTCGACCAGCCGCGGCGCAGCTGCCAGTCGGATTCGAAGAGAAGCTCGGAGGTTTTCGGCGTCGCCTCGGTTTCCAGCATCCACAGATAGCCCGCCGCCACCTGCGCCCGTTCGCCCAGATAGGCCAGCCGCAATTCGTCGCGGTCAAAGTCCAGATCGTCATCGACCAGCGCCCGGTTCGACAGCACCAGCCCGCCCGCCGTGCTCAGATGCGTGGCGATCAGCCAGTCGGAACTGGTGCCCGACAAGCCCGAGCCTTCGGCGAAATCCTCAAGGTCATCCAGCCGGAACACCCGCCCCGCCGTCAGCCCCAGCGACCAGCCCGAGGCATCATGCCGCGCCCAGCTCAGGCCAAGGTTCGCCCGGGTGCCGCGTTCGCGCCGGTCGCCGCCCGGATAGCGGGAAAAGTCGAACAGGTTGCCCTCGTCGAATTCGGTCAGCAGGCTGTCTTCGTCGGGCAACTCCTTCAGGCTCTTGCCGCTCCAGATGATCTGCGCGACGGGCTCGATCACCTGCGCCGCGCGGCCCTCGCTTTTCACCCAGGGCCAGCGCAGCTCGACCCCAAGCGAGGGCAGCGCGCGCAGGCTTTCGCCGGAAAACTCCCGGTCCTGCCGCACCGCCGTCGCGTCGATCGCCAGCTCGCCTTCCAGCGCCGCCAGCACGCCGCCGCCCAGAAGCCAGTTCCGCCGCCAATCCGCCACGCCCGAAAGCCGCGTCATGTCGCGCCCGTTGGCCGGATCATCCGAGGCCCGCCAATGCGCGTGCAGGCTGCCCTCGAAGCTCAGCTCGCCGCCGATCAGCCCGGGCCGCCAGACCCGCGTCCAGGCCGCATCGGCCGAGCGCATCGGCTCGGTCTCGTTGCTTTCGCCCTCGCGCAGGGAATGGGTCTTGCCGATCTTCGCCTGCACCATTTCCGTGGCGCGCACCCGCCCCAGCGTCACCCCCGACCACAGCCGGTCATCCTCGGTGACGTCGTAATTGAGCAGATAGGACGGGTCCGAGACCATCCGCAGCTGCAGCCCGAGCGTGTAATCGGCGGGCAGCGCGAACGTGCCGGTGCCGAAAAGATAGCCGCGGGTCCTGCCCTCGCGGATGGAATCGCGGCTCGCCGCGCCCTCGATCTCGAAACTGCCGCTGCGCAGCGCCTGACGATAGCGCAGCCCCAGCGTGCGGGTGTAATTCGCCGACAGATAGGGCGTCACCGTCAGATCGGCCGAGGGGCCGAAGGTCAGGAAATACGGCACCTTGAGCCCCGGCCCCAGAAGCGAGGTGGTGCGCAGCGTCGGGCGCAGCACGCCCGACATCCGCTCGACCGTGGGATCGGGCATGCGCAGTCGCGGCAACCAGATCAGCGGCACGCCCATGGCGCGGAACTGCGCGCTTTCAAACATCAGCTGCCGGGTTGCGGTGTCATGGGTGATCGTGCGGGCGCGGATTTCCCACAAAGGTTCGGGATCGGTCAGACAGACCTTGCAGGACGAGGCCACGACCTCGCGCAGCACGGTGCGGGTGCCGTCCTGCCGCTCGATCCGGTTCGCCGCCAGCTGCAATTCGCGCGACAGCACCATCCGCGCCCCGCTCAGCACGCCGTTTTGCAGATCGCGGCTCAGCTCGGCGGTATCGGCCAGAATGACCGAGCCGGTCGCCCCCGGCTGCACGAGCCGGATCGGCCCCTCGATCGCCAGCCGGTCGGTGGCCTTGTCATAGGTGATGCGGTCGGCGGTCAGCCGGTGTTCGTGCCAATAGACCTCGACATGGCCCGAGGCGATCAGCCGGTCGGCGCCGGTGACCTCGATCCGGTCAGCGAGCAGCGTCGCGGCATCGGAATAAAGCGGCGCCGCCAGCGCGGGGGCGGGCGCGGCCGGGGTCTGCGGCCAAGCCGGAACGGCAAGCGCCAGCGCCAGAGCCGAGCTCAAGGCCGTGCCCAAAGCCGTGCCAAGCATCCGGGGCCGCAAGCGGCGGTTGCGCATCATCCCTCCTCCTGCTGCAGAACCAGCGTCAGCGCCAGCATCAGGGCGATGGCCGGCGGCGCCCAGGCCGCCAGCGCGGCGGGGATCTGCCCGTTGTCTCCCAGAACCTGCGCGACATTGCGCAGGAAGAATAGCGCAAGTCCGGCCAGAAGCGCCAGCATCACCCGCCCGCCGGTGCCGCCGAACCGCGCCGGGCGCATGGTGAAGCCCGCCGCCACCAGCACCATCGCCGCCAGCATCAGCGGCTGCGCCAGTTCCACCTGCAGCCAGACGATGTGACGGCGCGCGGAAAAGCCCGCCGCCTCCAGCGCGCGGATGAAGCCCGGCAATTCCCAGATCGGCATCGCCGAGGGGGCGCCGAAACTGTCGGCGATGCTTTCGGCGGTCAGCGTCGAGGGCAGCGAGATCGTCTGCGCCCGCGTCGCGTCGCGTTCGGGGTTGGTCGAGCGGCCCAGCGGCCAGTCCTTCGCCTCGGACAGCACCCAGGCGCCCGGCGTCAGCCAGGCCGAAGCGGCGTCGATCCGGCGCACCGGCCCGGCCTTGGCGTCGAACAGAAGGAAGGTGACCTGATAAAGCGCGGTGGCATCGGCATTGCCGCGCATCGCATGGATCACCGCCTGCCCGCCATCGGCCGTGCCTTGCCGCATCCACAGCCCCTCGCGGCCGATCGAGACGGTCTGGCGGCCCTCGGCGCGCAGCTGGCCCTCGATTTCCTCGGCGCGCTGGCTGGTGGCCGAGACGATCGGATTGCCGACCGCGACCAGCACGACGCCGATCAGCAAAGCCACCGTCACCGGCGCCATCAGCATCCGCAAGGCCGAGCGCCCGGCGGCGCGGATCACCACCAGTTCCGAAGACCGCGCGAGGCCCAGAAAGGCGACCACGCCCGACAGCATGACGACCAGCGGAAAGATCGTGTAAAGCGTCGAGGGCACCGAGAGCGCCGCCAGATGCGCCGCATCCGAGAGCGCGCCGCGGGCGGGGTCGAGACGGCGGATCTGCTCGACCATCTCGATCAGGAACAAAACCCCCCAGAACGCCCCGGCGACGATCAGGAAGGCCTGGCCGAAGCGGCGCGCGATATAAAGCGACAACGTCATGCCCGGCCCTCCGCCGCGGCCAGGGGCGGCGACCTGCGTTGCCGCCCGGCCCAGAACAGCGCCAGCGCGACAAGGATCAGCCCGGCCAGCGCGGGCATGTAATGCAGCGCCCAAAGCTGCGGATCGGCGCGGGTCATCGAGGTGGCGACATTCGACAGCGATTGCAGCCCGATCAGTGCCAGCACCGCCAGCCCGATCTGCCGCCACAGCCCCAGCCGCGAAAACCCGCCCAGCATCATCGCCGCCGCCGCGATCAGCGCCGCCACCGGCGCCATCAGCGGTTGCGCCAGCCGGTCGTTCAGCTCCAGATGCGCCGCCGCCACCGTCGATCCGGTCGCCGCCAGCAGCTCCGGCCCCGGCGCGATCAGATCGCGGCTGGGCACTTCCTCCCAGTCGATGCGGCCGCGCAGGCCGGTCCCGATCGCGCCGCCCAGATCATAGGTGAAATCGGCAAACCGCGTCAGCGCCAGCGCCCCGTCGGAAGGCCGCAGCGTCTGCGCCGTGCCGTCGAACATCACCAGCTTCGGCCCCGCGTCCGAGGGCACGATCAGCGCCTTTTCGGCGGTGTAGATCGTCTCGGCGGTCTGGCCGCGGGCATCGTAAAGAAAGATGTCCAGAAGCTCGCCCAGATCGGAAATCTCGCGGATATAGACGGTGATGCCCGCGGTGGGGGTCTGGAAACTGCCCTCGGTCAGAAAGCGCGCAGTGACATCTTGCGACACCTGCGCCTGACGCTCGGCCAGCCGCGCGCGCGAGGCGGGCACAAGTTCATGCACCAGGGCCAGCATCAGCGCCGCGACGATCAGCCCGAAGACGGCGACCGGCCGCGCCAGCCGCCACGGGCTTGCCCCCGCCGCCTGCATCACCACCAGTTCGGATTCGCCCGAAAGCCGGTTGATCGCGTAAAGCACCGCCGCGAAAGCCGCCACCGGCAGCACCAGCGAAATCACCTTGGGCAGGGTCAGCGCGGTGAATTCCAGCACCACCCAGGCGGTCTGGCCGTCGCCGATCAGCTTGTCGAACAAAAGCACCGCCCGGTTCACCCAATAGACCGAGACCAGAACCAGCGCGAAGAATCCGAATATCGCCATCAGCTGGGACAGGAGATATCGGTCCAGGCGTTTCAAAGTCGGATCTCTCCCGCGGGGTTTGCCCTTCTCTAGCGCGGGAACCGGGCCGGGAAAAGCCCGAAGACCCGGGGGAGCGCAGCTTCCCGCCCATCACCGGCGCGGCTATACAATCGCGGTGGCGCCGCTTAGGCTTGGTCCAAAGCAACCAGCCGCAGGGACAGCCATGATCCACCCCGTCGCCCTTCGTTTCACCGCCTCCGATGCCGAGGCCCTTGCCCCCCGCGAGGGCCGTCTGGCGCTGATCGTGCAGCCCGAGGGCAAGCTGGGCCTGATGGGGCGCAAGCTCGACCGGCTGACGCGGGGCGCGGTGACGCGGGCGCTGGCCTCGGAGGGCTGGGACAAGCTGGCGGTCGGTGATTCGCTCGACCTCGGCTTTCCGGGCGGTCTGGCCTGCGAGACGCTGGCCTTGGTGAAGCTCTCCCGCCGCGCCAGCGTGGCCGAGGCCCGCAAGGCGGGGGCGACCATCGCCAAGGGTCTGACCGACAAGGGCGCGCTGGTGATCGCCGAGGCGCATCCGCGCGCCGCCGACATTTCCTTTGGCCTGGCGCTGCGGGCCTACCGCTTCGATTACCTGAGCGAGCCGAAGAAACCCTTCGGCCCGGTCGAGATGATGGTCGCCGCGCCCGAGACCGTCGCCGCCGAGGCCGCGCCCCATGCCGCGCTGGCCGAGGGGGTGTTTTTCACCCGCGATCTGGTGAACGAACCGGCCAACATCCTGACCACCGACGATTTCGCCGCCCGGCTGGCGGCGATGCACGAACTGGGCCTCGAGGTCGAGATCCTCGACGAGGACGCGCTGGAGAAACTCGGTTTCCGCGCGCTTCTGGCCGTCGGTCAGGGCTCGGCCAGCCCGTCGAAGGTGGTGGTGATGCGCTGGCAGGGCGGAGAGGCAGATGCGGCGCCCTTGGCGCTGGTCGGCAAGGGCGTCTGCTTCGACAGCGGCGGCATCTCGATCAAGCCCGCGGCGGGCATGGAAGAAATGACGATGGACATGGGCGGGGCCGCGGTCGTCGCGGGCGTCATGCGGACGCTGGCGCTGCGCAAGGCCCGCGCCAATGTCGTGGGTCTGGTCGGTCTGGTCGAGAACATGCCCGACGGGCGGGCGCAGCGGCCGGGCGATATCGTCAAAAGCCTGAAAGGCGACACGATCGAGGTGGTCAACACCGATGCCGAGGGGCGGATGGTTCTGGCCGATGTGCTTTGGTATGCGCAGGAGCGTTTCGCCCCCGCCGCGGTGATCGATCTGGCGACGCTGACCGGCGCGATCATCGTGGCGCTGGGCCATGACCATGCGGGCATTTTCAGCAATGACGACAAGCTTTCGGGCGATCTGTTGAGCGCCGCGAAATCCGAGGGCGAAGGCGCCTGGCCGATGCCGCTGACGCCTGCCCATGATCCGCTGATCAAGTCGCGACTGGCCGATATCAAGAACTCTGGCGGGCGCTGGGGCGGCGCGATCACTGCGGCGGCCTTCCTCAAGCGCTTCATCAAGCCCGATGTGCCGTGGTGCCACATCGACATCGCGGGCGTCGCCCTGCCGCCGGGCGAGGCCGCGCTGGCGCCCAAGGGCGCGACCGGCTGGGGGGTGATGACGCTCGACCGGCTGATCCGCACCCGGTTCGAGGCCTGAGGCCCATGCCCGCGCTCTTCTATCACGTCACCCAGTCGCCGGTCGAAGGGGTGGTCGAAACGCTGCTCACCCGCGCGCTGGCGCAGGGATGGCGGGTGGAACTGCGCGGGGTGTCCCCCGAGCGGATGGACTGGCTGGACCAGAAACTCTGGCTTGGCCCCGAGGAAGAGTTCCTGCCGCACGGGCTGGCGGGCGGGCCGCATGATGCGCTGCAGCCGGTGCTTCTGACCACGACCCCGCGCCCCGAGGGGCGGCAGGCGGTGATGACCCTTGACGGCGCCGAGGTCACGCCCGCCGAGGTGGCGGCGGCCGAACGGGTCTGGATCCTGTTTGATGGTCGCGACGAGGTGGCCGTCGCCCGCGCCCGCGATCAGTGGAAGGCGCTGACCGGGGCGGGCACCGCCGCGCAATATTGGAGCGAGGAAAGCGGCCGCTGGCAGAAGAAGGCCGAAAAGTAACCCCCTGCCCCGCCCGCAAAACCCGTTTTTCGCTTGCAGCTTTGGCGCGGGGCTTTATGGTCCTTTCCCACCTCGGGGTGCTCTGTCAGGGGCTGAGATGCGTCACCGCAAACCCGTCGAACCTGAACCGGTTAAGACCGGCGGAGGGAAGGTATCCGGGCACTCTCCCGGCCTGACCCCGCCCGTCACGCCATTGGAGAGAAAGATGAAAACTGCTCTGATGCTGGCGGGTTGCGTGCTTGCCGCAACCCCTGTTCTGGCCGGGGACAAACCCGTCCTCACCGTCTATGCGCCCGAATACTTTACCAGTGAATGGGGCCCCGGCCCCGCCATCGAAAAGGGCTTCGAGGCGGACTGCGGCTGCGATCTGCGCTTCGTCGCGGGCGATGTGCTGCCGCGGCTTTTGCTCGAAGGCGACAAGACCGAGGCCGATGTGGCGATCGGGCTCAACACCGACGTCACCGCCCGCGCCCGCGCGACCGGGCTTTTCGCGCCCCATCATCAGGATCTGTCGCGCCTGACCCTGCCGATTGCTTGGACGGATGACACGTTCCTGCCCTTCGACTGGTCCGAGGTCGCCTTTGTCTATGACAAGACGAAACTGGCCACCCCGCCGAAATCCTTTGCCGAATTGCTCGACGCCCCCGAAGGCGCCTTCAAGATCGCCATCGAGGATCCGCGGTCGTCAACCGCCGGCCTCGCGCTGCTTTTGTGGGTCAAGCACATCTACGGCGACAAGGCCGGCGCGGCCTGGGCGAAGCTGTCGCCCAAGGTGCTGACCGTGACGCAGGACTGGTCCGAGGCTTACGGGCTCTTCACCGAGGGCGAGGCCGACATGGTCTTGTCCTTCACCACCTCGCCCGCCTATCACCGCATCGCCGAAAACGACGACACCAAGGCGGCGGCGATCTTCCCCGAGGGGCATTATTTCTACACCGAACTGGTGGCGCAGCTGAAGACCTCGGACCAGCCGGAACTGGCGCAGAAATTCCTGCAGTATGTCCTCTCGGACGGGTTTCAGGGCATGATCGCCACGGCGAACTGGTCCTATCCGGTGATCGTGAAACCCGGCTTCCTGCCCGAGGGCTTTGCCACCCTGCCCCGCCCCGCGACGACCTTCTTTTACACCGAGGCCGAGGCCGAGGCCCTGCGCGGCCCGGCGCTGGAAGAATGGCGCGCGAATTTCGGCAAATGATCCCGGCGGCATCGGCGGCGGCGCTGGTCGCCGCGCTGGTGCTCGCCCCCCTCGGCGCGGTGATGCTCCGCGCCGGGGGGCTGTCGCATCTGGGCGCCTCGGATCTGGAGGCTTTGCGCTTCACGCTCTGGCAGGCGTCGCTCTCGGCGCTCTTCTCCTGCCTGCTCGCCATCCCCCTGGCCCGGGCGCTGCACCGGCGCCGCTTCCCCGGCCGCAGCCTGTTCATCGCGGCGCTTGGCGCCCCGTTCCTGTTGCCGACGCTCGTCGCGGTGATGGGGCTCTTGGCCATTTTCGGCCGTCGCGGGCTGCTCAATGGCGCCTTGGAGGCGCTCGGCCTGCCCGGGGTCTCGATCTACGGGCCCTGGGGCGTGGTGCTGGGCCATCTGTTCCTGAACCTGCCGCTGGCGACGCGGATGGTGCTGCAGGGCTGGCAGGCGATCCCGGCCGAGCGGGTGCGGCTGGCGCTTTCCCTCGGCCTTGGCCCGGCCGAAATCGCCCGGCATCTGGAGGCGCGGATGCTGCGCACCGTCCTGCCCGGGGCGTTTCTGGCGATTTTCCTTGTCTGCCTGTCGTCCTTTGCCGTCGCGCTGACGCTGGGCGGCGGTCCCCGCGCCTCGACGATCGAGGTGGCGATCTATCAGGCCTTCCGGTTTGACGCCGATCTGGGCCGCGCCGCGGCGCTCTCGCTTGTGCAGGTGGCGCTGGCGCTGGTGGCCCTTGCCATCGCGTCGCGGCTGACGCTGCCGCCCGGGTTCGGCGCCGGGCTGGACCGGGCGCAGCCGCTGCAACTGGCGCCGAGGCTGCCGCATCGGCTGATCGATGCGCTGATCCTGACCGCGGCGGCGGGGTTTTTGCTGTCGCCCCTGGCCGCCATCGCGCTGCGCGGCCTGCCTGCGCTGGGGTCGCTGCCCGGACAGGTCTGGCAGGCGGCCTTCACCTCGGTCTGGCTCGCCATCGGCGCCGCGGCGCTGACGATGGCGCTGGCGCTGCCGCTGGCTTTGGCGGCCCCGCGCCGGATCTGGGCCGAGCCGGCCGCGATGCTGCCGATGGCGGCCTCGTCGCTGGTCCTTGGCACCGGGCTGTTCCTGATCGCCCAGCCCTTCGTCGCGCCGACGGCGCTCGCCCTGCCGGTGACGCTTTTGACCAATGCCGCGCTGAGCCTGCCCTTTGCCCTGCGCCTGCTGTTGCCCGAGGTCCGCGCGCTGCAGGCCGATTACGACCGGCTGGCGGACAGCCTGAACCTGCGCGGCCTGGCCCGGCTGCGGTTTCTCACCCTGCCGCGGCTGGCCCGCCCGACGGGCTTTGCCGCGGGCATTGCGGCGGCCTTTTCGATGGGCGATCTGGGGGCCATCGCGCTGTTTTCCGATGGGCGCAGCCAGACCCTGCCGCTCGCCGTCTATCAGCTGATGGGCAGCTACCGGATGGATCAGGCCGCGGGCGCGGCTTGCCTTTTGATGGCGCTGACCTTTGTTCTTTATGCCGCCTGTGACCGGATCGGAGCCCATGCTGACCCTCGATAAGATCCTGATCGAACAGGAGGATTTCCGTCTGAGCGCCGATTTCACCATCCCCGAAGCCGCGCGGATGGCGCTTTTGGGCCCCTCGGGCGCGGGGAAATCGACGCTGCTGTCGACGCTGGCGGGGTTTCTGGCACCGAGCCGCGGGCGGATCCTGTGGCGCGGCAATGACATCACCGATCTGGCGCCGGGGGAACGGCCGCTCTCGATCCTGTTTCAGGACCAGAACCTGTTTCCGCATCTGAGCGTGGCGCAGAACCTTGGCCTTGGCCTGTCGCCGAAACTGCGGCTCTCCCGCGCCGATCACGCGCGGATCGCGGCGGCGCTCGACCGGGTCGGGCTTTCGGGGCTGGGGGATCGGCGGCCCGCGACGCTCTCGGGCGGGCAGCAAAGCCGGGTGGCGCTGGCGCGCTGTCTGCTGCGGGCAAGACCGCTTCTGCTTCTGGACGAGCCCTTTGCCGCGCTGGGTCCGGCGCTCAAATCCGACATGCTGGCGCTGGTGGCCGAGATCGCCGCCGACCAGCGCGCCACCGTGCTGATGGTCAGCCACGATCCCGCCGATGCGATCGCGCTTTGCCCGCAAACCGTGCTGGTGGCCGAGGGCGTCGCGCATCCGCCCGCCGCCACCGCCGGGCTTCTGGCCGATCCGCCGCCCGCCCTTGCCGCCTATCTGGGCAAATGATCGAAAAAGCCGCCCAATCACTGCAACTTGGGTTCTCATCCGTCCTTCCGGCCTGTATAGAAAGGGCGATTTCGCGGCCTTGCCGCATCTGCCGAATGGACGATCATGATCACCAAATATGCCCTTCTTGCCCTTGCCGCGCTGAGCCTGACCGCCTGTGGTCCGACGCCGCAAGAGGAAACCGCCGCCGAGCCCGTGCCGGTGCCGCATCTGACGCAGCCGGTGTTCCAGACCGGCGTGCTGGAAAACCGCTCGCCCGACACCTGCCACGCGGCGCAATATGCCTCGGCGCTGGGGCAGCCCGCGACGATCATCCCGACGCTCGGCATCGCCGATCCGGTCAACGTGATCGAATGGCGGGGCATCGAGCCGCAGGAATACAATTCGCACCGCGTGGTGTTCCGCCTCGATCCCAAGGGCAACATCTTCAACATCGACTGCGGTTGAGCCGATGCGGGCCGCGCCCCTTGCCCGGCTCGCCGCCGGGCTGTCGCTCGTCGGTCTGACCTCGGGCTGTTTTCTGGTCGTGCCGGTGCCGCTCGGCACCGCCGTCCCCCCGTCCGCAACCGCCCCGTCCGTGCCCGACAGCTGCGGCGCCGCCGCGCTGAAGGGCTTGATCGGGCAGCCGAAATCCGCGCTGGACGGGCGCGATCTGGCCGCCGCGACCCGGATCATCCATCCCGGCCAGCCGGTGACGATGGATTACAGCGCCGAGCGGCTGAACATCCTGATCGATCGCAAGGGGCGGATTTCCAGCCTGACCTGTGGCTGAGACCGGGCGGCAAAAACGGCGCAGCACCGGAAAAAGCAAAGGGGGCCGCGGCCCCCTTTTTCATTGCAGCTTGAAGCGGCCGTGGCAGTCCTTGCAGGCCGCCTGCACCGGGGCCAGCGTCCCGGCCAGCGCCCCCGCCTCCGAGCCGTCCAGCGCCGCCGCGGTCTTCACCAGCTTGGCGGTCTTTTGCCGGAATTCGGACGGCGCAGCCCAGATCTCGGGCAGCGCCTGCGAGGCCGGATCATCGGCCTTCGCGCGGAAGGCCGGGGCCAGCCCCTCTGCCCCCGCCTGCAGCGCCGTGATCGCCGCCGCGACCTTGTCCACCGCAAAGGGCTGCGCCCCAGAAGCGGCGTCGGACAAGAGTTTCATCTGCGCCTTGTAGCCCTGCATCAGCTCGACCCGGGCCCTGACCTCCGGGTTGCTGACGCCGTCGGCGGCATAGACGATGCCCCCGACAAGAGCCAAGGCGACGGTCAGGCCAAGATGAATGGCCACATACAGTCGTCGTTTCAATTGCATGAAGTTCTCCCTCTTCATGCCTCCACATGAGAGCGGGAGGGGGCACATGGCAAGCGCCCCGACGATCACGAAAATGAAAGCCCCGCCCGGGTGGGGGCGGGGCTCTCGGTGCGGAAAGCCGCCCCGGCGAACGAACTGGGTGGGGGCTGTTGACCGCCCGCCGGGGCTTTCAGCGTTTTCCGCCGGGGCCCAGACTGCGGACCAATCGCGGCGCAATCGCGCTGGCCAAAGGGTATTTTGCGGGTCTTTTCGCGGCAGGATCCGGGCAGGGTGAATGACGTGAAACCCCTGTTAAACAAGGGCGGATTGATTTTCTGCCGCAAGACTGTCACGCTTTCGCCATGACGATCGAGCCGCCCATGCCCTTCCCCGGACCCGCCGCCGCGCCCGCCCAGGTCACCTTCGACCGGCGGGAACTTGGCGCCATCCTGACGGTCTACGGACGCATGGTGGCGATGGCCGAGGCGCGCGATTACGCGCTCAGTTTCGGGCGCGAGGCGGCGGTCTTTGCGATCTTACGCCGCACCATGGAAAGCCCGCTCTACCGCCTTGAAAAGCGGCCGGCGCTGCGCAACCGGCAGGGGATCTATGCGCTGATCGGCGCCGAGGGGCAGGTTTTGAAACGCGGACACGAGCTGGCGCCGCTGTTGCGGGTGATCGAGCGCAAGCTGATCCGCGCGGTGGAGTGAGCGGCGAATCACCCGTCGCTCTCACCCCGGACGCTTGCGCCCGAAATAGCGCCCGCCCTCGGTGGCGGCGATGCGGGCCAGACAGGCCCCGATCGGCTCGCGGCTGACCTGCATCGCATGGCCGTTGGCGTGCAAAAGCGTGCTGTCCTCCAGCGCGATCGCCACATGCCCGGCCCAGAAGAACAGATCGCCGCGTTCGGTCGGCGCGTTGTCGGGCAGAAAATCGCCAAAGGCGGCGCGCTGCTGGTCGCTGTCGGCGGGACAGGCGCGGCCCGCCAGCGTGAAGGCCAGCTGCACAAGGCCCGAGCAATCGATGCCCGCGGCGGAATTGCCGCCCCACAGATAGGGCGTGCCGATCAGCCGTTCCGCCACCGCGACCGGATCGGGCTCGGGCTCGGTCAGCGGGCGCAGGTGGCTGGCGGGGATGAAGCCGTCGGGGGTGCGGGCGAGCGCCCCGACGACCTCCAGCACCGCGACGCGGGCGCCAAGGCTGAGCGCGCCGATCTCGCCGCGCTTGATCGAGGCCTCGCGGTAGAGATGCGTGCCGCGGCTGGCGACGACATGGGTGGCGGGCACGGGGGCGGCCAGCGCGGTTTCGGGAACCCAGCCGCAGGCACCATCCAACGCCGCCTGCGCAAAGGCGAAGCCGTCGCGCCGGTCGATCACCGTGACCGCGGCGCCGTGCAGCCATTGCCGCTCGCGCGGGCCACCGGGATCAAGCGCCAGATCGGCCAGCATCGCGCCGATCCGCGCCGGTTCGCCCGCACTGAAGGCGGGCGCGTCGATCTGACCGCGCAAGGACGCGTGCGCGACCCGGCCCGAAAACGGCACCAGACGGCGGTCGGTCACAGCCCCAGCACCTCGGAGAGCGCGCCCAGAACGGCGCGGCCGCCCTGCCCCAGCCCGCCCTTGGTCCGGCCCGGCGCGGCGGTGGGTTGCCAGGCGTAAAGGTCGAAATGCACGAAACGCTCGGTCTCGGTGACGAAGCGGCGCAGGAAGAGCGCCGCGGTGATCGAGCCCGCCATGCTGCCCGGGGGACAGTTGTCGAGATCGGCGATGCCCGGCTCGATCTGCCCCTCATAGGGCGCCCAGAACGGCATTCGCCAAAGCGGATCGCCATTGCGCGCGCCCGAGGCCGTCAGCGCCGCCGCCAGATCGTCGTCATCGGTGTAAAAGGGCGGCAGATCGGCGCCCAGGGCCACCCGCGCCGCGCCGGTCAGCGTCGCCATGCACAGGATCAGATCGGGCGCCTCCTCGTCGGCGGCGGCAAGCGCATCGGCCAGGATCAGACGCCCCTCGGCGTCGGTGTCGTTGACCTCGACCGTCAGCCCCTTGCGCGAGGTGTAGATGTCGCCCGGCCGCATCGCATTGCCCGCCACCGCATTTTCCACCGCCGGAATGAGCAGCCGCAGCTTGACCGGCAGGTTCAGCGCCATGATCATATGCGCGAGCGCGAGCTGGTTCGCCGCCCCGCCCATGTCCTTTTTCATCAGGGCCATATAGGCCCCGGTCTTCAGGTTCAGCCCGCCGGTGTCGAAACAGACGCCCTTGCCGACCAGCGCCAGATCGGGGCCCGTCTCGCCCCAGCGCAGCTCGATCAGCCGCGGCGCCCGGACGCTGGCGCGGCCGACGGCATGAATGAGCGGATAGCCCTGCGCCAGAAGATCCTCGCCGGTGATCACCGCGACCTTTGCGCCATGCCGCGCGGCAAGGTCGCGGACGGCGGCTTCCAGCTCGTCGGGGCCCAGATCATTGGCGGGGGTGTTGACCAGATCGCGGGCCAAAGCCTCGGCCTCGGCCATGATTTCAAGCCGCCCCGCATCCAGGCCCGCAGGCGCCACCAGCCGCGCCTCGGGGACCGATTGCGTGCCGTAACGGTCGTAGCGATAGGCTTCCAGAAGCCAGCCCAAAGCCTCGGATTTTTGGGTCTCGGAGGGCAGCGGGCTGGCCAGAGCCCAGGCCCCGGCGGGCAGTTTTGCCGCCGCCGCCGCCAGCTGGAACCGCGCCCGCGCCCGTTTGCGCGCATCGCCATAGCCGAACAGCGCCGCCACGATGGCGCCGGTTTCGTCGGGCAGCAGGCACAGGCTGCCCAGCGCCCCGGTGAAGCCCTGCGCCGCGGCAAAGGCCCGTTGCGCCGGTGTCAGCGCCGCGGGCAGATCAGCCCCCGCCGCCACCAGATGAAGCGGACGCGCCGCGGCATCGGCGGGCGCGAAGCGCATCTCGGGACGGAAACGGAAAAGATCGGACATGCTCGGGCCTCCTGCGACTGTCGCGCCAGCCTAGCGCGGCGATCGGCACCCGCAAGCCCCGTTCGCCGCCCGAAGCCGCCCGACGGCGTCAGAGTTGCATGTCCTGATAATCCCAGACCGCCGTCAGCGAGCGTTCGGCCAGCCGCACCAGCCGCGCCAGAACCGAGGCCTGCGCCACCGCATCGCCGCGTGTGACACAATCGCGCAGATCCTGCGCCACCCGCGCCAGAAGCACCATGCCGACCTGCCGCGCCAGCCGGGCAATCTCGGCCGAGCCATGGTCGAGCACCTCAAGGCGCCGCTCCTGCGCGGCCAGCTGCACCGCCACCAGATGCACCGCCAGATCCTCCATCGCGGCGGCAATCAGCCGTTCTGCCGCGAATTGCCCCAACTCGGCATACAGAACCACAAGCCTGTCAGGATCAAGCCGCACCGGCTCGTCCATCCGCAATTTCTCGATCGCGCTCACCCCAGCCTCCGTCTTCGTCCTGGTATTCCCAGCCCCCACGGCCTGCCTCACCATGGCTTGCAAGTTTCAAGAAAAGGTTGAGGCGCGGCGAAAAAGCCCTCGCATTCAAGCGGGTTGACGCCTATCAGGTTTGGGACTTGCGACGGGGATGACAATGAAAGAGCACGTGCGGCCCTTGCCCTCCTACCTGACCAACCGCTACCACGGCTGGCGCGCCACCACCTATACGGAAAACCGCCCCTGGTATCGCCGTCTGGCCGATGCCGGTCAGCATCCGCGGGCGATGGTGATTTCCTGCTGCGACAGTCGCGTGCATGTCACCTCGATCTTCGGCGCGGACGAGGGCGAATTCTTCATCCATCGCAACATCGCCAATCTGGTGCCGCCCTACAACCCGGACGGCGATCACCACGGCACCTCGGCGGCGATCGAATATGCGGTGCGCAATCTGAAGGTGGCGCATGTGATCGTGCTCGGCCATTCGCAATGCGGCGGCGTCGCGGGCTGTCATGCGATGTGTTCGGGCCATGCGCCGGAACTGGATGACAAGACCTCGTTCGTCGGCACCTGGCTGAACCTGCTGCGCCCGGGCTTCGAGCGGGTCAAGAACGCGGCCGAGGCCGAGCGGATCACCGCGCTGGAACGGGAATCGGTGGTGATCAGCCTGGAAAACCTGCTCACCTTCCCCTTCGTGCGCGCCGCGGTCGAGGCGGGCGACATGAGCCTGCACGGGCTTTGGAACGACATCGGCGAGGGGATGCTCTGGCAGTTCAACCCGGAGAGCAAAATTTTCGAGCCGATCTGAATCAACCTTAATTCGATTTACCTTGTATTAAGGTCGATGCGCGAGTCTTGGGACATGACACAGCACCGACTCGTCACCCTTCGCCTTCCGACGGACCTGATCGCCAAGATCGAGGCCGCCGCCCGCCTGCAGGAGGAAACGCCTGCAGAGCTGATCCGACGCTCGCTTTGCGACGCGCTGCGCGAGGCCCCGAGCGTCGTGCAAAAAAACGAGATGGCGGTTATCACCGCCGCCTTCGACAAGGCGCAGGGCTGGCTTGATCTGCAAGCCAAGCTGCGCAAGGCCGGCTTCGTGCTGCGGCTCGAGGACGAACGGCTGGGACTGCACGAATGGCCTTCGGACCGGTTCGTGCTCTGGATAGAAGAGATCGGCCATTCGCTGACCGATCTGATGCTGCAATACCGCGCCCCCTTCCCCGGCGCGCTGACCCGACGGGCGGGGCTTGCCCCGCGCGAGGTCGGTGTGACCGGCAGGGGACGACACTCGGGGCGGGCCGCCTGAAGGCGACCCCGCTGCACCGCCAGAATGGCGGCGTGATCCGGCCCCCCGCATGCGGGGCCAGCCCTGACCGGCGGCAGAACGCCCCCGGTCAGGGTTTTTCTTTGCCGGTCTGGCCCGATGATCGGCGGGCGGCGTCCTTTCGCCCGCGGGCGATCTGTCGGAACACCAGCCCCACCGCCGCGGCCCAAAGCCCGGCGATCAGCGCCACCTCCAGATTCGAGGGCGCCCTGTCGGTCCAGCGCAACACGGCATAGACCCCGGTGCCGATCAGCAGCCCCTTCAGGATCTCCATCCGAAGTTCTCCCCGCGCCCGGGGTTCACTGCAACACCTGATCGGCGGGCCAGCGCATCTTCGTTTCGAGACGGATCGCCTGCGTCGCCCCCGCGGCCAGATCGAATTCCCAGGCCAGAACGCCGCGCATGTCGTCGTAATCGACCGTGGTCGCGGGCGGCGTCGCGGCATGGGTGATCTGCAGATCCTCCTGCTCGGCATAGGGCACGCGGTCGATCACCCGCAGCGCCCAGGGCTTGCCGGTCAGGTTCTCGACGGTGATTTCGGCGGTCTCGGTCCGTTCGTTCGATTTCGTGATCAGGCCGCGGTCGCCCTCGTTCGCCTGCGGAATCACCCGCTTCAGCCGCAGCCCGTCGATCGCGCCAAAGCCCAGCCGCAGGGTGTCGCCCGCCGCGATCAGCGGCAGATCGGCCGCCCCCACCACCGCGCCATCGAGCCAGAGCACCGCCGGGCCGGGCAGGATCGGCTCTGCCCCCGCCGTCTGCCCCTCGACGACCCGATAGGCGGTCTCGTCGAACATCGGCACCGCCTCGGCCAGCAGCTTGACCGGCGTCTCGATCCGATCCAGCTTCAGGCGCAGATTTTCCACCCCGTCGCGGATATCGACCGCGGCCGGATAGGTGTAAGTCACGGTTTCGCCTTGCAGTTCCATCGCCATCCGGCCCGCCGCCGGGGCCGCCTCCATCACCGGGGCGGCCGCATAGCTGTCCATCGCCGCCTTCGGCGCGGCCATCTCCGGCATCGGCGGCGCGGGCGGGCCGATCCGGCGCAGATCCGACCACATCTCGGACGGGTCGGTGCGCTCCGAAGGCCGGGCGGTGGACAGAACCAGCGCCACGCCGCGCCAATCCTCGCCCGAGGCCTGATGCACCGAGACGAAACGATCCAGCGCGAGGCTGCCCGCGGCACTGTCCAGCCGCGCGTCGTAGCTGGGCGCCCAGCCCGCCTCGGCCACAAAGGTCGTCACCGTGACCCTGCCCGCGCCCGACACCGTCAGCAGCAGGGCATCGCTGTCCTTCGCCGGGTTTTGCAGCGCATCGAGCGCCTGTTTCGCCCGCGCCACCGCCTCTTTCGCCGGTTTCAGCGCCGCTTCCGCCGCGCGCACCTCGGCCCGGGCCGCGATCCGGGCCTGTTCGGCCGCCAGAACCCCCGCGGAGACCGTCCGCGCCAGCGCCGTCACCTTTTCGGGCGGCGTGTTCGACGTGTCGAGCGCGGTGAAGAAATCGACCTCGGCTTCGGCGGCGGTGATCTTCGCGCGCAGCGCGGCCAGCTTGTCCTGCTGCGCGGCCAGATCGGCGCGCGCGGTCTCGAGCGCGGTGCGGGCCGCGCGGACCTCGGCCGAGGGCGCGCGGTCTGTGGCGGGTTCACGATCCGCCATCAGCGTCACGGCGCCGATCTCCACCCCCTCGCCCGTCACGCGCAGGCTGGCGGGATCGGTGCCGTCGGGCAGATCGGGCACCAGCACCTCGGTCACGCCCGCGGGCACGGTGACGGCGCGCGTCACCTGCGCCCCTTCGGGGAAAAGCGTGACCGTCGAAAGGGTTGCCGGAATTTCGGCAGGCGCGGCGAAAAGCGCCGCAGGGGCACAGGCAAGGCAAAGGCTGGCGAAAAGCGGCAGACGGGGCATGGGTTCCTCCCGGGAAAAGATGCCCTCAGCGTCCCTTGGGTCGCGCGCAAAAGCAAGAGGGCGCCCCGGGGGGACGCCCTCACGTTTCAGGCAATCGCCCGTGATCAGCCTTTTTTCAGGCAGCGTTGGCCCAGCACTTCGGCGATCTGCACCGCATTGAGCGCCGCGCCCTTGCGCAGGTTGTCCGAGACGCACCAGAGGTTCAGCCCGTTCTCGATCGTGCTGTCTTGCCGGATGCGCGAGATGTAGGTGGCATATTCGCCGACGCATTCGATGGGCGTGATGTAGCCACCGGCTTCGCGCTTGTCGACGACGAGCACGCCCGGCGCCTCGCGCAGGATCTCGGTCGCCTCTTCCCAGTCGAGGAAGTCTTCGAATTCGATGTTGATCGATTCCGAATGGCCGACGAAGACCGGCACGCGCACGCAGGTGGCGGTCACCTTGATCTTCGGATCCAGGATCTTCTTGGTCTCGGCGACCATCTTCCATTCTTCCTTGGTATCACCGGAATCAAGGAAAACGTCGATATGCGGGATCACGTTGAAGGCGATCTGCTTCGGATAGACCTTGGGCGCCACTTCCTGACCGGGGACATACATGCCCTTGGTCTGGTTCCACAGCTCGTCCATCGCTTCCTTGCCGGTGCCCGACACGGATTGATAGGTCGAGACCACGACGCGCTTGATCTTGGCGCGGTCATGCAGCGGCTTCAGCGCCACCACCATCTGCGCGGTCGAGCAGTTCGGGTTCGCGATGATCATCTTGTTGGTGTAGCGCACGACGTCGTGGGCGTTCACCTCCGGCACGATCAGCGGGATCTCCGGGTCGTAACGGTAGAGCGAGGAGTTGTCGATCACCACGCAGCCCTGCGACGCGGCTTTCGGCGCATAGACTTTCGTCGCGTCCGAGCCGATCGCGAACAGCGCGATGTCCCAGCCGGTGAAGTCGAACGTGTCCAGATCCTGGGTCTTCAGAGTTCGGTCGCCAAAGCTGACTTCGGTGCCCAGCGACTTGCGCGACGCCAGCGCCGCGATTTCGTCCACCGGAAACTCGCGCTCGGCGAGAATGTTCAGCATTTCCTTGCCAACGTTGCCCGTGGCACCGACGACGACGACCTTGTAGCCCATCCGGACCTCCTTCTCGAAAGAACGACCCCGGCTAGCGGAAACGCGGGGAATTGGAAAGGGGTTCGGGAAAGTTTCGGGAAAGTGGTGCGCAAAGGTCGCCCGTCGGGCGGATCAGGAAACGCGACCCGCGTTTCCCCGCCCGTCGGTGCAGCGTCGGCCCCGGGGCCGATCTGCCCCAGGCACGACAGAGGCCGGCGCCTGCCCCGGGCGGCGCGAAAGCGCCCGCCATGGGGCGGGGCGGGCGCTGGCCGGGGGCCTTTGGGCCCCCGTCTGACAAGGAGAACCGTCTCGCAGGGCGAAGGCGATAGCCTTCGCC
>NZ_SWJZ01000068.1 GCF_005144475.1 Rhodobacter capsulatus | reverse complement strand
CGTAGATCACGGTTTCGAGCTGCGCGTCGGACAACAGGCCCTCGCGCAGGACGGCGGCGGGCAGTTTGGGGCGGTAGCTGGGTTTCGGGGGCGCGACCGAGGCCATCGCCGCCGATTGCACCAGCTTGGTCGGGTGCGCCGCCGCGCCGGGAATATCGATGGCCTGCAGGCGGAAGGTCTCGTAGATCGCATCCGACATCTGCGCCGTAGCGCCATCCGCGGCGCTATCGCGCAACGCATAGTCGAGCGCCTCCGTTGCGATCGGCTCCAGGGCTGGCGCGGGCCGCGCCGCAGACGTCGCGCGTGCGGGGGTGATGAGCCTGCGCGCGGCGGGGGCAAAGTTTTCCCGGAAGGGGAGGGAAGGCCCCTGCCCCGCCGGTTCGACCGGATCAAGCGCGAGGCGCGGCGGGACTGCGGTCACGATCCGCGACAAGAGATGCGCCACATCCGGGGACATCAGCGGACGCAGGTCAGCCGTGATGCCGCCCTTCTCTCCACCCCGACATTTGTCGAAGACCGAGATCCGCGTCTCGAAGCTGGTGCCGTGCCGCGCGAAGGCGGCCCCGGATACCGCGCCGGTAAACACCAGATGCGCGGTTTCCGTCAGGCGCGCGAAAGCCTCAGCCCAAGCCGGGGCGTCGGGCGCGAAGCCCGCCCCCGTGATGGCGACCAGCCGCCCGCCCGGCGCAAGACGCGCCAGCGCCGAGCGCAGATGCCGCGCCGTCGCCTCGGTGGTGCGGCCGTCGACATTGGCGAGGGCCGAGAAGGGCGGGTTCATCAAGATGACGCTCGGGCGCAGCCCCGCATCGAGATGATCGTCGATCTGCGCGGCGTCAAAACGGGTGACGGGGCAGCCCGGGAAAAGCCGTTGCAGAAGATCGGCGCGGGTGCCCGCCAATTCGTTCAGCGCAAGGCCGCCCCCCGCGATCTCGGCGAGGATCGCCAGAAGCCCGGTCCCGGCCGAGGGCTCGAGCACCAGATCACGGGGCGTGATCTGCGCCGCGGCAAGGGCCGCGAGCCCCATGGGCAGCGGCGTCGAGAATTGCTGGAATCGCTCCATCTCCTCCGAGCGGCGGGTATGGGTCGGCAGAAGGCCCGCAACCTTCGTCAGGATGGGCAGCAGCGCCGCAGGCGAGCCCGCCCGGGCGAGAAGCGCGCGACCGAATTTCCGCAGAAAAAGGATGAGCGCCACCTCGCCCGCCTCATAGGCGAGCTTCCAATCCCAGGCGCCCGACGCATCGGAGCCGCCAAAGGTGCGCTCCATCTCAAGCCGCAGACGCGCAGCGTCGATCGGCCTGCCTTGTGCGAGATCGGGCTGCAGCGCTTCGGCAACAACGAGGACCGCCGGCGCCGGATCCAAAGACCGCACGGGTGGCACAGGTACAACAGGAGGAAGAAAGGTCATCGGGAAACTCCGGAATGAGGGATAGGGCCAGCCCGGACACCCTCTCTCGGGCACCCTCAGGCCTGCCCTTTCCCGACCCATCTCTCCCTCTCGACCCTCTGTCTCCCGGCGCCCGGCTTGATTTTGTTCCCGTTATGTTCTATATTTAAGACCAAGCCAGCAGGGGAGTTCGACCATGGAAAGCACCGCGCCTGCGCTGCCCGCAACACCCAAGCAAATCGCCTACGCGCGATCGCTCGCCCTGCGCAACGGGACCCTTCTGCCTTGGGAGGTCCAGCAGGACCGCCGGACCTTGAGCGGCTGGATCGAGGCGCAGGCCCGGATGAAGCCGATGTCTGAGGTGGACCAGCTGCCAACCTCGAGGCAGGTGGCCTTTGCGGAAAAACTCGCTCGGATCAAACGGCGCGCCGTGCCGGAGGAGTGCTTTCGTGACAAGGGGCTGATGTCGAAATGGATCGACGGGAATAGGTAACCGCTGGCGCCCTCATCACGCGAAGAGCCGTCGCCAGCATGGGGGGGTGCCCACATCTACCTTCAGCGACCACCGCAAGACTGCGGTGTCTCTTAACCCCGCGTCGTCAGATCTCCCGCCGCTTGAAGCTACTCCCTCAGCTCTTTAGAAGTCTTGATCTTAGAGCACCCATAACGCCGAAAAACTAACTCCGCCAAAGAAATCTCTAGCCGTCTCTTTGAAAATAAACTATCTTTGGCGTCATGGACGCCGCAAGGTCACAAAATCTGAAGAAACTGCTCGATTCCGTGCCCGCGGGGTATCTGGTCGATGCCGCTTGGCTGGTTTCCCAAGGCTTCGCCTATGAGAGCTTCCGTGACTATGTGAAGCGCGGCTGGCTGGACCGCATCACCCGAGGCGTATTCCGCCGCCCACTCCCCAGCACACCAACCACACCGACATCGAACAGCATCGACTGGAAGACCTGCATCCTTTCCACGCAGCACATCATGGGTCATGACCTGCATTTAGGCGGCACCACGGCGCTCGGCGAGCAGGGACATGCCCATTACCTACGCCTCGGCGAAAGCGCTCCGGTGTGGGTCTATGGGGACCGTGTCCCGAACTGGCTGGTGAAACTGCCGACGGATGCCCCGATACGAACGCGCCCCCGATCCCTGTTCGCTGAACCGAAACTGGGCTTGATCGAGGGCAAAACGACTGGCCAGCCCTGGGACTGGGGACTCACGATGTCGACGCCAGAGCGTGCCATTCTGGAGGCCATGGACGAATTGCCCGACCATGAAAGTTTCCACACGCTCGACATGGTTTTCGAGAGCCTGACAACGCTGCGCCCGAGACTGATTTCCGACCTCCTGCAAGCTTGCCGGAAGATCAAGGTGAAACGCCTGTTCTTCGTTTTTGCTGACCGCCACGATCATCCTTGGCGAAAACGGGTCGATCCGCAGGCATTCGACCTCGGCAGCGGCGACCGGGCTCTGGTACAGGGCGGCAAGATCCACCCGCGCTATCGGATCATGGTGCCGGAAGATTTCGTGAAACCGGAGGCTGACAGTGGCGCGTGAGACCTATGAAGCCCAAGTAGCGCACTTGGTGCGCGTCCTCCCCCATGTCGCGGGTGAAAACGTCTTCGCGCTCAAAGGCGGGACGGCGATCAACCTCTTTTACCGGGACCTGCCGCGGTTGTCAGTCGATATCGACCTGACCTACCTGCCAATCAAGGCACGCGCCGAGAGTCTGGACGAGATCAATGCCGCGATGGATCGCATAGCTGCTTCCATCGAGACCGGTATCCGCGGCGCAAAATCTCAGCGCATTCAAGGAGGCGGCGGCGGAGCCACACGGCTGCTGGCGCGCCTTGGCAATGCCGAGATCAAGATCGAAACCTCGCCTGTGACCCGAGGCGTGGTGCATGACCCGGAGATCCGGACCGTCTCGGCCGCTGTAGAGGATGCCTTCGGCTATGCTGAGATGCAGATCGTCTCGTTTGAGGACCTGTTCGCTGGCAAGCTGCACGCCGCCTTGGACAGGCAGCATCCCCGGGATCTCTACGACGTCACGCTCCTTTACGAAAACGAGGGCCTGACGCAGGACCTGTTCTATACCTTCCTGATCTATGTCGCCAGTTCACCCCGTCCGGCGCATGAGCTACTAGACCCGAACCTGATCGATCTTGCGCAACCCTACGCGCGGGAATTCGAAGGCATGACCAGAACACCGGTTCCTCTCGACACGCTTCTGGCGACGCGCCGGAGGTTGATCGCCGAAGTGCAATCGAGGCTCGATGACAAGGCGAGGCGGTTCCTTCTGACACTTCAAGACGGCGAACCTGACTTTGCGACGATCGACCGGTCGCAGGCCGCTTCCCTGCCAGCCGTACAATGGAAACTCATCAACCTGAAAAAGCTCAAGCGGGACAACCCCGCGAAGCACACCGCGCAGCGCGATGACTTGTTGAAGCTTCTGGGCTGAACCATGTCCTGCACCGGCGTAACGGGCGCTGAGCTGTCGCCGTCCTCGTCGCGTCTATGGAAAGCGCAGAGGACCGGTGAACTTAGTCGGGGGTTCGAAGCCCTGTGTTTCGCTGAAATGACCGCGTTTTTACCCGACAAAGGGCAGAGCGCGGGGCTTGCGATATCGGGCTTGCCATCTTTACAGGCCTCCGGTGCAACTACCGTTTGGAGGATCAGACGCGACAGCGTCTGATCGACCGCCACGCGCGAGCCGAGGTGCAAAAGGCCCTTCGCTGCCAAGGGCACCCCTCCGGCAGCGTCGCGGCAACGTTCAGAATGCTCTCGGCCATGCGCTCCATGATCGCTCATCTGTCAGAAATATGCGCAGTTTTCTGACAACTTTCAGCCGGGCCTGCTCACCCGAAGCGCCGCCCCTCTTCGGTGAAGGTATACGCGTTGACGATGATCCCTTCCTCGATCGCCTCATCCGAGGTGAGGTGCTCGTATTCGGCCTGAAGCTGGCGGTAGAGCCAGCGGGCCAGATCGCGCAGCGCCTCGGTCACGAT
>NZ_SWJZ01000067.1 GCF_005144475.1 Rhodobacter capsulatus | reverse complement strand
CCGTCGGGGGGGGGGGCTGCGGGTATCTTGCCGAAAAAGGTATGCTGCAAGACAGTGCGCGATGATCGGCGCAATATCGGGTCATAGAAGGAAATCTGCGGGTTTGGCGGGCAGCGCGCGACGAAGATTGGCGCTGCGAGATCATCATAACCCTATGATATAAAGCGATATATTATCAATCATGCGGTGATCGGTGGATTTCGGCTAGGAGGGAGCTCTTGCGCCGAAGTCAATCGCACCACTGAACCCTCCCCCGCCGCACCCAAAAGTGCGACCCGCATCCAGTCTTGCGCCACACGGAGGGCGACAAAGTCGGCCTGTACTCTCGATCAGCGCTAATGTCCCAGCGAGGCTTGGCCTCGGCGATGATTAGGAGTTCGATTATGTCACCGCAACCACAAGGGCAGCGCATTCCGACGCACCAGTCCTCGTCGTCTTCGCGCGCCAGCACGAGATCACGGCGCGGCATGGATTGAGGCAGACTGTCCCCTTCGATTATGATCAATCGCCGCCCGGGTCCGAACCGTGCCCAAACGTCGCGGCACCACTTCCGAATGACCATCATCAATCCGCCCTCCGCGGCTTAAGTAGTGGAAGGCCAAGCAGCGGCTCCAGATCACCGCGCGCTAAGAGGCCAAGATCGGATCTGGGAAATGCTGCTTCCGCAGTGAACTCTTCTTCGCCCGCAGCCAAGCTGAACTCTGTGCGGGCATAATTCCCGTTGGGGTCCAAGCGGAAAGGGTAAGCCCGCGCAATGAACTCATTCATCGCTGCCGTCGCGACCCGCATATTAAGCGTAATCACTGACGGGGCCTCTTCGATCATGCCTTTGATATAACCCGCTTCGAGTTCGTGTTGGTGCGCGCTAGGAGCAGTGCGGCGCAGGTACTCCGCGCGTAAGCTGGCGGGAGAGTACACTTCACGATCCCGCAGCGTGGAACCGCCTGGCTGAACGTAATCCACCCGACCGCATACATCTGCGATCGCCATTCCTCGTGCAGCTTTGCGGAGTGGGATCACCACGCCCATGTCGAAGAGTGGAAGCAAGAACGCTTGAGCGATGAAGTCCGCCATCTGGCGAGCTTCAAGCGTATCAACGCAGCAGAACAGCACATCGGCCTGACTGGCAGACAGCACCGCCTCCCGGCTCGTGATCGATGCCGGTATGGCCATCGCGACACCTTCGCCGCGATGACTGGCGACGGCGGAAGCGAACATTTCGACCTTGAGTCGACGCTCCTCGGCATCGGCCTTGGTGGCGTTCAAAATACGATTCAAATTGTGAAGTTCGATGCGATCGAAGTCGATCAGGTCAACTCTGCCGAAGCCCAGACGGGCGGCTTGTTCACCTATGATCGAGCCAGTGCCCGAAACCCCGATCACGACAGCACGCAGGCGCCCCAGCTCGCGGGTCATACGGCTTGTGAATGCGACGGGCCGATCAGTGACTTTGGACGGTAGATGCTCGCCAGCCCATGTTAGATCGATGTCATCACCGATCACCGACACGAGATTGATTGGCCAACACGTTCCGTCCTGGGCGTACAGGCGCCCGCGCACCCGCCCATCCGGGATCATGATGGCGGAACCGTGGAGCGAGCCGAGGGCCTCAAACAGGCCAGGGATCACCCGAGCGTCGCTTTGGTCGTCGGCTTCGGAGAAATCGAACAGGCCGCCAGGATGGGAATGGATCAAGATGAGGGACAGATTCTCCGCCTCTGCCAGATCGATCGCTTCTTCGATCCAGATACCAGGCCAAACGATGCGGTCAGGTTCACGCAGCGCGCAGTCCTCATGAGGCACGAGGACAGCCTTGCGGACGAGCAAGCGCTGACGAGGGCCCGGCACGCGGGCGCAGACAAGGATTGCCGCTGCCTCACAGCCATCACCAGGGAAGAGATGCCGACGGACGCAATTAAGCGTCGCTCCGGCGAAGCTGAGCGTCCAGTTTGGCATCATTCCCCGACCTCCTTTCCGAGCGCCGATTCGACGAGCGCCAGATGCGTGACGACATTGTCGGACGAAGGATTCCACTCCGAACCCGGCCCACGGTGGCGCGACCAGCCATTGTAGGGCACGCCCAGAATCGTCGCCGGAATGTGAGTGCAGTCGATTGCGCGGCCCGACACGAGCGCCAGCGGCGGATAGGTGTAAAACATATCGATCTGGGCAGCCGGGTAAGTCGGCGGGATCTCAAGGGCAAGGCGCGTCTGAGCAACGCTGAAGCCGGTCGGAACGGGATAGTTGTTGATGACAAGCCAACGCCTCCCCCCGTCATTCACTGTCTCCCACTTATAGCCGATGCAATCGAGATAGGTTTCGTCCGCCTCCAGCACGTCGAAGTCCCGGCGAGGCGCCGGATGCGCCTCCCCGTTGTTCACTTCCTTGGGTGTCAGCCGGATCTTCTCAATGCCCGGGGTGCGCAGATCGACAACGTCGGTCAACGCGACTTCGCGCTTCGCCTGACCCGCCACCTTCAAGAAGATGTGCCAGCTCTGGGCGACATCGAAGCCGGCCTTGATCATCGCGTCACTCACGACGATGGTCGGTGTTTCGGACTCGATGGTCACACCCTGAATATTGAGCTTCCAGGACGGCTTCCGGCCTACGAAAGCTTCGACCCCGCGCCCGTCCAGATCGACCAGGTCCTGATCTCCGATCTCGCGATCGGCTTCATCAACGCGCTCGAGGTAGACCGTGACGCCGACAGGCAGCTGACCGAGCTTGCGAACGATGGCGCCCGAGACAATGCGGCACGGCCACTGGAAGCGCTGACCGTCGATCGTGATGAAGTAGTCGCGATCAGTCTCGACGATCACGAACCGGCCACCGTCACGCGTCAGGTCCACGGCCTCGGTCAGACGAACGTCCTCAAGCTCGCCGTTAGCAAGCACCTGCAGCACAACGGCGTGCTGCTTCGGCTTGAAGCCAGCCGCAGCGGCGAGCTGGGCGCCGGTCGGCGTCAGGTCGTCGACCAACACGTTTCGGTAGGTCAGGGTTTCGTCCGCAACCTCAATGCGGCGGCGCTTGCCGCGATCCGCTGCGTCTTCACTCAGCTCAGTCATTTTACACTCCAACGTTTCCGGCCAATCGCCGGTGTTGCTAAAATGGGAACGCGTGCTAAGTATGTCAAGCAATTACTTTGCTCGCTTGACGAATTTATCAATGCGGGTGATAGTGCATACGCTGGACTTTGAGTCCGGTGCGCACAGGAGCCCGCATGACCGATGGTGAAACTGATCGAACTGTCCGGCCAACCAACCTCGGCCAGATCATAAAGAAGGCCCGTACCGATCGTCAGATGTCGCAACGCGACGTTGAGGAAGCGACCGGCAAGGAGATTTCGAATGCCTACTTGAGCCAATTGGAGAGCGGAAAAATCACCAAACCCTCTCCACACATTTTATATGCCCTCTCGACCGCTTTGGCGGTCCCTTACGAGACGCTGATGGAGAGAGCGGGCTACATCGTGCCGTCTGCACAACGCCCTGCCGACGTCAAGCATGGGCGTGCTGCAACGTTTGCGGTTGATAATTTGACGGCCGATGAGGAAGCCGCCCTATTGGAGTATCTCGCATTCCTACGCACCAAGAAGGGCTGATCATGCAACGACCGGACGACTGTAGCTTAACCCCAAGTCAGCTCGCCCGCGTTCGCGCCGAGGCCGAGCGCGCTCTGCGCGAAGCGGGTGCGCTCGGGGTTTTCCCGACGCCCGTTGAAGCGATAATGACCGTTGCGAAGGTCGAAGAGGTTAAGGAAGACGTCCTTAACCCAAGCTTCATCGACAAGCTTCGGTCAAGCGCTGAGCAGGCGGGCGGTGCCCTCAAGCGGGCTGTGGGCAAAGTTATGGGCCTTTTCCACGCCAGCGCCGGTCTGCTCTTCCTGGATCAAGCAATGATGGCGGTGAAAAAGCGCTTCGTGCGGCTGCACGAGTCCGGACACGGCTTCATGCCCTGGCAACGTCCCATGTACGCTTTGGTCGAGGACTGTGAAAATGCTCTGGATCCCGATGCGGCTGAACTTTTTGATCGCGAAGCCAACGTCTTCGCTGCCGAAGTCCTGTTCCAGCTCGACAGCTTTCGCGACATAGCCGAGGGCGAAAAGTTCAGCATCTGGACGCCGGTCAAGCTATCGAAGAAGTTCGACGCGTCGATTTATGCGTGCGTGCGCCAGTACGTTTCCAAAAATCATCGCGCCTGCGCAGTCGTGGTGCTGAACATGCCCGAATTCGTTGAGGGCGATGGCTTCCGAGCCACCCTGCGACGCCCTGTTCAGTCTGAAAGCTTCACAAAAGTTTTCGGCATTCACGACTGGAAGCCTGTCTACACGCCCGACGACGATATCGGCGCGCTGATACCAATCAACGGCCAAAGGTCATCCGGCCAAAAATCCCTTGTCCTGCTGGACCGCAACGGGGACCGCCATGAGTGCGTCGCTGAGTCCTTCACACAGACCCACCAAGTCTTTGTTCTCATCCATGTGATTAAGACGCTTGCGGCGTCGCGACCTATTTTCCTCGCAACGGCTTAGACTGCGTCTGCAATCATCGCAGCAATGCTTGCGACGCAAATGAAAAGCAATGTGGGGTCTGCTGCCGGACGGTGCTAAATCCTACGCTAAGCTCTTTTCGGCCACCTGTACTCCCCTGTGAGTAAGATGTGCGCCCATCCGAGGGGCGAGATGTGAGCCAGAAGGCTGGGTGAACAGTCGAGACCGGCGCGATGGCGGCTTGTGACTGCCTGCCCGAGCTGTTTGGTGTTCCAGTAGATGATGATGGCGGCGAGCAGATTGAGGCCTGCCATGCGGAAGTGCTGCCCCTCGGCGGACCGGTCGCGGATTTCCCCTTGGCGGCCGATGCGTAGGGCGTTTTTCAGAGCGTGATGAGCCTCGCCTTTGTTCAGCCCGATCTGTGCGCGGCGCTGCATGTCGGCATCGAGCAGCCAGTCGATGATGAAGAGCGTGCGCTCGACACGTCCGATTTCGCGCAAGGCCAAGGCCAGCTCGTGCTGTCGGGGATAGGATGCGAATTTACGCAACAATTGGCTTGGCGGCATGACGCCCGCGACCATGGTGGCGGCGCTGCGCAGGATGTCGGGCCAGTTTGCCGTGATGAGGCGTTCCTTGATCTTGCCGCCGATCAGCCCCTTCAGCTCTTTGGGGCAGGCCGCCGGGTCGAAGAGATAGAGGCGCTTCGATGGCAGGTCCCTGATGCGGGGGATGAACTGGAAGCCCAAGAGGGCGGTGACCGCGAAGACATGGTCGGTGAAGCCGCCCGTGTCGGCATACTGTTCTCGGATATTCTGGCCCGCGCCCGTCATCAGCAGGCCATCCAGAATGTAGGGCGCTTCGTTCACGGTGGCCGGGATGGTCTGGGTGGCGAAGGGGCCGAACTGGTCGGACACATGGGTGTAGGCCTTCAGCCCGGGCTCTTGGCCGTATTTGGCGTTGATGAGGTTCATCGCCTCGCCTTGTCGTGTCGTCGGGAAGAATTGCCCATCACTCGATGCCGTTTGTCCGGCACCCCAGAACCGTGCCATCGGCAGCGCGGACTGCGCCTCGATCACCTTTGCCAGTGCGCGCGACATGGCCTCGCCTTCGACATGCCATCGCGACAGGCGGGAGAGCTGGAAGTAATCATGGGTGTTGGTAGCCCCTGCCATCTTGCTGAGGCCGAGGTTCAGTCCCTCGGCAAGCAGCACGTTCAAGAGGCCGATCCTGTCCTTGCAAGGCACACCCGTATGCAGATGCGTGAAGGCTTCGGTGAACCCGACCTCGTCATCCACTTCCAGCAAGAGATCCGTGCCCCTGATTTCCGGCAGGCGCTTGTAGAGGTCGAGGACCATGGCTTCGGCTTCTTCGGGAACAGCGGCGGTCAGGCGGTCGATCTTCAGCACACCATCTTCGATCGACCCGCCCGGAATGGCCCCGGCCTTTGCAGCCCGCGCCAAGCGACGCAGGGCGTCGGACATTCGTGCCTTGCGGTCGGCGAGCCAGGTATCGGGCTCAAACGGCATGGCCAGCTTCGGCGTGGTGCGGGCAACCTCTGCCGGAACAAGTGCCTCCTTCAGGTCGCCAAACCGCCGTGAATGGGCGAGCCACACATCGCCCGAGCGGAAGGATTCCCGCAGATGGAACAGAACCGCGACTTCCCACAGACGGCCTGCATCGCCGCCATCCGCGTTCAGGTGCCGCAACCACTTCGACCCCCGACGCAGAAACGTCAGCGGCAGGATCTCCGTCGTCTCCGTGCCCGCGATGATTGTGCTCGCCGCCAGCAGCGGTTCCGCCGCGGGCGCGGCGCGAATGTCGAGCGTCCGCAGCATGCGCGGTGCGTAGCGGCGGAAGCGATGATACCAATGTCCGACATGCGCCAAAGGGTCGGCGGCCAGGGTGTCTGTCAACTGGGCCGTTGTCGCGACCAGCCCCTTGAGGGACAACCAGCCACCGGCATTGTCGACAGCCTCCTCGAGCGAGGCGCGATCTTCATGGGCTTCCAGCAGCGCCGAACCGAGGGTGGCGAAGGACTGCAAGGTGTCCTTCAGCGCTGCCTTGGCATCTTCCGCACGAGCGTCACATCGGGACTTCGCCTCGCGCCAGGTCTTGCCGACGATCCGGTCATGGGTCTCCACAATGGCGTCGGCAAGGGCGCTGCGCCATTCCAGTACGCAGACGGCAAGGATGGCGAGACGGCGATCACCGGAAATGTCTCGCAAATCGCCCGCGAAGTATCGCTCTCCCTGCCTGCGAAGTCGGGCAATCCGGTGCGGCGGCACCCCAGCCAGAACCGTCTCGGTCAGCCCAAGGCGGTGCAGGAATTCCAGCCGATCCAGAAGACGGTTCATGTCGGCCGAGTTCTGCCCGGCCTCGAATTGACGCAGCCAGACAAACCGCGTGACCGATCCGCCAGCGTCTTCTGTCAGCAAGGCATCGAGGCGGGTCCTCATGGCATCGTCCAGCCGCTCCGCGATCCGGGCCTCGATCCGCCGCTCAGCAGCCACAAGCGCGTCCGCGCATATGCGCTCGATGATCGTGACGCCAGGCAGTATGGTTCGGGTCGCCCGGCACTGCTCGACAAAGCGCCGTGCCAGATCGTCATTGGAACGGGCACCCTCGGCCGCATCCTGCAGCCAGCCCTTCAGGTCGCGCGCCCCTCTCCCAGAAAACATCCTGTAGCCATACTGCTCTCTGAGCGTCGCCAGATGTTCATGGCGGGTCTCTTCACGGGTCGCGTAACCGGCCAGATCATCAGGCTTCAGGCCAACCTGCGCGGCCAGAAAGCGCGTAACTGCCAAGGGAATGACTTCACCGGGTGTCAGCAGACGACCGGGATATCGCAAGGCACACAGTTGCAGAGCAAAGCCGAAACGGTTGTGTGGACGGCGTCGGGCGCGGATGATTTCCAGGTCATCGTCCGACAGCGTGTAATGATGCAGCATCTCCGCCTCAACGGTCGGCAGATCGAACAATGCTGCGCGCTGCCGGTCGGTCAGAACTGTGCGATGTGCCATATATCTTTTTCTTTCCGCGAATAGTTTGTGATATTCTGTTTAAGATATGCGATAAGGAACAGGGTTGATGCCGAAAAGCACCGGCCGTGACCTGCCCCCCGGTCGTCCCTCGTTCATAACGAGAGTCCTGTGGGTTGATAGTGGTCGGTTTTGGGTTGGGCAAGCGCGCCGGGCGCGGAGCCCTCAGATTGCTCAAGCGCCCGGCGCGCTTCTGCCGGGGTTTGATTGCCCAGCGAGGAATGAGGCCTGACGTGGTTGTAGTCGTAGCGCCACAGGGCCAGGGTGCGGCGGGCATCGGCGAGGCTGTCGAAGATCTCCTCGTTGAGGCATTCGTCGCGCAGGCTGCCGTTGAAGCTCTCGATGAAACCGTTCTGCTGCGGCTTGCCCGGGTCGATGTAGTGCCATTCGACCTTGTTGTCGTTCGCCCATTTCAGGATAGCCTTGCTGGTGAACTCGGTGCCATTGTCAGAAACTATGCAGGCGGGTTTTCCATAGATCCGGACCAAGGCGTCCAGTTCCCGAGCGACCCGTGCGCCGGAGATGCTGGTGTCAGCAATCAAGCCAAGGTTTTCGCGGCAGCAATCATCGTTCACGGCCAGGATGCGGAACTTGCGGCAGGCCCCGAACGTATCGGACAGGAAGTCCAGCGACCAGCGCTGGTTGGGCCGCAGCGGCACCGGCATCGGCGTTCGACTGCCCCGCGCCCGTTTGCGGCCACGCCTGCGGCGCACCGACAAACCTTCTTCCCGATAGATCCGGTAGAGCTTCTTTTCGTTCATGATCATGCCTTTGCGCTCCAGCAGGATGCCGACGCGCCGATAGCCAAAGCGACGGCGCTTCTCGACGATCTCGTGCATCGCCTCACGGATTTCCGGGTTATCGGGCGGCCTCTTTCGCCGCACCGTCTTCGGATCGACACCGATCAAGACGCAGACCCGGCGCTGAGAGATCGGATGACCCTTCATCGCCCGCAGCACCGCGTCCCGCCGTTGCATCGGCGTCGTCAAGGCTTTCCCAGCAGATCCTTCAGCACAACATTGTCCAGCATAACATCGGCCACGAGGCGCTTCAGCTTTGCGTTCTCAGCCTCGAGCTGCTTGAGCCGATTGGCGTCCGAAAGGTCCATCCCGCCATACTTGGCCTTCAGCTTGTAAAACGTCGCAGGGCTCAAACCGTGCTTCCGGCAAAGCTCGGAGGTCGGCAAACCCGCCTCCTGCTCTTTGATCATCCCGATAATCTGAGCCTCGGTGAAACGGCTTTTCCTCATCTCGTCTGCTCCTTCAAGTTGGGCAGACTCTACATCACGCCGAGGGAACTTCCGGGGGGCAGGTCACACGCACGAAAGCACCTCAAACGAACGTTTGTGAAACATGTTGATCGGCTACGCACGCATCTCCAAGGCTGACGGGTCGCAGTCTCTGGATCTCCAGCGCGACGCCCTGATCGCCGCAGGAGTGCCCGCGGAACGCATTTACGAAGATCAGGCATCCGGCGCACGCGATGATCGCCCAGGACTGGAGGCCTGCCTGCGGTCATTGCGGGAAGGGGATGTTCTCGTGGTCTGGAAGCTGGACAGGCTCGGGCGCACGCTGACCCACTTGGTCAACACCGTGCGCGACCTGTCGGATCGCGGCATCGGCCTGCGCGTGCTGACTGGTCAAGGCGCTGAAATCGACACCACCACCTCGGCCGGTCGCATGATCTTCGGCATCTTCGCGACCCTGGCGGAGTTCGAGCGCGACCTGATCCGGGAACGCACCATGGCAGGTCTCGCAGCCGCCCGGGCGCGCGGTCGAAAAGGCGGGCGGAAGTTCGCACTGACCAAGGCTCAGGTCCGCCTGGCCCAAGCGGCCATGTCAAACAGGGACACCTCAGTCGCCGCCCTCGCGGCCCAGCTGGGCATCAAACCGGTGACCCTCTATCGCTACGTCGATGCCAACGGAAACCTCAGGGACCACGGAAGGCGCGTCTTATCGGCTTAGCGTAGGATTTAGCACCGTCCGGCAGCAGACCCCAATGTCGGCTTTCCGTCGGGGGGGCCGTGGAGCTGAGTTGTCATCGCGAGTGGAGCGGGCACCAAGCGCTAAGTGATATTTGTGGCGCACAATCGGCGGATATTTTTGGCTTAGGCAATGCTGCCTGGTCGTGCTGGTGACAAAGCGGATATCGACGATGGAAGCGAAGCCCTACTGTAAACCGGCCATCGGCTAAAGACTGAGATCTTCCACGCGGATGCGTCCCCTACCTAGATCCCCGAGTGCCGCGTCAGCGGCAAGGCGAGCTTGATCCAGAGCGCGCATTCGTGCCGACAAGATGCGCTGGGCTTCAATATCGAAAGCTCCGGTATGCACATCGATAGGTACCGTAACTTCCACCTCAGCCCTGACATTTGTCAAACTCGCCCGAAATACACGGTCAAAGCCGTAGCGCTCCCGGGTCGCCTTGAGATGCCAATAGACGTATTCGGGATCTATTGTGTCATCGACAACTTGCAACCGACCGCAGTGATCGGTTGTCGCGAATACCTCGCCGGCACGAACTAGGTTAATATCGAAAATACCATCGATTCCCCATAATATTGATGGTTTATTGAAGTCGTCTAGGTTGGATTTTGTCACGTGGCCGAAAGGAACGAGTGCGTTTGCGCTATATGCGGGGATGCCTGTTGCCACGTGCTCGGCGACGAGAACGCGGTCGCCAATCGAGATCGCGAAAAGTGACGCGTCACCAAGGCGTACCACTTTCGTGGGCCCGGTTGCTCCGGTCGAAATGACCGCCCGCTGGAGTTGGTCCGATGCGGCTGCGACCGCCGTTCGCGCGGCTTCAATCCTGCGCAACTTTTCACCGATAGTTGCCATTGCCGTGTAATCGATCGAGCCATCGGTTGCCACTGGGACAGGAAATGTCACCTTGCCAGCGTCATCGGGGTAGAGCTTTGTGTAGTTGTTTCGTCGGCCGTCAACGACCCGGCCGACAGCGGCGGCAACGAGCTGCGGTTCGGCCGCTAGCCGAACGTAAGTAAGGTCGGGCGCCTGCACTCCCTCCTTACTTAGCAGGATTCCACGATCACGCGTCGCCGAGAAGAATCCGCTTACCTCCTGCATGCGGCCGCCATAGCCATTCATTACCCAGGTAAGAAGCGGTCCTTCGTGATCGTAAGTTGCGATGTGGCCGAAGGGCTTAAGAAGAGACGCCGAGTAAACCGGATAAGGTCCTGGAGCTTCCTCTATCTTGCCTAATGTGTGACGCGGCTTGCCCTGCACGAGGCGGAACATGTCTTCTAACGCGACTTCGGTGTAGTCAGTCATTTGAGGGCAGCCCGCAGCGCATCGAGTGCCGCACTAGCCTCGTCGATCATCTTTGCCATGGTGTCACTGTCCACCTCAAAGACCTCTTCGGCAATACCAAGCGCGACCTTCTCTTCATGTGTCCAGAGCCGATCAATGAGCCATGTCCTAAGGTCGTCAAAATTTCTCCATGGCAAGATCTTGCAGCGCGGGTCAGCGGAGGAGAACTTGTCGGGAGCGGCCCGGAAGTATTGGTACGCCAGTTCCATGGTACTGAGATCATTCTCCGTTATGCGTACTCGCCGGGCGTCCCGCGATTCTCCTATCTCCGACACCAAGTAGGTAAAGACTGGGGTGGCTTGCGTTGCCTCGCCGTCGACCTTTCGCCGGATTGCAAGAATGTAGGTCTTTTTAGGAGTCGAGTAGAATGTTCGACTCGGCAGCGCAATAACGGCCAAAACTTGGCAGGTTGATTTTATGTAGTCAGTCATCGTCGACTGATTGAGGAGGCCATCTGGAGCAACGATGAAAGCCTGCCCGTTGTGCTTCAAATGCTCAACTATCCACTGGATAGCGAGAGATTCAGTGCCGCGACCCCCGACAGCGTAGTGATTCCCGAGATCCTGACTTTTGATCGCATTGTGAAGACTCGAGGTTCCACTGGTAACGTATGGCGGGTTTGTAAGGATTAAGTCGTAACGTTCCTCTGGATCAACTTGGCCGAATGTGCCCAAGTTGGTGCGTAGGAGGCGGAAGACATTGTTGAAGGCACCTGAGAATTCTCGCATATGCGCTTCTGAAGGATACTGCGCTAGAAGGTCGGACAGATAAACCAACATATTGGCCTTCGCCAATATGATGGTCCTTTCATCGTCCTTCTCATCGGTCCCTTTATCATAGCCGCGAAACGCGATTGTCGGGCTGACCTTTCCATCTTTCGGCTCGAATTCCTTTTGAAGGTTCGGGTTTTCTGCGATCGCTTCCAGGATGAACCCACCCACGCCGCAGAATGGGTCGCATAGGCCGTCACCGGCTTTCAACCTGGAAGCGTCCGATATTCGAACCATGCTCTGGACGACGTTGCGTGGCGTGAAGTATTGGCCGAGCGCTTTCACTCCTGCGGATTGGCGAAGAAAGCTCTCGTACAGTCTCGTCTTGAAGCTGCGGTCGATGTAGCGGAGTGATCCGTGCTCGTCGTCGAATGCTTGAAAAGCACGAATTACTTCACCGAACAGGCCGGCCTGAGAAAGGTTCGGTTGACCTGCCTCATTTACAAAGATGGTGCCGTTGATGATGGTTGTGTTGTCAGTTCCTTTTGGAAAAAGAACCCTTATACGGTCGCGGATCACCTTTGCGTAATGATCAAGCGCTTCCTCCTCGCGCTCCTTTCCTCCAGGCGCGATAATTTCTACAACTCTTTTAAATGTGTAGTTTCCAGTCAAAACTCCTAGGTCGCTAAGAAACTTAAAAACTAATATCTCGACGACATTGTAAAGGCATTTTTCGGGCTCCTTGCCCGTATTAATCCAGATTTTCTGCCACACCGTGCGGGCGAGTGGTGTCGGATCAATCACTCGGATTGGCTTGAACTGATCGTTGGTCTCCGAAATACTATGATCCGCTGTCTCGAGCAGATCGACGATCTTGCGCGCTGCTTCCGGGGCGATCTTGGAGGATTCGATCTGCACAGGGTCAACCAGGGTCGTCACGGGGTTCCCGGCCTCGTCAAGAATCGGGTTCCCAGTCAGAGCGTTAACCCAGATCGAACGCTTGCTGTCGGTGAGGATCAAGACCTTGCACGAGGCACCCACGGCAATGGGCGCATAGGTCTTTATGAGACCGGGTACATGCTGGGTCTTCATTTCCGCAGGTTGCTTAATCTCCACCACCGCCTTGATGCCTCCAAGAGGCAGGTAGATTATACCATCAGGCTTCCGCTGAGCGTGCTCGGGCAGCACAGGCCTCCGCAAAAGCTTGGCGCGCTTGAGCTGTCCCAGCGTAGTCGCACCGAGGCGGCGGTATTCGTAACGCCCCAGCGGCCGGGGCGAACCTGAGACCAAATCTTCACTCAAAGGCTGTTTCCCCCTTGTGCACAACGTCAACGCTTCATGCCACATCAACTGACTCGCCACAAGCCGCTCGGGAGGATTCCTTTGCCAAAGAGGCTCCGTCACTAACCGCAGCGCGTGGTGGTTGCAGTAAGGCCGTGAAATACGACAAGCTGCGCTACAAACGGCGCAACCGCATCGAGATCATGCTCGGCCGCCTGAAGGATTGGCGGCGCGTCGCCACACGATATGACCGGTGTTCGGAAACGTTCTTCTTTGCCATCATGCTCGCCGCAACCGTCTTGTGCTGGCTGTGAAATTCAATGAATATGGAGCCAAGGGCGTGCACAATGCGCAACCCACCCCGGACCCTGGCGGCACGCCGCTTCAAAGGACCGGGATGCAACGGGGCCGGTGGCGGCGCCGGGTCGTCAGTGGGAGGATCGCTCTTTGCGATGGTTCGTTCCATAAAACAAAGAGCGATCCGCTCGCGGGCAAGCCAGCGGGCAAGGGGTCTGAGCGGTCGATAGACGCCTTCGCGCCGGGTGGCACACATCGAACGCAGCCAGAATTCGACATCGAGGCGGGCGGGATTGCCCCCGGTGGCGCGTGCCACTCCAGAAGCTGGCAGATAAGGGAACCAGATCGCCTGGAAGGTCAGACTCTCGGGCCCAAGCAACTCTCGATCATCCTGAGCACCTATACGGACCCGGTCCCTCAGGATCGGAGGGCGATCCGAAGTCATGGCCTTTTCAATCAGCAGGTCGAGTCTCGATCTGAAAACGGGCGCCATCGGACACCTGGACAAAAGGAACCCGGTCAGATTGCCTGATCATGGCGGGCGGCGCCAGCCTCACCCGGTCATTTCGGAAATCCGCTTCGAAAACTTCGCCATCCGCGCCAATGCGTTTTCCTGCGATGGCGTCAGAGCTTCGAGCCCGATCTCGGCGGTGATATCCTTGGTTTTGCCCGTTCCCCCTGAAGCAATCTTCTCTGCGACTTTCGGAACTGCTGCGGGCGGCGCTGGTTCGGGAGCAGTGGGATAATCGATCTTGCCGAAACCTGCGAGCCGACGTTCGAGCGCCTCCATGCGCTCGACAAGCCCGAGCACCTTGGCGCTTTCGCGCGAGGGGTAGGGCAGGGGGCCGGTTTGCGCGTTGAAGAGCGACAGAAACGTCGGATCCTCGAAATAGACGATGCGGCTGACCAGAAGCGGGTTCTGCCGCTCGGGGATCAGGATGGCTTGATCCGGGCTCAGGCGGCGCACTTCGTCCGGGGTCAGAAGCGGGCGCTCTTCCATGCGGCGGCTGACCGACCGGCGCTGCACGAAATCCCGATCCCGCGACAGGCTGTCGGAAACCGCAAGCTTGGTGGTCTTGCCGAGCGCATCGGAAATCTCTCCGGCGGTCTTCTTGTCGTTGGCGGCGAGATAAAGCTTCATCCCGGCGGCGGCTTCAAGCGACAGGCGGACATTCTCGCCGTAGATGTTGTCGAGGCCGGGGATCGACTGGGTAATGATCGAGACCCGCGCCCCGTGTCCTGCAAGCTGCTTGAGGGCCTGTTCGACGATCGGCATCGGGCCAAGCTGGTCGAATTCGTCAAGCAGCACCATCACGGGCCAGGGCTCGGTCTTGGGCGAAGGCATCGTGGCGCGCATCGTGGCGATGAGTTCGCCGAAGAAGAGCCGCACAAGCGGTGCCAGGGTGCGGATGTCATCGGCATTGACCACGACATAGATCGACATCGGCCGCTTGCGCAGATCAGCGAAGGAAAAGTCGTTGCCGCCCGTAGCGCGATCGACAGCCGGGTTGTTCCAGAGCGTCATGCCCGCCCCGCCGAGAACGGAAGCATGCGAGGA
>NZ_SWJZ01000066.1 GCF_005144475.1 Rhodobacter capsulatus | reverse complement strand
ACCACCTCATGCTCGATCATGCCGTTGTTCACATCGGCCCGGTATTCGAGCTGCCCCATGTGGCGCAGCTTCAGCCCGACGATGCCCAGCTCCTGCCCCAGACGGCGCGCGGCGCAGGTGGGCGCGTCCTCGCCCCAATAGGGATGGGTGCAGCAGGTGTTCGCCCAAAGCCCCGGCGTGTGATATTTCGACAGCGCGCGTTGCTGCAAGAGCACCTTGTTGCCGCGCGTCACGAAAACCGAAATCGCCAGATGCCGCAGGCCCTTGCGGTGCGCCTCCAGCTTCTCGACGGGTTGCAAAACGCCCTCGACCCAGGCGGGGATCATCTCCTCGGCCATGATCAGGTCCATTGCGGCGGCACGAGGCCGGAGAGATGCGCGAGGTTCTTGAAGCCGATCTTCAGGTTCTTCAGCGGCTGGAACGAGGTCATCTTCTTGTTCATGTAGCTTTCGAACGTCATGCGCTGCACATCGACGTCATGGCAGAGCGAGACGAAGCGTTCGCGGCGGTCGTCGCTGTGATAATATTTGTCCTGCATCATCCGCAGCACCTTGAAGACCGTGCCGTGCTCTTTCATGAAGCCCGCCCGCGCGCGTTTCAGATCGGCGGACTTGCCCGATTTCAGGAAGGCCATCGCGGCCTCGGCAGCGTAGCGACCACCGGCATGGGCGTAATAGATCCCCTCGCCCGAGGAGGGCGCCACGACGCCCGCGGCATCACCCGACAGCACCACATCCTTGCCATTGTCCCAGACATCGAGCGGTTGCAGCGGGATCGGGGCGCCTTCCTTGCGGATCGTCTCCTCACCGGCCAGCCCCGACATCTCGCGCAAAAGCGCGGTGCAGTCCTTGAGGCTGACGTCGGGCAATTCCGTCCCCATCCCGATCGAGGCGGTCTTGCCGTGCGGGAAGACCCAGCCGTAGAAATCCGGGCTGATGCGGCCATCGTAATAGACGTCGCAGCGCGTCGGGTCGTAGTTCGGCACGGTGGTCGGCGCCTTGATGATCTCGTGATAGGCGAAAACCAGCGGGATCTTCGTCGCGGGCACTTCGTTGCGCACCTGCGAATTCGCCCCGTCGGCGCCGATCACCACGCGGGTCTCGGCCTTCATCTCCTCGCCCGTGACCTTGTCGCGCCAGACGACGACGGTCTTGCCGCTGTCACGCTCGATCCGCAGCCAGGTGCCGGTGATCCGCTCCGCCCCCGCCTTGCCCGCGCGTTCGCGCAGCCATTCGTCGTAATCCTCGCGGTCGACCATGCCGACGAAGCCGTTCTCGATCGGGATATCGACGAAGCGGCCCGTGGGCGAGATCATCCGCGCCGAGGTGATCTTGGCCACCAGAAGATGATCGGGAATGTCGAAGTCGCGGATCAGCCGCGGCGGGATCGCGCCGCCGCAGGGCTTGATCCGACCGGCGCGGTCCAGCAGGGCCACCTTGAGACCCGCGCGGGCCATATCCCATGCCGCCGTCGATCCCGCAGGACCGCCCCCGACAACGAAAGCATCATATTGCATCTCATTCACCCGCCATGACCGTGGGAACCCGTGCCGCGCCCCGTGCGGCGACCACTCCGGTCGCCATCATGGCCGCGACGATGAAAAGGAGCGCCTGCGCCCCGAAAACCAGCCCGAATGCCGTGGCATCGGGCAGAACCAGCCGCATCAGATCGGCCGCCCCCGCGCCCAGAAGGCCGCCAAAGCCCGCCGCAATCGCCTGCGCCGCGCCCCAAAGGCCCATCCGCGTGCCTTCGCGCGAAGACCGGCCCTCGCCCGCCAGCGCCATCATCGCGCCGATCGCGGCGACCGCGAAAATGCCGTTGAAGAAGCCAAGCCCGATCACCGCCGGGATCAGCGCCGCGCCGGGCAGATGGCCCAGCACGACGATTGCGCCAAGCGCGACGGAGGAGCCAAGGCAGCCCGTCACCACCCAGCCGCGCAAGGAGCCGATTTTCAACCCCGAGAGCGCGAGGCCCACCGTCAGCATGCCGAAGAACACGCCGCCGTTCTGCATCCCCGACAGCTTCGTCGTCTCGCCGGCGGTGAAGCCGAAGACCAGCCCCGCATAGGGTTCAAGGATCAGCTCCTGCAGGAAATAGGCGGTCATCGACAGGAACAGGAAAAAGGTGAAGGCGCGGGCCTGCGGTTCGGCCCAGATCTCGCGCAGCCCCTCAAGCAGCCGCGGCGGGGTGTCGGCGGGGACCGGATGGGCCAGACGCCGTTCGATCCCCCAGACGGCGAGCGTCGTCAGCACGACGGCGCCAAAGGTGACGATGGCCACGATCCACAACAGCCGCACCGGCGAATAGGGATCCAGGAAATGGCCGACCGTGCCCGCGGTGACGGCGATGCCGAAGATCATCAGAAGCCAGGTGATCGTGGCCGCGGCGGCACGGCGGCGCGGTTCGGTCGCCGAAGCAAGCAGCGCCAGAAGCGAGGTGCCCGAGGCGCCGACGCCAAAGCCGATCAGCACATAGGCGAAGATCGACAAAAGCAGCGCCTGCCCCCAGGCGAGCGGGAACAGCACGACGGCGACGGCGGCCAGAAAGGCGCCAAGCGCCAGAACCGCCATGCCCAGGATGACAAAGAAGGTGCGGTTGCCCTTGGTATCGGAGCGCAGCCCCCAGGCGGGCCGGGCGATCTGCAGCCCGTAATGCAGCGCCACCAAAGCGCCGGGCAACACCGCGGGCAGCGCCAGTTCCACCACCATCAGCCGGTTCAGCGTCGAGGTGGTCAGCACCACCACCGCGCCGATGCACAGCTGCACCAGCCCCAGCCGGAAAATCTGGAGCCAGCCCAGCGTCATACCGTGAAGCCCCGAAGTGCGAAGGCGGTGATCATCATGCCCGAGACATACATCACCACGCCGGTGCCGTTGTACCAGGGCGCCTTGCCCTCGGGGTCGCGCATCCAGACCGACATCGCCCAGAATTGCCCGAACAGCAGGACCAGCACGGCGGTGGCGTGGAAGGGTTTCGAGAACAGGAACAGCATGGTGATGACCAGCGATTGCGCCAGCCCCATCACCGTGCAGGCGATCTTCGCCGCGACCTCGGGGCCGTAGACGGCGGGCAGCGACTTGATGCCCAGCTTGCGGTCGCCCTCGATCGCCTTGAAATCGTTGATCGTCATGATGCCATGCGCGCCAAGCGCGTAAAGCGTCGCCATCATCACGATGGGAAAGCCCGGCGCGCTGTCGGCGGTGGCCAGCAGCACGGCGGCGCCGGTGATCCAGGGCAGGCCCTCGTAGGCCAGACCCACCAGCCCCGGCCCCCACCAGCCCGAGCGTTTCAGCCGGATCGGTTCCACCGAATAGGCCCAGGCGGCGGCGACGCCCAGAAGCGTCGCGACAAAGCCCCAGCTGCCCAGCTGCCAGCCGACGACCAGCGACAGAAGCGACATGGCGATGGCGATATAAAGCCCCCAGAGGCCCGGAATGCGCCCCGAGGGGATCGGCCGGTGCGGCTCGTTGATCGCGTCGACATGACGGTCGCACCAGTCATTCGCCGCCTGGGACATGCCGCAGACGATCGGACCGGCAAGGACGATGCCCAGCACGACGACGCCCTTGTTGTCCCAGATCGGCACGTTCGACGACACCGCGCCGCACAGATAAGCCCACATCGGCGGGAACCAGGTCACCGGCTTGATCAGTTCCAGCATCGCCCGCGGTTCGGGGATGCTGCGGCGGCTGGGCGAAAGGTCTTGGGCGCTCATGGGGTCAGGTCACCGGAAGTTGCGGGGCAAGGCCCGGGAGGGGGCCTCAGCCGGAGTGGACAGAGCTGGGCATAGCCGTTTTCTTGCCCTGCGGATGCAGGACAAAAAGGCACGGGCCCCCGCTGACCGAGGCGCAGGAGATTTCCTCCACCGTCACCTCGGGCCAGACGAGCGTGCCGAAAAGCCGTTCGAACACCGCCGCATGCCAGAAGCACGAGGGGCGTTCGGCGGCGTCGGCGCGCAGCGGATTGTCATCGATGCGGAAGGTCAGCGGGCGGAAGCTTTCGACCCGGAACCGCCCCGACCCCACGAAGGTCCAGGCGTGTTTGGTGATCGCCGCCGCCAGCAGGCGTGCGCCCAGAAACCCGGGCAGCACGCGGATGATCGCCTTGGCAAAACCGGGGATCCGGTTCGCCAGGATATAGTCGCCGGTGGCCAGCCCCGAGAGCCACAACAGGCCCTCGGCGGCTTCGCCCTGATCGACGCGCAGCGCCTGATGCACGGCGCGGCACTGGCTTTCCGGCAGCATGCCGCTGTCAGGCGGCGGGACGGGCACGCCCGCCAGCCGCATCACCCGGTCACGCTCGGCACGGCCAAGGTGGCGGTCGAGCACGCCGATCGTTTGCAAGATGGCATTCGGCCCGATCCGGGGCTCGTCATCTTGCGGCGCAGGCGCGGCACCGCTCATGGCCGTCACTCCTTCTTATTCCGCGGCGTCGACCATCTGGTCCTTGCCGCCCCCGCAGGCCATCGCCGCATGTTCGGCGCTGCGCGCCTCGTGCGTCTCGGCCGAGAGGTCGAACTCGTCTTCCGCATCCGCGGGCATCACGAAGTTCGCGGTGTTGCGGTCGGCGGCGCGGTCCTTCATCTGGGCGCGCAGCGCTTCCTGCCGTTCCTTGTGCTTGCGCGACCGGTCGGCGGCGGCTTCCCAGTCGGCGACCTGCGCTTCGGCGATCTTGCGGGTCTCGTCGAAGTGGAAATCGACCGTGTCCTTGGTCTGCGGGCCCCAATACCCGGCCTTGCCGAGGTCGTAGAAGGTCCGCCCCACCCCGGCCTTGAGGAAGGCCTTGAGGCAGCCGAGCAGATAGCGGCGACGGAAGCCGGTGCCGCGCCACGGATAGTGGAACAGCGCCTTGCGCATGTAGAAGCGACGGTAGTTCTTCATCACGCCATCAAGCAGCTCGCCGCGGGTCAGCGCCTTCGGCTTCATGATCGGGGTCACGAAGTTGTATTTCGAGAAGTCGAAGACCTCGACCTGATCGCGCAGCTCCTGGAAGAGCGGCGTGAAGGGCCAGGGCGTGTACATCGACCAGTTCGCCAGATCCGGCTGCCAGTCCCAGGCCATCTGGAAGGTTTCTTCCAGCGTTTCCTTGGTCTCGTTGTCCAGACCGACGATGAACTGCGCTTCGGTGAAGATGTCGGCTTCGCGCAGAAGGCGGATCGCCTCCTTGTTCTCGGCGACGGTCGTTTCCTTGTTGAACAGGTCAAGCTTCAGCTGCGCCGCGGCTTCGGTGCCGAGCGAGATGTGCACCAGACCGGCTTCGCGGTAGAATTTCAGCAGATCGCGGTCGCGGTAGATGTCGGTCACGCGGGTGTTGATGCCCCATTTGACCTTGTGGTTCAGACCGCGGTCGATCATCTCCTGGCAGAATTCGACGAATTTCTTCTTGTTGATCGTCGGTTCTTCGTCCGCAAGGATGAAGAAGCCCACGTCGTAGTTGTTCACCAGATCTTCGATCTCGTCCACCACGGCCTTGGGCGAGCGGACGCGGTAATCGCGCCAGAATTTCCACTGCGAGCAGAACGAGCAGGTGAAGGGGCAGCCCCGCGCCATGTTCGGGATCGCGACGCGCACGCCCAGCGGGATATAGATATAGTGTTTCCAGTCGATCAGCGACCAGTCGGGCTTCAGGCTGTCGATGTCCTTGACGGTCGGCGCGGCTTGCGTCGCGACGATCTCGGCGCCGTCATGATAGGCCAGACCCTTGATCGAGGCGCGGTCTTCCGGCCAGCGGCCTTCGGAGACGCATTTGGCCAGCTCGACCACGATCTCCTCGCCCTCGCCGCGCACGATCACGTCGACCCAGGGCGCCTCCGAGAGCACCTGACGGAACATGAAGGTCGCATGCACGCCACCCAGCATGCGCACCGCATTCGGCACGACTTCCTTGGCGATCTTCAGCGTCTCTTCCGCCTCGTAGATCGAGGGGGTGATCGAGGTCACGCCGATGATGTCGGGTTGCAGCTCGGCGAATTTCTTGCGCAGCTCGTCATGCGACACGTTGAGCGTCATCGCATCGATGAAATGGATGTCGTCAAAACCCGCTTTTTTCAGGTGACCGGCAAGATAGGGGACCCACGACGGGGGCCAGTTCCCCGCGATCTCGGCCCCGCCGGAGTGGTAATTGGGGTGGACGAAAAGGATGCGCATGGCTGACCCTCCAGGGCGTAGGTGTAAACCTCAGTTGACATGTATCCCAACCATATTAAATCGCACAGGTCAAATGCAGAAAATTGCCGCACCCCTGTCGCGGGGCGCAAGTCGCGCTCGCAAGCTTTTGATATTGCTTGATTCTGCTTGAACCCCTTCCCGGGGGCAGGGGGGCCTGCGACGGGGTGGCGCAGCCGGGAAAAGGCGGGGGAAAGCGGGAACATCGGGGCCGGAAAAGCGGTCCCGCGGCGCTTGCGGGCGGCGCGGATTTGCAAAGGTGAATCAGGCATGGGGAATTTCGGTCGCGGCAGGCTTGACGTCTCGGGCGGACCAGGAAACGCAGCGCGTTTCCCCGCCCGTCACGCGCCGGGCGTCGCACGGCCGCTTCCCCAAGCACAACAGAGGCCTGCGCTCCGCCCCGGCGGCGCGAATGCGCCCGCCGATGGCGGGGCGGACGCAGGCCGAGGGTGATGAGGGATAAGAAACGCGCCAGTGGCGCGTTTCCCCGAAGAACGCCGCGCCCGTGGCGCGGCTTGGGGGCCCCCGGCGGTCACGGGGCCAATGTCGTGCGTGACCTCGGCGATGGCCTCGGTCAATCCGCCCGGGGCGCTATTCGGTGTCCTTCGACAAAAGCCCGAACTTGCGCAGCTTCACGTAAAGCGATTGCCGCGACAGCGACAGCAGCTCGGCCGCGGCCACCCGGTTGTTGCCGGTCAGTTCCAGCGCCGTCTCGATGCACATCTTCTCGATGATCTCGGTGGTTTCCGAGACGATGTCGCGCAGCGTCGCATAGCCGACCATCTGCATGACATTGCGCAGCCCCTCGTTGCTGGCCATCCCCGGCATGATCCGCGTCGCATCGGCCAGGTTGCTGTCGCGGATGACCAGCGCGATCGTCGGCGTCGCCCGGTCGTTAAACAGCGTCGCCGACAGCTCGACCGTCACCTGCCCCGAGAAATCGGTGTTCAGCCGCGTCACGTAATGGCGCAGATGGCCGATGCGCTTGACGTTGTCCAAAAGCACGTTGAGGTCGATGGCGCCGCGCGACAGGAAATCGGCAAAGGACCGCCCCTGCACCAGCGCCGCCGAGCCCGCATCGGTCAGATACAGAAAGGCGTCGTTCGCCGCCCGGACCGTGCCGTCGGCGTCCAGAAACACCATCGCATCGATGCCCTTGAGGAAGAGCCGCTCGCTCAGCTCGACCGTGTCATCGACACGCGTGCGCCGGGCCTCGGCCTCGCCCAGACGGCACAAAAGCAGCCGGTCGCCCGCGGCGCGAAAGAGCGTCGCCGTCACCGTCACCTTGCGGCGCGAGCGGCGGACCGTCAGCTCGACCCCGCCCAGCGGGTCCGAGCCCGCCAGCTTGGCCAGATTTTCCAGGAATTCGCCGCGGCGGCGCCCGTCCAGCTCCTGCCCCACCGGCGTGTCGATCAGTTCCGCCCGGGTGGCGCCGATCATCTCGGCCGCGGCCAGGTTCAGATCGGCGATCCGCCCGGTCGACATCGACACGATCAGAAGCGGCGCCGGATGCGCCTCCAGCAGCACGCGATACCGGGTCTCGATCTCGCGCTGCGCCTCGTAATCGCGTTCCAGCGCCAGCTGCGCCTTGACCAGCTGTTGCTGCACCTCGGCGAGCGGCTGCATGTCGCGCCCGATCAGCAACAGCGTCCCATCCTCGCCCGAGCGGGTGATGGTGTAGCGCACCGGCAGGGTGAAGGCCTCGGCGGAATGGGTCAGTTCCAGATGCAGGGACCGGCCCGGCTCCGGCCCGTCGGCCAGCCGGTTTTCCAGCTTCTGCGCGCTTTCCGGGCTGAACAGCGCCGAGAGCCGCGCCCCCTGCCAGGATGCGAAGCGTTCGGACGGGCCGAACTGCGGGCTGACCATGACCGATTCGACGACGCGCCCGGGTGACACGACCAAGGCAATGTCGCAGGCCGACGTGACGATGTCAGCCAGCAGGTCGGGAGAAACCCTTTCCAGGGCCTCCCGTCGCATCAAGAAGCTTCCATCCGATGTCACGGCCGCAACCTTTCCACAACCCGTGTCTCTTCGTCAGCCTTCCTTCGTCATCCTCGACCCACAACCGTTTTCAGTCATACCAGAGAAAATTCGGAAATGACGAGCGAAAGATCGTTCGTCACCAGATCCGCCCCGGTTCTTGCGAGTGCTTCGGCGCGTTGCGATACGATGGCGCCACCGATCGCAACCCGCATCCGCCCCTTTGTCAGGCTGGACAGGGTTTTGACAAGTTTGGCGCAGATTTCAACCCTGTCCATGCTGCCGACGGTGATCAAAGCCGCGTCGAACCGGGTTGTCGTCATCAAACGCGACAGATCGCTCAACCCCGGCGCGAACAGCATCCGCACCGAGACCCCCCTGCGGCGGAGTTCCATCGCCACGATGAGCGACCCCAGCGTGTGCTGTTCCCCCGGCGGGACGATCAGAAGCACCGTCGCACCGTTAGCGCAACCGACCGAGTCGGCGGTGACCAGCGTCTGCAGCGCATGCAGCAATTCCTGCAGCCGCGAGATCGCGATCGTCACCTGCGCGAAGCCGATCCGGTCGCTGTCCCAGGCGGCGCCGATCTGGCGGGCCGCCTCGGGGATGTAATGGGTGGCCATCTCCTCGACCGGGACGTGTGCGGCGCGGAATTCGTCGAACAGCAGGTCCATCGCGCCAAGCTCCGGTCCCGTTGCCAGTTCGACCATCCTGTTCACAAGCACGGTCTGCAGTTCCGTCACCCCGTTCATGCGCCGCGCGACAAGCCGCCCGATCGCTTCGAGAGCAAGACCGACGAAGCCGTCAAGGCATCCCGTCGAGCCATGCTCGAGTTCAACACTTACATCCCGCATTCGAGTCCCCGAAACCCAACGTCGCCCGGGATCGTTCCCCATCCCCGGCGCGCGGAACATGACATGGGTCAATAAACCCACATCTATTACACATCAACACGCCTTTCCTGCCCGCGGCACCGGCCGGACCGGCAGTGTCTCCACCGCCGCGGCGCAAGGCACGGGCCAAGTTGGGAAAAGGCGCATTCCGCCCCGCCCGGCTTCTGCCCGGACGAGTCGTGGCACGGGTTTAGCCGGGGGGGGGCCGGGCGTTCAAGACGACCCTGCGCGCAAGGGCAGCGGCGTTTCGTCCCGCCCCTGAGTGTAAGTTTTCATTGACACTTTCTCGTGACAAGCCCAGTTTTACGGCAGAGTGCGCTCACGAAGAAAGGCTGGCTGCCACTATGCCAAACTCCCCCCAAAACCCGTCGCGAAAAGCACTCTACACCGAGGAAGAACGCGCCCGCAGGGATGCGACTCCGTGGACGCTGGTGCAGGCCATCCTGGCGCCGCTGCAGTTCCTGGTCTTCGGTATCTCGCTCGTGCTCGTGGTCAGATTCCTTTTGACCGGAGAGGGTTACGACGCCGCGACGATCTCGATCCTGATCAAGACGCTTTTGCTTTACACGATCATGGTGACCGGAGCGATCTGGGAAAAAGTCGTGTTCGGGCAGTATCTTTTCGCCCCCGCCTTCTTCTGGGAGGACGTGTTTTCCTTCGGGGTGATCGCGCTGCACACGGCCTATCTCTGGGCGCTTTTCACCGGCCAGCCGCATGAGCTGCAGATGTTCATCGCGCTGGCTGCCTATGCAACCTATGTCATCAACGCCGGACAGTTCCTGTGGAAACTGCGGCAAGCGCGGCTGCAGGCAGCTTCCGAAGCGGCCGGGTCCCTGGTGATGGAACGGGGGACGCGATGAGCCTCGATTCGCCGACTTTCGGCTGCACCGATTCTCCGGTGCGGCGCGAGCGTGGTCAGAAAGCCGTGTTTTGCGGGCTGACCTCGATCGTCTGGCTGCACCGCAAGATGCAGGATGCCTTCTTTCTGGTCGTCGGGTCGCGCACCTGCGCGCACCTGCTGCAGGCCGCCGCGGGCGTGATGATCTTTGCCGAGCCGCGGTTCGGCACCGCGGTTCTGGAAGAACAGGATCTGGCGGGCCTTGCCGACGCGCACAAGGAACTTGACCGCGAGGTGGCGAAGCTGCTGGAGCGCCGCCCCGACATCCGGCAGCTGTTCCTTGTCGGCTCCTGCCCCTCCGAAGTGCTGAAGCTTGATCTTGACCGCGCGGCCGAACGGCTGTCGGGCCTGCATGCGCCGCATGTGCGGGTTTACAGCTACACCGGCTCGGGCCTTGATACGACCTTCACGCAAGGGGAAGACACCTGTCTGGCCGCGATGGTGCCGACGCTGGACGCGACCGATGCGGCCGAGCTGATCGTCGTCGGCGCCCTGCCCGATGTGGTCGAGGATCAGTGCCTGTCGCTTCTGACCCAGCTTGGCGTCGGCCCGGTGCGGATGCTGCCGGCGCGGCGCTCGGACATCGAACCCGCCGTGGGGCCGAACACCCGGTTCATTCTGGCGCAACCCTTCCTGGGCGAAACCGCGGGCGCGCTGGAACGGCGCGGCGCGAAGCGGATCTCGGCCCCCTTCCCCTTTGGCGAAGAAGGCACGACGCTGTGGCTGAAGGCCGTGGCCGATGCCTATGGCGTCTCGGCTGAAAAGTTCGAGGCCGTCACCGCCGCGCCCCGCGCCCGGGCGAAAAAGGCGATCGCCGCGCATCTCGACACGCTGTCCGGCAAGTCGCTCTTCATGTTCCCCGACAGCCAGCTGGAAATTCCGCTGGCGCGGTTTCTGGCCCGCGAATGCGGCATGAAGACGACCGAGATCGCCACCCCCTTCCTGCACAAGGCGATCATGGCGCCGGATCTGGCCCTGCTGCCGTCGAACACCGCCCTGACCGAGGGGCAGGATCTGGAAGCCCAGCTTGACCGGCACGAGGCGATCAACCCCGATCTGACCGTTTGCGGTCTGGGGCTGGCGAACCCGCTCGAGGCCAAGGGTCATGCGACGAAGTGGGCAATCGAACTGGTGTTCACGCCGGTGCATTTCTACGAGCAGGCGGGGGATCTGGCCGGGTTGTTCTCGCGCCCGTTGCGCCGTCGTGCATTGCTGAACGGAGGCGCGGCATGAAGCTGACGCTCTGGACCTATGAGGGCCCGCCGCATGTCGGCGCGATGCGTGTTGCCACGGCAATGAAGGACCTGCAGCTGGTGCTGCACGGTCCTCAGGGCGACACTTACGCCGATCTTCTCTTCACGATGATCGAGCGTCGCAATGCCCGCCCGCCGGTGAGTTTCTCGACCTTCGAGGCCTCGCATATGGGGACCGACACCGCGATTCTGCTGAAGGACGCGCTGGCCGCCGCCCATGCGCGCTACAAGCCGCAGGCGATGGCCGTGGCGCTGACCTGCACGGCGGAGCTCTTGCAAGACGATCCGAACGGGATTTCCCGCGCGCTGAACCTGCCCATTCCGGTCGTGCCGCTGGAACTGCCGAGCTATTCGCGCAAGGAAAACTACGGCGCGGACGAGACCTTCCGGGCGCTGGTGCGGGCTTTGTCCGTGCCGATGGAGCGCACGGCCGAGGTGACCTGCAACCTTCTGGGCGCCACCGCGCTGGGGTTCCGGCATCGCGACGACGTGGCCGAGGTGACGAAGCTTCTGGCCACGATGGGGATCAAGGTCAATGTCTGCGCACCGCTCGGCGCCAGCCCCGATGACCTGCGCAAGCTGGGTCAGGCGCATTTCAACGTGCTGATGTATCCCGAAACCGGGGAATCGGCGGCCCGCCATCTGGAGCGCGCCTGCAAGCAGCCCTTCACCAAGGTCGTGCCGATCGGCGTCGGCGCCACCCGCGATTTCCTGGCCGAGGTGAGCCAAATCACCGGCCTGCCCGTCGTCACCGACGAATCGACGCTGCGGCAACCCTGGTGGTCGGCCTCGGTCGACTCGACTTATCTGACCGGCAAGCGCGTCTTCATCTTCGGCGACGGCACCCATGTCATCGCCGCCGCGCGGATCGCCGCGCGGGAGATCGGCTTCGAAGTCGTCGGCATGGGCTGCTACAACCGCGAGATGGCCCGCCCCCTGCGCACCGCGGCCGCCGAATACGGGCTCGAGGCGCTGGTCACCGATGATTATCTGGAAGTGGAAAAGGCCATCGAGGCCGCCGCACCGGAACTGATCCTTGGCACGCAGATGGAGCGCAACATCGCGAAAAAGCTGGGCCTGCCCTGCGCGGTGATCTCGGCGCCGGTCCATGTGCAGGACTTCCCCGCCCGCTATGCCCCGCAGATGGGCTTTGAAGGCGCGAACGTCCTTTTCGACACCTGGGTGCATCCGCTGGTGATGGGCCTTGAGGAACATCTGCTGACGATGTTCCGCGAAGATTTCGAATTCCACGACGCGGCCGGGGCCAGCCATCATGGCGGCAAGGCTGTGGCTCGGGAAGAATCCCCTGTCGTCCCGGCCGAAACGGCCCCTGCGGCGACCTCCGACACCCCGGCAGCGCCCTCGCCGGTAGTCGATGCCCAGGCCCGCGGCGAAATCCGCTGGCTGCCCGAGGCCGAGCGCGAATTGCGCAAGATCCCGTTCTTCGTGCGGGGCAAGGCCAAGCGCAACACCGAACTTTATGCCGCGCACAAAGGCGTGTGCGACATCTCCGTCGAAACCCTCTATGAGGCCAAGGCCCATTATGCACGATGAGTCGATGAGCGGAACGCTGCCGCTGCCGCCGCACCGTCCGGGCGGCTATAACGTCGTGATCATCACGCTCGACCAGCATGCCGCCGGTCCGGCTGCCCGCGCTTTGCCGCGGCTGCAACACGACTTCCCCGACATCCATATTTCCGTCCACGCCGCCGCCGAATGGTCGGAAAACCCGGCCAAGCTGGCGGCTGCGAAGGCGGCCGTCCTTGGCGCGAATATCGTCGTCGCGAACCTTCTGTTCATCGACGAGCACCTGCAGATGATCGTGCCCGAGATGCAGGCGGTGCGCGACACTCTGGATGCCTTTGTCGGCATGGTCGCCGATCCGCAGGTGGTCCGTCTGACGAAGATGGGCGATCTGGACATGACCAAGCCCGCTTCGGGGCCGATGGCGCTTCTGAAAAAGCTGCGCGGCAAGTCGGAACCCGGCGCGGGATCTGCAGAAAAGCAGATGTCGATGCTGCGCACGATCCCGAAGATGCTGAAATTCATCCCGGGCAAGGCGCAGGATCTGCGCGCCTGGTTCCTGTGCATGCAATATTGGCTGGGCGGGTCCGAGGACAATATCGAATCCATGGTCCGCTATCTGGTGGGCCGCTATGCCGACAACCGCGACTGGCGCGGCATCAAGGCGGCGGCGCCGATCGACTACCCCGAGGTCGGGCTTTATCACCCCGACATGCCGGGCCGGATCACCACCGATCCGAAGAAGCTGCCGCAGCCCGCAAACCCGGTCGCGACGATCGGCCTGTTGATGCTGCGCAGCTACATCCTCGCCAAGGACACCGCGCATTATGATGCGGTGATCCGCGAATTGCAGGCGCATGGCGTCGCCGTTCTGCCCGCCTTTGCCGGTGGGCTGGATGGCCGCCCCGCGATCGAGGAATTCCTGCACGGCAAGATCGACACGCTGCTGTCGCTGTCCGGGTTCTCGCTCGTCGGCGGCCCGGCCTATAACGACAGCGATGCGGCGGTCGAAACGCTGAAGGCGCTCGATGTGCCCTATGTCACCGCGCAACCGCTGGAATTCCAGACGCTTGGCCAATGGCGGGCTTCGGGCGGCGGGCTTGGCCCGGTGGAAACCACCATGCTGATCGCGCTGCCGGAAATCGACGGCGCGACGAACCCGACGGTTTTCGCGGGCCGCCATGATCCGGCGGGCTGCGTGACCTGTGCGCGCGGCTGCAAACCCGATCCCGAGGCCGAAAGCCACGCCATGGCGCCCTGCCCCGAGCGGATCGAGACGCTGGTGGACAAGGTCGTCCGCATGGCGAAGCTGCGCCGCTCGAAGGTGGCGGAGCGCAAGGTCGGCATCGTGCTTTACGGCTTCCCGCCGAATGCGGGGGCGGCCGGGACGGCCGCTTATCTGTCTGTTTTCGAAAGCCTTTTCAACGTGCTGCACGCGATGAAGGCGTCGGGCTATCAGATGGGCGAGCTGCCCGCTTCGGTGCAGGAGCTGCGCGACGCGGTGCTCTGCGGTCCGAACACCACGCATGGCCAACCGGCGCAGATCGCGGCCCGCATCCCCGCGGCCGAATTCGTCGCCCGGACCAAGTGGCTGAAAGACATCGAAGCCGCCTGGGGATCGACCCCGGGCAAGCACCAGACCGACGGGCGGGACGTCTTCGTTCTGGGCCGTCAGTTCGGCAATGTCTTCGTCGGGCTGCAGCCGGTCTTCGGCTATGAAGGCGACCCGATGCGGCTCCTGTTCGAAAAGGGCTTCGCGCCGACCCATGCCTTTGCGGCCTTCTACCGCTGGCTGCGCGAGGATTTCGCCGCCGACACGCTGTTGCACTTCGGCATGCATGGCGCGCTGGAATTCATGCCCGGCAAACAGGCCGGCATGTGCGAAAGCTGCTGGCCGGACCGGCTGATCGGCAACCTGCCGAACGTCTATCTTTATGCCGCCAACAACCCGTCCGAGGCGACGCTCGCCAAGCGCCGGTCGAACGCGGTGATCGTGTCGCACCTGACCCCGCCGCTGGCGCAGTCGGGGCTTTACAAGGGCCTGTCGGAAATCAAGGAAAGCCTTGGCCGTCTGCGCGCCCTGCCGCCCGACTCGCCCGAGGCCGAAGACCTGGAAGCGCTGGTGCGCGAACAGGCCAAGGGCGTGAACATGGACGCCTCGGACCTTTCGACGCTGTGGGAAAAGCTGCTGGAGACCGAGGGCGCGCTGATCACCGAAGGCTTGCATGTCGTCGGCCGTCCGATGACCGCCGAGGCGAGGGCCGAGATGCTGGCGCTGATGCCGGAAAATGCCGACCGGGCACGGGCGGACCGGCTGCTGCAGGAAGAGCATGAAATCGCGGGGCTTTTGCACGCGCTCGATGGCCGCTTCGTGCCGCCGGTGCCGGGGGGCGATCTGGTGCGCTCGCCCGAGATCCTGCCCACGGGGCGCAACATCCACGCCTTCGACCCGTTCCGCATGCCGACCGCGTTTGCGATCCGCGACGGCGCGGCGCAGGCGGCGCGGCTTCTGGCCACCCACCCCACCCTGCCGCGCTCGATCGCGCTGGTTTTGTGGGGCTCGGACAACATCAAATCCGATGGCGGTCCGATCGGGCAGGCGCTGGCGCTGATGGGGGCGCGGCCGCGGTTCGACAACTATGGCCGTCTGGCCGGGGCGGAGCTGATCCCGCTTGCGGAACTGGGTCGTCCGCGGATCGACGTGGTGATGACGCTTTCGGGCATCTTCCGCGACCTGCTGCCGTTGCAAACCAAGCTTCTGGCCGAGGCGGCTTATCTTTGCGCCAGTGCCGAAAACGAACCGCTGGCGCAGAACTTCATCCGCGCCAACACCCTGACCTGCATGCAGGAAACCGGGATGGACTTCGACACGGCGTCGCTTCGGGTCTTCTCGAATGCCGAAGGCGCCTATGGCTCGAACGTCAACACGCTGGTCGGCTCGGCGGGCTTTGGCGACGAGGACGAGCTGGCCGATGCCTACGAAGCCCGGAAGTCCTTTGCCTATGGGCGCGACGGCAAGTCGACGAAGCAGGTGAACCTGCTGCAAAACGTGCTGTCCAAGGTCGATCTGGCCTATCAGAACCTTGAATCCGTGGAACTGGGCGTGACCACCGTCGATCACTATTTCGACACGCTGGGGGGCATCGCGCGGGCGACGAAACGGGCGCAGGGCGGCAAGGAAACGCCGGTCTATATCGGCGACCAGACCCGCGGTGCGGGCACGGTGCGGACGCTGCAAGACCAGATCGCGCTGGAAACCCGGGCGCGCAGCCTGAACCCGAAATTCTACGAAGGGTTGCTGAAACACGGGGCCGAAGGCGTGCGGCAGATCGAAGCGCAGGTCACGAACACCCTTGGCTGGTCTGCCACGACAGGGCAGGTTGAGCCTTGGGTCTATCAGCGGCTTTCGGAAACCTTCGTGCTGGACGACGAGATGCGCGAGCGGCTGGCAAGCCTGAACTCGGCCGCGTCAAGCCGGATGGCGCAACGGCTTCTGGAAGCTTCGGACCGCAACTACTGGCAACCGGATGCGGCGACGCTGGCGGCCCTTCAGGCCGCGGCGGACGAGCTGGAAGACCGGATGGAAGGCGTTGCGGCAGAATGACATGGACGACGACGAAAAGGAGGGCCGCATGAGCCCGCGCGACGATATTCCCGACCTGAAGGGCTTCGACGGTGACGGCGAGGGCTCGGTGCAGGTGCACGACAGCGAAGACATCGGCCTCGATGTCGGCGGCGCGCGCGTGTTCTCGGTCTATGGCAAGGGGGGGATCGGCAAATCGACGACTTCCTCGAACCTCTCGGCCGCGTTCTCGCTTCTGGGCAAGCGCGTGCTGCAGATCGGCTGCGATCCGAAACATGACAGCACCTTCACCCTGACCGGGCGGCTGCAGGAAACCGTGATCGACATCCTCAAGCAGGTGAACTTCCACCCCGAAGAGCTGCGCCCCGAGGATTACGTGACCGAGGGCTTCAACGGCGTGATGTGCGTCGAAGCCGGCGGCCCGCCCGCGGGCACCGGCTGCGGCGGCTATGTGGTCGGCCAGACGGTGAAGCTGCTCAAGCAGCATCACCTTTTGGAAGATACCGACGTGGTGGTCTTCGACGTGCTGGGCGACGTGGTCTGCGGCGGCTTTGCGGCGCCGCTGCAACATGCCGACCGGGCGCTGATCGTGACCGCGAACGATTTCGACAGCATCTATGCGATGAACCGCATCATCGCCGCGGTGCAGGCGAAGGCGGTGAACTACAAGGTCCGTCTGGCGGGCTGCGTCGCCAACCGCTCGCGCGAGACGAACGAGGTCGACCGCTATTGCGAGGCCGCCAATTTCAAGCGCATCGCGCATATGCCGGATCTCGACAGCATCCGCCGCTCGCGGCTGAAGAAGCGCACGCTGTTCGAAATGGACGACGCCGAGGATGTGGTGATGGCGCGCGCCGAATACATCCGTCTGGCCGAGACGCTCTGGCGTTCGACCGGCGAGCCGGGCCTGACGCCCGAGCCGCTGACCGATCGCCATATCTTCGAACTTCTGGGATTCGATTGAAATGCCCTCCGACTACGCAGAGATCCGCAATCGCGTCGAACACTATTTCGACCGCACCGCGACCCGCGCCTGGGCGCGGCTGACCACCGCCGACGAGAAACTCGGCAAGGTGCGCCAGACCGTCCGCGAGGGCCGCGACACGATGCGCGCCGTCATGCTGTCGCGGCTGCCCGACGATCTGACCGGCTGCCGCGTCATGGATGCGGGCTGCGGCACCGGGCTGACCACGGCCGAGCTGGCGAAACGCGGCGCCGAGGTGGTGGCGGTGGATATCTCGCCGCAGCTGATCGACATCGCCAAGGACCGCCTGCCGCCCGAGCTGCGCGCCAAGGTCAGCTTCCATGTCGGTGACATGGCGGACCCGGCGCTGGGCCAGTTCGACTATGTCGTGGCGATGGACAGCCTGATCTATTACCGCGCGCCGGATATCGGCCGGGTTCTGACGGAGCTGGGCAAGCGCACGCACAGCGCCATCGTCTTCACCGTCGCGCCGAAGACCGCCTTCCTGATGGCGTTCTGGTGGGCGGGCAAGCTCTTCCCGCGCTCGAACCGCTCGCCGGTGATGATCCCGCATGCGCTGGACAAGCTGCAACGCCATGCGGGCGACAGCCTGATCAAGATCGACCGCGTCGCGCGCGGTTTCTACATCTCGGAATGCCTGGAGTATCGGCCATGATACTCTCCCGCCGCATGATCGGTTCGCTGGCGATGACCTGGCTGCCCTTCGCCGATGCGGCGTCCGAAACCCTGCCGCTGCGGCAATTGCTGCGGCTGTCGCTGTTTCAGGTTTCCGTCGGCATGGCGCAAGTCCTGCTTCTGGGCACGCTCAACCGGGTGATGATCCTGGAGCTGGGCGTGCCCGCGCTTGTCGTGGCCGCGATGATCTCGATCCCGGTGCTGGTGGCGCCCTTCCGCGCCATCCTCGGGCACCGGTCCGACACCTACCGCTCGGCGCTTGGCTGGAAGCGCGTGCCCTATCTGTGGTTCGGCTCGCTCTGGCAGATGGGCGGGCTGGCGCTGATGCCGTTTGCGCTGATCCTGCTCTCGGGCGATCAGACCATGGGCCCCGACTGGGCGGGCGAGGCCTTCGCGGCCGTCGCCTTCCTGATGGCGGGCGTCGGCATGCACATGACGCAGACTGCGGGTCTGGCGCTGGCCGCCGACCGCGCGACCGAGGAAACCCGGCCGCAGGTGGTGGCGCTGCTTTACGTCATGTTCCTGATCGGCATGGGCATTTCCGCCGTCATCGTCGGCTGGCTGCTGCGTGACTTCGACCAGATCACGCTGATCCGGGTCGTGCAGGGCTGCGGGGCGATGACGCTGGTTCTGAACGTCATCGCGCTGTGGAAGCAGGAAGTGATGCGGCCGATGACCAAGGCCGAACGCGAAGCCCCGCGTCAGACCTTCCGCGAGGCCTGGAACCTCTTGGCCGCCGAACCGGGCGCCCTGCGGCTTCTGGCCACGGTGATGGTCGGCACCCTTGCCTTTTCGATGCAGGACGTGCTTCTCGAACCCTATGGCGGGCAGGTGCTGGGCCTGAAGGTGGGGCAGACGACCTGGCTCACCGCGGGCTGGGCCTTTGGCGCGCTTGTCGGTTTCATCTGGTCGGCGCGGCGCCTTTCGCAAGGTGCCGTGGCGCATCGCATCGCTGCGCGCGGGCTTCTGGTCGGCATCGTCGCCTTCACGGCGGTGCTGTTCTCGGCGCTTTTCGCCAGCAAGGTGCTGTTCTTCGCGGCTGCCATGGGCATCGGCCTTGGCAGCGGCATGTTCGGAATTGCCACGCTGACCGTGGCGATGATGGTGGTCGTGCGGGGTGCTGCCGGCATCGCGCTCGGCGCCTGGGGTGCTGCGCAGGCCACGGCGGCGGGGCTTGCGGTGTTCATCGGGGGTGCGACTCGTGACCTCGTTGCCCACGCCGCCGCGGCGGGTTATCTGGGGTCACTCGATAGCCCGGCGCTCGGCTACACGGTGGTCTATGTCACCGAAATCGGACTGCTCTTCATCACCCTTGCCGTGCTCGGACCGCTCGTTCGCCCCGGCAGCCTTTTCCCCAAGAAGCCGGAAACCGGCGAGGCTCGGATCGGCCTTGCCGAATTTCCAACCTGACAAAGGAGGACCACAATGGTCGGTGTCAATTTCTTCGGAGACTTCGATCTGGCCAGTCTTGCAATCTGGTCGTTCTGGGCGTTTCTCGCCTATTTGATCTACTATCTGCAAACCGAGAACATGCGCGAAGGCTATCCGCTCGAAAACGACGATGGCCTGCCTTCGGTCAACCAGGGTCCGTTCCCGGTGCCGTCGCCGAAGACCTTCGAGCTGGCCGATGGCCGCAAGATCGTCGTTCCCTCGGTCGAGAACGAAGAAGCCCACCGTCGCACCGACCTCGCGCTCGAGCGCACCTCGGTCAACGAAGGCTATCCGTTCCGCCCGACCGGCAACCCGATGCTTGACGGCGTGGGCCCGGCTTCGTGGGTGCCGCGGCGCGACGAGCCCGAGGTTGACGCGCATGGTCACAACAAGATCCAGCCGATGCGCAAGACCGAGATGAAGGTTTCCGCCGGTCGCGATCCGCGTGGCATGCCGGTGCAGGCCGGGGATACCGAAGTGGTCGGCAAGATCGTCGACATGTGGGTGGACATCCCCGAGCAGCTGGTCCGTTACCTCGAGGTCGAACTGAACTCGGGCAAGAAAAAGCTGCTGCCGATGACCATGCTGAAGATCTGGTCGGACCGTGTGCGCGTCAACGCGATCACCTCGGACCTGTTCGACACCATCCCCGACATCAAGGCGCCGGATGTTGTCACCAAGCTCGAAGAAGACAAGATCTCGGCCTATGTCGCCGGGGGCTACATGTACGCCAAGGGTGTCAAACCCTACGCGCTCTGATGCGAGCCTACGGGGACGGCGCGCGCCCGCGCCGTCCCGTCTGACCGCACTACTGGAATACGGAGGTCTGCATGTCAGACCATGACTTCGACTTCGAACCCCAGCCGGGGATCCCCGCCCCCCTGCCGGAGGGCGAGGAGATTCTCTGGCAAGGCAAGCCCGACATGTGGATGCTGGCGCGCGACGCGTTCAAGATCCGCTGGATGACGGGCATCATGCTGTTTGCCGCAGCCTGGCGCACCGCGCTTTTGTGGCACGAGGAAGGCGCCCGGGTGGCGCTGCCCACGGCCGTGCTGTTCCTTCTGATGGCCGCTGTCGTCTACGGGCTGATGCTTCTGCTCGCCTGGGCGCAGGCCCGTGCCGCGATCTACACCATCACCTCGGCCCGCGCGATCCTGCGCATCGGCGCCGCGCTGCAGGTGACCTTCACCATTCCCTTCACCGTGATCGAATCGATGTCGCTGGCCAAGCTGGGCCGCAAGGGCTTCGGCACGATCGCGCTGCAGAACCGCTCGGACATGCGCCTGTCCTATGGCGTGCTCTGGCCGCATGCGCGTCCCTGGTATTTCCGCGCGCCGCAGGCCGCCTTCCGCTGCATCCCCGAGGCCGAAAAGGTCGCCCGCATCCTCTCCGAGGCGGCGCAGGCGAAACTGAACGAACCGCAGGTCGTCGCCGCGCCGAAAGCCGGCGCCGGTCTGGCCGTGGCGGAATAAGGGGAACCAGATGGCACAGCTTCCCCTCTCCCCTGCCCCGCAGCGCCCCGAGGCGAAAACGCCCGGCAAACCCGAGGCCGAACTGATCCCGAAACCGCTTCTGCGGGCGATGATCGGCATCGCGCTTCTGGCACTGGCACTGACCACCTATGCGGTGCTGACCGACCGCCCGCACGAGGGCGTGCCCGCCCCGGGCAAGGTCGTGGCCGAAAAGCTGATCGTGCTGAAGGATATCGATTCGCGGCATGTCACCGTCTCCGATCCGGCGGGCAATCTGCTGCTCGATCTGCCCGAGGGCGGGTTCGTCGACGTGATGGCGGCCGCCGTGCGGCGTTCGCGCGCCGTGGCGCGGATCACCGACAACCCGCCGGTGCGGATCGTGCGCTATGACAACGGCCGTCTGGCGATGGAAGACCCGGCCACCGGCTGGTCCACCGAACTTTACGCCTTTGGCGCCGACAGCAAGGCCGCCTTCGAGCGTATTCTCGACATGAAGTGAGGAACCCATGCCCGCTTTGATCCCCCACCGCCTTTCCAGATCCGCCGCAGCGCAAGCGCGGCGGGAGGCGTGGGCCTGCGGGCCTTGCGTTACCGCCCCCGTGGCGGTTCGGATCGGGGCGATGGGCGCGTCCCCCGGTCCAGCGCGGCGCCCCCGTAATCGGGGGTGCCGCGCATGAACAATCCCTGGCTCGTGGCGCTGACGACGATCTTCGTGTGGTGGTTTTCGACCGGCGCGATCCTGTGGCGCATCCGCCGCGCCGATCTGTCGGGCCGGGCGGCGCATATGCGCTCGGTCGTCGGCGGGCTGCCGCTGCTGATCGGCGGCTATATCGCGATGGCCAATTCCGCCGATGACACCTCGGTGCGCGGCGCGCATGTGGCGTTCCTGTCCGCCGTCTCGGTCTGGGGCTGGTTCGAGCTGGCGTTCCTGTCGGGCGTCGTCGCCGGGCCGAACCGCGATCATTGCCCGCCCTTCGCCTCGATGACGGAACGGTTCATCCGCTCGGTCGGCACGCTTCTGTGGCATGAGATCGGCCTGATCTCGGCCCTGATCCTGTGCGCGGTGCTGGTCTGGACCGGAGAGAACCATTTCGGTCTCTGGACCTTCGGCACGCTGTTCTTTGCCCGGGTTTCGGCGAAGCTGAACCTGTTCCTTGGCGTGCCGCGGATCAACACGCAGTTCCTGCCGAAACCGCTCGCCCATCTGGCCAGTCATTTCTGTCACGCCCGGATGAACTTCCTGTTCCCGGTCTCGATCACCGTTCTGACCTTTGCCACCGGCTGCTGGATGGAACGCGCGGCCGATGCCGAAACCGACGGCATCTTCATCGGCTTCGTGCTCTTGACGGTGCTGACGGCGCTGGCGCTTCTGGAACACTGGTTCATGGTGCTGCCGCTGCCCGACCAGAAACTCTGGACCTGGATGCTGCCCTCGGTCGAGGACCCGGTCGCGCCGATCGTCGATCCGGCACAGGCGCGCGTTTCGCTGGGCGAGTGACGCGCGACTTCGTGAACGGGGCGTCGCGCCGAATGTGACCACGTCACAGACACCCCCTGCCCCACCGGCTTATCTGCCCGCATCCGGAATTACACGAGGTTTCCGCCGATGCGCGTTTCGACCCTCTGTCTGACCATGGCCCTCAGCCTGCCGCTGCCCGCCCTTGCGGGAAATCCCACCGCCGATTGCATGGCAGAGGCGACGACGCCCGAGGCGCAGGCGGCCTGCATCGGGCTTTCGGCCGAGGCCTGCCGCAAGCGTCCCTCCACCACCCAGCCCACCGATGTCGCGGCCTGCTATACCGATGAATACGGCTGGTGGCGCAAGCGCATGCTGACGGCGGCCGAGGCCATGAAGACGCGGGCGGAAAAGCTGGACGTGCCCTATTCGAAGCAGATCGCCGCGGGCATGCCGCGGCTCGTCGACGATACGCAGATCATGCTTGACGCCTGGCAGACATGGGCCGAGAAACGCTGCACCTTCGAGGGGATGGTGCATCGCAATTCGCCCCGCCGGATGGTCTATGCCGCCGCATGTCACATGCGGCTGACCGCCGAGCAGACCCTGTTCCTCGAAGCCTCTGCCAAAGCCAACTGACCCCGAGGAACGCCCATGCTGATCGCCGTTGCCAGCCAGAATTTCCGCACCATCACCGGACATGCGGGCAAGACCCGCCGCTTTCTCGTCTATGAGGTGACGGCCGATCAGGGGCCGGTCGAGGTGGATCGCCTTGACCTGCCGAAAGAGCTGGCGATGCATGACTTCCACGGCGACGGGCCGCATCCGCTCGATGCGATGACGGCGGTGATCTCGGCCGGCGCGGGCGAGGGCTTTGTCGAGCGCATGGCCGAACGCGGCGTGCTGGCCGTGGTGACCGAGGAGGAGACCGACCCGCAAGCCGCCGCCGCGGCGCTGGCCGAGGGCTTGATGGATGCGCTGATCGGCACCGCCCGCACGCTGGAGGGCCTCTCGCCCGGCTGCGACGGGCGCGGCGGCTGTGGTGGCCGGGGCGGCTGCGGCGGCCATGACCACGACGACGATGATGGGCATGACCATGGCCACGGCGGCTGCGGCTGCGGTGGCCACGATCACGGGCACGATCACCGGCACGATCACCGGCACGAGGCCGTTCCGGCGCTGCGCGATGCGCCGCGTCAGGGCGGCGGCTGCGGCTGCGGCGGTGGCTCTTGCCGGGGCTGAGCCCCGTCCTATCTGACCGAAACCAAACCCCGGAGCGACCATGACCGAGCGCAAGCCCGATATGAAACCCATGCCCGTGCCGTCCTCGCGCTTCGTGCGTGCGGCGAAGCTTGGCGGGCTGGCCTCGAGCATCGCGGGCTCGGTGATGGCCGAGGGGGCGAAAAGCCTGGCCCGCGGCCAACGCCCGGTGATGAGCGATCTGCTGCTGACACCGCAAAACGCGCTGAAGGTTGCCGACAAGCTGGCGCAGATGCGCGGCGCGGCGATGAAGATGGGGCAGCTGATGTCGATGGACGCGGGCGAGATGCTGCCGCCCGAGCTGTCGCAGATCATGGCCCGGCTGCGTGCCGAGGCGCATTTCATGCCGCCCGCGCAGCTGAAAAAGGTGCTGATCACCGCCTGGGGGCCGGATTTCCTGAAGCATTTCAAGAAATTCGACGTGCATCCGATTGCCGCCGCCTCGATCGGGCAGGTGCATCGGGCCTGGACGAAAGACGGCCGCGATCTGGCGATCAAGGTGCAATATCCGGGCGTGCGCAAGTCGATCGACTCCGACGTCGACAATGTCGCGACGCTGATGAAGATTTCCGGGCTGGTGCCGAAGGGGCTCGATATCGCGCCGATGCTGGAGGAGGCGAAGCGGCAGCTGCACGAGGAAGCCGATTACGAGCGCGAGGGCAAGTATCTGGCGCTGTTCGGCCAGCTCAAGGAAAACAGCGCCGATTTCACCGTGCCCGCGCTGCATGCCGATCTGACGACGCGCGAGGTTCTGGCGATGTCCTTCGTCGAGGGCGAGCCGATCGAAAGCCTGGAAACCGCGCCGCAGGCCGAACGCGACCGGGTGATGCGGCTGATTGTCGATCTGATTTTCCGCGAATTGTTCGAATATCGGCTGATGCAGACCGACCCGAATTTCGCGAATTTCCGCTACGATCCGGCGACGGGGCGGGTGATCTTGCTCGATTTCGGCGCGACGCGGGAATTCCCCGAGGCTTTTGCCGACCGCTATCGGCGGCTTTTGCGCGCGGGGCTGGATGACGATCTGACCGGCGTGCGCGATGCCGCGCGCGAGATCGGCTTTCTGCATGCCGAGATGCCCGAGGATCTGGAGACGATGCTGCTGGACATGTTCCGGATGTCGGTCGAGCCCCTGCGTCAGCCCGGGTTTTACGATTTCGGCCAGAACGATCTGGCGCTGCGGATGCGCGACGAAAGCATGGCGCTGCAATCGCATCGGCAGCATTTCCGCTTTCCGCCGGTGGACAGCCTGTTCTTGCAACGCAAATTCGGCGGCGTCTATCTGCTGGCAACGAAGCTGCGCGCCCGGATCGACCTGCGCACCGTCGTCGAAAGCTGGCTTTAAAACCGCACCACCACCCGCGCCAGCCCGGCGCGGATCGACTTCTCGACGCTTGCTCCCATCGCCGCGGCCAGCGCTGCGACGATGGACAGCCCCAGCCCCAACCCGCGCGAGCCCGGGCCCTTGGCAAAGGGCGCCTCGACAAAGGCCACCTGCGCGGTCGGGTTCTCGATCATCAGCGCCGCCCCGCCCCCCTGCCCCGCCTCGGCCGGGCAGATCACCACCCGCACCGGCCCGGTGCCATGTTCGAGCGCGTTTTCCAGCAGGTTGCGGATCAGGATCGCCAGCGCGTCGGCATCCACGGGCAGGCTCAGGCTTTCGACATCGCCGTCGTCGAAGCGCATCTCCGCGCCCTGCCGCCGCGCCTCCTCGACCAGAAGCCGCGCCACCTGCACCAGATCCGAGGGGCCCCGCCCCAGCCCCAGCCCCGCCTCGGAGCGGGAGAGCTGCAACAGCCGCTCCACCCGCCGGGTCAGATCATCCAGCATCGGCAGCGCCGCCGCGGCCCCCGGCCCGCCCAGCAGATCGAGCCGCCCCCGGATCGCCGCGATCGGCGTGCGCAGCTCATGCGCGGCATTGGCGACAAAGCGGCGTTCGATCGCGCGCAGATCGTCGATCCGGGCGAGATAGCCGTTCAGCCCATGCGCGAGCGGGCGCAATTCCCGCGCCAGACCGGCCTCGGGCAGGGGCGAAAGATCGTCGGACCCCCGCCCGGCAATCGTTTCCGCCAGATCATCGAGCGGCGCCAGCGCGCGACGCAGCGCCCGCCGGATGCCCAAGATCAGCAGCGCCACCACCGGCCCGACCAGGATCAGCAGCGACACCGCCGCCTCGGCCATTTCCGAGCGCCGCCAGGCCTGGTTATGCGCCACCTCGACCACTTCGTGATCGCCGCTGCGCCGCAGCACGCGCCAGCCCGCCTGATCGAAAAAACCGTCTTCGGCGGGCGAGATCCAGGGCACCACCGGCTCGGGCGCCCCCGGGCGGATCACGCGCAACAGCCGCTGGTCCTGACCGGGCGAGACCCCCACCAGCCGCGGCACCGCCGGATTGCTGCCGGTTTCCAGCGCGAGGATCGTCGTCTCGGCGACCAGCTCCAGTTCTTCGTCGAAGCCCTCGCTCATCTCGCGGTCGATGAACAGCGCCGTCAGCGCCACCGTGCCCAGCCAGCCCAGCGCCACCACCCCCAGCACGGCGCGCAGCAGCCGGTTGCGGATCGAACGCGGGGCGGCGGTCCGGCTCATGGCAGCACATAGCCCAGACCGCGCCGGGTCTCGATCACCGCGGGGCCCAGCTTCGCGCGCAACCGCGAGACATAGACCTCGATCGCATTGCCCTCGATCCGGTCGTCAAAGGCGTAAAGCGCCTCCTCCAGCGCGGATTTGCCCAGAACCCGGCCGCGCGCGCCCAAAAGCGCCTCGAACAGCGCCCATTCCCGCGCCGTCAGACGCACCTCGGCCCCCGCCCGCCAGACCCGCGCCAGCGCCCGGTCCACTTCAAGGTCGCCCAGCACGATCCGCGCCTCGGGCACGCCCTGCGCGCGCCGGGCATGGGCCCGGATCCGGGCGGAAAGCTCGTGCAAATCGAAGGGCTTGACCACGTAATCATCGGCCCCGGCATCAAGCCCCGCAATGCGGTCGGAAATCTGGTCGCGCGCGGTGGCGATGATGACGGGGGTGCGGTCGCCACGGTCGCGGCGGTCGCGCAGCACCGCCAGCCCCGAACCGTCAGGCAGGCCAAGGTCCAGGATCACGCAGCCGTAATCGGTCACCGCCAGCGCCGCCAGCGCGCCCTCGACATCGCAGGCAAGATCGACGGCATGGCCCTCGGCGCGCAGATGGCGCGCAAGGGTCTCGGCCAGATCGGCGGTATCTTCGACCAGAAGCAGACGCATGTTTCCGGCATAGCCGCGCGGAGGCGGTTTGACGAGCGCTTTCCGCGCCGAAGTTTTTGCCCTCTGCCGCGTTCTCGTAAGCTTGGCGCAAGGCGGCGCGGCGACAGGAGGGCAAGACCGCGCAAGGAGACGCATCCATGTCGAGCCAGCCCCTTCCCTTTTCGCCCTCCGGCCCCGGCAAAAGCCCCGGCCGTGGCCGGTTTCAGCTGACGCCCTGGGGTCTCAATCTGCTGGTCGCCGCCTATCTGCTGGCAGCGCTGAACGGCGGCATGTGGTCGGCGATCTTCCGGGTCTTCGCCAAGGATCCGGTGGCGCTGGTGGCTTTTGGCGTCTCGGTCAGCCTGCTTTTGCTGGTGCTGATGGCCTTTGTGACCCTGCCCCGGCTGCAGCGTCCGGCGCTGGCGCTGATGATCCTGACCGCCGCCGTGGCCGAACATTTCCGCGGCGCCTATGGCGTGCTGATCGACCGCGACATGATCCAGAATGCGATGCTGACCACGACCACGGAAAGCAAGCATCTGTTCACGCTGCAGTTTTTCCGCGACATCGGGCTTTGGGGCATCCTGCCCGCGGCGCTGATCTTTGCCGTGCCGCTGCGGCCGGTGCGGCTGCGCAGCCTGATCTGGCGCTGGCCGCTGGGCATTGCGCTGTCGCTGGCGCTGCTGCTTGGGCTTCTGGTCAGCAATTACCGCAGCTTCGCCCCCGCCGTGCGCAACCACCGCGAGATGCTGGCCGCGTTCCAGCCCGGGGCGCCGCTGCGGGCGATGGCGCGCTATGGCCTGCTGCGCTTTGCCACCGCCGACATCACCGCCGCCCCCTATGGCCGCGACGCCCGCCCGGGGCCCTTGCTGCAAGCCGCGCAAAAACCCGTGCTCTTCGTGCTGTTCGTCGGCGAGACCGCGCGGGCGCAGAATTTCGGCCTGAACGGCTATGGCCGCGACACCACGCCGGAACTGGCCAAGCTTGACGTGGTGAATTTCACCGACACCTCCTCTTGCGGCACTTCGACCGCGGTGTCGGTGCCCTGCATGTTCTCGGATCTGGGCACCGAGGGCTATGCGCAAAAGCGCTTTCTGGGCCGCGAAAATCTGGTCGACATTCTGGCCCATGCCGGGCTGAAGGTGGAATGGATCGACAACAACACCGGCGATCAGCAGGTGGCGAAACGGCTGGGCCCGGTGACGCGGATCGATGCGACGCTGGATACGGCCGCCTGTGCCGGGGGCGAATGCACCGATGCGGCCTTCCTGCCGATCATCAAGGCGCGGATGGAGACGATCACCGAAAACACCGTGCTGGTCCTGCACATGATCGGCAGCCACGGGCCCGCCTATTACCTGCGCTATCCGGCCGATCAGGCGGTGTTCCAGCCCGATTGCCGGTCCTCGGCCTTTGCCGATTGCAAGGCCGAGGAAATCGTCAACGCCTATGACAATTCGATCCGCATGACCGATCACGTCCTGGCCGGGACGATCCGGATGATGGCGGCGCAAGACCGCGTGATCCCGGCGATGTATTTCGTCTCGGACCATGGCGAAAGCCTTGGCGAGAAAGGGCTTTATCTGCATGCCGCGCCGATGTTCATGGCGCCGGACGAACAGCGCAAGGTGCCCTTCGTGATCTGGCTGTCGCAGGCCTTCCAGGACGCGATGCAGGTGCCGCAATCCTGTCTGGCGGCGCAATCCGGGGCGGCGGTGTCGCAAGACAACCTCTTCCATTCGGTGCTGGGCCTGCTCGACATCCAGACTTCGGTGCGCAAGGATGCGCTGGATCTGAGCCACGACTGCCGCAAGGGAGGGGCGTGATGCCCAAGGACGAAAAACCCGCGCCGCAGGTGGTGCCGCCGCGGCCGGGGCTGGGGCATCTGATCGATGCGACCGGCTATTCGATCGCCGGGATGGGGCGGCTCTTGCGCGAGACCGCCGCCCGGCAGGAACTGATCCTGGGCGCCGTCGCGCTGGGGCTTTTGGCGCTCTTCGGTGCGTCGGCGGCGCAATTTCTGGGCTTTGGCGTGCTTTTCGCGCTGCTTCTGGCCATCGAGGCGCTCAATACCGCGATCGAGGTGCTGACCGACCGGATTTCCCCCGAATGGTCGCAAGCGGCGAAAGACGCCAAGGATCTGGGCTCATTGGCGGTCGGGCTTCTGGTGCTGTGCAACGTCGGTTTTGTCGCGGCGGTGGGGCTCGGCCTCGTCTGAGCCGCCCGGATGGACAAAACCGCGCTGCCGCCCTAGGGTCCGCGCGATTTTCGCCCCGGACCCGAAAGGAGCGCCAAGATGAACGCCCGTTCCGCCGATGACGGCTGGCAGCTGCGCGCCTATCTGGCGGCGCGGTCGCTGTTGCAACCGCTGATGCGCGCGGTGCTGGCGCGGCGGCTGAAGCAGGGCAAGGAAGACCCCGCCCGTCTGCCCGAAAAGCTGGGCCGTCCGACCGCGGCGCGGCCTGCGGGTCGGCTGGTCTGGCTGCATGCGGTGGGTCTGGGCGAGGTGCTGGCGCTGCGCCCGCTGATTGCCACGCTGCAGGCCGAGGCCCCTGCCCTCTCGGTGCTGATCACCTCGACGGCGCGGTCTTCGGCGCAGGTTCTGGGGACGAACCTGCCCGCGGGCGCCCTGCATCAGTTCCTGCCGCTGGACGGGCCGGATTTCCTGCGCGGCTTTCTGGATCACTGGCGCCCGGATCTGTCGATCTGGTCGGAACAGGATCTGTGGCCGGGCGCGATCTGCGACACCGCCGCGCGCGGCGTGCCGCTGGCCTATGTGAACGCCCGGATCGGGGTGCGGGCGGCGGCGAAACGGGCGCGGCTGGGCGGGCTTTACCGCGACGTGCTGGGGCGGTTTTCCCTGATCGCGGCGCAGGATCCGGGCTCGGCCGGGCATCTGCGCGCGCTTGGGGCACAGAACGTGCGGGTAATGCGCTCGCTCAAACCCGCCGCCGCGCCGCTGGGCGTCGATCCGGCAGACCTTTCCCGGTTTCAGACCGCGCTTTCGGGCCGCAAGATCTGGGTCGCGGCCTCCACCCACGCCGAGGACGAAGCGGTGGTGATCGAAGCCGCCAAGGCCCTTGCCGCACAAGACCCGGCCTGGCTTTTGATCCTGGCCCCGCGCGTGCCCAGCCGGGCCGAGGCAATCCTCGACGCGCTCACCCGGGCCGGGCTGTCAAGCGCGCGGCGCAGCACGGGCGGGATGCCCGACGCCGCAACGCAGGTCTATCTGGCCGACAGTTTCGGCGAGCTTGGTCTTTGGTATCGGCTGGCCCGCGTCGCTTGCGTCGGCGGCAGTTTCGGCCCGGTCGGCGGTCATAACCCGTGGGAGGCCGTCTGTCTGGGCCTGCCGGTGCTTTCGGGCCCCGTCACCCATAACTTTGCCGCCGATTACGCCGATCTGGCCGCGGCGGGTCTGGCCACGCAGATCGCGGCGGGGCCCGCAGCCGGGGCGGCGCTGGCGCGGGCGGTGGCCGAAACCGCCCCCGCCGCGCAAGACCGCGCCCGCGCGCTGGTCGCCACGGCCCGGGCCGAGCTGGCGCCCCTTGCCCGCGACCTTCTGGCGCTGAGGAAGACCGACCGATGATCCTGCGGCTGTTCATGGGGCTTTACCGGCTGTTGTGGCTTGTCGGCCTGCCTTTCGTGGGGCTCTATCTCTGGCGTCGCGGCCGCCGCGATCCGGCCTATCTGCAGGCCCTGCCCGAGCGCTTCGGGTTTTACCGCCGGGCGCTGCCGCAGGGCGCGCTTTGGGTGCATGCGGTCAGCTTGGGCGAGATGCGCTCGGCCCTCGCGCTGGTGCGGCGGATGCTCGATCGCGGCGAAACCGTGGTGCTGACGCATTTCACCCCGGCCGGACGCGGCGAATCCGCCCGCGCCTTCGGCCCCGAGATCGCCGCGGGGCGGGTCGTGGTGGTCTGGGTGCCGCTTGACATGGGCTGGTGCTGGCGCCGGTTCCTGCGCGCCTGCCGCCCGCGGCTCGGCCTGACGCTGGAGGTCGAGATCTGGCCCGCGATGATCACGGCCAGCCGCGCCGCGGGCGTGCCGCTTTACGCCGCGAACGCGATTTACACGCAGGGCCGTTTTGCCCGCGACAGCAAGGGCTTGCGGCTGCGCCAGCGGGTGATTGCACAGCTGGCCGGGGCCTTCGTGAAATCGCGCCTGCAGGCGGAGCGTTTTGCCGCCACCGGGTTGGCCGAGATCACCGTCACCGGCGAATTGCGCTTTGATCAGCCGGTGCCCCCCGCCCTGCCCGCCGCGGCCGACCGCCTGCGCCCCCTCCTTGCCGCCGGGCGCGAGGTGATCACCATCGCCAGCTGCGTCGAGGCGGAAGAGCCGCTTTTTGCCGGTGTCATCGCCGAGATCACCGCGAAGGCCCGGGCCGAAAACCGCCCCGCGCCGCTTTTCGTCCATGTCCCCCGCGCGCCGGAACGCTTCGACGCGGTGGCGGCGGGGCTGGCCGCGGCGGGGCTGAACGTGCTGCGCCGAAGCCGCACCTTGGGCGCCGATCTGGCGCTCCTCGGACCGATCCTGCCGCCCGATGTCTTTCTGGGCGACAGCCTGGGCGAGATGTTCTTCTACCTCGCGCTGGCCGACCGGGTGATCGTCGGCGGCGGCTTCAGCCCGAAGGGCGCGCATAACGTGATCGAGCCGCTGATGCTGGGCAAGCCGGTGCTGACCGGGCCGCAGGTGCATACGATCGAATATCCCTTTGCCGAGGCCGCCGCGGTGGGCGTGGCGCAAAGCCTGCCCGACCGGGCGGCGCTGCTGGCGGCGCTTGCCGAGCCGCCGCGCGACAATCGTGCCGCCATCGCGGCCTTTCTGGCCGAACATGCGGGGGCGAGCGCCCGGACCCTTGCCGCGGTCGATGCGGCGCTGGCCCGGCTGGACTTGGCCGCACGATCGGGTCAGAACGGGCACGAAACCGGGACAGGACGGAGCTAATCCCATGATCGAGATTGCACTTTCTTCACCGCTGGCGCCAGAGCTGGCGCTTTTGCACGAACGGCACACGGTGGCGATGCATGCCGACACGCCGCCCGAATCGATCCACATGCTGCCCGCCTCGGCGCTGGCGGCGCCGGGGATCTGGTTTTACGTGCTGCGTTTCGAGGGCCGGCCGGTGGGCATGGGCGCGCTGAAGCGGATCGGCGGTCATCATGCCGAGGTGAAATCGATGCATGTGCTCTCGGAGATGCGCGGCAGGGGGCTGGCGCGGGCGCTGCTGCTGCATCTTGTGGGCGAGGCCCGGCGTCTGGGCTTTGCCCGGATCAGCCTGGAGACCGGATCGCAAGACAGTTTCGGCCCGGCGCGGGCGCTGTATCTGGCCGAGGGCTTCATCGAATGCGGCCCGTTCGAGGGCTATGTGCACGATCCGAACTCGGTCTTCATGACGCTGGCGCTGTGAATGCTTGCATGCCTTTCGAGCTTGGCGCAAAAGGAGGGCATGCGGTCCCGTAGCTCAGCTGGATAGAGCAGCTGCCTTCTAAGCAGCGGGTCGGGGGTTCGAGTCCTCCCGGGATCGCCAAGCGCTCGCCAAATCCTTGTTTTTGCAAAATTATTCTTGCGGATTCACACCGCAGCCGGAAATTTTGCGCAGGTCCGCTCGGCTCGCCTGCGCCGCCGGTTTGCAGACTCGGTGTCGCGCAGCTCCATCGGAAGTGCCACGTCTTTCTTTGCCCGGGGGCATGAAGAAGCTCATCGGGCCTGCGGGTCAGCCCCTGCGCCCCGCCGACCCCTGTCCGGATCGGCACTTCCCGGCGATGGGTTTACTGGCGCATGTCGGAGGATTGGAGCGGGTGACGGGAATCGAACCCGTGTCTCTAGCTTGGAAGGCTAGGGTCTTACCATTACACAACACCCGCGCTTTGCGCCTCATACAACCCGCAATCGCGGCTGGCAAGAGCCGGGACACAGCCAGAGCCTTGCGACCCCGGCCCCGCGCCGGGCGCTGCCGCGCTGCCGCGTTAATAAATCGTTAATTTTTCATTAACCAAATTATGGTCCCTTCCCAGCCGGAGGGTTTGGCCCTGCATCGGCCGTGCAGGGCACTGGGGGTCATTTATGCTCACTGCACCGGATTTCGGAGGCGCCGCCGGAGAAGCCGCAACCGAGACCTGCGACGGCCCACCGCCGCCGGTGACGATCGATTTCGACGCCGCGGGCCGGATCATCGCGCTTGTCGATCCCGCAGGCATGCTCGGCATCGCCGCGCCGGGTGCGGGGGCGGCGCTTGTCGATCTTTTCGTCCCCCCCGACCGGAGACGCCTTGCGGCCTGGCTCGCCTCGGAGGCGACGGCCACGACACTGCGCCTCGGGGTTGCGCGCGGCCGCACGCCCGCCCTGCCCTGCCATGTCACCCTGCTGCGTCCGGGCCCGGCCCAGCCCGGCCGCGCCGTCCTGACCGAGGCGGCAAGCGCCGAGGCGCTCGCCCGCAGCCGGGCCGAACGCGACGAGATCTCCCGCTATCTGGACCAGACCCTGCTGGGCACCTGGGCCTGGAACCTGCAGACCGGCGCGATCCGGTTCAACGACCAATGGGCCGCGATCCTGGGCTATCGCCGGGCCGAGCTGGAAGCCCCCGCCGCCGAGATCGACCCCCGCCACGATCCCCACCTCGACATCGGCCAAGACAGCTTGCGACGGCTTTGCCATCCCGACGATCTGATCCGGGCGCAACACGAATTGCAGCGCCACCTGGCCGGCGAAACCCATTGGTATGACGTCGAGGCGCGGATGCGCCACCGCGACGGGCACTGGATCTGGGTGCGCGATGTCGGGCGGTTGCAGCTGCGCGATGCGCAGGGGCGGCCGGAATGGATCTATGGCGTGCGCCGCGACATCGACGCGGCCAAGGCGCGCGAGGGGCAGTTGCGCCGGGTGCAGGGGCTTTTGGAAAAGGCCGGGGCGCTGGCGGGCTTCGGCTGCTGGGAACTCGACCTGCGCAGCGCGGAAATCTACTGGTCCGACGAGACCTGCCGGATCCATGGCATGCCGCCCGGCACGGCGCCGCCGCTCGACAGCGCGATCGACTTCTACGCCCCCGAGGCCCGCCCGGTGGTCACCGCCGCGGTGGCGGCGGCGATGCGCGACGGCACCTCCTGGCAGTACGAGCTGCCGCTGATCCGCGCCGACGGCACCCGGATCTGGGTGCTGTCGCTGGGCGAGGCGCAGTTCGAGGACGGCCAGCCGGTCCGCATCTGCGGCGCCTTCCAGGACATCACCGCGCGCAAGGAAACGGAAAAACGGCTGGCCGAAACGGCCGAGGCGGCGCGGATCGCGCGCGACCGGCTGAACACGCTCGCCGACAAGGCGCCGGGGGCGCTGTTCGAACACCGCGAAGATCCCTCGGGCCGGATCGACCTGCCCTATTTCAGCGCCCGGCTGCCCGATCTGCTGGGGGTCAGCCGCGCCGCGATCGAGGCCGATGGCGCCGCCGCCGCCGTCAACATCCACCCCGAGGATGCGCCGATCCTGACCGCCGCGATCCGGACCTCGCGCGAAAACCTGGCGCCGCTTGTCGTTCTCTACCGGCTCGTGCATCCGCAAAAGGGCCTGCGGCGGATGCAGCTGTCCTCGATGCCGGTGCGCCAGGCCGATGGCGCGGTGATCTGGTACGGCTCGGTGCTGGACGTGACCGAGCAAAGCGCGATGCAGGCGCGGCTGGCCGAAACGCTGGAAGAGCTGCGGCTGGCGCATGAGCGGCTTGACACGATCGCGCAGAACGTGCCGGGGGCGCTGTTCGAGATGCAGCGCCTCGACGACGTCGTGTCCTTCCCCTATTTCACCCACAAATTCGTCGAGCTTCTGGGCGTCACCGCGGCCGAGATGCTGGCGGGCGGTCCGGCGGTGTTCCGCAACATCCCGCCCGCGGAATTCGACGCGGTCTTCGACGCCTTCCGGCGCGCGCGCGAGACGCTGTCGCAGGTCGAGGCGCGGCACCGGGTGCTTTTGCCCGACGGCAGCACGCGCTGGATCAATCTCTGGGCCTCGCCCTCGGTTCAGGCCGATGGCCGGGTGCGCTGGTTCGGCAAGGCGCTCGACATCACCGAGCGGCTGGAGCTGGAGGCCCGGGCCAGCGCCGACGCCGAGGAAATCCGGCAGGCGCATGCACGCATCGCCTCGATCCTCGATATCGTGCCGGTGGGGCTGTTCGAATATCGCCGCCACCCCGACGGCCGCGCCGATTTTCCCTATACGAGCGGCCGGTTCAGCGAGCTTGTGGGCCTTGATCGGGCCCGGATCGACCGGCTCGGCGGCGGCCTGCTGGCGCGGGTCGTGCCCGAGGATCGCGCCGCGATGGAGGAGATGACGCAGCGCAGCGCGGAAAGCCTGACGCCCTGGCGGATGCGGTTCCGCTTCCTCCATCCCGGGCGCGGGCAGATCTGGCTGATGGCGGCCTCGCTGCCCGAGGCGAAGCCTGACGGCACGGTGGTCTGGACCGGCGCGCTTTACGACGCCACCCCCGACGTGCTGCGCGAGGCCGAGCTGGAACGCGCCTATGCGCTGGCGGAACGGATGCGGAGCGAAAACGAACATCTGGCGCTGCATGACGGGCTGACGCGGCTGCCGAACCGGCGCTATTTCGACCGCCACATCGAGGCCCGGCTGCGTGCGGCGGGCGTCGGCGGGCCGCGCGATTGCGTGCTGATCCAGATCGATCTCGATCATTTCAAGCAGATCAACGACACGCTGGGCCACGAGGCGGGCGATCGGGTGCTGATGCGGGTGGCCGATCTGATGCGCAGCACCCTGCAGGCGGATGATTTCGCCGCCCGGCTTGGCGGCGACGAATTCTGCCTGCTGCTCGCCCCCGGCAGCACCGAGGTGCGGGCCCGCACCGTGCTGGAACGGCTGCGCAAGGGGCTGGACGAGCCTTTGCGCTATCGCGGTCATCCCTGCCGGATCAGCGCGTCCTTTGGCGTGGTGATCGCGAAAAACATCACCGATCTGGCCGAAGAGCTGCAGCTTTACGCCGATGCCGCGCTGTATCGGGCGAAGACGGCGGGGCGCAACCGTGTCGAGATTTTCGATCATGCGATGGCCGAGCAGATGCATCTGGACCGGCTGATGGCGGCGCAGTTCAGCGCCGCCTTCGAGAGGGACGAATTCGAACCCTGGTTTCAGCCGCAGGTGCGGGCGCAGGATCTGACGCTGGCCGGGGTCGAGGTTCTGGTGCGCTGGCGCAACCCCGAGCGCGGCCTGCTGACGCCGGACGCCTTTTTGCGGGTGGCGCGCGATCTGCGGATCGTGGCCGAGATCGACCGGGTGATGATGGAGAAGACCGCGACGGTGCTGGAGCGGCTGGAGGCGACGGGGATCGTGCTGCCGCGGATCAGCTTCAACGTCTGCACCGGGCGGCTGCGCGATCCGGCGCTGCCCGCGGCGGTGCGCCGGGTCGGGCGCGGCCGGACCCGGGTGGCGCTGGAACTGATCGAGACCGGGGACTGGCAGGACGAGGGCAGCAACTTCCGCGACACCCTGGCGCGGCTGCACGCCGAGGGGATCGAGATCGAGATCGACGATTTCGGCTCGGGGCAGACCTCGATTCTCGGGCTGATGGAGATCCGGCCCGCGGCGCTGAAGATCGACCGGCGCATCGTGGCGGCGCTGCGCCGCGACACGCACGAGGCCGATCTGGTGCGGCAGATCGTGCAGATCGCCCGCACGCTTGGCGTCGCCACCGTCGCCGAGGGGGTGGAAACCATGGCCCAGGCCGAGACGCTGCGGCAGATGGGTTGCGATATCCTGCAGGGCTATCTGTTCGCGCCGCCGCTGGAAGAAGCCGCCTTTCGCGACTATCTGGCCCGGCAACGCATCCCTGCCTTCGGCGGCCCGCTGTAAGCGCCCGCGGTCTGCGGCCGGGGCGGCGTCAGGCGGCGCGGCCCCGAAGATCCGGCCGGTCGTTCTTGTCGGTGCGGAACTGCGCCACATTGGCCACCAGCGCATCGGCCTCGATCCGCAGGGCGCCCAGCGCGGCATTGGTTTCCTCGAACATCGCGGCATTCTGCTGCGTCACCCGGTCAAGTTCCGTCGTCGCCTTGGAAATCTCGGCGATGCCGACCTCGGTCTCGCCCACCGCCCCGGCGATATGCTCGATCCGGTCCAGCGCCTCGCGGATCGTGCCGACGATCTGCCCCAGCGCCCCCGCGGTCTGATCGACCATCTCGACGCCGCGGCCGACATCCTGCGTCGCCGTGCCGATGATCTGCGCGATCTCGCGCGAGGCCTCGGAGGAGCGCTGCGCCAGCGCCCGCACCTCGGAGGCGACGACGGCAAAGCCGCGCCCGCTTTCGCCCGCCCGCGCCGCCTCGACGCCCGCGTTCAGCGCCAGAAGATTGGTCTGGAAGGCGATGTCGTCGATCACCTGCAACACCCCGGCGATGCGTTCCGAGGACTGGCGGATGCTGTCCATCGCCTCCATCGCCTGGGTGGCGATGCCATTGCCGGTCTCGGCCCGGCGCGAAATCTCGCGCATGCGGTTCTTGGCGTCATTGGCGATCCCCGCCATCGAGCCGATCGAGCCCGACATCTCCTCCAGCGCCGAGGCGGTCTGTTCCAGCATCGCCGCATTCTGTTCGCTGCGCCGCGCCAGATCATTGGCGGCGGTGCTGATCTCGCTGCTCGATCCGTCGATCGTCACCGAGGCCGTCTCGATCGCCTGCACCGTCCGGGCGATGCTGTCATTCGCCGCCCGCACCGAGCGCGCCATCTCGGCAAAGACCCCGACGAAACCGTCGCGGATGCGATAGGTCAGATCGCCCTCGGCCAGATGGCGCAGCGCGGTGTTGACCTCGGCGATCCCGGCGTCGGTGATCTCGCCGATCCGGTTCAGCCCGGCGCAGATCTGGGCCAGGATGCCCTCCTTGTCGTCAAGCGGGATCCGGCGCGAGAAATCGCCCTCGGCACAGGCCGTCACCACCGCGGAAATCTCGGCCGCGATCTGCCGGTCGCGCTCGGCCTCGCGCCGGGACGCCTCGGCCTCGCGCGCCAGCCGCGCCTCCTTGCCCGCCCGCGCCGTCGCCTCGCGATCGGCCTCGGCCTGGCGATGCGCCTCGCGGTCGGCCTCGGCCTTGCGGGCGATCTCCTGGCCCTCAAGGATGCTGACCCGGAAACTGTCAAGCGCGCGGCCCATCTGCGCCGTCTCGCGCAGGCGCGGCAGCGGCAGGAGGACGTCAAGCTGCCCCCCCGCCATCGCATCGCCCGCCCGCACCAGCGCGCCCACATCCGCCTCGGTGCGCAGCACCGACCGCGCCCCGGTCAGCATCGACAGAAGCAGCGCCGCCGCGATGATCGCGCCGACCCCGAGAAAGCCGAACAGCGCCATCTGCGCGTGGGCCGCCGCCGCCGCCGCGATATGCGCGCCGATCGCGGTCTCGAGCTGCTCCATCGCCGCGATCCGCGCCGTCGCCGTGGCGAAGAAGGCCTCTCCGGTCACGCCACCGGCGTCCTGCGTCTCGGGGAAGCGGAAGGCGATCTCGCGCATCCGCGAAAGCTCGGCCGAGGCGGGCAGATCGGTCAGCCCTGCCGCCGCCGCCTGATCCTCGTCGGTGGCGAAAGCGGCGAAGAACTGCAAGGCCTGCTCCTGTTGCGCCCCGATCGCGCGCATCGTCAGCAGCGTCGCAGTGTCGAAAACCCCCTTGCCGAACGCCCCCGCGCCCAGCGCGCCTTCCAGCCCGGCGCGTTCCTTCGCCGTCATGAAGGCCGCATAGGAGGTGATCCGGGCATTGACCTCGGCATCGGTGCTGGCGCCAGCCACCACCTCGACCAGCTGCAGCACGTCGTCATTCATTTCGGTGTAATAGCCGATCGCCTCGGGGACGGGGATCGTGCGGGCATCGACCGCGGTGCGCAGCGCGGCGCTTTTCTCGAAATCGCCCCGCAGCTCCTCGATCAACGCGCCCACATGCGGCGACAGCCCGTCCAGTCCGATCGCCTCGGCCCGGGTGATCAGCGCCGCCCGCGCGGCATCGGTCAGCGCCCGTTGTGCGGTCAGCTTTCCGGGCACCGCCGCATCCTTGCCGTTCAGAAACAGGCTCGTCAGGCCGCGTTCGAGCTGCTGATCATGCGCCACGGCCGCGGCCGTCTCGGCCAGCGACATCAGCCGCTGCACCTGCCGGGCATCCCCCAGCGCAGCCCAGCGCTCGACGGTCAGGAAGACCCCGAACAGCAGCGCCAGAAAGGCCGGCATGCCGAGCGTCATCACCATCACGCGGCGCAGCGAGTTCCGGGGAAGAGAGGTCCGGGGAGGCATTTTTTCCGACATCTGAAGACACCCATTTGCAACCAGGAGGAGCATGAGGGGGGTTTCCTAACGCTTTGCGAATCTCGTTCCGCCACAGCGGCCCGCAAGGCCAGAAAGCCATGTTTTCTTCGCTAAAATGCAATGCACCACCGCCGAAAGGACGGTATTTCCGCGCTCCCGGCGCGCATCTTCTGCGGGAAGAACGTCGGCATCCGAAAACTGCCAAGTTGACAGATGGTCGCGGTTTGCCGTTCATGGCGGAACAAAGATATCCATCCGACTCGCTTTTGCCGACGCCCGAGGAGCGTCCCTTCATGAATTGAAAGCCCCCTGCACCGCCCGCGGCTGACCCGGCAGGCCCCTTTTGCCTTGCCGCCGGTCCGCATCCGTCGGCCTCGGAGACCGTCAACGACCCCATGGCCGAGATCGAGGCCCGGCTTTGCGCGCTGGAAACGGCGCTGGCGCAGCAGATGGCCACGACCCCCGCGGCGGCACAGGCCGAGCTGCGCGCGGCGCTCGACCGGCTGCGGGTGAGCTGTGCGGAACAGGCGGCGGCGCTGGACCTTGCGCTGCATCACGCCCCCGAACAGATGCATCTGCCGGGGGAATTGCTGCGCCGTCTGCCCCTGCCGGTGCTGCAGCTGACCCATGCGCTGCGCGTCGTCGATGCGAACCCGGCGGCGCGGGCGGTGCTGGGCGATGGCGGCACCGGCGAGCGCTCGGGCGTGTTGCGGGCGGTGCTGTCGCGCAGCCAGGCGCGGGCGCTGACCCAGGCGCTGGATGCCGCCTTCGTCCAGCCCGCCGCCGCGACCTCGGCCGCCGCGGTGGCGCTGCGGCTGCGGATCGGCCGGGTCGACGGGCCGCGGCAGAGCTTTCACGCCCATGTCGTCGCCGCGCCCGGCAAGCCCGAGACCGAGCGGGCGACCTGGTGGGTGGTGCTGTTTCCGCTGGAGGCCGGGACTTCGGCGGGCAATCCCGAATTGTTGCGCCTGCTGATCGAGAGCACGATCGACCCGGTGGCGCTGACCGATACCGACGGCCGGGTGGTGATCGCCAACAAGGCCTTTGCCCAGCCCTTCGGCCGCATCCCCGCCGAGATCGAGGGGCGGCGGCGGTCGCAGTTCATGGATGAAAAGCTGTCCCGGCATCTGAACGGGCTGGAGGCCGGGGTGATCGCCCGGCGCATGGCGCAGATCGTCGAGGAGACGGTGCTGCGCCCGACCCGGACCCGCGACGGCCAGCCCGGAACGCCGCGCCCGGCGCATCTGCTGACCGAGCGCCGCCCGGTCTTCGACGACGACGGCGCGGTGATCGGCGTCTTCACCCGCGCCCGCGACGTCACCGAGGAGTTGCGCACCCGCGAGGTGGAACGGCTGGCCGACCGGGTGTTCGAACAATCCTCGGATGCGATCGTGATCACCGATCCGGGCCTGCGGGTGATGCGGGTCAATCCGGCCTTCGAGCGGATGAGCGGCATCGCCCTTGGCGCCAATCCGGAGGTGCTGCTGGATGCGCTGGTGATGCCGCGCACCGGCACGCGCTGGGTTTCGGCCGGGATGTCCGATACCGACTCCTGGCTGCGTCAGGCGCTCTCGCGCGCCGAGGGCAGCTGGCAGGGCGAGGTGACGCTGCATGGCCAGGACGGCCGCCAGCTGACCTGCTGGGCGCGGATCACCCGGCTGACCGATGCGGCGGGCACCAATCTGGGCCATGTGGCGATGCTGGCCGATCTGACGCTGCTGCGCCAGACCCAGGCCGACAACCAGCGCATGGCGCAATTCGACCAGCTGACCGGCCTTGCCAACCGCCGCCTGCTGGCCGAACGGATCGACGACTGGATCGGCTTCGCCTCGCGCGCGGGGCAAAGTTTCGCGCTCATGTATCTGGATCTGAACAAGTTCAAGTCGGTGAACGACTCGCTCGGCCACGAAACCGGGGATCTGCTGCTGACGGTGATCGCCGACCGGCTGCGCGCGGCGCTGACCGAGGGCGAGCTGGCGGCGCGGATCGGCGGCGATGAATTCGTGGTGCTGATCGGCAATGCCGACGAGGCGGCGGCACAGCGGCGGGCGGCGGAATTGCTGGATCATCTGGCGCGGCCGCTCGATCTGCCGGGGCTGCACAATTACCGGCCCTCGGCCGCGGCGGGGATCGCCTGTTATGGCCGCCATGGCGACAGCCGCGACGCGCTGTTGCGCAATTCCGATCTGGCGATGTATGCGGCGAAATCGGACCGCCGGGCGGTGATGGTCTATGAGCCCTCGATGGGGGCCGAGGCGCTGCGCGAGCTGGAAACCCGGGTGGCGCTGGTCAGCGCGCTGGAAAACGACGAATTCGAGCTGCATTTCCAGCCGATCTTCGCGCTCGATGACAAGCGGCCGCGCGGCTGCGAGGCGCTGGTGCGCTGGAACCGTCCCGGGCACGGGCTGGTGATGCCGGGCGCGTTCCTGCCGGTGGCGGCCAAGGCCGGGCTGATGCCCGCGATCGACCGGATGGTGCTGCGCCGGGCGGTGGCGGTGCAGGCGCGCTGGCGCTGGGCGGGGCTTGTCCATGCCGACTGGACGCTGTCGATCAACCAGACCGCCTCCAGCCTTGCGGCGCAGGACTGGGCCGAGGTGCTCGATGCGGCGCTGGTGCGGGTGGGCTGGAAGACCTCGGACGATGTCGCGCCGCCCTTCGGGCTGCAGATCGAACTGACCGAGGATCAGCTGGCCGTCGACATTCCCGGCGCGATGGAGGCGCTGCAGCGGCTGCGCAAGATGGGGATCGCGCTGGCGATCGACGATTTCGGCACCGGCTATTCCAGCCTGACCTATCTGCGCCGGATGCCGGTGACGACGCTGAAGATCGACGCCAGTTTCGTGCGCGGCATCGAGGCCGATGGCGACGCCCGCCAGATCGTCGAGGCGATCATCGGTCTGGCGAAGAAATTCGGCTTCGTCGCGCTGGCCGAGGGGATCGAATCCGAAGCCGCGCTGCAAACGCTGATCGAGCTGGGCTGCGATTACGGGCAGGGCTATCTGTTCGAACGGCCGCTGCCGCAATCCGCCTTCGAGGCGCGGTTCTTCGGCTGCGATCCCGGGGAGGTGCCCAACCTCGAGGCGGCGCTGCAGGCGCGCGCCTGACCGCAAGGGCGGCGTCCCGGCGCCCTCTCCGGAGCCGCCGCGGAAAGGCCGATTTCGGGCGGTGAATGTCGGCCCGCGGCGTCCAGGACAATCGGTTAAAACTGGCGTGACGCAAACCGGAGCCGCCTTGCCTTTTCCGTTTACACGAATCCTTTTGCCTGTATATCTTTTGTAAAACGCCGGTTTTGGCGCGTGTTTGCGAAAAATGAATGACCTGTGAATGAATGACCTGCGGCCGGGGTTTTCCCGGCGCGACCACCCGATTTCGGCGAGGAAAGAATGAAGAGACCATCGTTCTTGAATGTCGGCCTGGCAGTTTCCGTGGCTCTCGCACCGCAGGCATCGGCCGCCAATGATCTCGGGGCGGGCATTGCCGGTCTGATGATCGGCGCGATGATCGCGGGGGCCGCGCAGAACAACGCCCCGCCCGCGCAGCGTCACACCCCGCGCAAGGCGGCGCCCTCCCGCCCCGCCGCCGAGATTCAGGCCGACAAGGACATGCAGCAGGCGCTGAACAATTTCGGCTTTGACGCCGGTCCGGTCGATGGCGCCCCGGGCAAGCGCACCCGCGCCGCGATCGCGACCTTTCAGGGCACGCTCGGGCGGATGCAGGACGGGGTGATCACCGCGGATCAGCGCGTCATCTTGCAAGATGCGATGGCGCGCGAACGGCTCAACCCCGCCGAGGCGGCGCAGCTGGCCGCGGCCAACCCCTATGGTCGGCGCGGCCTGCCGGCGATGTATCAGCGCACCCCGATGGCGCCCGCCGCCCCCTATCCGACGCCGATGCCGCCCTATCCGCAGGCCCCCGCCGCGCCCTATCCGCAGCCGCCCGCGACGCCCTATGCCCAGCCGCAGATGCCCGCGGCGCCGGTTCCGGTGCCGCCCGCCGCCGCCCCCGCCCTCGCCGCCCCTGCCGCAGCACCGCCCGCGCCCGCGATCACCGCGCAGGATTCGATCCCGGATTTCGGCGATCTGTCGCCGCCCGCGGCCTCGATGAACAACCTGTGCAACCAGACCAGCGTTCTGACCAACAGCAACGGCGGCATGGCCACGGCCGAGCAGATGCCGAACCCCGGCCTCGCGCTTGACGAGCAATTCTGCCTCGCCCGCACCTTCGCCACCGCCGATGGCGAAAAGGTGGCCAAGGATGTCGGGGCGACACAGGCGCTGATCACCTCGCTGTGCGGGCAGATGAAAACCGCGCTTTCGGTGAAGCTGGCCGATCCGGCCTCCCGCCCGCCCGAGGCGACGCTGGCCGAGATCCGCAAGGTGATCGACGCCTCCGGCAAGACCCTGAGCGCCACGCAGGTCTCGGGCCGGGTCTGCCTGGCCGAGGGCTACCGCACCGATGATGCGGTGATGGCGAATGTGGCGCTGGCCACGCTCGCGGCGGCCGACATGAAACCCTATGCCGAGCTGCTGGGCCACCACCTGCGCGAGGGCTTCGGCTTCACCGCCAACCCCGAGGCCTCGCGGACCTGGATCCGCTTCGCGCTCTCGGCGCTGTCGGGCGGCGCCGCCCCGGCGGTTCTGCCCAACCAGACGGCGGAACGCACGGCGATCTTGTCGAAAGCGATCACCGCCAACTGAATGGCGACAGGCGACACGTCGGCGCTTGCGTCGGCGCAGCGGGGATTTCAGTGTCGATGCGTATCGTTTCGATCTGGGTGGGGGGGGCGGCGCTTCTGGCGGTCTCGGCCGTCGCGGCGGCGCTGCTGCTTCCCTCCTGCGCGGTCGAGCTGCCCTTCGGCGGTTTGCGGATCGGCTCCTGTCCCGGCACCGTCGCTCCGGATCCGCTGGCCGAGGACCAGGTCGCCAGCGCGGCCTTGCGCGCCGAGATCCGCGCCCTCGAGGCCCGGCTTTCGGGGCTGGCGTGTCCCGCAAGCCCGCCCGAGCCTGTCGCCGAACCGGCCCCCGCGCCCGAACCGGAACCGGACCCGGAGCCGCCGCCGACACTGGACAAGGACATGATCGACAAGGCCGATCTGGGCGATCTGCGCGGCTGCTGGGCGCTTGACAGCCCCTATCGCACGCAAAACCGCGCCACCGGCGAGATCACCGATTTCTCGGAATGGACGGTGTGCTTCGACGCCGCGGGCAACGGCACCGAGACGATGCAGGGCTCGAACGGCATCCGCTGCGAGGGGCCGGTCAGCGGCAGCTTCATCCCGGGGCAGGCGCTGGTGATCGAGGAAGCCGCCAACCTGCCCTGTTCGAACGACATGGAAATCCTGCAGCGCCGGGTGACCTGTCGGGTCGATGGCGCAGAGCGGGCCAGCTGTTCCTCTTTCCAACCCGAAAGCGGCAGCAGCGCAGATGTGATCATGCGCAGAACGCAGGAGGCGCCGTAATGGCCGAGCATTTCCTTTTCCGCTCGTCGCTGCAAGCCGAGGACTGCCTTTCCGTCGCCGGTCTGCCGGTGCTGGAACGGCATGCCGCGCTGCACGATCTGCTCACCGCCCGGCTGGGCGCGGAGGCGGCCGACCTTTTCGCCGAGCCCTTCGTCAGCCGCGGCGCCTCGGGCGAGACGCTGAACGTCGCCTGGCATTCGGTGCATGCGGGCGAGGCCCGGCCGCTTGGCGATCTTGACCCGGCGCTGCGCCGCGCGGTCGAGGATCGGCTGCTGCGGCTGCTGCCGCGGATCGAGGCGCTGGCCTCCGATCCCGCGCTGACGCCGGAACAGGCGGCGACGGTGCGGGCGGCGCTGTCGGTGGCGCAGGCCGCCGATGTGCGGGCGATCAACGGCTTTCCGGTTCTGGTGAACTGGGGGGTCCGGTCGCGCGGCGGCCCGCCCGCGCTGGCCGGATTCATGCGCGGCGATGCCGCGTTGACCGGATTCATGCGCGGCGATGCCGCGTTGACCGGATTCATGCGCGGCGATGCCGCGCGGGCCGAAACCGCTGCGGCGGCGCCGGGGCCCTCGGGGCCGCCGCCGATCCCCGGGGCCGCGACGGCGCCCCTGCCGCCGGTCGACACGCGCACCGTGCTGCCGCTGGCGGCCTGGCTGCCGCTGCCGATCCTGATCGCGGTGACGAGCCTGATCCTGATCTGGCTGCTCTTGCCCGGAACCCGGGTGTTCCCGCCCGACACCGTGGTCAGCGCGGCCGATGTCTCGGCGGCGCGCGACAGCGAACTGGGCGCCCTGCGCGATCGGCGCGATGCGCTGCGGCTGGCGCTTGCGGGGGCGCAATGCCGCGCCGATGGCGTTCTGGTGCTGCCGGGCAACCGCACGGCCGAGGGCTTGCCGCTTCCGGCCCCCGGCGCCGCGCCCGAACAGGGGCAGGTGGCGCCCGATGCCCCGATGGCCCCGGCGCCCGAACGCGCGCTGCTGCCCGCCGCCCCCGGCGCCGAGGCGCAGACCGACACCCTGCTGGCGCGGATCGAGGCGGCCACCGTGCTGGTGATCGCCCCCGGGGCGGACGGCGTCTCGACCGGGTCGGGCTTTGCCGTCGGGCCGGGGCTGATCGTCACCAACCAGCACGTGATCGAGGATCTCGGGCCCGAGGGCGCCTTCGTGGTGAACAAGCTGCTGGGCCAGCCGCAACCGGCGCAGGTGCTGAAGACCGCCGGTCCGCTGGAGACCGCGGGGGCCGATTTCGCGCTGCTGAAGATTGCCTCGACCGCGCTGCCGGCGCTGCCGCTGGCCGATCCGGCCGCCTCGCTCAAGCTCAATCATGTCGTGGCCGCGGGCTTCCCGGGCGACGTGATGGAGACCGACGCCGCCTATGAGGCGCTGTTGCGCGGCGACGGCGCGGCGATGCCCGGTCTGGTCGTCGTCGATGGCACGGTGAACGCCGAACAGCCGCTGCACGGCGCCACCGAGACGCTGCTGCATTCGGCGCCGCTGGCGCAGGGCAATTCCGGCGGGCCGCTGGTGGATTTCTGCGGCCGGGTTCTGGGGGTGAACACCTTCGTCCGGCAAGGTCCGCTGCGGACGCTGAATTTCGCGCTTTCGGCTTCGGGACTGGCCGCGTTTCTGGCCGGAACCCCCGCCGCGACCACCGTCGATCGCGCCAGCTGTCAGCCGACGGTGGCGCCCTCTGCCGCGGTGCCCGCCCCGGCGGCGCCCGCAACCCCGACAGATGCGGCCCCGGCGGCGCCCGGTCCGGGCGGGGAGTGAGCGGCGGATGTCGGACGGGTTGATCACCACCACCTCCTCGGAAGGCCTGCAGGCGCTCGGCTCTGCCGCCCAGCGCTCCTGGGAACTGATCACCGGCACGCTTGGCGACCGCATCGACCCCGACCATGCCGCGATCTTCGCCGAGCCGGTCTCGACGCATGGCGGCGCGCGCATCGAATGGTATGTGCCGCCGGGCCGCCCCGGCACGCCGGTGCCGCTGGCCGCGCTCTCCGCCCCGGAGGCCGAGGCGATCCGCGCCCGGCTGGCGGCGATCCACGACCGGATCCTGGCGCTGGCCGATCAGATCAGCGCCCAGACCGGGCCGCAGACCGGACCGCAGACGGCGCTGCAGACCAGTGCCGACAATTACTGGCTGGCCGAGGCGCTGCGCAATGCGATCGAAGTGCCGGATCAGGACGCGATCTGGGCCCTGCGCCAGGACGACGGCGGGCTGCGCCCGATCCTGGTGAACTGGGGCCGCCTGCGCGACACCACGCGGGCCGCGCGTGGCGCGCTTTCGGTGCTGGCGCCGAACCGCCGCGCCGCCGCCGCGGCGACGGCGGCCATGGCGACCCCCGCTCTGCCCGCCCCGCCCCTTGCCGCGACCGAGACCGTCTTTCTGGCCGCGCCGCCGCCGTCCGAAACGCCGCGCCCCTGGGGGCATTGGCTTGTCCTTCTGGGCTGGCTTGTGCTGGCGGCACTGATCGCGGCGGTGCTTTGGCTGCTGATCGCGCCCTGCGGTCTGCGCCCGGGCCTGCTGGGCTTTTGTCCCGCGCCGGTCGCGGCGACGGCGCCCGCGCGGCAAGCCGAGGCGCTGCGCGCCGAAATCGCGCAGCTGACCGACCGTCTCGCCCTCTCCGGGCGCCAGTGCCTGAACGCCCGGGACCGCGCCGAGGCCCCCGCCGCGCCCAAGACCGGGATCGCCGATCTGGACCGGCGGCTGCAGGCGCGCGGCGCAGCGGCGGGCGAGATGACGATCTCGCTGGTCTGGAGCGGCACGGACGATCTTGATCTGCGGGTCAGCTGTCCCTCGGGGCAGGTCGCCGACTTGCGGCGCAAGCCCAATGATTGCGGCGGATTGCTGGATGTCGACGCGAATTTTCCCGCCCCGGTCGCGATCGACGACCCGGTCGAGAACATCCATTTCAATCCCCTTGTTCCGGGACATTACCGGGTCGAGGTCAAACGGCTGAACGACACGCCCCCCAGGGGCGATCTGCCCTTCGGGGTGGTGCTGCGCCGCCAGGGAACGCCCGAGCAGCATCTTGAAGGCGCCTTCCGCGGCAAGGAAAAACGGTGGAGCACGGAGTTCGAGATATCCAGATGAGCAGCCTGAACCGTCAAAATCCGCTCGCCAAGATCCCGGACTGGCGCGACGAGGTCACCCTCGTGCCCTGGTCGGGGCTGCAGATCCTGGATTTCGGCTTCCGGCAGTCCGACATCGAGATGCGCGGGATGCGCTTCATCGAGCGGGTGATGGAGCGGCCCGACATCGCGGCGGGGCTGGAGGAACGGGTTCTCATTCCGCTGTCGGGCGACGAGGATCTGGATGGGCCGCTGTTGCGGGCGGGACGGGCGGATGACGACGAATATTCCGTCAGCCCGGTCGCGGCGATGGACCCGTTTCTGGAAAGATGGCTGCCGGTGCCGGTGTTGCGGCGCAAGAGCGTCTATGGCGAGGGCGGCGAGGAGCTTTACGACCCCGGTCCGACCGCCTGGGCGCTGTTGCGCACGGTCCGGCTGCCGGTGCCCGATCCCGAAACCGGGCACACGCACCGGGTGCAGCTGGCGCTCGACACCGCGCTTGGCGCGGAAAAGGACGGCGCCTCCTATCCCGCCCCCGATCGCAGCGATGCGCTCAACAGCCGGGAGTTCCGCTTCGTGTCCGATCCGGCGCGGATGGACTGGTTCCTGCGCCGGGTCGAGACCGATGCCGCGGGCCAGCAGGTCGATCCGCAGGGCTGGGTGTCGGATCTGCTCGACGAGCTGTTTCTGGCCTTCAAGCGCGCCGAACGCCCCGGCCGCCGGATCACCCCGGAAACCCTGCCGCACCGGCTGGAACACTGGGCGCGCTATCTGGCCTATCTGAAGGTGCTCGACACCGCGATCCGGTTTCCGCTGCTGCGGCTGTGCAACACGATCGGCGAATATGACGCGGCGACGCCGATCGACGTCGATCTGGTGCTCGACATCGGCAATTCGCGCACCTGCGGCATCCTGATCGAACATATCCCCGGCGAGGCCCGGCTGGATCCGGCGCGGTCCTATCCGCTGGAAATCCGCGACCTGTCGCGGCCGGAACTGAGCGGCGCGGGCCTGTTCGAAAGCCGGGTCGAGTTTTCCGAATTCTGCATGATCGAGGAAACCAAGCTGCGCCGGGCGCATCGCTCCGGCGGGTTCATCTGGCCCTCGCCGGTGCGGATCGGCGCCGAGGCGCTGCGGCTGGTGGCCGGGGACGAGGGCACCGAGGTCGCCTCGGGCCTGTCGAGCCCGAAGCGCTATCTGTGGGATGAAAGCGCGGTGCTGCAGGACTGGCGCTTTCACAACCATTCCGACCCGAACAACCTGCCGCGGGCGGCGCGCTCGGCGATGCGGTTTCTCAATGCCGCGGGCGACGTGATCGCCCAGGTCAAGCTGGAGGAACGCAGCAAGCTGCGCCGTCCCGGGCGGACCTCGACCGATCCGGCCGGGCGGCCGCGGTTTTCCCGCTCGTCGCTGTTCGGCTTCATGCTGAGCGAGATCATCGCCCATGCGCTGGTGCAGGTGAACGCCCCCGCGGGCCGGGCGCGGCGGCCGCAATCGGACCTGCCGCGGCGGCTGAGCCGGATCATCCTGACCCTGCCCACCGCCACCTCGATCCAGGAACAGGCGATCATGCGCTCGCGCGCCAAGGGGGCGGTCGATCTGATCTGGTCGATGCAGGGGCTGACCGGGGCGGAAAGCTCGGTCTCGCGCAAGCCCGAGGTGTCCGAGGAATGGGACGAGGCCAGCTGCACCCAGCTGGTCTATCTCTATTCCGAGATCACGCAGAAATTCGACGGCCATATCGAGCGGTTCCTGCGGCTGAAGGGACGCGAGCGGGTGCAGGCGACGGGCCAGCCGCCCGAGCCCTCCCTGCGGCTGGCCTGCATCGATGTCGGCGGCGGCACCACCGACATGATGGTGACGACCTATTTCTGCCGTGAAAACCGCATGCTGGTGCCCGAACAGACGTTCCGCGAGGGCTTCCGCGTCGCGGGCGACGATCTGGTCGAGCGGGTGATCGCCTCGATCATCCTGCCCGAGCTGCAAAACGCCATCACCGCCGCGGGGGGCAGAAGCGCGCCGAACCTGATGCGCGAGCTCTTCGCGGGCGATATCGGCGGCCAGGATCAGCTGCTGGCGCAAAAGCGGCGCCAGTTCGGGCTGCGGGTGCTGCAGCCGCTGGCGCTGGAGCTGATCCGCGCCTGCGAACAGGCGGGCGAATTCGACACGATGACGATCGCGCTGGACGCGGTGCTGGGCCTGACCCCCCGCCCCGAGGACGGCAGCGCAGCCGACGACACCGCGCGCGGCCTGCCCGCGGCGCTGATCGACTATCTGGAGGCCCCGGCCCGGGCCGCGGGCGCGGCCGGGTTCCGGCTGGCGGGGACGGTGCTGCATTGCGACCGCCAGAAGGTCGATGCGATCACCCGCGAAACCTTTCAGAAGGCGCTGGGCAACCTGGCCGAGGTGATCGACCATCTGGGGGTGGATATCGTGCTGATGACCGGGCGGCCGTCGCGGCTGCCCGCCTTGCGCACGATCTTCGAGGAAATGCTGGTGGTGCCGCCGCATCGGCTGATCCTGATGAACGAGTATCGCACCGGCCGCTGGTATCCGTTCCGCGATCCGGTCTCGCAGCGGATCGGCGATCCGAAATCGACGGTGGCGGTGGGCGGCATGCTGATCGCGCTGTCGGAATCGCGGATCCCGAATTTCAAGGTCGCCACCGGCGCCTTCAAGATGCGTTCGACCGCCGTCTTCATCGGCGAGATGGACGCCTCGGGCCAGATCCCCGACGACCGGGTGCTGTTTGGCGGCACGGATCTGGGCCCGCAGGGCCGCGACGCCGCCAGCAGCGCCCGGGTGCGGATGTTCACCCCGATCTATCTGGGGTTCCGGCAGCTGCCGCTGCCGCGCTGGACCACGACGCCGCTTTATCGGCTCGATCTGGCCAATGCGGCGGCGCAGCGCCACAAGCCGCCGCTGGTCGTCACGCTGGAACGGGCGGAATTCGACGCCGATCCCGATGACACCCGCCCCGACACCGCGCTGCGCCGCGAGGCCGCGCGCGAGGCCTTCGAGGTAAGCGAGATCGAGGATGGCGACGGGCAGACCGTGCGCCGCGATCAGGTGGTGCTGAAGCTGCACACCCTCGGCGCGGCCGATGACTACTGGATCGATACCGGCGTGTTCAAGTTTTAAGGCCAGCAGATGAGCAGTGACAGCATTTCGGAGCGTTGCACCACCCTTGCCGGTCTCGGCCGCGCGGCGCTGGGCTGGCTCGACGTCGCAAGCAACGCCGACCGGGTCGGCGCCGAGAAGGGCTCGATGACGCGCACCCTGCGCCGCGCGGTGCGCCGCGCCGAGCGGCTGGGCAAATCCGCCCGCACGCCGATGTCGGTCAGCGTCTTCGGCCCCTCGCAGGCGGGCAAGTCGTTTCTGGTCTCGGTTCTGGCCCGGCCCGCCGACGGCCGGCTTGTCGCCGATTTCGGCGGCACCGAGCTTGACTACATCAGCGCGCTGAACCCGGAGGGCGAAGGCGAAAGCACCGGGCTTGTGACCCGTTTCACCTGCACCCGGCCCGAGGTGCCCGCGGGCTTTCCGATCCGGCTGTCGCTGCTGAGCGAGGCCGATCTGGCGCGGGTGATCGCCAACAGCTTCTTCATGGACGGCGACAAGTCGGAACCAGCGCCCGAGCCCGCGGATCTGACCGCCCATCTCGACACCTTCCAGAGCCGCCGCCAGCCGCAGCCGGTACCGGGCATGAGCGATGAAGACGTGATCGAGATCGCGGAATATATCGAGGCGAATTTCGCCCGGCAAAGCTCGTATGCCGCCGCGCTGAAATCGTTCCGCGACCCGGCCGCGGCGCTGGCGCCGCTGCTGGCGCCCGAGGACCGGGCCGAATTTCTGGCGGTGTTCTGGGGCCGTCATGCGCCGATGACACAGCTGTTCCGCGACCTGGCGGGCGCATTGGCGCAGATCGGCCATCCCGAGGAAATCCATGTCGGGCTGGATGCGGTGGTGCCGCGCGAAAGCTCGATCCTGGACGTCAAGACGCTGGCGGATGTGCTGAGCCCGGCGACTGGCGCGCAGACGATCGAGGTGCTGACCGGCGCGGGGCTGCGGGCGAAGCTGCCGCGGGCGCGGATCTGCGCGCTGGCGGCGGAACTGGTGCTGCCGATGCGCGATGTGCCGCATCCGCTGTTCGCCACCACCGACCTGCTGGATTTCCCCGGCGCGCGCAACCGCTTCAACAAGGCGCTGGAGGTCACGCTGAAGGATCCGGAGACGCTGCCGGGTCTGCTGTTGCGCGGCAAGGTCGCCTATCTCTTCGACCGCTACGTCGAAAATCAGGAAATCACCTCGATGCTGCTGTGCGTGCCCGACAGCAACATGGAAACGGTGGATCTGCCGCGGCTGGTCTCGACCTGGATCGAGCGCACCCATGGCGCCCGCCCCGAGCAACGCGCGTTGGTCGATTGCATCCTGTTCTTCGTGCTGACGAAATTCGACAAGCATCTGGGCGACAATGCCGCCGCGGGGGGCGAGGCTTCGCGGTTCCAGCGCCGCATGGAAGCCTCGCTGCTCGAAAAATTCTCGAACGGCAGCGACAATTGGGTGGGCAGCTGGGCCGGGGGGCGGCCGTTCCAGAACTGCTTCTGGCTGCGCAATCCGAATTTCTACGTCGACGGGCTGATCGATTATGACGACGACCGCCGCGAAGTGCGGATCCGGCCGGAAAAAGCCGCGCGGATCGCCGAGCTGCGGCAGGGCTGCCTTGAGGCCGAGGCGGTGCGGCGCCATTTCGCCGATCCCGAGGGCGCCTGGGATGCCGCGCTGACGCTGAATGACGGCGGGGTGCGCCATCTGGTGCAGGCGTTGACGCGGGTGTGCAAGCCCGATCAGAAGCTGCGCCAGATCGAGCAGCAGCTGGGGCGGGTGGTCGAGGATCTGCTGCAGACGCTTGCGCCGCATCACGTCGCCGACGACCTGCACGACCGGATCGAGGAAAAGCGCAAGTCCTGCAACGCGATTCTGGATGATCTGCTGGTGGCGCTGCAGCAGCACCGGTTCGGCGCCGTGCTGTCGGCGCTGGGGGTCGATCAGGATGCGATCGCCGAAAGCATCGTGCGCGTGCCCAGTTCGATCCGCATCGGCTCGGCGGTGAGTGCGGCGGCCAGCACCGGCTCGACCGGGGCCGGTCCGGTCCGTCCGGCAGCCCCGGCGCGGCCGGGCGGGGCCAGCGCCGTCACGGTGGCGCGGC
>NZ_SWJZ01000065.1 GCF_005144475.1 Rhodobacter capsulatus | reverse complement strand
CCCCAAATTTTCAACCCAATTACGCCCCGGGGGGGGGGGGGCCCCCCCCCCCCCCCCCCTTTCACGGTCAATGCCCCAGAATCTGGCTGAGGAACTGCTTCGTCCGCTCCGATTGCGGGTTGTGGAAGAAGTCATGCGGGTTGTTCTGCTCGACGATCTGCCCCTCCGCCATGAAGATCACCCGGTTCGCCACCGCCTGGGCAAAGCCCATCTCGTGGGTCACGCAGAGCATCGTCATGCCTTCCTCGGCCAGCTGGATCATCGTATCCAGCACTTCCTTGATCATCTCGGGGTCCAGCGCCGAGGTCGGCTCGTCAAACAGCATGATCTTCGGCTTCATGCACAGCGAGCGCGCGATCGCCACCCGCTGCTGCTGCCCGCCCGAAAGCTGGCCGGGGTATTTGTGCGCCTGTTCCGGGATCTTCACCTTTTCCAGGTAATACATCGCGGTTTCCTCGGCCTCGCGCTTGGGCACCTTGCGCACCCAAATGGGCGCCAGCGTCAGGTTCTCGAGGATCGTCAGATGCGGGAACAGGTTGAAATGCTGGAACACCATCCCGACCTCTGACCGCACCTTGTCGATGTTCTTCAGGTCCGAGGTCAGTTCGATGCCGTCGACGACGATCTTGCCGGACTGGTGTTCCTCCAGCCGGTTGATGCAGCGGATCATCGTCGATTTCCCCGAGCCCGAAGGCCCGGCGATCACGATCCGCTCGCCGCGATGCACCGTCAGGTTGATGTCGCGCAACACGTGGAACTGGCCGTACCACTTGTTCATCTGGCTGATCTGGATCGCGACCTCGTCGCTCACCTGCATGTGGCTGCGGTCGACGGTGTGGTCATAGCTGGGCTCTGACATGAGCGCCTCCTTAACGGTGGTCACGCTTCAGCTTGCGTTCGAGATACATCGAATACCGCGACATGCTGAAGTTGAAGAGAAAGAAGATGAGAGCGACGAAGATATAGGGTTCCCAATAGGTGCCCTTCCACGCCATGTCGGACCGCACGACGTTCGAAATGCCCTTGAGCGGGTCGAAGAGCCCGACAAAGGCCACCAGTGTCGTATCCTTGAACAGCCCGATGAACGAGGACACGATCCCCGGGATCGAGATCTTCAGCGCCTGCGGCATGATGATCAGCCGCTGCGCCTGCCAGTAATCCAGCCCCAGCGCATCGGCGGCCTCATATTGGCCGCGCGGCAGGGCGGCCAGCCCGCCGCGGATCACCTCGGCGATATAGGCGGCGGCAAACAGCGTCACCAGGATCACCACCCGCAGGATCAGGTCGAAATTCGTCCCCGGCGGCAGGAAGTATTGCAGCAGCAGCGAGGCGGTGAACAGCAGCGTGATCAGCGGCACGCCGCGGACGAATTCGATCACGCCGACCGAAAGCGACTTCACGATCATCATGTCCGACTGCCGCCCGAGCGCGAGCAGGATGCCCAGCGGCAGCGAGACGACGATCGCCGTCACCCCGATCACCAGCGCCAGCAGGAAGCCGCCGAACTGGTCGCTGTCCACCTCGGGCAGGGCCAGCGGAAGAACCGCCTGCAGCGCCGCCTCGATCGGGGCCGCGGCGTAAAGCCAGAACAGCACCGCGACGACAAGAGCGATCCCGGCCGAGACCGGCACGCCCAGTTTCGGCGCCAGCGCGGTGAACAGCAGGCCAAGGATCGCGAAGCCCGCCAGCACCGACACCGGCCCCCAGATCGGCCCGCCCCACAGCAGCCAGAAGGCCGCCAGCGGGTAAAGCAGCGCGCCCCAAAGCAGCTTGCGCGGCAGCGCGTCGAACAGCACCGGCGCCAGGGCAAGGAACAGCCCGGCAAAGGTCACGAACAGCCGCCAGTATTGATCGACCGGGTAAAAACCGAACAGGAACTGGTTCCAGCGCACCCGGATGACCGCCCAGCAGGCGCCGGTGGCGTCGGGGCCATGGGCGGCGGCGATGATCGCGCGGCATTCGGTCAGCGAATTCGCATTCCAGACGCCATGCAGCAGCCAGGGCGCCGCCGCCTGCACCAGCCAGATCGTGGCCAGCAGGCCGAAGACCGTCAGCGCGGTGTTGAGCGGCCCCGAGAACAGGTTCTCGCGCATCCATTTGATCGCCCCCACCTGCGACACGGGGGCGGGTTTCGGCGGCAGCATCTCGGTGCGGACGAAAGAGGTCTCGCTCATCTCACCGCTCCTTCAGCTTGATCGATTTGTTGTAGAGGTTCATCAGGCTCGAAATCGTCAGGCTGATGGTCAGATAGATCAGCATCATCAGCAGCATGCATTCGAGTTCCCGGCCGGTCTGGTTCAGCGTGATGCCGCCCAACGTGCCGCGCAGGTCCATGTAGCTGACCGCGATCGCCAGGGACGAGTTCTTCGTCAGGTTCAGGAATTGCGAGATCAGGGGCGGCACGATCACCCGAAGCGCCTGCGGCAGGATGACAAGGCTCATGGTGCGGCCCGGCCGCAGACCCAGCGCATAGGCGGCCTCGGTCTGGCCCTTTGAGATCGCCTGAATCCCCGCCCGGACGATTTCGGCGATGAAGGCCGCCGTGTAGACGGTCAGCGCGATCAGCAGGGCGGTGAAGGAATGCAGCATCTGGAAGCCGCCGGTGAAGTCGAATCTGGTGATCTGCGGATAATCCAGATGGAAGCCGAGACCGTAGAGCAGCGCCGAAATCGGCGCGAACAGGATCAGCAGGCTTGGCCACCAGGTCGTGGGGCGGGTGCCGGTCGCCTCCTGCACCGCCTTGGCGCGGGCGATGAAACGCCGCCAGCCCCAGAAGGACGCCGACATCACCGCGATGATCGCCAGCGCATTGAGGCTGACAGGCAGGTTCCAGCCGATATCGACCACGCCCAGCGAATGGTCGAAGACCGGCGCGGGCACATTGGTGCCGCGGTTCGTCACCGCCACGGAGTCGAAAAACCACATCGAGGCCTTGGGCTCCTCGCCCGCGGCCTTCATCGCCTCGGTCAGGCGGAAATCCTTTGGCACCGGCCGGGTTTCGGCCAGGATCGTGCCCATGAGCAGGATCCACAAAAGCAGCGGAATGTTGCGGAAGGTCTCGACATAGACCGTCATGATCCGCGCCACGAGCCAGTTCTGCGACAGCCGCAGCACGCCGATGATCGTGCCGAGGATCGTGGCCAGGAAACAGCCCAGCACCGACACCAGAAGCGTGTTCAGGAGCCCCTCGATCAACGCCCGGAAATGGGTGTCGTCGTTCGAATAGGGGATCAGCGTCTGCGCCAGGTCATAGCCCGCCCGCGTCCACAGGAAGCTGAAGTTGAAGTCCTTGCCCTTGGCTTCAAGGTTCACATAGGCGTTGTTGAGCAGCCAGACGAGACCGGCCAGAAACAGCAGAAGCACCACGATCTGGATGGTGATCGAGCGGAACCGCGTGTCGTAAATGAGCATCGAGAGCCGAAAGCCAGCTTTCGGCGGGTCACTTGCAAGTGCCATGGTTTTCCCCTGTCCGGCCTGCCCCGCGGCTTTGCGCCGACTGCGTTCGGGACTTGTGCCCCGACAGACCGTCCTTGAAATGCAAAATGCGGCCGGGGCTTGGCCCGGCCGCATCGATGGATCGGATCAGCGGAACGGCGGGGCGTACATCAGCCCGCCCTGGGTCCATTGCGCGTTCAGGCCGCGCGCCAGACCGATCGAGGTCGAAGCGCCGATATTGGCTTCGAAAATCTCGCCGTAGTTGCCCGAGGCGAGGATCGCGCGCTTGGCGAAATCGTTGTCGAGACCGATCTTCTTGCCCATGTCGCCTTCGAGGCCGAGCAGGCGGCGGATTTCCGGGTTCTGCGTCGAGGCGGCCACTTCTTCCAGGTTCGCCTTGGTCACGCCGTATTCCTCGGCGGCGACAAGCGCGAAGAAGCTCCAGCGCACGATGTCGCCCCAGTTGTTGTCGCCGTGACGCACGACCGGGCCGAGCGGTTCCTTCGAGATGATCTCGGGCAGGATCACGATATCGGCGGCATTCGGCAGCGTCGCGCGCGACGAGGCGAGGCCCGAAGCGTCGGTGGTGTAGCTGTCGCAGGCACCGGCGGCGAATTTTTGCTGGCCTTCCGCGTCATCGGCGATGTTCACCGGCGTATAGGTCATGTTGTTCGCCTTGAAGAAATCGGCGAGGTTCATCTCGGTGGTGGTGCCGGTCTGCACGCAGATCGTCGCGCCGTCGAGTTCCTTGGCCGAGCTGACGCCCAGCGACTTGTTCACCATGAAGCCCTGACCGTCGTAGTAGTTGACGGCGACGAAATCGAGCGCCAGCTCGGTATCGCGCGAGAAGGTCCAGGTCGAGTTGCGCACCAGCACGTCGACCTCGCCCGAGGCCAGCGCGGTGAAGCGGGTCTCGCCGGTCAGCGGCACGTATTTCACTTTCATCGGATCGCCCAGCACCGCCGCCGCGACGGCCTTGCAGACCGCGACGTCAAAGCCCTGATAGGCCCCGTTGGCATCCGGCGCGGCGAACCCGGTCAGGCCGGGGTTCGAGCCGCAGATCAGCTGGCCGCGGGCCTTGACGTCATCCAGCGTCGAGGCCGACGCCGCGCCCGCCACGAGGGCGGCCAGCGCGACCGAGCCGAAGAATACGGATTGTTTCATGTTTACCTCTTCCTGAGTTGCCGCCGTTGCGGCGGTGAGTCTGCCCTTGACGGGTCTGCAAGTTCTGTGCCGATCATCACCGGCTGACCGAGTTTGCGCAAATACCCCGGAATTGGTCAAGACGTCTGAGTAATTTTCGAGGGTGCGACCGCCCATTCGCCGGGCAAATGCCCGTCTTGCGCGCATCCGGCAGATCGCAAAGACGCGCGGGGCGGGGTTTCAGGCGGTATGCCGCAGTATCCAGAATCGTCCGGCGTGGATCAGCGCTTCGCGCTTCAGCGCGGCCATCTCGGCGGCTTCCTCGTCCGCGCCCCATTGCGCGATCTGCCAGTCCTCGTCGATGCGCGACAGCCGCCAGGCGTCCTCGGCCGCGATCTCGCCCTCGGCGACGGCAAGGCCCAGCACCAGCGAGCCGGTGATGCCGACCAGATCATGCAAAGCCGCCAGTTCCCAGATGTCGCAAGCGGCAACCCGCTCGGCCAGCGCCCGCTGCGCCTGTTCGGGTTGCGCGACGGGCAGCACGCCCGCCGTCACGATCAGCCGCGCCTGATAGCGGCGCTCGGCCCAGTCCAGCCAGCGGTCCCAGGCCGCGGCCTGCTGCGTCACCAGTTCCTCGGGCGTCTTCGCGCGGTAGCACAAAAGATCGGTCTCGCCGTAAGCCGCGACCAGCTCGGCCACCTCGGCCTGTTGCGCCCGCACCTTGTCCAGCGCGGCATTGGCCGAACGGGTCACCGGCATCGTCGTCGGATCGATCTTTTCGCCCTGCGCCTGCCATTCGGCGGCCACGGCCTCGGCCATCGCCCGGGTCGGCAGCACCAGCGCCGCCTTGGCCGGGGTCTTCACCCCGCGCCCGTCCAGCTTGACGGTGAAGCCCTCCTCGCAAGCCTCGACCCCAGCCGCGTTCCAGAACCGTTTCGCGCTCCAGCCACTCATGCAAGCCCCTCCTGCAAAGCCTGTTCCAACTCGGCGAAACTTTTGACGATCCGCCCAGCCCCGGCTTTTTGCAGATCCGAAACAGGGTGATAGCCCCAGCTGACGCCGATCGTCGCCACGCCCGCGGCGCGGCCCATCTCGATGTCGAAAGTGGTGTCGCCGATCATCACCGCGTCTTTCGCCTCCACCCCCGCCGCGCGGAGCGCCTCGAACACCATCGAGGGATGCGGTTTCGACGGATGGTCATCGGCCACCTGCGCCGAGGTGAACAGCCCCTCAAGCCCGTGATGGGCGATCAGCGCCGTCACGCCGCGCCGCGACTTGCCGGTGGCGATGGCCAGCAACAGATCCGCGCGCCCGGCCAGACGCAAAAGGCAATCCTTCGCGCCCGGGTAAAGCGGCGCGGGCGCGGCGGCGCGGCCGGTGAAATAGCTGGCCTTGTAGGCCGCCACCAGCGCCGCCTGCGTCGCCGCATCGGCCGCGGGGGCCAGTTCCGCCATCGCCACGGGCAGCGACAGGCCGACGATCGCCAGCACGTCGCCCCGCGGCGGCAGCGGCAGGCCGACGGTGCGAAACGCCTCGGTCATCGCGGCCAGGATATGCGCCTGACTGTCGCTGATCGTGCCGTCGACGTCGAAAATCGCCAGCTTCATCGATCGTCCTCGAACGGATCAAGCGGCGCTTCGCCCTCGATCCAGCCCAGCGTCTTCCAGGTCCGCACCATGTGATCGGGCAGGGGCGCGGTCAGGGTGACGCGCTTCTTGGTGATCGGATGGTCAAAGGAAATCGTGCGCGCATGCAGATGCAGCTTGCGCGAGATCTCGCCGCCCAGCTGCGAGCCCCAGCCGTCGCCCAGATTTTCCTGCCCCGAGCCGCCATATTTGCCGTCGCCGACGATCGGATGGCCCAGTTCCGCCATATGCGCGCGCAGCTGGTGCGTGCGCCCGGTGATCGGCACCAGGCCGACCCAGCTGACGCGCGAGCCCAGCCCGTCGATCACCGCGAAATCGGTGGTGGCGCGTTTCGCATCGGGCGTCGCATCGACCTTGGACGGATGGATGCAGAGCATCTTTTCGCCCTCGCCGCCGCGGCCATGGCCGGGGGCCTTCACCAGACCATAGCGAATCGTGCCCTTCTTCGGGCTGGGCACGCCTGCCACCGCCGCCCAATAGATCTTGCGGGTGGTCTTCAGCCGGAACGATTCGGACAGCGCCCGGGCGACGCGGTCGGTGCGGGCAATCAGCAGCACCCCCGAGGTGTCCTTGTCGAGCCGGTGCACCATCTTCGGCCGGTCCTTGTAGCCGAATTTCAGCGCATCGAGCAGACCATCGACATGCCGGTCGCCCTGCCCCGACCCGCCCTGCGAGGGCAGCCCCGCGGGCTTGTTCAGCGCGATGATGTGTTCATCCTTCCACAGCACCGCAGCCTGGATCATCTTTTCATCGTCGCGCGAAATCTGCGTCGCCTCGCGCCGCGCCTCGGAGCGGCTTTCGGGGGCCTTCGCGCCCGCCTCCGGCAGCGGCGGCACGCGCACCTCCATGCCGGGCCCGATCCGGTCCGAGGCCTTGACCCGTCCGCCATCCACCCGCAGCTGCCCGGTGCGGCACATCTTTTCCACCGCGCCCTGGGTGAGGGTCGGGAATTTCTTCTTCAACCAGCGGTCAAGACGGCTTTCGCCCTCGTCCTCGGTCACCTTGATCAGTTGCACCGAACTCATGCGAAAAACCCCCGTGCGAACGCCATGCCCGCGAAAAGTGCTGCCAGACCCAGAACGACCGTGCCGATCACGTAACCGGCCGCGGTGGTCACCTCGCCCGCTTGCCACAGCTTCGCCGCATCCAGCGAAAAGGCGGAAAAGGTGGTGAAGCCGCCCAGGATGCCGGTCATCAGGAAGGGGGCGAAGCGGGTGCCGCCCTTCATCGCCAGCACCACGACCAGCCCCCCCATCAGGAAGCTGCCGACGACATTCACCGTCATCGTCGCATAGGGGAAGCCATGGCCGAACAGCCGCGGCAGGGTGATGTTGACAAGATACCGCGCCACCGAGCCGATGGCTCCGCCAAGCGCGACGAAAAGAAGGGTCTGGATCATCCGGTTTCCTTTGCCCCGCGCGCCGCCAATGTCAACTGCCGCGCTTTTCGCGCAGCTTCGCGAACCAGTCGACGCGCTTCTTCAACTCGCGTTCAAAGCCGCGTTCGACCGGGGTGTAGAAGACCGGCCGTTTCATCCCGTCGGGGAAATAATGCTGCCCCGAAAAGCCGTCCTCGGCGTCGTGGTCGTATTGGTAGCCCGAGCCGAAGCCCTGTTCCTCCATCAACCGGGTGGGCGCATTCAGGATATGTTTGGGCGGCGGCGCCGAACCGGTCTTGCGGGCGGCTTCGCGCGCAGCCTTGTAGGCGACATAGCCCGCATTCGATTTCGGCGCGAGGGCAAGATAAATGACCGCCTGCGCCAGGGCCAGTTCGCCCTCGGGAGAGCCCAGCCGTTCATAGGTTTCCCAGGCATGCAGGCACTGCGTCTGCGCCTGCGGATCGGCCAGCGCGATATCCTCGACCGCCATCCGGGTCAGGCGCCGGGCGATGAAGCGCGGATCCTCGCCGCCCTCGAGCATGCGGCAATACCAGTAAAGCGCGGCATCCGGGTCGGAGCCGCGGACGGATTTGTGCAAGGCCGAAATCAGGTTGTAATGGCCGTCGCCCGATTTGTCGTAATTCGCCGCCCGCCGCATCAGCCGCGACGACAGCGCCTCGGTGTCGAGCGGCGCCGAGAGCTTCCAGGCCATCACCTGCTCGATCAGGTTCAAGGCCGCGCGGCCATCGCCATCGGCCATTTCCAGCAGCGCTTCCCGCGCCGGGGCCTTCAAGGGCAGGGCCTTGCCCAGGGTTTTCTCGGCCCGCTGCGCGAGGCGTTCCAGATCGGCCAGCGACAGCCGTTCCAGAACAATCACCTGCGCGCGCGACAACAGCGCGGCGTTCAGCTCGAAACTGGGGTTTTCCGTCGTGGCGCCGACCAGAAGGATGGTGCCGTCTTCCATATGCGGCAGGAAACTGTCCTGCTGCGCCTTGTTGAAACGGTGGATCTCATCGACGAAGAGCAGCGTACCCCGCCCCTGCCCCATCCGCAGCTTCGCCGCCTCGAAGACCTTGCGCAGCTCCGGCACGCCGGAAAAGATCGCCGAGATCTGCACGAAGGCGCGGTCGCTTTCATGCGCCAGAAGCCGGGCGATCGTTGTCTTGCCGACCCCGGGCGGTCCCCAGAAAATCACTGACCCCAGCGAGTGCGCCGCAAGCATCGCGCCCAGCGGCCCCTCGGGGCCAAGCACATGGGTCTGACCGATCACCTCGGACAGATGCTGCGGACGGATACGGTCGGCCAGCGGCCGCGGGGCCTCGGCCCCCTTGGGTGCGGATGTGTCGAACAGATCGGGCATGGCGGCCCCACCCTAGCCCCGCCTGCTTCGCGGCGGAAGGGGCGATTGGCGGGGCCGCCACCGGGCTTTACCCGCGGATCAGTGCAGCTTCGCCATCAGGTCGATCGAGACGCATTGGTAATCGCCATCGCCGATGAACATCACCGGCCCGATCGCCTGCGCGACCAGCCCGCAGCGGCGATACCAGCGCGGCCAGCTTGCCGCACTGATCGCCAGAAGCCGCGTCGCGCCCTGATCGCGCGCCGAGCGCACCATCGCCTCGACCAGCTCGAAATGCACCCTGCGACGGGCCTGCATCGGGATGTCATGCGACACGAACACGCGCGAGCTTTCCCAGACCTGCGGATCGACAGGTGCGGGGTCCCAAAGCAGCTCTTGCGGGATCGATCCGCCCAAAGTGCCCTTCTGGGCATCGCGAATCATGTAGCTGTAAATGCCGCAACTCGCGGTGGAGGGGGTCAGGCGGACCCCGGCGTGGACCTGACCGTCGTCATGCACCGCGATCCAGCGGCTTTGCGGCGTGTCATATTGGTCGAACTCCATGCCAAGAGCTTCGGAAAGCTCCCAACGGTTCTGGACGATGAAACTTTGCCGCCGTGCGCGAAAGATATTGGCGAAAAGCTCGCCATGGTTGTGCATGTTGGCAAAGGAAAGTGTGGTGGTCTGCATCGGTCTACTCCGGGTTGGGAAACGGCCCGGAAGTGACCGCTGCGAGGACCTACAGCAGCCGGTACTCCTTCGCTCTCTGGATTGCTTCGGCCGTGGTTCTGGCCATCAGACGCTCGCGCGCCGACAGAAGACGCGCCTTGAACGCAGACTGCGTGATGCCAAGCTTCGCAGCAGCAGCAGCATGTCGATCCCCGGCAGCGATGCACCGCAGGGCCTCGATCTGGGCCTTGGTCAGGCCCTCCGGCGGCTGCGCCAAATCATGCAGACGCCGGATCTGTTGCGAGATCAGATCGATCTCGTCGTCCCGGAACTCACGGTCCCGCAGGGTGAAAGAGGCAATCGTACGCGAGGTCACCGGACCGCAGGACACGGTCACCCCGTAATTGAGCCCGAACCGCCGCGCCTCGCCCAGGATGTTGAACGGGTCCGGCAAGGTGAATTCGCTCCACCGGCAGGCGCCCTCCTCGGAGAAGCCCCAGGCGATCGTCGGATCGCGCAGGGCATAGGCCTGCCGGGTGTAGTGATCTGTCCAAGCTTCGGGATAGGTCTGGAATTGCATGATCGGCGCGGCAAAACGGATATGCAGACCGATGAAATATCCATCCGTCGCGACGCGACCGATTTCCCGCAGACACTTGTTGATTTCGGTGTGAATGGACATGTCTTTTTAGACAGGTGCTACAGGAAAAGATCAACCGGGAATTGCTGCCCTGCGCGGGCTTTTGCTGCAATCCGCGGCGCTCGAAGCAGGATTCTGCTCTCATTCTACCGCGGGTTGCACGCTTGCGGCAAAAGAAAACCCGCCGTTTCGGGCGGGTTTCCGTCTTTCCTTGCGGAAAGCTTATTCGTCGGCCGCTTCGAAAGCCGCTTCACGGGCCTTGTCAGCCGCGCCCTTCGCCGAGACATCGCGCTCGACGAATTCGATGAAGGCCATCGGCGCCATGTCGCCATAGCGGAAACCGGCTTTCAGGACGCGGGTGTAGCCGCCCTGACGGTCCTTGTAGCGGGGCCCGAGCACTTCGAAGAGCTTGGCCACGTCCTTGTCCTGCTTCAGCATGGCAGCCGCCTGACGACGGGCATGCAGATCGCCGCGCTTGGCCAGCGTGATCAGCTTTTCGATGATCGGACGCAGTTCCTTGGCTTTCGGCAGGGTGGTCTTGATCTGTTCGTGTTCGATGAGCGAGCCGCACATGTTGGCGAACAGCGCCTTGCGGTGTTCGTGGGTGCGGTTCAGACGGCGGTAGCCGCGAGCGTGACGCATGGGTCTCTCCTTAGCGTATTTTACTTTGTGTTGCGCCCCGTGCGTGCGGGGGGCTTCGTTGGGGCATCATGCCCAGGGTTCCCCGGCTGACCGGGCATTGTCGGGGGGCGGTCGCCCACCCCCCGGAATTTCTCAGAACTGGTCTTCGAAGCGCTTGGCGAGGTCTTCGATGTTCTCCGGCGGCCAATCCTCGACTTCCATGCCGAGGTGCAGCCCCATCGAGGAGAGCACTTCCTTGATCTCGTTCAGCGACTTGCGGCCGAAGTTCGGGGTGCGCAGCATCTCGGCTTCGGTTTTCTGGATCAGATCGCCGATATAGACGATGTTGTCGTTCTTCAGGCAGTTCGCCGAGCGGACCGACAGTTCCAGCTCGTCCACTTTCTTCAGCAGCAGCGGGTTGAACTCGAGCCCGTCGTCGGCATCGGTCTTCGAGGCCGATTCCGGCTCTTCGAAGTTCACGAAGATCGATAGCTGGTCCTGCAGGATGCGGGCGGCATAGGCCACCGCGTCCTCGGGCGTCAGCGAGCCGTCGGTCTCGATCTTCATCGTCAGCTTGTCATAGTCGAGCACCTGGCCCTCGCGGGTCGGTTGCACGTCATAGGCGACCTTCTTCACCGGCGAATAGATCGCATCGATCGGGATCAGCCCGATCGGCGCATCTTCCGGACGGTTCTTGTCGGCGGCCACATAGCCCTTGCCGGTATTCACGGTCAGCTCCATGAACACGTCGGCGCCGTCGTCGAGGTGGCAGATCACGTGATCCTTGTTCAGGACCTCGATGCCCATCGATTCCGAGATGTCGGCGCCGGTCACGACGCGCGGCCCCTTGGCCGAGATCGAGAGCCGCTTCGGCCCCTCGACGTCCATCTTGAGCGAGATGCCCTTGAGGTTCAGGATGATGTCGGTGACGTCTTCCCGCACGCCGGCGACCGAGGAAAACTCGTGCAGCACGTTGTCGATCTGCACCGAGGTGATCGCCGCGCCTTGCAGCGAGCTCATCAGAACGCGGCGCAGCGCGTTGCCCAGCGTCAGACCGAAGCCGCGTTCCAGCGGTTCCGCGATGACGGTGGCTTGACGTTGGGGATCATTGCCCGGCTTGATTTCAAGCTGCGTCGGCTTGATCAACTCGGCCCAATTCTTGTGGATCATGCGCTCTGCCTCCATTCTTGTTCCGGACCCATGTCCCTTGCCCGGAACGCCCGAGGAAAAAACGAAACTGACCGGGCCGCGCGGAAACACCCCGCACGGCCCGGCTTAATACAGATACTCAGACGCGGCGGCGCTTGGGCGGACGGCAGCCGTTGTGGGCGATCGGCGTCACATCACGGATCGAGGTGATGTTGAGGCCAACCGCGGCCAGCGCGCGCAGCGCCGATTCGCGGCCCGAACCCGGGCCCTGCACTTCGACGTCGACGGTTTTCAGGCCGTGTTCCTGCGCCTTGCGGGCAGCGTCTTCGGCGGCCATCTGCGCGGCATAGGGGGTCGATTTGCGCGAACCCTTGAAGCCCATCGTGCCCGAGGACGACCACGAAATGGCGTTGCCCTGCACGTCCGAGATCAGGATCTTGGTGTTGTTGAACGACGAGTTCACATGCACCACACCAGCGGCGATGTTCTTGCGTTCCTTGCGTTTGACGCGAGTCTTGTCACGAGCCATGTGCTACCCCTCCCCTTATTTCTTCTTGCCGGCGATCGGTTTCGCCGGGCCCTTGCGGGTACGGGCGTTGGTGTGGGTGCGCTGGCCGCGAACCGGCAGGTTCTTGCGGTGACGCAGGCCACGGTAGCAACCAAGGTCCATCAGACGCTTGATGTTCATCGAGACTTCACGGCGCAGGTCACCTTCGACGGTGAAATGCGCGTCGATGTATTCGCGGATGGCGAGCACTTCGGCGTCGGTCAGTTCGTTCACCCGGCGGGCTTCGGCGATGCCGACGGCGTCCACGATCTGTTTCGCGAACATCGGGCCGATCCCGTGGATGTATTGAAGAGCGATCGGGACGCGTTTCCCGGTCGGAATGTTGACGCCAGCAATACGTGCCAAAGCGTGCTTCCTTTCGTTGCGGTTCCGTGGTGCCAGAACCTTTTTTCACAACTTGTCCGAAAAAGTTTCTTCCGGACGGCTTAACGCCCGAACCTCCGGCATCCGGAGATTCGGGCGATTCTCATGCGAGACACCGCGACCTAGAGGGTATTTCCGCGCAGGTCAAGCCGTAACCGCCTCAGCCCTGCTGATCAAGGATCGCCGCGACCGAGGCCGCCACCTCGTCGATCTCGGCCAGACCATCAACGCCGAACAGATCGCCCGCGTGATAGTAATAGCCGATCAGCGGCGAGGTCTTCTTGTAATATTCCATCAGCCGGATGCGCAGGCTGTCGGCATTGTCGTCGGCGCGGCGGCGCAGGTCGGTCGAACCGCAGGCGTCGCAGGTGCCCGCAACCTTCACCGGCTTCGTCGTGTCATGATAGACCTCGCCGCACTTGCCGCAGGTGTAGCGCCCGGAGATCCGGTCCACCAGCGCCTCGTCATCGACGCGCATCTCGATCACCGCATCCAGCTTCTGGCCGATCTTCGCCAGAAGCCGCCCCAGCGCATCCGCCTGCGGCAGCGTGCGGGGGAAGCCGTCGAAGATGAAGCCTTCGCCGTGACCGGAGGACAGCTTTTCCTCGATCAGGCCGATGACGATCTCATCCGTCACCAGCTCGCCGCGGTCCATCACCTCGGCGACTTTCTTGCCCATCTCGGTGCCCGAGGTCTTGGCCTCGCGCAGCATGTCCCCGGTGGACAGCTGCACCATGCCGCGTTCCTCGACCAGCTTGCGGGCCTGGGTGCCCTTGCCTGCGCCGGGCGGTCCCAGCAGGATGATATTGGCCATGCTTTCCTCCCTCAGCGCCGCGTGGGCGCCTTCTTCGTGGCCGATTTGCGTTTGCCGCGCAACTGAGACCGCTCGATGAGCCCCTCGTATTGATGCGCCAGAAGATGCGACTGAACCTGGTTGATCGTGTCCATCGTCACCGAGACCACGATCAGCACCGAAGTCCCGCCGAAGTAGAACGGAACGCCCAGTTCCGTCTGCAGGATCGTGGGCAGCAGGCAAACCAGCGCCAGATAGGCAGAGCCGATCACCAAGATGCGGGCCACGACATAGTCGAGGTAGTCTTCGGTCTTCTTGCCGGGACGGATGCCCGGAATGAAGCCGCCCTGATTCTTCAGGTTGTCCGCCACTTCGTCGGATTTGAAGGTGACGTTCGCGGTGTAGAAATAGGCGAAGAAGACGATCATCCCGGCGTAGAAGGCGAGATAAAGCGGTTGCCCCGGGCCGAAATAAGCCAGGATCGTCGACATGATCGGGCCGGTGTTGTCGCCCGAGAAGGTCGAGATCGTCGTCGGCAGCAAGAGCAGCGAGGAGGCGAAGATCGCCGGGATCACGCCCGCCGGGTTCACCTTGATCGGCAGATGCGAAGAGCTGCCGTCATAGATCTTCATGCCGACCTGACGGCGGGGATATTGAATGTGGATCTTGCGCAGCGCCCGTTCCATGAAGACGACAAAGGCGATGACCGCGATCATCATCACCAGCACGCCGATGGTGACGGGGATCGAGCTGTTGCCCGCCGCCCGGCCCTGCGCGAAGAACGAGGCCGCCGCCGCCGGGATTTCCGCGACGATGCCGACGAAGATGATCAGCGAGACGCCGTTGCCGATGCCGCGCGCGGTGATCTGCTCGCCCAGCCACATCAGGAACATCGTGCCGCCGACCAGCGTCACCACGACCGAGACGATGAAGAACAGATGCGGCACCGCATCGGTCGCCATGCCGCCGTTGTAAAGGCTGGTGGCCAGACCCCAGGCCTGGAAGGTCGCCAGCGCCACCGTCGAATAGCGGGTGATCTGGTTGATCTTCTTGCGGCCTTGCTCGCCTTCCTTCTTCATCTGTTCCAGCGCGGGCACCAGCGCCGTCATCAGCTGCACGATGATCGAGGCCGAGATATAGGGCATGATGCCAAGCGCGAAGACGCCCATCCGCCCCAGCGCGCCGCCGGTGAACATCGACAGCATGCCGCCGATCCCCTGCGAGGCCCGCTCCATGAAGTCGCGCAGCGCGTCGGCGTCGATGCCGGGCACCGGAATGTAGGTGCCGAGCCGGTAGATGATCAGCAGCCCGATGGTGAAGAAGATGCGCGCCCTGAGGTCGGTGGCCTTGCCGAAGGCCGACCAGCTCAGGTTCGCCGCCATTTGCTCTGCAGCAGATGCCATGCCCGTCTCTTTCATGCGAGAAGCGCCGCCAGACCGTTCCCCGGTCGGCGGCGCCTGGAAAACTGTTGCCTATGTAAGCGGGCCAAGGCCCGTTCACAACCGATTATTCGGCGGCGGCCGCAGCAACGGTCAGCGTGCCACCGGCTTTCGCGACGGCGTCAACGGCCGCGGCGGAAGCGCCGGTCACGATCAGCGTGACCTTGGTGGTGATTTCACCCTTGGCGAGAATGCGGATGCCGTCGCGCTTGCGCGAGGTCAGGCCCGCCGCAACCAGCGCGTCTTCGGTGATCGCCACCGAGGCATCAAGCTTGCCAAGGCCGATGAATTTCTCGATCAGGCCGAGGTTGACGACGGCGAAGGCCTTGCGGTTCGGCTTGTTGAAGCCGCGCTTCGGCAGACGCCGGTAAAGCGGCATCTGACCGCCTTCGTAGCCGCCCAGAGCGACGCCCGAACGCGATTTCTGGCCTTTGATCCCGCGGCCAGCGGTTTTGCCCTTGCCCGAACCCGGACCGCGCGCAACGCGTTTGGATTTCTTGGCAGCGCCCGCGTTGTCGCGGATTTCATGAAGTTTCATGTCGCTTCTCCTTTACCGGAAGATGCCCCCGGAAGCGAAACCGGGGCACACACGGCGTTTGTTGTTGATTCTGTGGCTTGGCCACCGGGGGCGTATAGCGGCAGGGGGGCAGTGGGGTCAATACGCTTACTGTCCGTGACGTACTTCAGGTCGGCCGCCAACTAAGATAGACACTAATGACTCCAAGAAGCAACCCGAGCATCCCGAGGACAAAGGAGATTACGGCAAGAATCGCCGAAATGCGAAGCTGAGGGTCATTGTTAGTCACATACCAGACAATTTTGCCAAACAAACCGCACCGCGTCACTTCAAGTTCAACGCGATCACCAACAGAGAGCCCGAGATTGGAGCGATCCGTCAACTCAAGGCCAAGCTTGTCGTCAGAAGCCTTTTTCCTCCCAATCACCTCGGCGTAGATGTACCTACCAGTTGTTGTCGTGAGACAAACGATATCATGCGGTTCGGCGCCATCGCGGAAGTTCTTCGCTATGAGAACTTGCTTTCGCCGCACCCGATCATGATCAGTTTTTTCAATTTCGAATTCAAAGCAACTCCCCATAAGCACCATTCCTACGAAATTGGGTCGCACGTAGCGCGACCTGAACATCCCAAATGGGAAAGATAGCACCTTTGATCCCTCACTCTTCCTCGAAGAACCCCCAACCGTCGGCGATGAACCCGTAGATCGCGGCCATCAGGGTCAGCTTTTCTTCCTCGGCCCAGAGGGTCTCGAAGGTGAGCAGCACCGGACCGGTGGTGATCTCGAGGCAATCCTCGTCGTCCTCGTCATCGGCCTCATACCATTCGACCGTGTAGCCCGCGGCCTCGGCGGCCTCGGTGAAGCCGTCCCAGTCGGCCTTCGGCTCGTCGGTGACGAACTGGAAGTTGATGCAGGCCTTCTCGGGCAGCGATTCCATCGACTGGATCTCGCGAAACACCTGTTCCGTCTCGGCTTTCTGCTGCTTCAGGTCCATGATCGCCTCCTTGGTTGCCCCATCGTCCTAAACGAAAAACGCCCCGGGGGATACCCGGGGCGTTTTCAATCTTGCCGAAGGACGCTCAGCCGCGCTCTTCGATGATCTTCACAAGATGCGCGATCTTGTTCACCATGCCGCGGACGGCCGGAGTGTCTTCCAGCTCACGGGTGCGGCGGATCTTGTTCAGGCCCAGACCTTTGAGGGTCGCGGTCTGGATGGCCGGACGACGGGCGGCCGAGGCCACCTGTTGCACGACGATGGTTTTCTTCGCCATCTTTCACACTCCTCAGGCTTCGGCCGACGCGTCAGCGGCGGTCTTCGGCAGGATGTCGGCCACTTTCTTGCCACGACGCGCCGCGACGTTGCGGGGCGAGGCTTCCAGTTTCAGACCGTCGATGGTGGCGCGGATCATGTTGTAGGGGTTTTGCGACCCGATCGATTTCGCGACCACGTCCTGAACGCCCAGCATCTCGAAGACAGCGCGCATCGGACCACCGGCGATGATCCCGGTCCCGGCCGGAGCCGTCCGCATCACCACCTTGCCCGCGCCGTGACGGCCTTCGATGTCATGGTGCAGGGTGCGGCCATCGCGCAGCGGCACGCGAACGAGCGAGCGTTTCGCCTGTTCGGTCGCCTTGCGGATCGCTTCCGGCACTTCCTTCGCCTTGCCCTTGCCGAAGCCGACGCGACCACGCTGGTCACCGACCACGACGAGCGCGGCGAAGCCGAAGCGTTTCCCACCCTTCACGGTTTTCGACACGCGGTTGATCGCAACCAGACGATCGGCGAATTCCGGGGTCTCTTCGCGCTCGGCGCGACGCTCCCGGCGGTTTTCACGTTCTGCCATCAGGCATTCCTTTCGTGAATGGCGTGGGTCCACGCCGTTAGGTCCAATCCAGGTGGGCGGCCCCAAAGGAACCGCCCCCGGATCATCGGGAGGGCTGCAAAGCCCCCCACCAGGCTCAGAACTTCAGACCGCCTTCGCGGGCTGCGTCGGCCAGAGCCTTGATCTTCCCGTGGAACAGGAAGCCGCCACGGTCGAAGTAGCAGGTTTCGACACCGGCTTTTTTCGCCCGTTCGGCGATCGCGGCACCGATCTTGGTGGCCGCTTCGACGTTGTTCTTGCCCACGCAGCCAAACTCTTTTTCCAGAGTCGACGCCGCAGCAATCGTCACGCCTTTGACATCGTCGATCAGCTGGACGCTGATGTTCTTCGACGAGCGATGCACCGACAGACGGGCGCGGCCATTGGCCATCGCCTTCAGTTTGTTCCGGACGCGCAGGCGGCGTTTGAGGAACAGCTCTCTCTTCTTGTTCGCCATTTTCGCGCCCCTTACTTCTTCTTGCCTTCCTTGCGGAAGATGAACTCGCCCTTGTAGCGGATCCCTTTGCCCTTGTAGGGCTCGGGCTTGCGCCACTCGCGGATGTTCGCGGCCACCTGGCCGACCAGTTGCTGGTCGATGCCTTCGATGGTGATCTCGGTCTGCTTCGGGGTGGCGATGGTGACACCGGCCGGGGCCTCGAAGTTGACTTCGTGCGAATAACCAAGCGAGAGCTTCAGAACATTGCCCTGCATCGCGGCGCGGTAACCCACGCCTTGAATTTCAAGCTCTTTCTTGAAGCCGGTGGAGACGCCGATGGCGAGGTTCTCGATCATCGAACGCACCATGCCCCATTGCTGGCGGGCACGTTTGGAGGTGCCGCGCGGGGTCACAGTGACGGTCGAGCCGTCGAGAGCAACCGTCACGTCGTCGGTGGCGGTGAAGCTGCGGGTGCCTTTCGGCCCCTTCACTTCGATGGTCTGACCCGAGAGCGTCGCGCTGACGCCTTTGGGCATTTCGACCGGTTTCTTGCCGATACGAGACATGCTTCCCTCCTTAGAACACGGTGCAGAGCACTTCACCGCCAACATTGGCAGTGCGTGCGGCCGCGTCCGTCATGACGCCTTTCGGCGTGGAGACGATCGAAACACCGAGGCCGTTGCGGACCGACGGGATTTCCTTGACCGAAGCATAGACCCGGCGGCCCGGCTTCGACACGCGATGGATTTCGCGGATCACCGGGGTGCCTTCGAAGTACTTCAGGCTGATCTCGAGCTCCGGATGGCCGTCGGTCGAGGTCGTTTTCTCATAGCCACGGATGTAGCCTTCCGACGCAAGCACATCGAGCACCCAGGCGCGCAGTTTCGACGCCGGGGTTTTCACGGTGGACTTGCCGCGCAGTTGCGCGTTGCGGATGCGGGTCAGCATATCGCCGAGGGGATCGTTCATGGACATTCCCGGTCTCCCTTACCAGCTCGACTTCACCATGCCGGGGATCTGGCCGAACGAGGCCAGGTCACGCAGCATGATCCGCGAGAGTTTGAGCTTACGGTAGTAAGCATGCGGACGGCCGGTCAGCTGGCACCGATTGTGCAGCCGGGTCGCCGACGAGTTGCGGGGCAGTTCCGCCAGTTTCAGAGTCGCCTTGAAGCGCTCTTCCATCGGGCGGGACTGATCTTCGATGATCGCCTTGAGCGAGGCGCGCTTGGTGGCGAATTGCTTCACCAGCTTGGCGCGCTTCACTTCGCGTTCAACCATGGATTTCTTGGCCATAAATTCTCTCCGCGATCAGGCGTTGAAAGGCATGTTGAAGGCTTTCAACAGCGCCTTCGCTTCGGCATCGACGTCGGTCGAGGTGCAGATGATGATGTCCATCCCCAGCACTTCGTCGACCTTGTCGAAATCGATCTCCGGGAACACGATATGTTCCTTGAGACCCATCGCAAAGTTGCCGCGGCCATCGAACGACGGTTTCACACCGCGGAAGTCGCGCACGCGCGGCAGGGCGATGTTGATCAGACGGTCGAGGAATTCATACATCCGGTCACCGCGCAGGGTCACCTTGCAGCCCAGCGGCATCTCTTCACGGACGCGGAACCCGGCGATCGAGTTCTTGGCCTTGGTGATGACAGCCTTCTGACCGGCGATGAGCGTCAGCTCCTCGGCGGCTTGCTTGACTTTCTTGGTGTCCTTGACGGCTTCGCCAACGCCCATGTTCAGAACGACTTTTTCGATCTTGGGGATCTGCATGTCGTTCTTGTAGGCGAATTGCTCTTTCATCGCCGCGCGGATCGACGCGGCGTAGAGCGCCTTCAGACGCGGGGTATAGGTGGCTTGGTCGAGCATCAGATCGCCTCCCCGGTGGACTTGGCAAAACGGACCTTGCTGCCATCGGCTTCGATGCGGAAGCCGACGCGGGTCGCCTTGCCGTTCGCGTCGATCAGCGAGAGGTTCGACAGGTCGATCGGCATCGCCTTCGGCGTGCGGCCGCCCTGAGCGGTCGCGGTCTGGCGCTGATGGCGGATCGCCATGTTCACGCCGTCGACGATCGCCTTGTTGTCCTTGGGCATGACAGCGGTGATTTCACCTTGCTTGCCCTTGTCCTTGCCGGTCAGCACGACGACCTTGTCGCCCTTGCGGAGTTTCGCAGCCATCACAGCACCTCCGGCGCAAGCGAGATGATCTTCATGAAGTTCTTCGCGCGCAGTTCGCGAACGACCGGCCCGAAGATACGGGTGCCGACCGGTTCGCCCTGGTTGTTCAGGATGACGGCGGCGTTGCGGTCGAAGCGGATGGCGGTGCCATCTTCGCGACGGACTTCCTTGGCGGTGCGAACGACGACGGCCTTGCGGACGTCCCCTTTCTTCACGCGGCCTTTCGGAATCGCTTCCTTGACCGACACCACGATGATGTCGCCCACGGATGCGTAACGGCGGTGCGAACCGCCCAGAACCTTGATGCACTGAACTCGGCGAGCGCCGGAGTTGTCAGCGACATCCAGATTGGTCTGCATCTGGATCATGTTGTTACTCCCGACCTTTGGGAACGCCTATGCAGGTAGACGTCCCAGGGTTTCGATGAACTGTGCGTTCATCGCCGGGCCCGAGTTTCCTCAGGCCTCGACGACGACCGTCCAGCGTTTCGTCTTCGAGATCGGCGCACATTCCTCGATGCGGACGCTGTCGCCGGTCTTGAATTGGTTCAGCGCGTCATGCGCGCGGTATTTCTTCGATTTCCGCACCGTTTTTTGCAGCAGCGGATGCTTGAAGCGGCGTTCCACGAGGACAGTGATCGTCTGATCGTTCTTGTCCGAGGTCACGACCCCTTGAAGGATACGTTTGGGCATCGGAAGTCTCCTTACTTCGCGGCTTCAGCAGCTTTTTGGGTCAGCACCGTTTTGACACGGGCAACGTCACGACGGACGGCGCGCATGCGGGCGGTGTTTTCCAGCTGGTTGGTGGCGGCCTGGAAGCGGAGGTTGAAGGCTTCCTTTTTCAGCGCGACAAGCGCGTCGCGAAGCTCGTCAGGCGTCTTCGCCTTGAGATCTTGGGCTTTCATCCCAGGGTTCCTTGTCTGGCACCGGAAGGCCCCGCTTGGGTGCGTGATGCACACTTGGGGTGACCCGTGGTCCGGTGGGTTATGTCAGCCACGGCCGATTCCCGAAGGGACCGGCGCGCGGATGCCGCTGCCTACAGGAAAGCGCCCCGCGGGGCAAGCCCCGAATGCGGGCCAGCCTCAGCGCGGCTCGGCAAACAGCGCCATGAGCGGGGCGATGGCGCGGAAGTCGCGCTTGTGCCGCAACGGCCGGGTCAGCCACGCCACCATCGTCAAAGCCGGGCGCAAGAGCCGCATCCGCCGCACCGCCGCGGGCCAGATCCCCTTGGTGTCGGCGGCGCGGTAAGCGTCGCGGGCGGCCAGCACCGCGGCATCGATCCGGCCGGTCTCGGCGCACAGATCGAAGAAGAAGAGCAGCAGATCCCAGACATGGCCGCCGGGCGTGTTGTGGCGCGGCCGGTATTTCTCCAGATCGATGAAGGTGATCTGCCCGTCCTTCCAGCAGATGTCGCACAGGTTCGGCCGGCCGTGGCTGTAGCCCGCCCCATGCAGCCGCGCCAGCGCAGTGGCCCCGGCCAGCAGCGCGCGGCGCACCTCGGGCGCCTCGGACCCGCTCGCGCGCAGAAGGCTGCGCAAGGTCGGCCCGGCGTCGGCCAGAACGAAATGATCCGGCCCCTCGGCCAGCACCTTCGGAAACGGCAGATGCGCGTCCTGCAGGCTCAGATAGGCCCGGCGTTCCGCCTCGAACAGCCGCCGCGGGTCGCCCTTTTGCAGCCGCAGCCGCAGCCCGACCTGCTCGACGCGCTTCACCCATCCGGCTTGCCCGGACACGACGGTTCTTTCGATACGCCCCGCAGACATCTTCCCTCCAGGCCAGAGACCCAGCATCCGGCAAGCGCCCTTGTCCTGCAAGGGCGGTCTGTCATCCGGCTGTCACATTGCAGCGAGCGGCAAAGCAAAACCCCCGCCGTTTCGGGCGGGGGTTTCGATCTCGAACCGGGGAAGACTTACCAGTCTTCGCGGGCCACGATGCGGGTCATCACCGGCAGCTTGTTCGCGCCAAGGCGCAGGGCCTCGCGGGCGATCGCATCCGGCACGCCGTCGATCTCGAACATGATGCGGCCCGGTTTCACCTTGCACGCCCAGTAATCGACCGAGCCTTTGCCTTTACCCATCCGAACCTCGGTGGGTTTCGACGAGACCGGAACATCCGGGAACACGCGGATCCAGACACGGCCCTGACGCTTCATGTGACGGGTGATCGCGCGGCGAGCCGCTTCGATCTGACGCGCCGTCACACGCTCCGGTTCGGTCGCCTTGAGAGCGAACGAGCCGAAGTTCAGGTTGAAGCCGCCTTTGGCTTCGCCGTGGATGCGGCCCTTGTGCTGTTTGCGGAATTTCGTCCGTTTCGGTTGCAGCATTTCAAGTCACTCCTCAGCGAGCGTCGCGGTCGCGACGCGGACCGCGCGGAGCCGGGCCGTCTTGGGCTTCGGCGGCCTTGCGGTCACGGGCCTGCGGATCATGTTCCATGATCTCGCCTTTGAAGATCCAGACCTTGACGCCGATGATCCCATAGGGGGTCATGGCCTCGTCCAGCGCGTAGTCGATGTCGGCACGCAGGGTGTGCAGCGGCACGCGGCCTTCACGGTACCATTCGGTCCGGGCGATCTCGGCGCCACCAAGGCGGCCCGAAACGTTGACCCGGATGCCAAGGGCACCCATCCGCATCGCGTTCTGCACGGCGCGCTTCATCGCCCGGCGGAACGACACCCGACGCTCGAGCTGCTGGCAGATCGACTCGGCCACCAGCTGCGAATCGAGTTCCGGCTTGCGGACTTCGACGATGTTCAGGTGCAGTTCCGACGCGGTGAAATTCGCCAGCTTCTTGCGCAGGGTCTCGATATCGGCGCCTTTTTTGCCGATGATGACACCCGGACGCGCGGCGTGGATCGTGACGCGGCACTTCTTGTGCGGACGTTCGATGATCACGCGGGCGATGCCGGCTTGCTTCGCCTCTTCATGGATGAACTCGCGCATGCGCAGGTCTTCCAGAAGCAGGTTGCCGTAGTCTTTCGATTCGGCGAACCAGCGGCTGTCCCAGGTACGGTTGACCTGAAGACGCATCCCGATGGGGTTGACCTTCTGACCCATTACGCGCGCTCCTCGACCTGACGCACCTTGATGGTGATTTCCGAAAACGGCTTCATGATCTTGCCGAACCGGCCACGCGCCCGCGGACGGCCACGCTTCATCACGAGGTTCTTGCCGACCCAGGCTTCGGCAACCACCAGGTTGTCGACGTCAAGGCCGTGGTTGTTTTCGGCGTTCGCGATCGCCGATTGCAGGCATTTGCGCACGTCCTCGGCGATCCGCTTCTTCGAGAAGGTCAGATCGGCCAGAGCCTTCTCGACCTTCTTGCCACGGATCAGCGCGGCGACGAGGTTCAGTTTCTGCGGCGAGGTGCGCAGCATCTTCGCTTTCGCGAAGGCTTCGTTGTCCGCCACGCGGCGCGGATTTTGTTCCTTACCCATGGCGATTACTTCCTCTTCGCTTTCTTGTCGGCGGCGTGACCGTAGTAGGTCCGGGTCGGCGAATATTCACCGAACTTCTGGCCGATCATTTCCTCGGTGACGTTCACCGGGATATGTTTCTGGCCGTTGTAGACGCCAAAGGTGAGGCCGACGAACTGCGGCAGGATGGTGGAACGACGCGACCAGATCTTGATGACGTCCGATTTGCCCGAAGCCCGAGCCTTTTCCGCTTTCTTGAGCAGATAGGCGTCGACGAAGGGGCCTTTCCAGAGAGAACGTGCCATAGGTTAGCGACCCTTCTTCTTGGCGTGACGCGACCGCAGAATGTACTTGTCGGTCTGCTTGTTCGACCGGGTCTTCTTGCCCTTGGTGTCCTTGCCCCACGGCGTCACCGGGGTCCGGCCACCCGAGGTCCGGCCTTCACCACCACCGTGCGGGTGGTCGATCGGGTTCATCGCAACACCGCGAACGGTCGGGCGGATGCCCATGTGGCGACGACGCCCGGCTTTCCCGAGGTTCTGGTTGCTATGGTCGGCGTTCGACACGGCACCGATGGTCGCCATGCATTCCTGACGCACAAGACGCAGCTCGCCCGACGACAGGCGGATCTGGGCGTAGCCCCCGTCCCGGCCGACGAACTGGGCGTAGGTCCCGGCCGCGCGCGCCAGCTGGCCGCCCTTGCCCGGTTTCAGTTCCACGTTGTGCACGATCGTGCCGATCGGCATGCCCGAGAAGGGCATCGCGTTGCCCGGCTTGATGTCCTGTTTCGCGCCCGCGATGACGGTGTCACCGACAGCAAGACGCTGCGGCGCGAGGATGTAGGCCAGTTCGCCGTCGGTGTATTTCACCAGCGCGATGAAGGCGGTGCGGTTCGGGTCATATTCGATCCGTTCGACCGTGGCGGCGACGTCGAATTTGCGACGTTTGAAGTCGACGATCCGGTAGAGACGCTTCGCGCCGCCACCCTTGTGCCACATCGTGATGCGTCCGGTGTTGTTCCGGCCGCCCGTCTTGGTCAGACCCTCGGTGAGGGCTTTGACGGGGCGACCTTTCCAAAGCTCCGAACGGTCGATCAGAACCAGTCCACGCTGGCCAGGCGTCGTCGGCTTATACGACTTGAGTGCCATGCTCTCTGTCTTCCGTTGCTTTGGACCTGTCAGGTCCGTTTCGTATGGGGCGCCGTAGCTCCCCGCTCACGTTTTCAGTCGCCTGAAAAGCAAAACTCTGCGGGCCGGGAAGTCCCCGGCCCGAGAGATTCGTGCGGCTTCTATCAGAGGCCGGTCGAGACGTCGATGGTGTTTCCGGCCTCGAGCGTCACATAGGCTTTCTTCACGTCCGAGCGCACGCCGGGGCGGCCCTTGAAACGCTTGGTCTTGCCTTTGGTGATGGTGGTGTTGACCGCCTTCACCTTGACGCCGAAGAGCGCTTCCACGGCTTCCTTGATGGCGGGTTTGGTCGCCGTCTTGGTCACCTGGAAGACGACCGCACCAGCCTCGGAGGCCATGGTGGCCTTCTCGGTGATGATCGGCTTCACGATCACGTCGTAATGTTCGGGTTTCGCGCTCATTTCAGGCGAGCCTCCAGAGCTTCGACACCCGCCTTCGTGATCACGAGCGTGTCACGCTTCAGGATGTCATAGACGTTGGCGCCCATGGTCGGCAGCACGTCGATGCCGTCGAGGTTGCGCGCCGCCAGAGCGAAGTTCTCGTTGACCGAGGCGCCGTCGATGACCAGGACCTTTTTCCAGCCCAGTTCCTTCGCGGCTTTCGCCAGAAGGGCGGTTTTCGCTTCGGCCATGTCGGCCGCTTCGATCACCACGAGATGGCCCGATTTCGCCTTGGCCGAGAGCGCATGGCGCAGGCCGAGGGCACGGAACTTCTTGGTCAGGTCATGGGCGTGCGACCGCGGGGTCGGGCCCTTGTAGACGCCACCGTGACGGAAGATCGGCGCCTTCTTGGACCCGTGACGCGCGCCACCGGTGCCTTTTTGGCGGTAGATCTTCTTCGTCGAGTAGCTGACGTCCGACTTGCCCAGCGTCGAGTGGGTGCCAGCCTGCGACTTCGCACGCTGCCAGCGCACGACGCGGTGCAGGATGTCGGCACGCGGCTCGAGGCCGAACAGCGCTTCGTCCAGCTCGATCGAGCCGGCGGTGCCGCCGTCAAGCTTGATCACATCGAGTTTCATGCTTCACCCCCTTCGACCGAGACTTGTTCGGCCGGAGCGCTCGCGCCTTTCAGCGCGGCGGGCAGCGGCAGATCGGCCGGAGCGGCTTTCTTCACCGCGTCCTTGATCGTGACCCAGCCGCCCTTGGCGCCCGGAACCGACCCTTTGACCATGATCAGGCCACGGGCGGCATCGGTGCGGACGACTTGCAGGTTCTGCGTGGTGACACGCACGGCCCCAAGATGGCCAGCCATCTTCTTGCCCTTGAACACCTTGCCCGGATCCTGGCACTGACCCGTCGAGCCGTGCGAGCGGTGCGAGACCGACACACCGTGCGACGCGCGCAGACCACCGAAGTTGTGACGCTTCATCGCACCGGCAAAGCCCTTACCGATCGAGGTGCCGGCGATGTCGACATGCTGACCGGCAAGGTAATGCTCGGCCGAGATCTCGGCGCCGACGTCGATCAGGTTTTCCGGCGAAACGCGGAACTCCGCCAGCTTGCGCTTGGGCGCCACGTTCGCTTTCGCGAAATGGCCGCGCATCGCAGCGGTGGTGCGCTTGGCTTTCGCCTCGCCCGCACCGAGTTGCACCGCGGTGTAGCCGTCGGTGTCAACGGTGCGCTGCGCGACAACCTGCAGGTTGTCCAGCAGCAGCACGGTCACCGGAACCTGCTTGCCGTCTTCGAGGAACAGCCGGGTCATGCCCAGCTTCTTGGCGATAACACCAGAACGCATGTGCCCGCTCCTCAGACTTTGATCTCGACGTCCACGCCAGCCGCGAGGTCGAGCTTCATCAGCGCGTCCACGGTTTGCGGGGTCGGATCGACGATGTCGAGAAGACGCTTGTGCGTGCGGATTTCCCACTGGTCGCGCGACTTCTTGTCGATGTGCGGACCACGGAGAACCGTGAATTTCTCGATTTTGTTGGGCAGCGGGATCGGCCCGCGGACCTGTGCACCCGTACGCTTCGCGGTGTTCACGATTTCCTGGGTGCTGGCATCCAGCACGCGGTAATCGAACGCCTTGAGCCGGATGCGAATGTTTTGACCAGACATGCAGTCTTCCCTTTTCGCAGGGCTTTCAAGTTGAGAGGCAGACACCGCCGAATGCGACGCCTGCATCGAACCGTAATCTTGGCAGATCAGGCCGGTGCCCTACGGGAGCCCCCCGAGTCTGTCAAGTGCAAAAGGAGCGCCTTGCGGCGCTCCTTCCGATTTCGTTCAAAAAGACCGGCGGTCTTACTTGATGATCTTCGACACGACGCCGGCGCCGACGGTGCGGCCGCCTTCGCGGATCGCGAAGCGCAGCTTTTCTTCCATCGCGATCGGCGCGATCAGCTCGACTTCGAACTTCAGGTTGTCGCCCGGCATCACCATCTCGGTGCCTTCCGGCAGCTT
>NZ_SWJZ01000064.1 GCF_005144475.1 Rhodobacter capsulatus | reverse complement strand
AGGCGGCCCTGCGCACGGCACCCGCCGCGGCGCGGCTTGCGGCGCTGAGCGGGTGGCAGGCCGCGGCGGTGTTGCACCGCGCGGCGGGGGCGCCCGAACGGATCGCGGCGGGGGCTCTGCGTGGGTCGGAATTCGCCCGCCGTCTTGGGCTGCTGCGGGCGCGGCTGGCGGTGTGACGTTGCGCAAGAAAAGATCGCAAGCATCCGTTTCGCTTAAGTGAATCTTCAAAAGTTCCGGTCATGTTCCAACGAGTGCCCCGGGGCACGGCCTCGTTTTGCCCGCCCGGGCGCTGCGCTGGAGATCCGGAATGCCCTTTCTCAAAAGCCTCAAGCTGCGCTTGAAGCTGCCCCTGATGCTGGTGACGATTGCCGTGGGCGCGCTCGCGGTGATGGGGGTTTCCTCTTACCGTGAGGCGCGCAACCTGCTGCTGGAGCAGGGCAGCCAGCGTCTTGAACATGCGCTGCAGACGCGGACGCAAGGCGCGCAGGGCTGGGCCGATCAGGTGCAGTCGGAACTGCGGGCGATGGCGGGCAATCAGGGGACCGCGCGGTTGATGCGCGATTTTTCGGGCGCCTGGAAGATGCTTGGCGCGGGCGCGGCCGACAATCTGCGCCATGCCTGGGTCGAGACCAACCCGAACCCCGAGGCAGAGCGTTGGAAGCTTGATTTCGCAGGCGATATCAATGATTTCGGGATCATTCACCGGCGCGCGCATCCGGGTTTCGTGACGCAGTCGAAGGAACGCGGTCTGGCCGATCTGTTCTTTGTCGATCCGAAGGGGCGGGTGCTTTATTCGCTGCGCAAGGGGCCGGAATTTGCCGCCGATCTGACCGATCCGGCGCTGCAGCAAAGCCCGCTGGCCCAGGTTGTCGCAAAGGCGCAGGCCAATCCCGATCAGGTGCCGCAGATCTCCGATTTCGTCGCTGCCGGGCCGGGCGGTGCGCCGGTCATCTATCTGGCGCAGACGGTGCGCAGCGCCGAAGGCGTCTCGCTGGGCGTTCTGGCCTTTGCGGCGCGACTGGATCCGCTGTTGCAGATGATCACCGCCCCGCAATCGCTGGGCGATACCGGGCAGGCCTATCTGGTCGATGGCAGCGGGATCTTGCAGACGCAGCTGCGCGCGGGCGCGGCCGTCCCGCCCGGAACGCCGGTGCAAACCCCCGCCGTGACGGCCGCGCTGGCGGGCGAAACCGGGCGGATCGAGCAGACGGGCGTCGACGGTGGCAGCGTTCTGGCCGTTCATGCGCCGTTGCAGCTTTTCGGGCGTCCGATGGCGCTGGTGGTCGAACAATCCGACCGCGAATTGTTCGCCCCGGCGCGGGAACTGGCGCGGAAGCTTGGCGTGAATGCGGCTTTGCTGATTGCCGTTCTGGCGGCGATCTCGACCTGGATGGCGCGCGGGATCGGCCGTCCGCTGCACGATCTGGCGGCGGCGGTCAATCGGATCAGCCGGGGCGATCATGCGCTGCGCGTGCCCGGGACGGGATCGCAAGATGAGGTCGGCGAGATCGCTCAGGCGGTCGAGGCGCTGCGCGGTGATCTGGCCGCCTCCGAAGCCACGCGCCACGCGGCGATGGTGCAGGGGACGGCGTTTCGCAATTCCTCGGCGGCGCTGATGGTGGTCGGCTCCGATCTGACCATCACCTATGTGAATACGGCGCTGATCAAGCTGGTGGAGGCGAAACTGACGGATTTCCGTATCCGTCAGCCCGAGCTTCAGGCCGGGACACTGGTAGGGCAATCGCTTGCGGCGCTTTATCCGCTGACCGCCGAGATCGAGGCGCGGCTGCAGGATCCGACGCAACTGCCGTTCCGGCGCGATGTCGCGGTGGGCGAGGGGCGCTATGGCGTCGATTTTTCCGAGATTCGCACCCCCGATGGCGCGCAGCTGGGCTTTGTCGTCGAATGGCGCGACGTGACCGAGCTGCGGATGACCCGGGCGCTGCTGAGCGCGCTCGACAGCACGCAGCTGATGCTCGAATTTTCGCCCGCGGGTCGGGTGGCGCGCGGCAATGCCAATCTGCTTGCGGCGCTTGGCGAGACCGAGGCGACGCTGACCGGGCGCAGCCATGCGGGCCTGATCGAGGGCGAGGGGGCGCTGGCCGGGTTCTGGGCGCGGCTGGAACGGCTGGAACCGGTGATCGGCCGGTTCACGCTGATCCGCGCCGATGGCGCGCGTGTGGTGGCCGAAGGCAGCGTCACGCCGGTGCCGGACCGGGCGGGCAACATGCTCAAGATCGTGTTGATCGCCAATGACATCACCGAGGCGCAATCGGCGCTGGAGCTGGCGCGGGCGCGCAACGAGACGATGCTGGCCGAGCAGCGCGGCGTGGTCGAGGCCTTGCGGGTCGGTCTGGAAGATCTGGCCCGGGGCGATCTGGGCAGCCGGATCGTGCGGGGGTTTCCGCCCGAATACGAACAGCTGCGGACCGATTTCAACAATGCCGCCACCACGCTTGGCGCGGCGATGCTGGTGGTGATCGACAATGCGCAAAGCATCGATGGCGAGGTGAGCGAGATCACCAATGCCGCCTCGGATCTGAGCCAGCGCACCGAACGGCAGGCGGCGACGCTGGCCGAGACGGTGACCGCGTTGGATCAGCTGACCACCTCGATCGGCGCCGCCACGGCGAGCATTTCCGAGGCGGATCAGGTGGTCGAACGGGCCCGGATCGGCGCCGAAAGCTCGGGGCGGGTGGTGCAGGAGGCGGTTTCCGCCATGGGCGAAATCGCCGAATCGTCGCAAAAGATTTCGCGCATCATCGGGGTGATCGAAGATATCGCCTTCCAGACCAACCTGCTGGCGCTGAACGCGGGCGTCGAAGCCGCCCGGGCGGGCGAGGCCGGACGCGGCTTTGCCGTCGTCGCCTCGGAGGTGCGGGCGCTGGCGCAGCGCTCCTCGGCCGCGGCGCAGGAGATTTCCGGCCTGATCAGCGCCTCGTCGGATCATGTGCAGGTCGGGGTCGATCTGGTCGGTCAGACGGGGCAGGCGCTGGATGGCATCCTGGTCTCGGTCAATGATATTTCCGGGCGGGTCTCGAAGATCGCCTCCTCGGCGCGCGAACAATCGACCGGCCTGTCGGAGATCAACCGCGCGATGATCGAGCTGGATCAGGTCACACAGCAAAATGCCGCGATGTTCGAGGAAACCACCGCCGCCGCGCAGGCGCTCAGCCGCGGGGTGCAGGCGCTGACCGCCACCACGGCGCGTTTCCGGGCGCCCGAGCCCGCCGAAGTGGTCGTGACGCCGCCTGCGGTCGTCGCGCCCGCCGTGAAGCTGCGCCCGCCCAAAGCCTCCGCGCCGCCGCGCAGTCGCGGCGCGCTCGCGATTGCCGAAGATGGGAGCGAATGGGTCGACTTTTGAACCTGAACCGAAAATGGGCGCACCGTCGCCATAAACGGGAAATGAAATGACACCGAAACGCGTTCTGATCGTCGATGACTCCCCGACCATTCGGGCCTTGATCCGGACCAAGCTGGCCGCGGATCCGCGCATCGTCGTGGTCGGCGAGGCGAGCGATCCCTTTGAGGCGCGGGAAAAGATCAAGGCCCTGTCCCCCGACGTGCTGACGCTTGACGTCGAGATGCCGCGGATGAACGGGCTCGAATTTCTCGAAAAGCTGATGCGGCTGCGGCCGATGCCGGTGGTGATGATCTCGACCGAGACCCAGAAGGGCTCGGCCGCGGCGCTGGAAGCGCTGTCGCTCGGCGCGGTCGAATGCGTCGGCAAGCCGAGCTTCGACCGGCTCTCGGACACGTTCCTGAACCTGGCCGAACTGCTGGTCGCGGCGGCGAATGCGCGGTTACGCAGCCCGGGGCCGCGCGCGCAGATCGCGCCCGCCGAAGACTTCAAGTGGAATGGAAAATGCGTGCTCATCGGGTCTTCGACCGGCGGGGTGGATGCGTTGGAAACGCTGCTTTCGGGCTATCCGCGCAACTGCCCGCCGACCCTGATCACCCAACACATGCCCGAGGGCTTCCTGGCCAGTTTTGCCCGGCGTCTGGATGGGCGGATGGTGCCCACGGTCGAGCTTGCCCGCGACGGGGCCCCGCTTTTGCCGGGCAAGGTCTATCTGGCGCCGGGGGGCGATTACCATCTGGCGGTCAGCCCCGCAGATCCGCCGCGCTGCAAGCTTGTCGCCAGTGACAAGCGCAACGGCCACCGGCCTTCGGTCGAGGTGCTGTTTGAATCTGCCGTGCCGATCGCGCAGAAGGTGGTGTCCGTGATGCTCACCGGGATGGGACGCGATGGTGCGGAAGCGATGAAGCGCCTGCGTCAGGCCGGGGCGCGCTGCCTTGCGCAGGACGAGGCGACCTGTGTCGTCTTCGGCATGCCGCGCGCGGCGCTTGAGATCGGGGCCGCCGAAAAGGCAGTGCCGATCGGCAAGATGTCCCAGTCGGTGTTGCAATTGTGTGCCGGCAGTCAAATGCAGTTCAAATCGTCACGGGGGGAATAACCATGGCAGGACATCATAAAACCCTCCATATCGCGCAGGGCGAGTTCATCACCGCGAAGGGGGCAGAGGCGTCAATCTCGACCATTCTCGGGTCCTGCGTGGCGACCTGCCTTTATGACGAGAGCGGTCAGGTCGGCGGGATGAACCATTTCCTGTTGCCCGATGGCGCGGGGGCCTCGCTCAATTCCGCCCGTTTCGGCGTCAATGCGATGGAATTGCTGATCAACGCGCTGATCAAGGATGGCGCCAATCGCAAGCGCTTGAAGGCAAAGGTGTTCGGCGGCGGGCGGATGATCGCGGGCCTGACCGACATCGGGCAGAAGAATGCGGAATTCGTGCTCGATTTCCTGCGCCGCGAGGGGATCGAATGCACCGGGCAGAGCCTGGGCGGGACGCAGGCGCGCCGGGTCGAGTTCTGGCCCGGAACCGGCCGGGCGCGGCAGCGGCTGCTGGGCGAGACCCGCGTCGTCGAAACCCCGCCGGTGCAGGCGGCGGGCAACGGCGTCGAACTGTTCTGAACGCCCGTTACGGCAAGACAGGCCCCGGATCCACGCCGATCCGGGGCTTTTCCATGCCGGCCGGGTCGAATGGCAGAAAGAAAAAACACCGACGCGACCGGCAGGTCGACATCGGTGCGCTTGGGCGCTCAGGTTCGGGACGTCAGCGGTCGATCTGGGCGACCGGCGGCGCAGCGGGAAGAGCCGGTGGTTCGAAAGGCGTCAGAACCACTGGATCTCCCCTTGTTCTTCTTGCTGGACCTCGTGCCGTTGCATCTCGGGGTCGAGGTTCGTGGCCAGCTCGTGCAGGCGCAGGCGCGACAGGATCGGCACGGCATGAAGCTTCACGTCTTGCGGCATTTCCGTCGACACGGCGGACATCAGACGGCCGAGATCCTCCAGCGCCTGGGTGATCCGGTCGATCCCCTGCAAGCCGCGGATCGCGGCCGCGTCGGTGTGATCGGCGAAATGGCACAGCGAGATCGCGCGCTGCACCTCCGACGAGAGCCGGGCGAGCGTGTCGAGTTCATCGCCGATGCGCGCGGCAAGGGCGTCAAGCGGAAGATCTCTTCGCTCGATGGGGATGGATGCGATGCTGGGGAGGTCAGTCATAGCCGACCCACCACGGCTTCGATGCAGCTGCGCAGCTCCTGCGGCGTGAACGGCTTTTTCAGGAAGTTGTTCATCCCGAGACGCTTGCCGGTGTCGATGATCTCGCGATCGGCGCGGCCGGTGATCAGGATGAAGCCGAGCCCCTTGGTGCGCGGATTGGTGCGCAGCGCGTGCAGCAGCTGCAGCCCATCCATTCCGGGCATGTTGTAATCGGAGATCACCAGATGGACCGGTGTCTTTTCAAGGATTTGCAGCGCCCCCGGCCCGTCGGTCGCATAGCCGACCTGACGGATGCCCATCGCGTCCAGCGCTTGCGTGATCAGACCTCGGCTGGTGGACATGTCGTCCACGACCATGACCCTCAATTGATCTCTCAGTGCCATTTCGGGCCTCCGATCGGGCTTTCCGCTTTGGGAAGCTTGTAAGTTGTGATGCCGGCTGTCGAGAGCTGGCAGGGCGGGTCGAGCGGGATGCGTTCGGAATGACCGACGAAGAGCCATCCGCCAGGAGTGAGCACCGATTCGAAGCGACGCCAAAGGCGCAGCTGATCTTCCGGGCTGAAATAGATCACGACGTTGCGGCAAAAGACGACGTCGAACCGGCCGCGCATCGGCCAGGTCGTGTCGTGCAGGTTCAGCTCGCGAAAGGACACGAGGTTGCGCAACATCGGCACGATATGCACGCCGTCGCTTTCGACGCTGACAAAGCGTTGCAGCGGCTTCGGGATCGTCGCGAGGGTGTTCTCTTCATAGACCGCCGCGCGACCGCGGGCGATCATCTGCGGATCGATGTCGGTGGCCAGCAACCGGATGTCGAGCCGGGCCAGATCCTGCGCCATGTCGGCAAGCACCATCGCGATCGAGAACACTTCCTGCCCGGTCGAGCACCCCGCCGACCAGATCCTGACTTTCTTGCCCGCACGCGCCTGTTCGATCAACGGCGGCAGGGTGGTCGAGCGCAGGGTCTCGAAGTGATGGTTCTCGCGGAAGAATTGCGTGACATTCGTGGTCAGGGCAGAGACCATCGCACGGCGTTCCTCGTGACCCTCGTCCGACGTGATCAGGCGGATGTAGCTGCCATAGTCCTTCAGGCCGAGAGCGCGCAGGCGTTTGCCAAGCCGCGACTGCACCATCGAGGTCTTCCCCGGTGCAAGGACGATCCCGGCCTGCTCATAGAGAACGCGGGCGATCGCCGTCAGTTCGCTTTCGCTCGGAGCGGGGGGAACCGCCAGGTGGGGATGATGCTGTGTCATGCCGCCTCGGCGTTCTCGTCCGGCAACACCGCGCTGAGGTCGAGCACACGGATCATGCGACCGTCGACGATCGTCAGCGCCTCGATGAAGCTGTGGGCGCAATCGGCCGCCAGTTCCGGCGGCGGCTGCAGTTCGGTGCGCGGCAGCGCCAGGATGTCGGAGACGGCGTTGACCAGCAGGCCCGCGGTTTGCGACCCCACCTGCACCACGATGATGACATTGCGGGCATCGCCCACCACCGGTTCCATGCCGAGCCGGACCGACAGATCGACCACCGGCAGCACGGTGCCGCGCAGGTTGATCACGCCGCGCACATGCATCGGCGCATGCGGCAGAGGCGTCGCGCGGGTCCAGCCGCGGATTTCGCGCACGGACATGATGTCGACGCTGTATTCCTAGTCGGCAAGCCGGAAGGACAGGAGTTCGACTTCGGAGGAATTTTGCGAGCTTTTTTCCAGGGGCATGGCGGTCATCCTGCAAGAGCGAAGGCTGGGCTCCGGGTACGTCCGGAAGCGTTTTGAACAAGATCGGGCGGGTCGAGGATCAGGGCGATCTGGCCATCGCCAAGGATGGTGGCGGCGGCAACGCCGGGGATATGGCCGTAGCTGCGCTGCAGCCCCTTGATCACCACTTGCCGCTGTTCGAGGATCGAATCGACGACAAGGGCCGAACGGGTGCCATTTTCCTGCGCCGTCAGCAGCACGATGCCACCGGCATAGCTGGATTTCGGCGCGCGGTAGCCAAGTTCCGCCCCCAGATCGTAAAGCGGCACGAAGGCGCCCCGGACATGGATCACGTTGGTGTTCGGGCCAAGCGCCCGGATGTCCTCGTCGGTCAGCGTGGCGGTTTCAAGGATCGCCGAGAGCGGCACGACAAGGGTTTCGCCCGCCACATTCACCACCATGCCATCGAGAACGGCCAGCGTCAGCGGCAGCGAGATCGAGAAGCGCGTGCCCTTGCCGGGTTCGGAATGGATGGTGATGCGACCGCCGAGCGACTGGATCGCCTGGCGCACGACATCCATGCCGACGCCGCGACCCGACAGGGCCGAGACCTGATCCGCCGTCGAAAAACCGGGCAGGAACAGCAGGTTGTCGATCTCGCTGTCGCTCAGCTGCGCATCCGGCGGGATCAGCCCCTTGGAGATGGCGATTTCGCGCACTTTCGGGCGGTTGATCCCGGCGCCGTCATCGGCAACCTCGATCACCACCCGGCCCGAGCGATGCTGGGCCGAGAGCGTGATCACCCCTTCGGCGGTCTTGCCCGCGGCGCGGCGTTTGTCCGGCCGCTCGAGCCCGTGATCGACGGCGTTGCGGATCATGTGGGTGAGCGGATCGGCGAGCCGTTCGATCACCGTCTTGTCGACTTCGGTCGCCTCGCCCTCGGTGCGCAGACGCACCTCCTTGCCGACCGCGCCCGAGGCTTCGCGCACGATCCGCGCCATGCGTTGGAACAGCGGCTTCACCGGCTGGGCGCGAATCATCATCACGCTGTCCTGGATGTCGCGGGTCAGCATCATGAAGGCTTCAAGCCCGGTCATCACCGCCGAATTCGGCGGCAGCCCGGCCTCGGCCACGCTTTGCGCCAGCATCGCCTAGTTGATCACCAGCTCGCCAACAAGGTTGACCAGCCGGTCGATGCGGTCGAGATCGACCCGCACCGTCGCCGAGGGCTCGGACGCGGCTTCCCGCGGCGCAGCGCCGCCAGCCGGTGCCGCCGCCTGGTCAACCGCGACAAAAGGGGGCGGAGTGACCTCGGCCCGGGGTTCGGACTTCGGCAGCGGGACGATTTCGGCTTGCGGCGCCGGAGCGGGGGCAAGCGGAACCGGGTCTTGCGGATCCTGCGCCAGCGGCGGCAGATCGGGCAGCCCGGGGGCGTCGACCTCCGGCAGCGGGAACCCGCCCGGATCGGAAAGCGCCGTGTCGGCCGCGCCGTTGATGATCTCGATTTCGCAGACATCCTCGACGAAGTCGAAGACCTCGCGGATGTCGAAATCGGTCACGTCGCCAGTGATTTCGACCGTCCATTCGAGCCAGGAACTCTCTGGGTCGAGGGCTTCAAGCGTCGGCAGACGCGTCAGATCGCAGCGCGTGATGCCAGCGCCCAGCTTGCCAAGCGCGCGCAACAGGTGCAGCGGCTCGTTGCCCGAGCTGTAAAGCGCCGCCGCGGGACGGAAGCGCACCGTCCAGACCGGGGTCGCCGTGGCTGTTTCGACAGGGCCGAAATCGAAGGCGAGCCCCATCGGTTGAAAATCGCTCACGTCTTCCTCGACCGCGGGACCGGCGCCGCCGCCGATCAGCGCTTCGAGCGCGACGAGGCAATCCTCCGAGCCATCGGGCGGGGGGGCGGCATCGCGCGCGGCGCGGACATGGTCTTGCAGGAAGTCGGCCGCCTGGAAGAACAGCTTCATCGCCTCGGGCGTGATCGTCATCCGGCCCGAGCGCAGTTCGTCCAGCACGGTTTCGTAGCGGTGGGCAAAACCGACCAGCGCGTCAAGCCCGAAAGCTCCCGCGCCGCCCTTGATGGAATGGACCGCGCGGAAGACGATGTTGATCGTCTCGTTGTCATGGTTGCCCTCGTCCATGTCGGACAGGGCATCCTGCAGGCTTTCGAGCAGTTCTTCGCATTCGACGAAGAAACTGGCCCGGATTTCTGCCATCGGGTCCGTTGCCATCACGCTCTCCTTAGCCGGTAACCATTTGCAGCGCCTTGACCAGCTTCGGCGGGTCGAAAGGCTTCACGATCCAGCCGGTGGCCCCGGCGGCACGGGCGCGTGCCTTGAGTTCCGGGGCGGATTCGGTGGTCAGCACGAGGATCGGCGTCGCCCGGTGCTTGTCTTGCGCCCGCACCGCCTCGATGAAGCCGAAGCCGTCAAGGCGCGGCATGTTGATGTCGGAAATGATCGCATCGGGGGCGATGCCGTCGAGCACTTCGAGCCCGTGGACCCCGTCTTCGGCGAGATGCAATGTGATCCCCGCGTCGGTCAGCGCGAGTTTCAGCATGTCGCGGATGGTGCGGCTGTCATCGACCGCCAGAACAGTCAGGCTCATGCGGCCTCTCCGGTTTGAAGATCCGCGGCGGTCACTCCGAAGACGGCAAGAGCGTCGTCGAAAGCCTCCGAACGCGGCGTGATGATGAGGGAAGTTCCGGCCTGCCGGGCGCTTTTGGCGGCGGAAGCGAGGACTTGCAGCGCAAGACCGCCCAGATGGGTGACGGCCGAGGCATCAAGGACGAGATCGGCACCGGCCGCACCGCGCAAGGCCGTGGCGAGCGGTGTGACCTGAGACAGGTCGAGCCGGGAGGCGAGGGCAATCGTGGTCATTCCGACCTCGCCAAAATATGGGTTTGGAAAACGGACACGTGTTCCCCTTTCATTCCTGCATGAAAGAGGATTAGCGGCTGCGGGTTAAATAAGGTTTGACGGCGCAGGGTTTTTCCGCGCGATCTTGTCGCCTTTTACGGAGTTCGGTCAGATCCGCGGGGCGCAGGCGTGCAAATGCGCGGCACAACCGACGAGGGCAGCGTAATCATCCTCGATCACCCGCAGCGGGAAAGCGGCGAGAAAGTCGGAAAACCGGCCCTTGGCCTGCATCGCCGCGGCGATTCCGAACTCGGCCAGCAGCGGGGTGAAGGCGCGGGCGACGCCGCCGCACAGATGGATGCCGCCGAAGGGCAGGTGAATCAGCGCCAGATCGCCGACGACCGCGCCGAGATGGCGCACGAAGATGCGGGCGGTTTCCAGGCCAAGCGGGCTGCGGCCGGTGATTTCGGCCATCACCTCGGCGGCGGTGCGGCTTTGCGGCTGCCCGGCCTCGGCGGCGGCGAAGGCGAAGACACGTTCGAGACCGCGGCCGGACAGCACGTCCTCGACCGCGGCAAAGCCATGCGCCGCCTCGACAAAGCGCATCAGGCGGATGTCTTCGTCGGTGACGGTGGGCAAGGTGATGTGGCCGCATTCCGAGGCGGTGACGATGCGTCCGCCCGGGGCCTCGTGCACGGGGGCGGCGTTGAAGCCGGTGCCCACACCGATGACAAGCTGCGCCGAGCCGGGCCGCGCGGGCTGGCCGGGCAGGATGGTCGCCACCGCCCCGGGGGCAAGATGGCCCAGCGCATGGCCCTGCGCCTGCAGGTCGTTCAGCACCGCAACCGTCTCGGCGCCGGTGACGTGGGCGATGGCGGCGCTTTCGATCACCCAGGAAAGATTGGTCATATGCGCCACGCCATCGCGCACCGGCCCCGCCGCGGCGACGCAGGCGCCCGCCAGATCGGTGACGCCCTCGGTCTGCATGTACTCCGCCAGGATCGGCTCCAGCGCGGGCCGCCCGGCATTGGCATAACGACGGATCGATTCGGGCAGGAGCTGCCCGTGTTCGGACAGCGCCACCCGGGTGTTGGTGCCGCCGATATCGGCCAGAAGCGCGTAACGGTTCGGGGTGGCAGTGATCATCTCAGCGCTCCAGGGCCTTCTTGATCGCGTGATAGGATGCCTTGGGGGTGCGCTGCAAGCTTTCGAAATCGACATGGACAAGACCGAAGCGGCCCGCATAGCCCTCGGCCCATTCGTAATTGTCGAGAAGCGACCAGGCGTAATAGCCCGCCACGGGCACGCCCGCGGCGATCGCGGCCCGGCAGGCCTGCAGATGCGCGGCCAGATAGGTGATGCGGTCTGCGTCGACGCAGCGGCCATTGATCAGCCGGTCCTCGGCCGCCATGCCGTTTTCGGTGATGTAAAGCGGTGTCGTGCCGGTGTAGTCGCGCTGCAGCCGGGTCAGCAGATGGCTCAGCCCCTCGGGGCAGATTTCCCAGCCCAAGGCGGTCTTGGGCAGAGGGCCGGGAAGCTCGGCCGTGCCGGGCCAGGGACCGGCGGCGGGGCCGATGCGTTTGGCGGTGTAATAGTTGATCCCGAACCAGTCGAGCGGCGCGGTGATGGTGGGGAAATCCTGCTCCCAGCCCTTGGGCAGATGGGGGGCGAAGCCCTCCAGAACCTCCGAAGGGTAGCGGCCAAGGAACATCGCCTCGACGAAGAAGCGATTGAGGATCGCGTCGTAACGCCTTGCTGCGGCGTGATATTCCGGGGTGTCTTCGGCGGGCAGGGCATGTTCGAAATTGCAAACGGCGCCGAGGTTCGTCACCCCTTCGGCGCGCAGCACGCCGATCGCGGTGCCATGCGCCAGGCAGAGGTGATGCATCGCCCGGGTCGTCGCGCGGATGTCGCGCAGGCCCGGTGCATGCAGGCCAAGGAAATGCGAGAGCCACCCCACGCACCAGGGCTCGTTGATCGGGGCGGCGGACCAGATCCGGTCGCCGAGCCGCCCGGCGATGATCCGGGTGAAATCGCCAAACCACTGCGCCACGTCGCGGTTGCGCCAGCCGCCCAGATCGGCCAGCGCCGCGGGCAGTTCCCAATGGTACAGCGTCAGCGCCGGTTTCAGCCCGCGTTCCAGCATGCCATCGACCAGACGGTCGTAGAAATCGAGCCCCTCGGCATTCACCGCGCCGCGGCCCTCGGGCAGGACGCGGGCCCAGGAGGTGGAAAAGCGATAGGAGTCAAACCCCGCCGCCGCCACAAGGTCAAGATCCTCGGCCCAGCGGTGGTAGTGATCACAGGCGCGGGCGCCGGTGTCCGCCCCCTTCACATTGCCCGGCGTGGCGGCGAAAGTGTCCCAATGCGTCGGGCCTGCGCCGCCGAACCCATGCCCCTCGATCTGATAGGAGGAGGTGGCGGCACCAAACAGGAAGCCTTGCGGAAAGGCCGAACGCGGGGGCAGGGCGGTCATGGATTGTCTTTCAAGGCCAGAGGGTTGCGGGCCGGTCCTGTGGAGCTTCCGACGACCAGGACCGCCTCGAGCAGATCCGAGACGGGCTCGGGCGCTGGCGCCTCGATCATCCGCAAAAGCATCGCCGCACAGCGTCGCCCGGCCTCGCGCACCGAAGAGCGGGTGGCGGTAAAGATCGGCTCCTCGGCGCCGTTCTTCAGATAGCCAAGCTCGTCGTCATGGGTGACGATCGAGACATCGCGGCCCATCACCAGACCTTCCTCCCACAGTGCCCGCCGCACCCCCATCGCCGAGAGCAGCGAGGAGGTCAGGAAAGCCGTGGGCGGCTCGGCGCGGCGCAGCATCGCGCGGGCTGCATCATGCCCCTGCGCCTCGGTCATCTCGCCCGCCACCATCAGGCCGGGATCGGCGGTCAGATCGGCCGCCGCCAGCGCGCGCTCGAAGCCGCGGCGGCGGCGCAGCGCGAAATCCATCGTCTCGATGCCGTTCACCAGCGCGATGCGGCGGTGGCCAAGGTCGAGCAGGAACCGCGTCGCGCGTTCAAAGGCGCGGGAATTGTTCACGTCGACAAAGGCATAGCGCCGCGCGACCCCCGAAGCGCGGCCATGCACCACAAAGGGCAGGCCGAGGTCTTGCAGAAGCGCGATCCGCGCATCGCCCGCCCGCGGCCCGTGCAGGATGATGCCATCGACATTGCCCTTGGAGCGGATCTCGCGATAGGCGCGCTCCTGATCGGCGTCGGGCACGAGGGTCAGAGCCATGTCATAGCCCGCCCGCGCATAGACCTCGCCGGCGCCGGCGATGAAATCGGCAAAGACCGGGTTGACGATCTCGTGCTGGGTCGAAATCGGGATCACATGGCCGATCGCCATCGCCCGGCCGGTGGCCAGCCGCTTCGCCTGGGTGTTCGGCCTGTAGTTGTGCTGCCGCGCCGCCGCCTCGACCCGGGCCCGCGTCGCCTCGGCCACTTCGGGAAAGCCGTTCAGCGCCCGGCTGACGGTGGTCGGCGAAAGCCCCAGATGCTGCGCGAGGTCTTTGAGGTTCATGGCGGGGTCCGGTGTGACCGCTGTTCAAAGCGGTTTGGATAGGCCGAGCCTACCGCTCTCGGCCGGGGGGCGTCAATCGGATCGTGGCGCGGCGGCTGATGCTGCCGATGCAGCATGAACCCCCGTGAATGCTGCAACTGCAGCTTGTGCCGCGGTTGACTTTGAAACCGCTTTGGAGGACGCTTTCGCATCCAAAGCGCTTTGGGGTCGAGTCGGATCCGCCCCGGGCCGCAGCGGTCAAGGGCCCTGGGCCCGGTCTCGGGAGGACGCAATGACGAAACATCTTTTGCTGGGCGCGGCGGTGCTTGCGCTGGCCACCTCGGGGGCGCTTGCGCGCGAGATGAAATTCGCTCCGGGGGAGGATGCCCGGTTTCATTGGGACAGTTTCGACAGCTTCAAGGCGCGCCACGACCTGACGGGGCAGAAGCTGGTGATCGACGGTCCCTGGGGGGGCGTTGACAAGGCCCTGTTCGAAACCGTGCTGGCGGCTTTCGAGGCGGCGACGGGGGCGCGTGTCGAATATAACGGCGGCGACGGCTTCGAGCAGCGCATCATGGTCAATGTCGAGGCCGGATCGCCGCCCGATATCGCGGTGGTGCCGCAGCCCGGTCTGGCCGCCGATCTGGCGCGGCGCGGCAAGCTGGTGCCTTTGGGGGCACAGGCGCAAAGCTGGCTGGCCACGAATTACGCCGCCGGGCAAAGCTGGGTCGATCTGGGCAGCTATGCCGGGCCCGATGGCACGAAGGCGCTTTATGGCCTGTTTTACAAGATCGATCTGAAATCGCTGGTCTGGTTCAGCCCCGAGAATTTCGAGGATGCGGGCTATGAGGTGCCGCAGACGATGGAAGAGCTGAAGGCGCTGACCGAAAAAATCGTGGCGGACGGCGGCACGCCCTGGTGCATCGGGCTGGGATCGGGGCCCGCGACGGGCTGGCCCGCGACCGATTGGGTCGAGGACATGATGCTGCGCAACAACACGCCCGCCGATTACGACGCCTGGACGACGAATGCGCTGCCCTTCACCGACCCCAAGGTGCGGGCCGCGATCGACGATTTCGGCTGGTTCGCAAAGACGGACGCCTTTGTGGCCGGGGGCGCGGGGGCCGTGGGCGCGACCGATTTCCGCGACAGTCCGAAGGGGCTCTTCACCTCGCCGCCGCAATGCTACATGCACCGGCAGGCCTCGTTCATCCCGAGTTTCTTCCCCGAAGGCACGCAGATCGGCGAGGATGTCGATTTCTTCTATTTCCCGGCCTATGCGGGCAAGGATCTGGGCAAGCCGGTGTTGGGCGCGGGCACGGTCTTCGTGATGACGCGGGAAAGCCCGGCCGCCAAAGCCTTTTTCGACTTCCTGCAAACGCCGATCGCGCATGAAATCTGGATGGCGCAGACGGGTTTCCTGACGCCGCTTAAGACGGTGAACCCCGAGGTTTACGGCGATGCGACGCTGAAGAAGATGGGGCAGATCCTGCTCAATGCCTCGACCTTCCGCTTTGACGGCTCGGATCTGATGCCGGGCGCGGTGGGCGCGGGCACGTTCTGGACCGGCATGGTCGATTACGTCGGCGGCAAGGACAGCGCCACCGTCGCGACCGAGATCCAGAAATCCTGGGACGCGATCAAGTAAGCGCAACCGACGGGGCATGCCGGACGGCGTGCCTCAAACGCTTCGGGGAGGGGGCGGATGGATCAGACCTTGATCGCGCAGGCGCTGTCGGCGCTCTCGACCATCGTGATCGGCGTCTTCGGCTGCGTCGCCTGGTTCTGGCTGTCGAACCTGGCGCTGGATGCGGTGCTGCCGCCGCGCGGGCCGAAGATCGGCCGCAATCTGGCGCTGTCGGCGACGATCCGGCCCTGGCTGTTTCTGGGACCGGCGCTGATCGCGCTTGGCGTCTATCTGGTCTATCCGATCTTCGTCTCGATCTGGCTGTCCTTCCATGACAGCCGCGGCGAGACCTTTGTGGGGCTTGCCAACTACCGCTGGCTTCTGGCTGATGGCAAATTCTACGAATCCTTGCGCAACAATGCCTTGTGGCTCGTTGTTGTGCCGACTATGGCGACGTTTTTCGGCCTTGTCGCGGCCGCGCTGACCGACCGCATCCGCTGGGGGAATGTCGCGAAATCGCTGATCTTCATGCCGATGGCAGTGTCCTTTGTCGGCGCCGCGGTGGTGTGGAAATTCGTCTATGACTATCGCGGCGAGGGTCAGGCCGAGATCGGTCTGCTCTCGGCGCTGGTCACCAGTCTGGGGGGCACGGCACGGGCTTGGCTGACGGTGCCGGGCTGGAATTCGTTCCTGCTGATGGTGGTGCTGATCTGGATCCAGACCGGCTTTGCGATGGTGATCCTGTCGGCGGCGCTGCGCGGCATTCCCGAGGAAACCCTCGAGGCGGCGACGATTGACGGGGCGACGCCCTTGCAGATCTTTTTCCGCATCAAGGTGCCGCAGATCTGGGGTACGATCGCGGTTGTCTGGACGACGATCACCATCACCGTGCTGAAGGTCTTCGACATCGTGCTGACGATGACGAACGGGCAATGGGGCACGCAGGTGATGGCGAACCTGATGTTCGACTGGATGTTCCGGGCGAATGACACCGGGCGGGCCTCGACGGTGGCGCTGGTGATCATGGCCTTGGTGACGCCGATCATGGTCTGGAACATCCGCACTGCGAACCGGGAGATGCAGGGATGACGGCACGGGGCGCAAAAGGTCTGGCCGGGAGGTCTGCGGCGCTGGTCTGGGCGGTCAATCTGGCGGCGGCGGCGCTGGTGCTGCTCTGGACGATCCCGACGGTGGGTTTGCTCGTGTCGTCGTTCCGGGACCGCGATCAGATCATCACCTCGGGCTGGTGGCGGGCGGCGTTTTCGGCGACGGCCACCGATTTCGTGCGCGCCGGAACGGCTGCGGACCAGACCCGGGAGGGCGATGTTTTTGTCATATCCGGCAATGTCTTGCCGCCGAAAGCTGAGCTGAGATCCTGGGGGGTGTCGTCAAAGGCGCCCGCCGCCTATGCCCCCGGAGAGACGGCCGATCTGAAAGACGGGCAACGTCTGACGGTTGCGGAAAATGGCGATTATCGGCTGACCTCTCCGACAGCTTTTGCCGAGGGGCGCGGCATGCGGATCTTCATCACCACCGTGGCCCCGCCGCGTCTGACCACCGAGAATTATGCCCGTGTGATCACAGCCGAGGGGATCGGGCGGGCCTTTCTGAACACGATGACGGTGACGATCCCGGCCACCATCATCCCGATCCTGATTGCCGCCTTTGCGGCCTATGCTTTGGCCTGGATGCGGTTCCCGGGACGCGCGCTTCTGGTGGCGGTGATCGTCGGCCTGCTGGTGGTGCCCTTGCAACTGGCGCTGATCCCGCTTCTCAAGCTGCACAATCAGATCGGCCTGAACCAGAGCTACCTCGGCATCTGGCTTGCCCATACCGGCTTCGGCCTGCCGCTCGCCATTTACCTTTTGCGCAACTACATGGTCGGCCTGCCGCGCGAGATCATCGAGTCGGCCCGCGTCGATGGCGCCACCGAATTCCAGATCTTTCGCCGCATCGTGCTGCCGCTCTCCTTCCCGGCGCTGGCGTCTTTTGCCATTTTCCAGTTCCTCTGGGTTTGGAACGACCTCCTCGTAGCCACTGTTTTCCTTGGAAATTCCACAGATACCCAGGTGATGACCGGGGCTTTGCGCGCGCTTTTGGGCTCGCGCGGCGGCGATTGGGAAATCCTTGCGGCTTCGGCTTTCGTCTCGATCGCGGTGCCGCTTTGCGTCTTCTTTGCGTTGCAGAAATATCTGGTGCGCGGCCTGCTGGCCGGCTCGGTGAAAGGTGGCTGAATGACCTTCCTTGAGAAATCCCCCGACTGGTGGCGCGGTGCGGTGATCTATCAGATCTACCCGCGCAGCTTTCAGGACACCAATGGCGACGGGGTCGGCGATCTGCCCGGGATCACCCGGCGGCTGGATCATGTGGCCAGCCTTGGCGTCGATGCGATCTGGATTTCGCCCTTTTTCACCTCGCCGATGAAGGATTTCGGCTATGACGTCAGCGATTATTGCGATGTCGATCCGCTCTTTGGCACGCTGGCCGATTTCGACGCGCTGATTGCCCGGGCGCATGACCTCGGACTGAAGGTGCTGATCGATCTCGTGCTCTCGCATACGTCCGATCAGCACCCGTGGTTCCGGGAAAGCCGCCAAAGCCGGGAAAATCCGAAATCCGATTGGTATGTCTGGGCCGAGCCGAAGCCCGACGGCACGGCGCCGAACAACTGGCTGTCGATCTTCGGCGGCCCGGCCTGGGCCTGGGATGCCCGGCGCGAGCAATACTATCTGCACAACTTCCTGACTGCGCAGCCCGACCTGAACTTTCATTGCCCCGAGCTGCAGGAGGCGCTTCTGGGCGTGGCGAAGTTCTGGCTTGACCGGGGCGTCGACGGCTTCCGGCTTGATACGATCAACTTCTACATGCATGATTCCGAGTTGCGCAATAATCCGCCGCTGCCGCCCGAGGAGCGCAACGATCAGACCGCGCCCAAGGTCAATCCCTACAACCACCAGCGTCACATCTACGACAAGAACCACCCGCAGAACATTGTTTTTCTGCGGAAATTGCGCAAGCTGATGGATGACTACAAGGCCGCCGCAGTGGGCGAGATCGGCGACAGCCAGCGCGGGCTCGAGATCCTTGGCGAGTATACCTCGGGGACGGAGGCGATGCAGATGTCCTATGCCTTCGAGCTGCTCTCGGGCCATGCCGCCTTGCGGGCCGAGGACATCGCCGAGGTCTTCCGCAAGGTCGAGACCGTCGCCCCCGAAGGCTGGGCCTGCTGGGCCTATTCCAACCACGATGTCGTGCGCCACATCAGTCGCTGGTCGCTCTCCGACCCGGCGGCGCGGTGCTACACCACGCTGCTGATGTGCCTGCGCGGCTCGGTCTGCCTCTATCAGGGCGAGGAACTGGGCCTGCCCGAGGCCGAGATCGCCTATGAGGATCTGCAAGACCCCTATGGCAAGGAATTCTGGCCCGAGTTCAAGGGGCGTGATGGCTGCCGGACGCCGATGGTCTGGCAGGGCAACGATCCGCAGGGCGGGTTTTCGACGGCAAAGCCCTGGTTGCCGGTTCCGGCGTCCCATTGCGCGCTGGCGCCCGATGTCGTCGAAGGCGATCCCGGGGCGCTGATCCACCACTATCGCCGGGCGATTGCGCTGCGCCATGCCCATCCGGCTTTGGCAAAGGGGGCGATGACCGGGATCGCCGCCGAGACGGGCGTGCTGCGGTTTCTGCGCTCGGAAGGCGAAACCGAGCTGCTTTGCCTGTTCAACCTGACCGATAATCCGGCAACTGTCATCTGTGCCGGGGATTGTACCGCGCTGGACGGCGCCGTGCCGGCCGGGGGCACGGTGGCGCTGTGCCCCTGGGGGCACGCGATCTTGCGTCGGGGCGGAGGGCATCATGGCTGATCTGAAGCTGACCGGCGTCGGCAAATCCTATGGCGAGGTGGATGTTCTGAGGGACATCGACCTCGACATCAAGGCGGGCGAGCTGATCGTTTTCGTCGGCCCTTCGGGCTGTGGAAAATCGACACTTCTGCGGATGATCGCGGGGCTTGAGCGGATCAGCGCGGGCGAATTGCGCATCGACGGCCTGCGGGTGAACGACATGCCCCCCGCGCAGCGCGGCATTGCGATGGTGTTTCAAAGCTACGCGCTTTATCCGCACATGACGGTGCGGCAGAACATGGAATTCGCCCTGAAGATTGCGAAGAAGCCCCGGCAAGAGATTGACAAAGCTGTCGAAAACGCCGCGCGCATCCTGCAGCTGACGCCCTATCTCGACCGGCTGCCGAAAGCGCTTTCGGGCGGGCAGCGTCAGCGCGTCGCCATCGGGCGGGCGATCGTGCGCGACCCCAAGGTCTATCTGTTCGACGAACCGCTCTCGAACCTTGACGCCGCGCTGCGGGTGGCGACGCGGATCGAGATCGCGCAGTTGAAAGAGGCGATGCCCGAACGCACGATGATCTATGTCACCCATGATCAGGTCGAGGCGATGACGCTGGCCAGCCGGATCGTCGTGCTGGCGAACAAGGGCATCGCCCAGGTCGGCACGCCGCTCGCGCTTTACGAAAAGCCCGAAACCGAGTTCGTCGCGCAATTCATCGGTTCGCCGCAGATGAACCTGCTGCCGGGTGTGATCACGGAAGCCGAGGCGCGAACTGTGATCACGCTGGACGAGGGCGGCACGGCAGAATCGACCGTGCCGACGCGGGCGGAAGACCTGGGGTTGCGGGTGAATATCGGCGTGCGGCCCGAGGATCTGACCGTGATCACAAAAGGCGGTCTTTTTACCGGCGCGGTCGAGATCGTCGAAGCGCTTGGCGAGGTGACATTGCTTTACTTTGCGGCAAAGCCGGGGGCGCCGCATGTGATCGCGAAGCTGCCGGGCATTCATGCCGGGCTGCGTCACGCGACGGTCAGCCTGACCGCGGCGCCGGAAAAGGTGCATCTGTTCCACGCCGGTCGGTCGCTTCTTTATCGCTGATGTCGCAAACCGCGCATGAAGGCGCGCCATCGTCAGGTAAAACTGGGAAAGACCCAAGCGGAGGTGCGCGATGAGCGAAGAGATCGAACAGGCGGCAGGCGGCGGACGGCGGGCGCGCGGCGGCGGCGGGGCGGCCCGGCGGGCCGAGCGCACCGCGGTCCGGGTCGAATTCGCGAAATACATCGAGCGCAACATCCCGAACCTCGAGATCCTGAACGAGGAAGCGCTTGCGCTCATCGAAGCCAATGCCGAGACGGTGCTGGAAGAGATCGGCGTCAATTTCGTCGAGAACCCGGCCGCGCTGGATCGCTGGCGCGCAGTGGGGGCCGATGTGCAGGGCGAGCGCGTGCGCTTCCCCAAGGGCCTTGCGCGCGAGCTGTGCAAGACCGCGCCCGCAAGCTTCGTGCAGCATGCCCGCAACCCCGACCGCAACGTCACCATCGGCGGAAAAAGCCTTGTGCTGGCGCCGGTTTACGGGCCGCCCTTCGTGCGCGATCTGGAAGGCGGGCGGCGCTATGCAACGATTGCCGACTTCCGCAATTTCGTCAAACTCGGGCAGATGTCGAAATATCTGCACCACTCCGGCGGCACCGTCTGCGAACCGACCGATGTGGCGGTGAACAAGCGTCACCTCGACATGCTGCACGCGCATATGACGCTGTCGGACAAGCCCTACATGGGGTCTGTCACCGAACGCTCGCGCTGCGTCGATTCGATCGAAATGTCGAAGATCCTTTTTGGCGAGAAATTCGTCGACGAGAACACGGTGATGACCTCGCTCGTCAACATCAACTCGCCGCTGACCTTCGACCCGATCATGATGGACGCGCTGGAGGTTTACGCCGCCGCGAACCAGGCCTGCATCGTCTCGCCCTTCATCGTCGGCGGCGCGATGGCGCCGGTGACGGTTGCGGGCACGCTGACGCAGGTGCTGGCCGAGGTGATGGTGGCCGTCGCCTACAGCCAGATCATCCGCAAGGGGGCGCCGGTGATTTTCGGCGCCTTCGTGACCTCGATCGACATGAACTCGGGGGCGCCGACCTTCGGCACGCCGGAAGCGGCGCAGATCACCCTTGGCGCCGGGCAGCTGGCGCGGCGGATGGGCCTGCCGTTCCGCTCGGCGGGCTCGTTCTGCGGCTCGAAACTGCCCGATGCGCAGGCGGCCTATGAAACGGCGAACACGCTCAACATCGGGTTGCTGGCGGGCGTCAACTTCATGCTGCATGCCTGCGGCTGGCTCGAAGGCGGTCTGGTCTCGTCTTACGAGAAATATGTGATGGATGCCGATCAGCTGGGCGTGCTGCATCGCTTGGCGGCGGGCATCGACATGAGCGCGAACGGTCAGGCGATGGAGGCGCTGCGCGAGGTTGGCCCGGGCGGTCACTTCCTGGGCTGCGGGCATACGCAGGCCAACTTCAAGGATGCGTTCTGGAAGACGGATCTCTTTGATTACAAGCCCTTCGAGACCTGGGACGAGGAAGGCGCGCGTGACACCGCGACGCTTGCCAGCGTGCGGGTGAAGAAGATGCTCGGTGATTATCAGGCGCCGGCGATCGATCCGGGCATCAACGAGGCGCTGGCCGACTATGTGGCCCGGAAAAAGGCATCCGTGCCGGACGCTTTCCTGTAAGGTCGGGGCGGAACCACGCCCCTTGCCACGGCCACGATCCCCCGGGAGACCCCCCGGGGGATTTTCGTTGCGCCGATCCCGGTGGACGATCCTTCCGGGCCTCTTTATGATCGACAACCGACGGGCGATTGCCCTGTCGACATTCCGCATCGTTTCACGCCCCGTTTGGGGCTGCGGCGGCACCGAAAGCAGAAAACACATTCACATGAAGCCAGGCGCCTCTCTCAACCCCGTTGATAAAATGAATACGAAACAAGGCTCTGCGGGGGTTTCCTCACATGCGCGTCTGTCGGTTGCGCCGATGCTCGACTGGACGGATCGGCATTGCCGGGTCTTTCACCGGATGATCTCGCGCCACGCGCTGCTTTACACCGAGATGGTCACCGCCCCGGCGGTGATCCATGGCAAGCGGGCGCAGCTGCTTGATTTCAGCGCCGTCGAACACCCGCTGGCGCTGCAACTGGGCGGCTCCGATCCGGCCGAGCTGGCCGAGGCCACGCGGATCGCGCGCGACTGGGGCTATGACGAGATCAACCTGAATGTCGGCTGCCCCTCGGACCGGGTGCAATCGGGGGCCTTCGGGGCGGTCTTGATGAAAACGCCCGATCTGGTCGCCCGTTGCGTCGAGGCGATGCAGACCGCCGCCGCGGTCGAGGTGACGGTGAAATGCCGGATCGGCGTCGATGATCAGATCCCCGAGGAGGTGCTTCCCGCCTTTCTGAAAACCGTGTCCGAGGCCGGGGTCAGCCGCTTCACGCTGCATGCCCGCAAGGCCTGGCTGCAGGGGTTGTCGCCCAAGGAAAACCGGGAAATCCCGCCGCTTGACTATCCGCTGGTGCATGCGATGAAGCGCGCGTTCCCGCATCTGCACCTGAGCCTGAACGGCGGCGTGACGACGCTGGCCCAGGTCGAGGCGCATCTGGCCGCGGGCATGGACGGGGTGATGGTCGGCCGCGCCGCCTATCAGGAGCCGATGCAGGTTCTGGCCGGTGCCGATGTGGCGCTGTGGGGCCGGGGCGAGGCGCTTTCGGCGATGGCGGTGGCCGAAGCGATGAAGCCCTATATTGCGCAGCATCTGGCGGCGGGCGGGCGGCTGCATCAGATCACCCGGCACATGCTGGGCCTGTTTCACGGCCGCCCCGGCGCGCGCGGCTGGCGGCGGGTGCTGTCGGAAGGGGCAACACGGCCGGGGGCGGGCCTGGCGCTTTACGATCTGGCGCTGGCCGAAGTGGCGCAAGGGGCGTAAGATGGAGCATCTGACCGCAGTCCTGCCGCTGCTGGCGATCCTGCTGGCGGTCGGCGCTTTCGCCGGGGTGCTGGCGGGGCTTCTCGGTGTCGGCGGCGGCATCGTTCTCGTCCCCGCTTTCTTCTATCTTTTCAGCGGTCTGGGCTATGGCGCGGACGGGGTGATGCAGGTCTGCGTCGCGACCTCGATGGCGACGATCATCATCACCTCGACACGTTCCGTCACCGCCCATGCCCGCAAGGGCGCGGTCGATTGGCAGCTTCTGCGCGATTGGGCCCCCTTTGTGGCCAGCGGCGCGCTGATCGGCGTCCTTCTGGTGTCGCATCTGAACACCCATGCCCTGACAGTCATCTTCGGCACGCTGGTGCTGGCGATCGCGCTTTACATGGCCTTTGGCAAGCAAAGCTGGCGCCTCGCCGAGGGCATGCCGGGGCGCGGTTTCCGGATCTGGTTCGGGCCGCTGATGGGGGCGATTTCCGTGCTTCTGGGCATCGGCGGCGGCTCGATCTCGACGCCGATGCAGACGCTGCACGGCATCCCGATCCATCGCGCCGTCGCCACCTCGGCGGGTTTCGGTGTGATCATGGCGGTGCCCTCGACGGTGGCCTTCCTCATGACCCCGGTCGAAAACGCGCCGCCCTATACGGTGGGCGCGATCAACCTGCCCGCGCTGATCGTGATCGGCGCCACCACGGCTGTGACTGCCGCCTGGGGCGCGGCGCTCGCGCATCGGCTCGACCCGAAACCGCTCAAACGCATCTTCGCGGGCTTTCTGATGCTTGTCGCGCTGAACATGCTGCGCAAAGCCCTGTTCTGACGTCATCTTGCGAAAAATACCTCGGGGTGCGGGGCAGCGCCCAGCTTAAAGCCCCGAACGTTTGGCCGCGTCCCAAAGCGCATCCATCTCGGCCAGATCGCTGTCGGCCGGCCGCTTGCCCGCCTTCGCCAGTTCCGCTTCGATAAACGCGAACCGCCGGGTGAACTTGCCATTCGCCGCGCGCAGACAGGCTTCCGCCTCCAGCCCCAGATGGCGCCCAAGGTTCACCATCACGAACATCAGATCGCCGTATTCCTCGGCGATTTCCTCGGGGCCAAGCGTATCCCGGGCCTCGACCAGCTCCTGCGCCTCTTCCACGATCTTCGCCACCACCTCGGCGGTGGAGGGCCAGTCAAACCCCACCCGCGCCGCGCGCTTTTGCAGCTTCAGCGCCCGCGTCAGCGCCGGAAGCCCCAGCGCGACGCCGTCGAGCACCCCGGTCTCGGCCTTGGCCGCGCGCTCGGCGGATTTGATTTTCTCCCAATCTTCCGTCTGTTGCGCGGCGCTCTTCACACGGCTTTCATCGCCGAAGACATGCGGATGCCGCGCGATCATCTTCGCGTTGATCCCGCGCAGCACCTCAAGCAGCGAAAAATGTCCGGCTTCGGCCGCCATCTGCGCATGATAGACCACCTGCAACGCCAGATCGCCCAATTCGCCCGACAATTCGCCCCAGGCTTGGCGCGCGATCGCATCGGCGACCTCGTGCGCCTCCTCGATCGTATAGGGGGCGATGGTGGCGAAATCCTGCGCGATATCCCAGGGGCAGCCGCTCTCGGGATCGCGCAGACAGGCCATGATCGCCGCCAGCCGCTCGGTTTCCGCCCCCACGCTGTCGGTTTGCACGAAGATCCCCGGATCGGTCGGTTTCGCCATTGCCTCTTGCCCCCTGCAGGTCCATCTAATCCAGTATCGCTTTCCAAAACCCAGAGTCCACCATGCCCGTGATCAACCGCATCGCCGCCCTTGCCCCCGAGATGAAGGAATGGCGGCACTGGCTGCACCGTCACCCCGAACTGGAATTCAAGCTGCCGAAGACCGCCGCTTTCGTGGCCGAGCGGCTGCGCGAAATCGGCGTGGACGAGATCCACGAAGGCATCGCCACCACGGGGATCGTGGCGCTGATCAAGGGCCGTCAGGACGGGCCCGTGATCGGGCTGCGCGCCGACATGGATGCGCTGCCGATCGACGAGATCACCGGGGTCGATTATGCCTCGGAACACGAAGGCAAGATGCATGCCTGCGGCCATGACGGCCATACGGCGATGCTGCTGGGCGCGGCCAAGTATCTGGCCGAGACGCGGAATTTCGCGGGCACGGTGGCGCTGCTCTTTCAGCCCGCCGAGGAAGATGGCGGCGGCGGCGAGGTGATGGTGCGCGAAGGCGTGATGGACCGTTTCGCCATCACCGAGGTTTACGGCATCCACAATGCGCCCAATCTGCCCTTTGGCCATTTCCACACCACCCAGGGCGCGCTGATGGCCGCGGTCGACACCGCCTGGGTCACGGTGACGGGCCGCGGCGGGCATGGGGCCACGCCGCATGAATGCATCGACCCGATCCCGGCGATCACCGCGATGGTCGGATCGCTGCAGACGATCGTCAGCCGCAACCTTTTCGCGATGGACGAGCTGGTCGTTTCCGTGACGCAGATCCATGTCGGCACGGCGAACAACATCATCCCCGAAACCGGCTGGTTCTGCGCCACGATCCGTTCCTTCACCCCCGATGTCCGCGCCATGGTCGAGCGCCGCTTCCACGAGATCGTCGAGGGCACGGCGGCGGCCTTTGGCGTCAACGTCGAGATTCGCTACGACAAGGGCTATCCGCCGACCATCAACGATGGCGACAAGGCCCGCTTTGCCGCCGAAGTGGCGCGCGAAGTGTCCGGCCCCGAGGCGGTGAAGGATGATGCCGGGCGCGAAATGGGCGCCGAGGATTTTTCCTACATGCTCGAGGCACGGCCGGGCGCCTATCTGTTCCTTGGCACCGGGCCGGGGGCGGGGCTGCACCATCCGGCCTTCGATTTCAACGACGAGGCGGCCCCGATCGGCGCGAGCTTCTTCGCCCGGCTGGTCGAGCGCGCGCTTCCGGCCCGCTGAGGCCCGGGGGCTCTGCCCCCGTCCGCAAGCGGCGGCCCCGGGATATTTGCGCCAAGGTGAAATCCAATCCGTTCCCTTTCACCTTGGTCCAAATATCCCGGGGGTGAATTCGGCGCAGCCGAAGAGGGGGCAGCGCCCCCTTTGCCTGACACAACCGTGAGCACCCCCCTGCGCCGCCGCGACTGCCTTGCCATTGCGGGGGGGCGCGGCTAGGGTGCGCGCCGAAAACCGGGGCATCGCCCCCACGGCCCTAACGAAAGGACCATGCCATGTTCGTCTCTCCCGCCTATGCTCAGGATGCCTCTGCCGCCGCTGGTGGCCTGGCCGCCTTCGGCCAATTCGTGCCGCTGATCCTGATCTTCGTGATCATGTATTTCCTGCTGATCCGCCCGCAGCAAAAGAAAGCCAAGGAGCACAAGGCGATGGTCGACGCGCTGCGCCGCGGAGACATGGTGCTGACCCAGGCCGGCATCATCGGCAAGATCGTGCATCTGCGCGAAGACGGCGAAGTCGAAGTCGAGATCGCCAAGGACATGAAGGTGCGGATGATCCGCAGCGCCGTCGTGCAGGTTCTGTCGAAGACCGAACCGGCCGCCAATACCTGACCTGAATCCGGGGCCGCGCCGCCATGCTGCAGATTTCGCTTTGGAAGCGTCTTGTCATTCTGGGTCTGTGCCTTGCGGCATTGATCACGGCGGCGCCCAACATGTTCTATGCCCGGGTCGAAGGGCATAACGACGCCGTTGCCGCCTTCGAAAAGACCGGGGCGATGACCGAGACCCAGGAGGCCGCCAAGGCCGCCTGGCCCGATTGGGCGCCCTCGGCGCTGGTCAATCTGGGGCTCGATCTGCGCGGCGGCGCGCATCTTCTGGCCGAGGTGCATCTGGGCGAGGTCCACAAGGCCCGGATGGATGCGCTTTGGCCCGAGGCGCGCAAGGTTCTGGCGGCCGAACGCGCCAGCATCGGCGCGATTCGGCGCGTGCCCTCGCCCGAGGGGGAATTGCGCATCCAGATCGGCGAGCGCGCGCAGATCGCCCGCGCCGTCGAAGCCGCCCGGACGCTGGCCAGCCCGGTGGTCAGTCTGACCGGGGTCGGCCAGTCCGACTACGAGGTGACGGCCGAGGGCGACACCGTCGTCTTCCGGCTCTCGGAGGCGGAACAGAAAGCCACCGATGACCGCACCATGCAGCAATCGCTGGAAATCGTGCGTCGTCGCGTCGACGCGGCGGGCACGCGCGAACCGACGATCATGCGCGAAGGCACCGACCGCATCCTGATCGAAGTGCCCGGCATCGGCTCGGCGCAGGAGCTGAAGGATCTGATCGGCACCACTGCCAAGCTGACCTTCCATCCGGTGCTGAGCACGACCTCGAACCCGAATGCGCCGGTCGCCTCGGGCAACGAACTTCTGCCCGATGCCGAACGGCAGGGGCTTTACCACCTGCTCGACGAAGTTCCGGTGGTGACGGGCGATGATCTGACCGATGCGCGCCCGACCACCGACGACAACGGCGCCCCGGCGGTGTCGTTCCGCTTCAACGTCAGCGGCGCGCGGGCCTTTGGCGATTACACCGCCAGCCATATCGGCGAGCCCTTCGCCATCGTGCTGGACGGCAAGGTGATTTCGGCGCCGACGATCCAGGCGCATATCGCGGGCGGATCGGGGATCATCACCGGCCGTTTCAGCATCGAGGAAGCCACCGATCTGGCGCTGCTTTTGCGGGCAGGCGCACTGCCCGCGGGCATGACGTTCCTTGAGGAACGCACGATCGGGCCGGAACTGGGCGCCGACAGCGTCAAGGCGGGGATGGTCGCCTCGGTGATCGGCTTCGTCGCGGTCGTGGCCTACATGATCGCCTCCTACGGGCTGTTCGGCTTCTTTTCCTCGGTGGCGCTGTTCATCAACATCGCCTTCATCTTCGCCGTGATGGGCGCGATCGGCGGCACGATGACCCTGCCCGGGATCGCCGGGATCGTGCTGACCATCGGCACCTCGGTCGATGCCAACGTGCTGATCTACGAACGCATGCGCGAGGAAATCCGCGCCGGGAAATCGCCCGTGCGCGCGATCGAGCTGGGCTTCGACAAGGCGATGTCGGCGATCATCGACGCGAACGTCACCTCGTTCCTGTCCTCGGCGATCCTGTTCGTGCTGGGGGCCGGGCCGGTGCGCGGCTTCGCCGTGACCACGATGATCGGCATCGCCGCCTCGATCTTCACCGCGATCTGGGTGGTCCGGCTGATGATCGTCATCTGGTACGGCTGGCGTCGTCCCAAGACCATCGTCATCTGAGGAGGAACCATCCATGGCTTTCCGTCTGAAACTGGTTCCCGAAAAGACCAACTTCGACTTTTTCCGCTGGCAATGGGCGACCTTCGGCGCCGCCGTCGTGCTGATGATCGCCTCGGTGATCCTGCCGCTGGTGATCGGGCTGAACTTCGGCATCGATTTCAAGGGCGGCACGACGATCCGCACCGAATCCACGACGGCGGTCGATGTCGGCGTCTATCGCGCCGCGCTGGAGCCGCTGGATCTGGGCGACGTGATCATCTCCGAGGTGCGCGATCCCAGCTTCCGCGCCGATCAGCATGTGGCGATGATCCGCATCCAGATGCAGGGGGATGGTCAGGGCGCCGAGGGGCAGGGCGCGCAGGGCCAGGAGCTGGTGAACAAGGTCGAGACCGCGCTGACCTCGGTCGATCCGGCGCTGAAGATCACCTCGTTTGAATCCGTCGGCCCCAAGGTCTCGGGCGAGCTGGTCTGGACCGCGGTCTGGTCGCTTTTGGCGGCGACCGTGGTGATCATGTTCTACATCTGGGTCCGGTTCGAATGGCAATTCGCGCTCGGCGCCGTGGTGGCGCTGGTGCATGACGTGCTGCTGACCGTCGGGCTTTTCGCCGTGCTGCAGCTGAAGTTCGACCTGACCACGGTGGCGGCGCTTTTGACGATCACCGGCTATTCGATCAACGACACCGTTGTCGTCTTTGACCGGCTGCGCGAAAACCTGATCAAATACAAGACGATGCCGCTGCGCGACGTGATGAACCTGTCGGTCAACGAAACCCTCTCGCGCACCGTGATGACTGGCATGACGACGCTTCTGGCGCTGGTGCCGATGCTGATCTGGGGCGGCGACGTGATCCGCGGCTTCGTCTTCGCCATGGTCTGGGGGGTGTTCACCGGCACCTATTCCTCGGTCTATGTGGCGAAGAACATCGTGCTGTTCATCGGTCTCGACCGGAACAAGGAAAAGAAGGACCCTTCGGACAAGTTCTTCTCCGGCGGGGCGCAAGATGCAAAGCCGTGAGGCGGGCTTCGGATCGGCGCTGCCGATCGACGGTTACGGGCCGGGCTTTTTCCGCATCGCCGGGGCGGTGCATCGGGGCGGCCTTCTGATCCGCGCCGAGGCGGCGACGCTCTGGACCGGCTTCGACGATCTTGACGCGCTGCGCGCGCTGGCGGGGCAGGTGGATCTGCTGCTGTGCGGGATGGGCGCGGATATCGCCCATCTTCCCAAGGGCTTGCAGGTTGACCTTGAAGCGCTCGGGGTGATGGCCGAACCGATGTCCACGCCCTCTGCGGCGCGCCACTACAATGTGCTTCTGTCCGAGGGCCGCCGCGTCGGCGCCGCCCTTTTGCCGATGCCGGGCACGGTGCCGACGGCATGACGCTGCTCGCCGTCGATCAGCTCACTGTCAGCCGGGGCGGTCTTGCCGTGCTGGAGGGGGTGAGCTTTTCGCTGGCTTCGGGCCATGCGCTGGTGCTGCGCGGCCCGAACGGGATCGGCAAGACGACGCTTCTGCGCACGCTGGCCGGTCTGCAGCCGCCTCTGGCCGGTCGGATCTCGATGCCGCCCGAGTCGATGGCCTATGCGGCCCATGCCGACGGGCTGAAGGCGACGCTGTCGGTGCGCGAAAACCTGCAGTTCTGGGCCGCGATCTACGCGACCGAGAGCGTCGAGACGGCGCTGGCGCAGATGAATCTGCGCGCGCTCGAACACCGCACCGCCGCAAGCCTTTCGGCCGGGCAGAAGCGTCGGCTGGGTCTGGCGCGGCTTCTGGTCACCGGGCGTCCGGTCTGGGTGCTGGATGAACCGACGGTGTCGCTGGATGCGGCCTCGGTCGCGCTTTTTGCCGAAGCGGTGCGGGCGCATCTGGGGACGGGCGGGGCGGCGCTGATGGCGACGCATATCGATCTGGGCCTGTCCGAGGCCAAGGTTCTGGATCTTGCGCCGTTCAAGGCGCGTCCGCCCGAGGCGGGCGGCCATCGCAGCGCCTTCGATCATGACTTTGACGGGGCCTTCCTGTGAGCCGTGGCCCCCGGATCCTGCCGCGTCAGGGCGTATTTGCGCCAAGAAGAAACCGCATGGCTTTTTCTTGGGTCAAATACGCGCTTGCCGACATCGGCCGCGGGCGGAGGGTTTCGCCATGAGGGCGCTTTTGTCGCGGGATCTGCGGCTGGCGATCCGCGCCGGGGGCGGCTTCGGGCTCGGGCTGGCGTTTTTCCTGATCGTGGTGACGCTGGTGCCGTTCGGTGTCGGTCCGCAGGGGGAGATTCTCGCCCGGATTGCCAGCGGCATCCTCTGGCTTGGCGCCTTGCTGGCCTGTCTGCTGTCGCTGGACCGGATCTTCGCGCTCGATTTCGAGGATGGCTCGCTCGATCTGCTGGCCACCGCGCCGATCCCGCTGGAAGCGGTGGTGACGATCAAGGCCTTGGCGCATTGGATCACCACCGGCCTGCCGCTGGTTCTGGCGGCGCCGCTTTTTGCCGTGCTGCTGCATCTGCCCGCGCCCGCCTATCTCTGGCTCGAGGTGTCGCTGCTTCTGGGCACCCCGGCGCTGTCGGTGCTGGGCACCTTCGGCGCGGCGCTGACGGTGGGGCTGAAGCGCGGCGGGTTGCTGTTGTCGCTGCTGGTGCTGCCGCTTTATGTGCCGACGCTGATCTTTGGCGCCGAGCTGGTGCGGCGCGGCGCCGAGGGCATGGCGACGCAGGTGCCGCTGGCGATGCTGGCGGGGATCACGGCGGCCACGGTGGCTTTGGTGCCCTTTGCCTCGGCGGCGGCGATCCGGGTCAATTTGCGGTGAGACGTAGTCCAGCTTGATGCGAGTCAATCCGCGCCGTGGCAAAGCGTGACATGTCCGACGGGACGCGAGAGGGAGGAGAGCCGATGTCGATCTGGGACTATGCAAACCCGGTCAAGTTCATGCAGACTTCGGGCCGGCTTTTGCCCTGGGTCGTGGGGGCCACGGTTCTGACACTGGTGCCGGGGCTCGTCTGGGGGTTCTTCTTCACCCCGGTCGCAGCCGAGTTCGGCGCGACGGTGAAGGTGATCTATGTCCATGTTCCGGCGGCGACGCTGGCGATCAACATCTGGGTGATGATGCTTGTCGCCTCGCTGATCTGGCTGATCCGGCGTCATCATGTCTCGGCGCTGGCCGCGAGGGCCGCGGCACCGATCGGCATGGTGATGACGCTGATCGCGCTGATCACCGGCGCGTTCTGGGGCCAGCCGATGTGGGGGACGTGGTGGGAATGGGACCCGCGGCTGACCTCGTTCCTGATTCTGTTCCTGTTCTATCTGGGCTACATGGCGCTGTGGGAAGCGATCGACACGCCCGATACCGCGGCCGATCTGACCGGGGTGTTGTGTCTTGTGGGCTCGGTCTTTGCGGTGCTCTCGCGCTATGCGGCAATCTTCTGGAATCAGGGTTTGCATCAGGGTTCGACACTCAGCCTCGACAAGGAAGAGCACATTGCGGATGTTTATTGGCAGCCCCTGGTGCTTTCGATCATCGGGTTCGGGCTTTTGTTCGTGACGCTGCTGCTGTTGCGCACCCGCACCGAGATTCGGGCCCGTCGTCTCAAGGCATTGGAGCAGAGGGAGCGCATGGCATGATGCCGGAGTTCGGAAAATACGCTGTCACCATCCTTGCCTCCTGGGGGGTGACGCTGGTGCTGTTGGCGGGGCTGATCGCGGCCACGCTGATCCGCGGCGCGCAGGTGAAACGGGCGCTGAAGGCGCAGGAAGAACGGATGAAGAACGATGGCTAAGCCCTTGATGTTTCTGCCGCTGCTGGTGATGGCGGGCTTTGTGGGCGCGGGATTCTTTGCGATGCAGCAAAATGACCCGAATGCCATGCCCACCGCGCTTGCCGGCAAGGAGGCGCCCGCAGTTCAGCTGCAGCCCCTGGGCGCGGAGGTGCCCTTCACCGATGCCGATCTGCGCGATGGCAAGATCAAGCTGGTGAACTTCTGGGCCTCCTGGTGTGCGCCCTGTCGGGTCGAACATCCGAATCTGATCGGCCTGAAACAGGACGGGGTCGAGATTATGGGTGTGAACTGGAAGGATACACCCGACAAGGCACAGGGGTTCCTGGCCGAGATGGGCAGTCCCTATACGAAGCTTGGCGCCGATCCCGGCAACCGGATGGGGCTGGACTGGGGCGTGGCGGGCGTTCCGGAAACCTTTCTGGTCGATGGCGCGGGACGTATCCTGACCCGCATCGCCGGGCCGCTGACCGAGGATGTGATCACAAGCAAGATAGACCCGCTCCTCGCTGGCGCGGGGGAATGAGGTGCAGGCGCCCGGATTGCCGCCGGGCTGTGATCACTTCTGCGGATCCGTGAAACGGACCGTGCCGATGAACGGCAGGTTGCGGTGGTTTTGCGCATAATCGAGCCCGTAGCCGACGACGAATTCGTCGGGGATGTCGAAGCCGGTCCAGCGCGCTTTCACATCGACCTCGCGTCGCGACGGCTTGTCGAGCATGGCACAGCATTCGATCCGCCGCGGCGCGCGGGCGCGCAGCATTTCCATCACCTTCGAAATCGTATGCCCTGTGTCGACGATATCTTCCACGACCAGCACGTCACGCCCGCCAATTGTGCCGCGCAAGTCCTTGAGAACGCGAACCTCTCTGGTGGAAGTCGTTTCATTCCCATAGCTTGAGGCTTCGAGGAAATCGACCTCGCAGGGCACGCCGATCTCGCGGATCAGATCGGCGATGAAGACGAAGGAGCCGCGCAACAGCCCCACCACCACCAGACGGTCGGTGTCCTTGAAGGCCTCGGTGATTTCGGCGCCAAGCGCCTCGACCCGGGCCGCGATGGCTTTGGCCGAGATCATCTGGTCGATTACGTAACCGTCTTGCGACATCGTTCCTCCTGCGGCCTCTCGGCCCTTGCAATTCGGTTGCTTTATCGCAAGAAGAAGCGCGGGAAAAGGGAGACGGGCACGATGCCGCGGCACACCGAACAGCGTATGATGCCCTATTCGGCGGCGCAGATGTATGCGCTTGTGGCCGATGTCGCGCGCTATCCCGAGTTCTTGCCCTGGAATTCCGCGGCCCGCATCCGCGCCCGCAAACCCGGACCGCGTCCGGGCACCGAATTGATGGAAGCGGATCTGGTGATCTCGTTCAAGGTGTTCCGCGAGCGCTTCGGCTCGCGCGTCGTGCTGGACCCCGACAACTTCCGCGTCGATACGCAATATCTCGACGGGCCGTTCAAGCACATGCATTCCTGGTGGCAGTTCTCGGATCGGCCGGGCGGCTGCGAGGTCGATTTCTTCGTCGATTTCGAATTCAAGAACGCGCTGCTGCAGGGGGTTATCGGGATCGTCTTCGATCAGGCGATGCGGATGATCGTGAAGGCCTTCGAAGATCGGGCCATCGCGCTTTACGGCTGGTCCGGACGCGTGCAGAGCTGAGCCTGTGTGACGCAGGTTGATGAAAAAGGCCGCTCTTGGCGGCCTTTCTTTTTTTACAAGGGCTTGCGATCAGGAGTTCAAGTCGTAGGCGCGCTCGCCATGGGTCGAGATGTCCAGACCGTTGGTCTCTGATTCCTTGTCGACGCGCATCGGAAAGACTAGCGCCACCGCACGGGCGATGCCCCAGGTCAGCGCGATCGTATAAAGGCCGACGATGATGAGCGCCCCGAACTGTGCGGTAAAACTTGCTGCACCATAAACCGCCACCATGATCGTCCCGAAGATGCCGCCGACGCCATGCACGGCGAAGACATCGAGAGAATCGTCCAGTTTCAGCCGTTCGCGCACGATCAGCACCGATTCCTGGCACAGAATCCCCGCAACCGTGCCGATAATCACCGCCTGCAGCGGCGAGACATAGCCCGAAGCGGGTGTCACCGAGGCAAGGCCGGCGATCGCGCCGGTGACGATGCCCACAAGCGAGGCACGGCCGAACTTGATCCGCTCCCAGAACATCCACGACAGCGAGGCGGCGGCGGCGCTCAGATGCGTGGCGGTGATCGCCATGGCGGCCGTGCCGTCGGCGGCCAGTTCCGAGCCGCCGTTGAAGCCGAACCAGCCGACCCAAAGAAGCCCCGCGCCAATCGCGACCATGCCGGGGTTGTGCGGCGGGGTGTGGCGGTTGCGGCGCGGCCCGATCATCACGGCCAGCAGCAGGGCCGCCAAAGCGGCGGTTTCATGCACGACGATGCCGCCCGCAAAATCCCGCGTGCCCTTGTCGCCGAAGATCCCGCCATCCGACAGAAAGCCCGCCCCCCAGATCCAATGCGCGACCGGCGCATAGACCAGCAGCATCCAGACCGCCGAAAAGGTGAAGACCCACCAGAAATTCACCCGCTCGACAAAGGCGCCAAGGATCAACGCCGGTGTGATCACAGCAAAGGTCATCTGGAAGGCGAAGAACAGAATCTCGGGCAGGGTGCCGCGCAGGCTGTCGGCCGTGACGCCGATCATCCCCAGACGCGACAGGCCGCCCCAGACGCCGCCGACATCGCCAAAGGCGATCGAATACCCTGCCAGCAGCCACAGAAGGCTCATCGCCGCCGCGAGCGCGAAGCACTGCATGAAAATTGACAGCACACTGCGGGCCCGCACCAGCCCGCCATAGAAAAGCGCAAGGCCCGGCAGCGTCATCAACAGCACGAGTGCCGTCGCCATGCTGACCCAGGCGGTATCTGCCCCGTTCATCCCGAATCCTCCTCGTCGGTTTGGCAGCGGCGAAGCATGCCGAAACCGCCGTGAAAAGGCGCGCGTGGCGGCGATATGCGCTTAATTCATGGGCGTATTCTTGTTGCTGAAGGATTGGGCGCAATTGTTGCGCCAAGCCGTGATTTGCGGCAGGTTACGAAAGTGCCGCGGCCAGCAGCGACAGGGCGTGATCGCGGGATTTCGCGCGGACCGCGGACCGGCCAAGGGCACCGAACTCCTGGGTTTCGGTCCGCGTCTCACCGCCGCGCCGGGCAAGGCCGAAACAGACCCGGCCCTCGGGTTTGAAGTCCGAGCCGCCGGGGCCTGCGATGCCGGTGATCGACACGGCGAGATCGGCGGCGGAACGGGCAAGCGCACCTTCGGCCATTTCGCGGGCGACCTGCTCGGAAACCGCGCCAAAGGCGTCCAGCGTTGCGGGCAGGACCCCCAGCATCTCGACCTTGGCGGCGTTCGAATAGGTGACAAAACCGCGCTCGAAGACGCTTGACGATCCGGGGATCTCGGTCAAGGCCACGGCGACCATGCCGCCGGTGCAGCTTTCGGCCGCGGCAATGCGAATTCCCTTTTCACGCGCCATATCAAGCACTTCCACGGCGATCATCGGAGGAACCCGTGCCAGAGACCGGCCGCGATCACGGTGCAGATGCCCGCAAAAAGCCCCGCCCAGAGATCGTCGAGCATCACCCCCGCCGCATCGCCGCGACGGTCGGCGCGGCCGACAAGCCAGGGCTTCCAGATGTCGAACAGCCGGAAGAACAGGAAGGCCGCCACCGGACCCGGCCAGACCATCGACATGTCCCGCATCCAGAACCCGGCGGCGGGGAAGATCAGCGCGACGCCGATGCCCGCCACCTCGTCGATGACGATTTCCGACGGGTCCTCGCCCGGGCGGTCGCGCAGTTCACGCGCCACCGCCCAAAAGCCCAAGGCCGTGATCACAGCCGTTGCCGCCACAAGCGGGCCAAATCCGGCAAAGCGCTCGACCGCCCAAAGCAGCGCAAGACCCGCCGCCGTGCCCCAGGTGCCCGGCGCCGGGCGCAACCGGCCGACGAAGCCGAAGGTGGTGATGGCCTGCAGCCAGCGGGCTGTCATCTCACGCGCCGATCAGCGTCACGGTGGCGATCGAGGCGATGCCTTCCTCGCGCCCGGTGAAGCCCAGCCGCTCCGAGGTCGTGGCCTTGACCGACACGCGCGAGGGCTCGATCTCCATGATCCGGGCAAGTTCCGCCGCCATCGCGCCCGCATGCGGACCGACCTTGGGTCGTTCGCAGATCAGCGTCACATCGGCATTGCCGATGCGGAAGCCGCGCGACTTCGCCAGTTTCGCGGCGTGATCCAGAAAGATCCAGCTCGCCGCGCCTTTCCATTGCGGATCGGAGGGCGGGAAGTGACGGCCGATATCGCCCTCGGCCAGCGCGCCATAGATCGCGTCGGTCAGCGCATGCATGCCGACATCGGCGTCGGAATGACCCAGAAGCGCTTTCACATGCGGCACCTTCACCCCGCACAGCACCACATGATCGCCCTCGCAAAAGGCGTGCACATCATAGCCGTTGCCCAGTCGCACATCCATCGTCAGCCCCTTTCTTTCGCGCAGGATCGCCTCGGCGCGGGCGAAATCCGGCGCATAGGTGATCTTCAGATTGTCTTCATGCCCCGGAACGATCGCCACGGAAAGCCCCGCGTGACGGGCGACCTCGACATCATCGGCGGCACCGCCCGGATGGGCCCGGTGCGCGGCCAGAATCTCGGGGAAACGGAAGCCCTGCGGCGTCTGGGCGCGGTAAAGCCCCTCGCGATCCTGCGTGCCCGCCACCAGACCGGCCTCGCCGCGCCAAAGCGCATCGGTCACCGCCAGCGCGGGCGCAGCCCCCGGCGTGGTGTCGAGCGCCGAGAGAACCGCCGCGGTCACAGAAGCCGGAACCAGCGGCCTTGCGCCGTCATGGATCAGGACGCGCGTCACATCCGAGCCTTCCAGCGCCTCCAGCGCGTTCTTCACGCTTTCCGACCGCGTCGCGCCCCCCGCGACCAGCACGACCGAGCCGCCCAGCAGATCCATGCCAAGCCCCATGTCGTCGGGATGCAGCACCACCAGAATCCGGCCCAGCCCGGCGAAAGCCGCAACCGTCTGCGCCAGAACCGGCCGCCCGGCCAGCTCGCGCCATTGTTTCGGCAGGCCTTCGCCCGCCCGCGTGCCGCGACCCGCCGCGACGATGATCACCGCAACCGCCATGATGCCTCCTTGCTTGCCAAAGGCTTAGGACATGCGCCGCGCGGGTGCAATGCACACAGAGCCGCAGCTGATTGCCTTTAATTTGTGCAACTGCCGATTTTCCCGCCCCTGTGATGGGTCAGATCACCGGACGCAATTGTGATTCCCGCCGCCGGTCGCTACTTCCTTGAGCAGTTGCAAGAGAGAGACCAAGTGACGATCCGCCTCGACAGCCTTCGCCTCGACCCTCCGGTGCTTCTGGCGCCGATGGCCGGCATCACCGATCTGCCGTTCCGGCGCATGGTGGCGCGGTTCGGCGCCGGGCTCGTCGTCTCCGAGATGGTCGCAAGCGGAGAGATGCTGACCGCCAAGCCCTCGGTCCGGGCGAAGGCGCAGGCGGAACTGACGGCGGGGCTGCCGACCTCGGTGCAGCTGGCGGGCCGCGAGGCGGCGCCGATGGCCGAGGCGGCGAAGATCGTCGCCGACATGGGCGCGGAACTCATCGACATCAACATGGGCTGTCCGGCGAAAAAGGTGACGGGCGGGCTTTCGGGCGCGGCGCTGATGCGCAATCCCGATCACGCGCTGCGGCTGATCGAGGCGGTGGTGGGCGCGGTCGATCTGCCGGTGACGCTGAAAATGCGGCTGGGTTGGGACAGCGATCAGCTGAACGCGGCCGAGATCGCCGCCCGGGCCGAAGCTGCGGGGGTGAAGATGATCGTCATTCACGGCCGCACGCGGATGCAGTTTTACACCGGTGCGGCGGATTGGCGGGCGATTGCCGCGATCCGGCAGGCGGTCTCGGTGCCGGTGGTGGCGAATGGCGATATCGTCGATGCCGCCTCGGCGCGGGCGGCGCTCGATCACAGCGGGGCGGCGGGTGTCATGGTGGGGCGCGGCGCGCAGGGGGCACCTTGGCGCTTGGCGCAGATCGCCGCGGCGCTGTTTGGCACGGCGGTTCCGAAGCTTCCGGTGGGATCCGAATTTTCCGACTTCGTGTCAGAGCATTACGAGGCGATCCTCAGTTTTTACGGCCGCGATCTGGGCTTGCGCATCGCGCGCAAGCATCTGGGCTGGTATGCCGAGGCCGCCGCCGCGCCGCTGCGCGCCGAGATGATGCGCGCAACCGATCCCGCCGCCACGCTCGCGCTGATCCGCAGCGCCTTTTCCGACAGGGAGGCCGCATGAACCTGCCCCCGCCCGGCATCATCTGGAACTCGCTGCCGCTGCCCGCGCTGATGCTTGACGTCAACGACCGGGTCATCGAGATCAACCCGGCGGCGGAACTTTTCCTCAACCTTTCGGCCCGCGCGCTCAAGGGCCAGGCCCTGGGCGAGCGGCTGGCGATTTCCGCGCCGCTGGAAGAGATTTTCGCCCGCGTGCGCAAGAACCGCTCGGCATTGTTCGTCAACGATGTCGATCTGACCACGGGCGAACGCGCGCCGGTGCAGTGCAACCTGCAGGCCGCGCCGATCGCCGATGATCCGGAAACGGTGCTGCTGCTGATTTCGCCGCGCGAAATCGCCGATCGGCTGGGCCGCGCCAGCATGGTGAAATCGGCCGCGCGCTCGGCGATCGGCATGGCCGAGATGCTGGCGCATGAGATCAAGAACCCGCTGGCGGGGATTGCCGGGGCGGCGCAGCTTCTGTCGATGGGGCTGTCGGGCGAGGATCTGGAGCTGACCGATCTGATCGTCGATGAAACCCGCCGCATCGTGAAACTGCTGGAACAGGTCGAGCAGTTCGGCAATGTCCGCCCGCCCGAGATGAAACCGGTGAACGTCCACGATGTGCTTGATCGGGCACGGAAATCTGCGGGCGTCGGCTTTGGCGCGCATATGCTGATCGTCGAGGATTACGACCCCTCGCTGCCGCCGACGCTCGGCGATGCCGATCAGCTGACACAGGTGTTCCTGAACCTTCTGAAGAACGCCTCTGAGGCCGCGAAGGGGCAAGGCACGATCCGGCTGCGCACCTTTTACGATTATGCGCTGCGGCTGCGGCGGCCCGATGGCGGCGGGCAGCGGCTGCCGCTGCAGGTCGAGGTGATCGACGACGGTCCGGGCATTCCCGCCGATCTTGCCAGCTCGATCTTTGAGCCCTTTGTTTCCGGACGCGAGAACGGCACCGGCCTTGGCCTGGCGCTCGTGTCGAAGATCATCTCCGAACACAACGGCTGGGTCAGCGTCGAAAGCGCCCCTGGCCGCACCCTGTTCCGCATTTCCTTGCCCGTCGCCCCGAAGGAGCTTTGACAGATGGATGGCACCGTTCTCGTCGCCGATGACGACCGCACGATCCGCACCGTTCTGACCCAGGCGCTGACCCGCGCCGGCTGCAAGGTCCATGCGACGGCGTCCCTGATGACGCTGATGCGCTGGGTCGAGGAGGGCAAGGGCGATCTGGTGATCTCGGATGTGGTCATGCCCGACGGCAACGGGCTCGAGGCGCTGCCGCGGATCGCGCGGGAACGGCCGGGCCTGCCGGTGATCGTGATCTCGGCGCAAAACACCATCATGACGGCGATTCAGGCGGCCGAGGCCGACGCTTACGACTATCTGCCCAAGCCCTTCGATCTGCCCGATCTGATGAAACGGGCGGCGCGCGCGCTGGAACTGAAACGCCGCGCGCAGGTGGTGCCGAAGGTGATCGAGACCTCGCGCCCCGAGGGCACCGATCTGCCGCTGGTCGGGCGCACGGCGGCGATGCAGGCGCTTTACCGGCTGGTGGCGCGGGTGATGAATGCCGATCTGCCGGTGATGATCATGGGCGAATCCGGCACCGGCAAATCCCTGATCGCAAAGGCGATTCACGATTTCTCCGACCGTCGCACGCTGCCCTTCGTGGTGGCGCAGGCGGCCGATCTGCTGGGGGCGGACGGGCCCTCCAGCCTTTTGGCGCGCGTCAAGGGCGGCTCGCTCGTCTTCGACGAGGTCGGCGATTACGACGACGAGACCCAGGGCCGGATCGTGCGGATGCTCGATGCGCTGCCCGATCCCGCGCCGCGGATCATGGCGACGACCCAGGTCGATCTGGGCGCGCTGATGGAGGCGGGCCGGTTCCGGCAGGATCTTTACTACCGTCTGGGCGGGGTGACGCTGGCCGTGCCCGCGCTGCGCGAGCGGGTCGAGGACATTCCGCTTCTGGCCGAACATTTCCTGGGCCGGGCCGAGCGCGACGGTCTGGGCATGCGCCGCTTCTCGGTCGAGGCGATGGGGCTGGTGCGCGCCTATGCCTGGCCGGGCAATGTGCGCCAGCTGGAAAACACCGTGCGGCGGCTCGTCGTGACGGCGTCCGAGGAGGAGATCACCCGCGCCGAGGTGGAATTCGTTCTGGGCAACCAGCCCGCGGTCGAGCCGCTGCGCGGCGCGGGCGGCGAGGGCGAGAAACTCTCCGCCTCGATCGCCCGGCATCTGCGGCGCTACTTCGATCTGCATGGCGGCAACCTGCCGCCGCCCGGGCTTTACGACCGGATTCTGGCGGAGATGGAAGCGCCGCTGATCGAGATCGCGCTGGATGCCACCGGCGGCAACCAGGCCAAATGTGCCGATCTTTTGGGGATCAACCGCAATACCTTGCGCAAAAAGATCACCGATCTGGATATTCAGGTGACAAGGCGGCGCAAACTGATGTAAATAGGCCACAGGTAATTGTGGCAAATCCACCTCACGGGATTCGCCGCGGCGGAGAACCGGGGGACCCGTCGTGTCCATGACGAGGAGTGGCTCAGCTTGGGAGAAGCTGGCGCGGCTGCGGCGCCAGCGCCGGGTGCAAAGCGGCTTCGTCTTTGGCCTTGCGGTGCTGGGCCCGGCGCTGGCGATCATCACCTTTGTCGTGCTGGGGCCTTTGGGGCAGGGCGCCGACAGCATCGCGCTGCGGCTGACGCTTTTGGGCGACTTCATCTACTTCCTCGTTCTGGCCGGGCTGATTCTGCTGCGGCTGACGCAGATGATGGCGGCGCGGCGGGTGCGGGCGACGGGCTCGCGGCTGACATTGCGGCTGACCGGGGTCTTTGCCGGGATCGCGCTGGTGCCGACCGTGCTGGTGGCGCTGTTTGCCGGGCTGACCGTCAATATCGGGCTTGAAGGCTGGTTTTCCGACCGGGTGCGCTCGGTCGTCGGCACCTCGCTGTCGGCCGCCGAAGCCTATCAGGAGGAACACCGCCACGATCTGGTGCAGGATGCCGGGGCGCTGGCCGGGTTTCTCAACCTGCGCCGTCAGGCGGCGACCTTTGCCGATGACGGCGATCTGCGCGAATGGCTGGTGGCGGGGCAGCAGGGGATTCAGCGCGGGCTGAAGGAAGCCTATGTGATCGATGGCGGCGCCGCGATCATCGCCCGCGGCGATCGCTCTTATCTTTTCGACTATGAAACCCCGGCGCCGGAAAAGGTGGTCGCGGCGGCCAAGGGCGACACCGTCCTGATCGAGGATTGGTCGAATTCGGAATTCCGGGCGCTGATCAAGCTCGATGCCTATGTCGACCGCTATCTCTATGTCTCGCGCGCGGTCGATGGCCAGATCCTGTCGCTGCTCGACAATACGCGCGAAACTGTCCATCTTTATCAACAGCTTGAGACCTCGCGCGGGCGGGTGCTGTTCGAATTCGGGCTGATCTATGTCGGTTTCGCGCTGATCCTGATCCTGGCGGCGATCTGGGCGGGGCTGTGGTTTGCCGAACGTCTGTCGCGGCCGATCGGGCGGTTGGCGGCGGCGGCCGAGCGCGTCGGCGCGGGCGATCTGGACGCGCGGGTGATCGAGGAAGAGGGCGATGACGAAATCGCCACGCTGGGGCAGGTCTTCAACCGGATGACCGGCCAGCTCAAGGGGCAGCGCGCCGAACTGGTGGCCTCGCACCGCGAAACCGACGAGCAGCGCCGGATGTTCGATTCCGTGCTCTCCTCGGTCACTTCGGGGGTGATCGGGCTGGATGCCGAGGGGCGGATCGACTTTCTCAACCCCTCGGCGGTGCGGATCCTGAAGCTGGCCGCCGCGCGCGACACCGATCGTCCGCTGGCCGAGGCCGTTCCGGAATTCGCCTCTCTTTTCCAGAAGTTGCAGGACGGTCTGCATGCGGTCGTGCAAGAAGAGGTGCGGGTTTCCCGCGAGGGGCGGCTGGAAAGCCTGCTGGTGCGGATGGCCGAGCGGCGGGCCTCGGGGCAGCGCGAGGGCTATGTGGTGGCCTTTGACGACGTGACCGAGCTGGTCTCGGCGCAAAGGATGGCGGCCTGGGGCGACGTGGCGCGGCGGATCGCGCATGAGATCAAGAACCCGCTGACGCCGATCCAGCTTTCGGCCGAGCGGATCAAGCGCAAGTTCACCCGGCAGATCGCCCCCGAAGAGGCCGAGGCGCTGGCGCAACTGACCGGGGTGATCATCCGCCAGACCGACGATCTGCGCCGGATCGTCGATGAATTTTCGCGCTTTGCCCGGATGCCGGAACCCGACCGGCGCGATCATGACATCGTGGCCCTGACCCGCGATGCGGTGCTGTTGCAGGAAGGCTCGCTGCACGGGGCGAAGCTGACCGCCGATCTGCCCGAGGCGCCGGTGGTGGTCGAACTCGATGCGACGATGATTTCCCAGGCGCTGACCAATCTGATCAAGAACGCCGGCGAGGCGATCGAAAGCCTGATCGAGAAGGGCGCCCCCGAGGGCTACGCGCCGCAGGTCCGCGTCAGCCTGAGGGTCGAGCCCGAGGCGGTCGAGATCCGGATCATGGACAATGGCATCGGCCTGCCGCCCGACCGGGCGCGGCTCTTCGAGCCCTATGTCACGACCCGCGCCAAGGGCACCGGGCTTGGCCTGTCGATCGTCAAGAAGATCATCGAGGAACACGGCGGCATGTTGGCTCTGACCGATGCGCCCGCCTTTGCCGAGGGCGCCCGTCCGGGCGCCTGTGCCGAAATCAGACTGCCCCGCGCCCGATCCGGGCTGCGCGCCATCAAGGATAGTGAGCCATGAGCGACATTCTCATCGTCGATGACGAAAAGGACATCCGCGACCTGATCGCCGACATCCTCAAGGACGAGGGCTATGCGACACGGACGGCGGCCAATTCCGACGCCTGCATGGAGGCGATCAACGCCGAGGCCCCGGCGCTGATGATCCTCGACATCTGGCTGAAGGACAGCCGGATGGACGGCATCGACATCCTGAAGACGGTGAAACGCGACAACCCGGACATTCCGATCATCATCATCTCGGGGCATGGCAACATCGAGATCGCGGTCGCCGCGATCAAGCAGGGCGCCTATGATTTCATCTCGAAGCCCTTCAACATCGACCAGCTGATGGTGGTGATCTCGCGGGCGATGGAAACCAGCCGGTTGCGGCGGGAAAATTCCAGCCTGCGGCGGCGGGATCTGCATTCGGGCGAGATGATCGGCAATTCCGCGGCGTTCCGGCGGCTGAAGGACCAGCTCGACAAGGTGACGAAATCGAACGGGCGGGTGATGCTGACGGGCGATCCCGGCTCGGGCAAGGAATCGGCGGCGCGTTACATCCACCAGCATTCGACCCGGGCGGCGGCGGCTTTCGTGACGGTGAATTCCGCGACGATCGCCCCCGAGCGCATGGAAGAGGTGCTGTTCGGCCGCGAAACCCCGGAACGCGGAATTGAAAAAGGCCTTCTGGAACAAGCCCATGGCGGGGTAATCTATTTCGACGAAGTGGCCGAGATGCCCTTGGGCACGCAATCGAAGATCCTGCGCGTGCTGACGGAACAGCAGTTCACCCGCGTCGGCGGCTCCGACAAGGTGCGGGTCGATCTGCGGGTGATTTCCTCGACCACGCGCAACCTGACCGCCGAAATCGCCGCCGGGCGGTTCCGGCAGGAACTTTACGACCGGCTCAATGTGGTGCCGATCGCCGTGCCCTCGCTCTCCGAGCGGCGCGAGGATGTGCCGCTGGTCGCGGGTCATTTCATCGAGGTGTTCAACCGCACCCAGGGCCTGGCGCTGCGGCCGCTGTCCGAGGAAGCGGTGGCCAGCCTGCAGACGATGGACTGGCCGGGCAACATCCGCGAATTGCGCAACGTGATCGAGCGGGTGCTGATCCTGGGCGATGGCACCGGGCCGATCGAGGCACGCGAGCTGCCGGGCAATGCAGCCCTGCCCGAAGAGGGGCGGATCGTGCTCGGCGGTCAGCTCGCGTCGCTGCCGCTGCGCGAGGCGCGCGAGCTGTTCGAACGCGAATATCTGCTGACGCAGATCAACCGCTTTGGCGGCAACATCTCGCGCACGGCGGCCTTTGTCGGCATGGAACGCTCGGCGCTGCACCGCAAGCTGAAATCGCTCGGCGTCGTCACCTCGGCGAAATCGGGGCGCGGCGGGGCGGGCTTCGACGAGGCCGAAGAGGACGACATCGAGACCGCGGGCGACGAGGTCTGAGGCCGCAAGGCCACCGATTGGCCCCCGACTGCGCCCCGCGGGCGACAGGAAACGTCAATTTCCGTGCCCCGGGCGCAAGTCTCTGCTTTTTGGCTGGAATCTCTTGCACCTTTGCGCATACTTGCGCAGGGAGACCGAAACCGGCCCCGCGCGACAGGACAAGACAGAAAAAAAGGCATAAGAAAAAATGGCTGCCGACAAACAGAACCTTCAGGACGCCTTCCTCAACCACGTCCGCAAGACCAAGGTTCCGGTCACGATCTTTCTCATCAACGGGGTGAAATTGCAGGGCGTGATCACCTGGTTTGACAACTTCTGCGTGCTTTTGCGCCGCGACGGCCAATCGCAGCTGGTCTACAAACACGCGATTTCGACGATCATGCCCGGCTCGCCGATCTCTCTGTACGAGGGCGAAGACTGAGCGATCCCATCCTTTCGAAAGACCGTCCGACCCGCGTCTGGGTGCTGCACCCGGACCTGAAGGCGGTCGATGCCCGGCGCGAGCCGGAATTGCGTCTGGCCGAGGCGGTGTCGCTGGCGGCCGCGCTTCCCGATCTGCAGATCATGGGCCACGAGATCGTGCGCCTGCCGAAACCCCATGCGGGGCATCTGTTCGGCACCGGCAAGATGGCCGAGCTGAAGGAACGTCTGCAGGCCGCCGAGGTCGATCTGGTGCTGGTCGATGGGCCGGTTTCGCCGATCCAGCAACGCAATCTGGAAAAGGAATGGGGCGTCAAGCTTCTGGACCGGACCGGGTTGATCCTGGAAATCTTTGCCGACCGGGCGCGCACGCGCGAGGGCGTGCTGCAGGTGGACCTTGCGGCGCTGTCCTATCAGCGCACCCGGCTGGTGCGGGCCTGGACCCACCTTGAACGTCAGCGCGGCGGCTTTGGTTTCGTCGGCGGTCCCGGCGAAACCCAGATCGAGGCCGACCGGCGGGCGATCGACGATCAGGTGATCCGGCTGAAGCGGCAGCTGGCAAAGGTGGTGAAAACGCGCGAATTGCACCGCGCGGCGCGGCGCAAGGTGCCGTTTCCCATCGTCGCGCTCGTGGGCTATACGAACGCCGGAAAATCCACGCTTTTCAATCGCATGACCGGGGCCGAAGTGCTGGCCAAGGACATGCTTTTCGCCACGCTCGATCCCACGATGCGCGGCCTTGTGCTGCCCTCGGGGCGGCGGATCATCCTCTCCGACACCGTGGGTTTCATCTCGGACCTGCCGCATGAGCTGGTGGCGGCCTTCCGCGCGACGCTCGAGGAGGTGCTGGAAGCCGATCTGATCTTGCATGTGCGCGACGTCTCGCACCCCGAGACCGAGGAACAGGCCGAGGATGTCGGCGAGATCCTCGAATCTCTGGGCGTGGCCGAAGATGTGGCGCTGATCGAGGTCTGGAACAAGATCGACGCCCTGTCCGAAGCGGTGCGGCAAGGTCTGCTCGCACAGGACGCGCGGCGCTTCGATGTGCAGGCGGTCTCGGCGCTGTCGGGCGAGGGGATCGGCGCGCTGGTGGCGGCGATCGAGACGCGTCTGGGCGAGGCCTGGATCGAGGAAGATCTGGATCTGCCCTTCACCGCGGGCAAGGAACATGCCTGGCTGCATGCGCAGGGCGTGATCCGCGACGAGCTGCAGGGCGAAGACGGCTGGCAGCTGCGTCTGCGCTGGACCGAGGCGCAGAAGTCGAAGTTCGCCGCACTTTAGCTTTGCTGCGCAAGCCTTTGAAAAGGGCGTATTTAAGCCAAGAAGAAGCTGCGGTTTCTTCTTGGTCCAAATACGCCCTTGTCGCCCTCAATCCGAGGGGCCGAGGGGCTCCAGCCGGGTGATCCCGGCGGCGGCGGCCCGGGCGAGGGCCGGATCGAGCGACATCGGGATATATTCGCCGCGCCGCCACAGATCGGCCAGATCGTCATAATGGGCCGAGAACGGATGGCCCGATTGCCCGGTGGCGATGATGAAAACCGAGGAATCCGGGTCGGCGAAATCATAGACGCCGCGATAGCCCGCGCCGTGGACATTGGCGAAGGGCTCGGGGCCGGTGCCCGCGGTCAAACCACGGTTGAGGGTGAAATCCCCCCCCGAGGTCGATTGCCGGATGTTCATCAGCCAGCCCAGCAGCGGATTGCGCCCCAGAACCGCGTGATCGTGGCGGGCCTCATGCGCGTCGCCCCAGCGCCAGCTTTCGATCTGCGGCCCGTATTTTTCCTTCAGATCCAGAAGCGCCGCATCAAGCGCGACGCGGGCGATGTCGGTGCAGGTTTCCGAGGGCGCCGATTGCAGCACGTCGCACCAGCGCGCGGCGCCTTCGACGTTGCGCAGCACCTTTTCCAGAAAGAGCGGCTCGATATGGAGGAATTTCGCGGCGAGTTCCGGGCCCAGCTCGTCGCGGATCAGCCGGTCCTGAAATTCCCGCATCCAGGCGGCATAGATCAGCGGCTCGGGCAGGTGTTCGTTCATGTCGCCGTCCCAGGCGGCCAGAAGTTCCAGCGCGCGTTGGCGGAACCGCTCGGGCGTGCCCTCGGGCGCGGGGGTGCCGGTGAACCACAGATCGGCGCCCACAAGCGGCAAAAGCCCGCGCGCCGCCGGGGAAACCGTGTCGGTCTGCACCGCGATGAAGCTTTCGCGCGAATGCACCTCGCGCTCACCCATCAGCCGGGTCAGGCGGGCGACGCGCTGGCTGTCGCCCCAATCGTAGCTGACATGCAGCGGAAACGGCCGGTCGATCAGCTTGTTGTTGGTGTTCACCACGATCCCGCCCTCGGGGTCGAGCAGGCGGGGATTGCTGTCATAGGGCAGCCGCCCATGCCAGCGGTTCGCCAACAGCCAGCCCGGCTGCGGCATCCGCCCCTCGGTCGCATTGGCCGGATCGCGCAGCGGCAGCGCGCCGAGCGTCACCAGCCCGACCGAGGTCGCATCGGCCAGCGTCAGATTGACCGCGGGGGCGAGGAAGCCTTCGCCCGCCGCCACCGCCTCGGGCACGGTCTTCGAGGTCATGATCTTCAGCGCCGCGCTCATCGAGGTATCGGCGGGCGAGAGCGCCGACCAGCCCAGGCTGATCACATGGCCGGGCGGGGTGATCTTGCCCAGATCGAAGTGACCCGAGGGCAGCACCGGGCCGTTCTCGGTCCAGCGCAGCGTGAGCGTGATCGGCGCGGCGTCCTTGACGGTGACGATCACCTTGCGGGTGGTGAATTCGGCCCAACCCTCGGGGCTGCGGTAGCGCTCGGGCGTTTTCGGATCAAGCTCCTCGACGAAAAGGTCCTCGTCATCGGCAAAGGCGGCGGTGATCCCCCAGCCAAGCAGGTCGCTGCGTCCGGTCAGGATCGCGGGAATGCCGGGGATGGTCGCGCCGATCACGCCGCCGGTCGAAAGCTCGAGCCGGGCCAGATACCATTGCGAGGGCGCGGAAAAGGCCGCATGCGGGTCATTGGCCAAAAGCGATCCGCCCGCGGCCGAGCGGGCGGGGGCGGCGGCGAAGGCATTCGACGCGGCGCCGAAATCGCGGCTTGCAAAGGGGGAAAGCGGGTCTTCCCTGTCGGCCGCGGTCTGCACCTGCGCGGGGGCAAGATCGGGGAACAGGTCGGAATAGCGCGGCAGGGCGATGGTGCCGGGGCCGGAAACCTCGGGCATCAGATCGCGCGCCCAGCCCTGACCCAGCATCGAAAGCTGGGCACGCAGCACCTCGGTATCGATCTGGGTGGAGGTCTGCACTGCCAGCAGTTTCAGCAGCGCGATCGAATCGGCGGGGGTCCAATAGGCGATCTCGGCATCGAAGAGGAAGAATTCGGGCGCCCCCCGGCCCAGCGCGGCGCGGTTCACCTCCTCGATCCAGGCGTTCACGCCGCGCGCATAGGCGTCAAGCGCCGAGGCGGTCACCGGATCCTGCGCCGCGACCGAGGCCTGCGCCGCGCCGTAAAGATCAAGCCGGCGCATCAGCTCGTCGGTCTTCAGGGTCTTGTCGCCAAAGACCTCGCTGAGCCGGCCCTGCACCGTGCGCCGCGCCATCGTCATCTGCCACAGCCGGTCCTGCGCATGGGCCAGCCCCAGCGCGAAATAGACATCGGCATCGGTCTTGCCGAAGATATGCGGCACATCCTCGGTCGTCCGCACGATCTCGACCGGGGCCGAGAGCCCCTCCATCTGGTAGGTGGCATCGTAATCGGGCAGCGAGCGGGTGGCGAAATACCAGACCCCGAAAGCCGCAAGGACGGCACAGGCAAGCAAGGTCGAAACGATGCGGACCAACCAGGTGAACAGCCGATACATGCGAGGACCTTTGACCGGGATTTGACGCGAAGAATTGACGGGGCAGGCGGGGGCGTTACTAAGTCACGGGCAGGCAATGTTCAACGCGCAAACGCGTGCGGAGGGAGGGGCGATGGCCAAGGTGGCGTTTCTGGGCTTGGGGGTGATGGGCTTTCCGATGGCGGGCCATCTGGCGGCGCGCGGCCATGCGGTGACGGTGTGGAACCGCACCGCCGCCAAGGCCGAGGCCTGGGTCAGCAAGCACGCGGGCAGCCGCGCGGCGACGGCGGCCGAGGCGGCTTCGGGGGCGGAATTCGTCCTGGCCTGTGTCGGCAATGACGACGACCTGCGTCAGGTCTGTCTGGGCGCGACCGGGGCCTTCGCCGGAATGGCGCCGGGGGCGATTTTCGTCGATCACACCACGGTTTCGGCGCAGGTGACGCGAGAGCTGGCGGCGCTGGCCTCCGAGAAGGGGCTTGGCTTCGTCGATGCGCCGGTGTCGGGCGGGCAGGCGGGGGCCGAGAATGGCGTGCTTTCGGTGATGTGCGGCGGCACAGAGGCGGATTATGCCGCGGCCGAGCCGGTGATTGCGGCCTATGCCCGGATCTGTCGGCGGCTGGGCGAAAGCGGCGCGGGACAGCTGGCGAAGATGTGCAACCAGATCGCGATTGCCGGTCTGGTGCAGGGGCTGGCCGAGTCGCTGCATTTCGCCGAAAAGGCCGGGCTTGATGCCGGGGCCCTGGTCGAGGTGATTTCGCAGGGCGCGGCGGGCAGCTGGCAGATGACGAACCGCTCGCAGACGATGGCCGAGAACCGCTTCGATTTCGGCTTTGCCGTCGACTGGATGCGCAAGGATCTGGGGATCTGTCTGGCGACCGCGAACGAGACCGGGGCAAGCCTGCCGGTGACGGCGCTGGTCGATCAGTTCTACAAGGATGTGCAGAAGCTGGGCGGCGGGCGCTGGGATACGTCCAGCCTGATCGCGCGGCTGCGCGCTTTGGGCTGAGCGCGAGGGGGGCTCTGCCCCCCGGCTTCGCCGCCCCCCGGGATATTTGCGCCAAGGTGAAAGCCGCAACGGGTTTTCCTTCATCTTGCCGCAAAGACCTCGGGGGGGCGGGGGCAGCGCCCCCGGCGCGGTCAGCCGAAGACCGGGCCGCAAGAAGAAGGGGGCCTTGCGGCCCCCCTTGTCGTCAGAACGGAATGTCGTCGTCGAAGTCCGACCGGCCGCCGCCACCGCCGCCCGAGGGGGCCGAGGATCCGCCACCGCCACCACCGCCGTAGCTCGGGCCGTCGTCGTAACCGCCGCCATAGCCGCCGCCCTGTGCGCCGCCGCCGTAATTGCCACCGCCGCCACCGCCCGAGCCGCCGCCGTCCCGGCCGCCGAGCAGCGTCAGGTTGCCCGTGTAGGGGCGCAGCACCACCTCGGTCGTGTAGCGTTCCTGGCCCTGCTGGTCGGTCCATTTGCGGGTTTCCAGCTGGCCCTCGATGTAGACGGTCGAGCCCTTGCGCAGATATTGCTCGGCGATCTTCGCCAGAGCCTCGTTGAAGATCGCGACGGAATGCCATTCGGTGCGCTCCTTGCGCTCGCCCGATTGCTTGTCGCGCCAGGTTTCCGAGGTGGCGATGCGCAGGTTGCAGACCTTGCCGCCATTGGCGAAGCTGCGCACCTCCGGGTCGCGCCCGAGGTTGCCCACCAGAATGACCTTGTTCACCGATCCTGCCATGAAACTCTCCGTAGTGGCCGGAGTGATCCGGCGATTGTCCGAAATGCCCCCAAACGGGGCCGCGATGAGGCGGCCCCGTTTGGGGGCGTCGGCAATACTTTGCCCATAAATCGGGCCGCGGCGCAAGACGCTAGGCAGGCGGAGCGATTGCGCCTATAGTTCCGGCCGAAGAGGGCACCTGCAGGGTTGTTTATGCGAAAAATCGTTGCAGCGGTTGGGCTTGCGATGGCGGTGACGGTCAGCCCGGCTGTCGTCACCAAGGCCGATGCCGAGGGGCTGGTGCTGGGGCGGGCCTCGTCGAAGGCGCAATCGACCGTGCGGCGCAATCAGTTTGCGCTGCTGGATGGTCGGCTTTCCGGTCAATATGACAATTCGGTTCGGCTGCGCCCCGATGCGCCGAAGGGCGGGCTTGAGCCCTCGGGGACGGTGCCGCGCTACAGTGGCCGCTACAAGGGCGAATATCTGGCCCATGCCAAGGCGGCGGCGGCGCGGCATGGCGTGCCGGAGGATCTTTTCCTGCGCCTTGTGCAGCAGGAAAGCGGCTGGAATCCCGGGGCGGTCTCGCCGAAAGGGGCGACGGGGCTGGCGCAGCTGATGCCGGGCACGGCGCAGCTTCTGGGCGTCGATGCGACCGATCCGCTCGAGAACCTTGACGGCGGCGCGCGCTATCTGCGGATGATGTATGACCGTTTCGGCGACTGGCGTCTGGCCTTGGCCGCCTATAACGCCGGGCCCGAGGCGGTAGACAAGGCCGATGGCGTGCCGAATTACGAAGAGACGACGAATTACGTCAAGGTCGTCTACGGCGGCTGACGTCTTAGCTTCGACCTGCATCCAAATGAAAAGGCGCGGAAAATTCCGCGCCTTTCAAGTTTTTGGAGGATCGTCTTCAGGGAATGATGCGGGTGTATTTCGTCCCGGCCAGCGAGGCGCCGACGATCAGGCCGGACTGGCCGAAGACCTGCACCACCACCGGCGCGAGCGTCGTGGTGGTGTCGGTGCCGATCGCGGCACCGCCGTCGGGCAGGGCGTAGCGGGCATCGGCGCCCAGTTCCCAGCCATCGGCGCGGCGGAAATCGGCGAGCGCCTTTTCGGTCATGAAGAACAGCGCATGGGCATATTGCTGCGCCCCGATCTGAAAGCCGACCGAGGCCGAGGCGGCGGAATAGTAATCCACCGTGACATCGTTGATCCGCAGCGCGCCGCGGCCGAAGGCGCCGCCGAAGCCGAAACTCGCCTCGGTCATCAGGGGCATGTAAAGCACGCCGACCGATTTGCTCATCAATTGCTGCGTCGAGGGGAAGCTGCGCAACATGTAGTCGCGCGTGGCATTGACCCGTGCATCGATTGTGGTGCCGCCGTTCGAGCCCACGCCATTGCCGCAGGCGGCCAGACCAAGGCTGGCACCGCCGAGCACGAGAAGGGACCGTCTGGAAAGTTCTGTCATCTGCTCGCTCCGTGTCTTTCCGGGCCTGAACGGGCCGGTTGAAGCGAGATTAGCGCAGCCGCGGGCGCTTGTCACTTGCGCCCGCGGCCAAGGGCAACCGATGCGCGGTCAGGCGCCGATCAGCTTCGCCGCGGCGGGGGCGAAATAGGTCAGAACGCCATCGCAGCCGGCACGACGGAAGGCCATCAGGCTTTCCAGCATCACCTTGTCATGGTTGAGCCAGCCGTTCTGCACCGCCGCCATCAGCATCGCATATTCGCCCGAGACCTGATAGGCATAGGTCGGCATCCCGAAGGCGTCCTTCACCTGGCGGCAGATGTCCAGATAGGGCATGCCCGGCTTCACCATCACCATGTCGGCGCCCTCGGCGATGTCGCGGGCGACATTGCGCAGGGCCTCGGCGCTGTTGGCGGGGTTCATCTGATAGGTCTTCTTGTCGCCCTTGAGCGCGCCCGAGGCACCGACCGCATCGCGGAACGGGCCATAGAAGGCCGAGGCATATTTCGCGGCGTAACTCAGGATGGCGATATCCTTGTGACCGGCGGCCTCCATCGCCTGCCGGATCGCACCGACGCGGCCATCCATCATGTCGGAGGGCCCGAGGATGTCGGCCCCGGCCTCGGCCTGGGCAAGCGCCATCTTCACCAGCGCCTCGGTGGTTTCGTCGTTCAGGATGATGCCGTCGCGCACCAGACCATCGTGGCCGTTCGCGTTATAGGGATCGAGCGCGATATCGGTCATGATCGCGACCTCGGGCACCGCCTGCTTCATCGCCGCAATGACCCGGTTGACGAAATTGTCATGCTGCCAGGCCATCTCGCAGGTCTCGGTCTTCACCGCCGGATCGGTGAAGGGGAAGAGACAGATCGCGGGAATGCCAAGCGTCGCGGCTTCCTCGGCCGCTTTCAGCGCGCCGTCCATGGTGCGGCGGACGACGCCCGGCATCGAGGAGATCTCGACATCGGCGCCGGGCACGTCGGTGATGAAGATCGGCCAGATCAAGTCCTTGACCGACAAGCGGTTTTCCTGCGCGAGATCGCGCAGGGCTTCGGTGCGGCGCATCCGGCGCAGGCGATTGGTGGGAAAGGGGGGGGTGATCAGGGTCATGGGCGGTCTCCTTCGTCGCCGTGGGTGCCACGGATCGCAGACCGGCTCAAGACCCGCATTGTCGCGCCCGCGCGAAGGCGCGCTTGCAACCACGCCGCCGATGCGCGAAACCGGGGTCAGGCAACGCGCGGGCAAGACCTTGGACATTCTGCAAACGATCTTCGACCTGATCGACATGCGGTCGTTTTCGAACCTCTGGTACTGGATCGCGCTGGCGGTGACCTGGTCCACCGCCTCGCATTACGTTCTGGGCGTGCCCTTCGATCTGATCGTGCGGGCGCGGCGCAGGGGCGGCCCCGTGGCCGAGGACATGCTGATGCTGACCGCGGTGAACGTGCGCCGGTTGCTGTCGATCGGCCGCGAGGCGGGGGTGATGCTGACGCTGGTCGCCTCGTTCCTGATCAGCCTGATCCTGGGGCTTGGCTTCGTGTTCCGGATCGAATTCGCCCAGGCCGTGGCGCTGATCCTGGTGCCGCTGAGCGGGGTCGGGCTTTTGAGCCTGCGCACCGCGGCGCGGCTGGAGCCGGTTCTGGCCGAGACGCCCGAGGTGGATGTGGTGGCGCGGATCCTGTTGCGGCATCGGGTTTCGGTGCAGGCGATCGGGATGGGCTCGATCTGTTTCACTGCGCTTTGGGGCATGTTCCAGAACCTGCAGCTGTCGCCCTTCGGCTGAGGCCTTGACAGGTCCGCGCGTTCCGATACCTCTCGCCCATGCAGCATTTCCTTCTCTCCGGTGCCCCCGAGGGCCATGACGCGAAACTTCTGGCCAAGGAATTGGCCAGGGGGAAGCCCGTCCTTCATGTCGCGCGCGATGACCGTCGCCTTGAGGCGATGCGGGCGGCTTTGGCCTTTTTCGACCCGCAGGCGGTGGTTCTGACCTTCCCGGCCTGGGATTGCCTGCCCTATGACCGGATCTCGCCCAATCCCGAGATCTCGGCGGCGCGCATGGCAACGCTGGCGGCTTTGGCGAAGGGTGTGATCACGGGGCCCTTCGTGCTGCTGACCACGCTTTCGGCGGCAACGCAGCGGCTGCCCGCGCGCGATCTGGTGGCGGGGGCGAGTTTCTCGGCCCGGGTCGGGCAGCGCATCGATGACAAGGCGTTGAAGGACTTTCTGGTCCGCATGGGGTTCTCGCCGGTCTCGACCGTGTCGGAGCCCGGCGATTATGCGGTGCGCGGTGGCATCATCGACATCTATCCGCCGGGCGAAGGCGGCCCGGTGCGGCTGGATCTGTTTGGCGATGTGCTGGATGGGGCGCGGCGCTTCGATCCGGCGACCCAGCGCACGACCGAGAAGCTGTCCCAGATCGATTTCGCCCCGGTCAGCGAAGTGATGCTCGATCCGGCCTCCATCACCCGGTTCCGGCAGAATTATCGGATCGAATTCGGGGCGGGCGGGACGGATGATCCGCTTTATGAAGCGGTATCGGCCGGGCGCAAACATGCCGGGATGGAACATTGGCTGGGGTTCTTCCACGACCGGCTGGAGACTCTGTTCGATTATCTGCCCGATGCCACGGTGATGCTGGACGATCAGATCGAGCCGCAACGGGCGGCGCGCTGGGACAGCATCGCCGATCAATATGACACCCGACGCGAAGCGATGAACCGGCGCGATCGGCTGGATACGGTCTACAAGCCCGCGCCGCCGGATCTGCTCTATCTGGACGCACCGGCCTGGGAGACCGGGCTGGCAAGACACCGGGTGCTGAAACTGCAGGTGCTGCCCGCGCCGCCCGGGCCGGGCATCCTGAATGCCGAAGGCCGCATCGGACGAAATTTCTCGCCCGAACGGCAGCTGGAAAATGTCAGCCTTTTCGGGGCGTTGAAGGATCATGTGCAAGCAAGGTTGCGGCTTGGGCCGGTGGTCATCGCCAGCTGGTCCGAGGGCGCGCGTGAACGTCTGAAAGGATTATTGGAAGACGAAGGCCTGAGTGGCGCGCAGCTGATTTCCGATGCCCGCGGCATCGACGGTCTGGGGCTGGCGGTCTGGCCGCTCGATTCCGGGTTCGAGGCCGAGGGGCTGACGGTGATCTCGGAACAGGATGTTCTGGGCGACCGGCTGGTGGCGAAACCGCGCCGCAAGCGCAAGGCCGAGAATTTCCTGACCGAGGCGCAAAGCCTGTCTCCGGGCGATCTGGTCGTGCATGTCGATCACGGCGTCGGGCGCTACAAGGGGTTGGAAACGGTCACGGCGCTCGGCGCGCCGCATGAATGCGTGCTGCTGGAATATGCCGGGGGCGATCGGCTGTATCTGCCGGTCGAGAACATCGAGCTGCTGTCGCGCTATGGGCACGAGGAAGGGCTGCTCGACAAGCTGGGCGGCGGCGCCTGGCAGGCGAAAAAGGCCAAGCTGAAGGAGCGGATCCGGCAGATCGCCGACCGGTTGATGCGGATTGCGGCGGAACGGCTGCTGCGGCCGGCGCCGATCCTTGAGGCGGCGCATCATGACTGGGAGGCCTTCGCGGCCCGCTTCCCCTATACCGAAACCGACGACCAGCTGACGGCAATCGAGGATGTGGTGACCGACCTTGCCGCGGGGCGGCCGATGGATCGGCTGGTCGTGGGGGATGTGGGGTTTGGCAAGACCGAAGTGGCGATGCGGGCGGCCTTTGTCGCGGCCAGTTCCGGGATGCAGGTGGCGGTGATCGCGCCGACGACGCTGCTGGCGCGTCAGCATGCCAAGACCTTCATCGAGCGCTTTCGGGGCACGCCCCTGACGGTGAAGCCGCTGTCCCGTTTCGTCTCGGCCAAGGCCGCCAATACCACGCGCGACGGGCTGGCGGATGGTACGGTGGATATCGTGATCGGCACCCATGCGGTGCTGGCCAAGGGCGTGAAATTCCGTAACCTCGGTCTGTTGATCATTGATGAGGAACAACATTTCGGCGTTCAGCACAAAGAGCGGCTGAAGGAGATGCGGTCCGAAATCCATGTGCTGACGCTGACCGCGACGCCGATTCCGCGGACCCTGCAGCTCAGCCTGACCGGGGTGCGCGATCTCTCGATTATCGGCACGCCGCCGGTCGATCGTCTGGCGATCCGCACCTATGTGAGCGAATTCGACACCGTCACCATCCGCGAGGCCCTGCTGCGCGAGCATTATCGCGGCGGGCAGAGTTTCTATGTCGTGCCGCGGATTTCGGATCTGGCCGAGGTCGAGGATTTCCTGCGCACCCATGTGCCCGAAGTCAGCTTCATCGTCGCGCATGGGCAGATGGCGGCGGGGGAACTTGATGACCGGATGAACGCGTTCTACGACGGCAAGCATGACGTGCTGCTGGCCACGACCATTGTCGAATCGGGCCTGGATATTCCGACGGCGAACACGATGGTGGTGCATCGCGCCGACATGTTCGGCCTGTCGCAGCTGTACCAGATCCGCGGCCGGGTCGGGCGCTCGAAGCTGCGCGCTTATTGCTATCTGACGACGAAGCCGCGCCTGCCGCTGACGCCGCAGGCGACGAAGCGGCTGCGGCTGCTGGGCAGTCTCGACAATCTTGGCGCGGGGTTCTCGCTGGCCAGCCAGGATCTGGATCTGCGCGGGGCGGGCAACCTTCTGGGCGAGGAGCAGTCGGGCCATATCAAGGAAGTCGGCTACGAGCTTTATCAGGCGATGCTCGAGGAAACGATTTCCAGGCTGAAATCGGGCGAGCTGACGGAAACGACCGGCGACGGAGATTGGTCGCCGCAGATCAATCTTGGCGTTCCGGTCATGATTCCAGAGAGTTACATCCCCGATCTTGATGTGAGGCTGGGGCTTTACCGGCGGCTGTCGAACCTTGCGAGCAAGGTCGAGATGGAAGGATTCGCGGCGGAACTGATCGACCGTTTCGGACCTCTGCCGCGGGAGGTCAACACGCTGATGCTGGTCGTGCGGATCAAGGCAATGTGCAAGCGCGCCGAGATTTCGCGCATGGATGCCGGGCCGAAAGGCGCCACGGTGCAGTTCCATCTCGACAAATTCCCGAACCCGGCCGGGCTTGTCGACTTCATCAGCGCCGAACGCGGGGCCGCGAAGATCAACGGCAACAAGGTCGTGGTCCGGCGGGACTGGACGAACGAGGCCGAGAAGATCAAGGGCGCCTTCGCGATTGCCCGCGATCTGGCCGAGAAGGTCGTAGCAGGCAAGAAGGCCGAGAAGAAAAAGGGGGCGTGACGCCCCCTAGGCGTTCTCGCGCACGAGGCCCATCAGGATCACCGCAAGGCTCGAGCAGGTCAGCGTCGCGACGACGATCGGCAGGGCCGTGCCGTCGAACATCAGCCCGACCGGGGCGGCGATCAGCACCGCGCCCATCGTCGAGAGCGCCGAGACGACCGAGGCCGCCAGACCGGCCAGATGGCCCATCCGCTGCATCGCCAGCGCGTTCAGGTTGCCAAAGGTGATCCCTGCCATCATGAAGACCGTGACCGTCCAGGCAAACAGGAAGACGAAGCCGTGCGGCGGTGTCACCGCGCCGCCAAGCACCAGCGCCAGCATCGCGCCCGAGGAGACGACCTGCATCATATAGGTTCCCCGCACCATCTTGCGCATCCCAAGACGCATCACGAAGAGCGCGTTGAAAGCCGTGCCGGAGCCCGCCAAAATCGCCATCAAAGCGAACCATTTCGGGAAGCTCTCAACTGCACCGAAGGCCGCAAACAATTGTTGTGACGAGGAAAGCAGCGCGAACATCTGTCCGAAGCCAAGTGTCATCGTCAGGATGTAAAGCCGCACGTCGCGATCGCCGAGGACCTCCTTGGTCCCCGCCCAAAGCAAGGCCGCCCGCAGCGGGCGGCGCCGCTCGGGCGTCAGGGTCTCGGGTTGACGCAGGCTGAGCCAGGCGAGGCCGATCAGTGCAAACAGGATGAAGGCATAGAACACGCCGCGCCATCCCGCGACCCCGATGATCAGTTGTCCGGCCGAGGGGGCGAGCGCCGGGACAAGGATGAAGACCATCATGATGAAGGCGGTCACCTTGGCCATCTCGCGCCCGGAATACATGTCGCGCACCAGCGCCATCGGCACGATCCGCGGGGCGGCGGCGCCAAGGCCCTGAACGAATCGCGCCGCCAGCAGCACTTCGAGACTTTGCGCCTGGGCCCCGATGACGGCCCCGATCACGAAGATGCTCACGCCGACGACGATCGTCCGCTTGCGCCCGATCGCATCCGAAAGCGGACCGGCGACGAAGGTGCCGACGCCGATGCCAAGGACGAAGAAGGTCAGGACCAGTTGTGCGCGGTTGATCGCTTCGGGAGAAAGCTTGGCCGCGATCTCGGGCAGCGCGGGCAACATGGCATCGATCGAGAAAGCGACCGTGGCCGCCAGAAGCGCCATGAGCGCGGTGAATTCGAAGACGGGAATGCGGGCGGGCGCCGCAGATGCGTGAGGGTCAAACATGCACAGCCTTTCAAGGTTGCGCAGAACCATAGCCGACTGCGCGCCGAAAACCAGAGCGCAGTCCAGCACATTGCCGTGCAGGATTGCGCAGCTACGCCGCGGCGATCTCGTCGATGATCTGCATCCAGAGCTTGGCGGGCTGGGCGCCCGTGATCACATGGGCGGTGTCAAGAATGAACGTCGGAACCGAGGCAATGCCGCGCTCGCGCGCATGGGCCGCGCGGGAGCTGATGGTGTCGATATCCGCATCGGTGGCGAGCAGACGACGGATCACGGTCGGCTCCAGCCCGGCATCGGCGGCGATCTTCACAAGGCTTTCGGTCTGCCCGATATCCTGCCCATCCCGCCAATAAGCGCGCAGCAAACCGGCCATGACGGCGGTCTGCGCGCCCTCGATCCCGGCCCAATGCAGCAGGCGATGGGCGTTCAGCGTATTGGGCACGCGGGCGATTATTGGCAGGTTCAACGCAACCCCGGCGGTCCGGGCGGCTTCAAGCACGGGCAGGTCGGCCTGATCTGCTTGCGCACCGAACCGCGCGCGCAACCAGGCACCGCGGTCCATGCCCTCGGAAGGCAGGGTCGGGTTGAGCTGAAACGGATGCCAGGAGATCAGAAACGGGTGACCAGGACGTGCTTCCAGCGCACGGTCCAGTTGCGCTTTGGCAAGATAACACCACGGACACGTCGGGTCTGCGAAAATATCAAGCGTGATCATTTGGTTGAGGCTCTGTCTGCAAGTGGCGGCCACAGCTGGCGCAGGGCCTTTCGGTCGATCTTGCCGTTACGGTTGCGCGGCAGGGCCGGAAAATGCTGGTAGATCCGGGGCTGCTTGTACCGCGCCAGATGTGCGCTGGCATGCGCGGCAAGCACCTCGGCCGAGGCCGATCCCGTATGGGCCAGGGCGATCAGGCTGGTCTCCTCCGACAGGCGCAGCTCGATCGCGGCCACCTCGCCCGCTTCGGGACAGCTGACCATGGCGGCTTCGACTTCGAGCGGGCTGACCCGGAAGCCGCCCGCGTTCATCATGTCGTCACCGCGGCCCTGATAGGCGATGGCGCCAGCCTCGGTCATCCGCACGACGTCGCCGGTGCGGAACCAGTCCCCATCTGCGGTGAACTTCGCCCGCGCCTCGGCTTCGGCGCCCCAATAGCCAAGGAAAAGCCCCGGATCGCTGCGATGCACCGAAAGCTCGCCCGGCTCGCCCCGGGGCACCGGGGCGCCCTCGGGCGACAGCACCGCGATCTGCCTGCCGGGTTGCGGCCAGCCCATCGTCCCCTCCGGAGCCGGGTTTGCCGGGCAGGAGGAAATGAAGGTCGAGCATTCCGACATGCCCAGCGCCTCGAAGATCGGGGTGCCGCTGGCCTCGGTCCAATGCTGCCGGGTCAGCCGCGGCAGCGCTTCGCCCGCCGACAGGCCATGGCGCAGACGCGGCAGGTCAAGTTTCGCATGTTGCTTCAAAAGCTGCCGGTAAACGCCTGGCACAGCAGCGAAAATCGTCACATCGAAGCGCCGCAGCAACAAGGGAAGCATGGCGGGATCGACGCCGGGCGCGGGAATGAGCGCGGTGGCCCCGACCGTCCAGGGATCCATCAGCCCGGTGCCAAGCGTATAGGTCCAGTTGAACGCCCCGGCATGCAGCAGCCGATCCGAGCCGGTCAGCCCATACCAACCCTCGTGCATCATCTGCCGTGCCCAGATCGCGCGATGGGCATGACACACCGCCCGCGCCGACCCCGAAGTGCCGGAGGTGAAGACGATATAAGCGAGCCGATCGGCCGGGCCCGTCTCATAATCGCAAGGCGGCAAGGCCTCGAACCGCTTCAGATCTGCCTCAGTCAGGATCATCGGCGGATTGTCGGGAAGCGAAACGCCCGCGCCGGCCACCACGGCGGCCGGGGCGATTTGTGCCGCCATCTTCGTGATCTCTTCCCCGGTCAGCTGCGCCGAGGTCGGCACCGGGATCAGACCCGCGGCAATCGCCCCCAGAAAGGCCACCGGAAATTCGGGGGTGTTGCCGAGCCGCAAGAGCACGCGATCGCCGGGCACGAGCCCTGCGCGCAAAAGCCCGGTCCCCGTGCCCCGCACCGCCGCGGCCAGACGGCCGAAAGACCAGCGTTCGGCCCCGGAAGGGCCGACGATCTGCAGCGCCGAGCGATCAGCCAGCTGATCGGCGCAGGCAAGCACATGCGCCGCCATGTTGAAGGCGGCAGGCGGGGCGGCGAGCGGTGTGGAGCAATGGATCGACAGCATGCGCCTTGCTAAGCCGCGCCGCCTGCGGTTGCAAGCGGTGCGGGATCAGCTTGCCGTGTGCCGGATCATTCCTCGTCGCCGAAGCGCGAATCGTCGTCGTATTCGTCCTCGCCCTCGGGCACGAATTTCTTCGACAAGGAGATCGAGTGATTGTCGTGCCGCGGATCCATCACCACGTCCGACGGCAATTCCCCGGTCAGCCATTCGCGGATCTCGGCCCGGGCTTCCTCGGGCTCTTGCCCGGTCAGCTCGATGATATAGGCGATGAAGGCGCGCTGATCGCCGTCGATCTCGTCAAGCTCGGCCTCGTCGGCCGCGGGCCAACGGTCGATGATCGCCTCGAAGAAGGCAGGCCAGTTGTCCTGCACATGATGCCACTTCATCTCGACCTCCGTCTCCGAGCCCCTCCGCAGGTCTCGATCTTGCGCCGCAAATCGCGGTCTGAAAAGGGAAACTTCTGCCTGCGCCACGAAGGGCGGATCAGAACCAGCTTTGCACCTTGTGGGCGCCATCGGTCACGTCGGCGCCGACGCCCGCAACCGTGTTGCACCCCGCAAGCGCCGCGGCCAGCACCATCACAAGGATCGCTTTCGTCATTTCTTCGCCTCATGCCACCATGCATCGGGCGTCACGCCCGGCCAATCCCCGTATAGCGGAACCCGGGCCGGAAAGTGAAGCTCACGACTGTGCGCGACCCGCATGACCGGCGCATACCAGATCGGAATCACATAGCGCCCCGCCGTCAGCACGCGATCGAGCGCCTGCACCGCGGCGGTGTAATCCTCGGGTGTCTGCGCGCCCAGCAGCGCCGCGATCATCGCATCGGCGGCCGGGTCATGCATCCCCATCAGGTTGCGCGAGCCGGGCGCGTCGGCGCCCTGCGCGCCCCAGTAAAGATATTGCTCGTTGCCGGGCGAGAGCGAGGTGGCGACGAACATCCAGGTCATGTCGAAATCGTAATCGGTCTTGCGCGCCTGAAACTGCGCGTCATCGACCACCGTCACCCGTGGAAAGATGCCCAGCCGCCGCAGCGCCTCGATATAGATGTCGACCACGGCGTGCGATTCGGCCGCGCCCTGCTGCAGCACGATCTCGAAGCGGAAAGGCATGCCCGCGGCGTTCTTCAAGACGCCGTCATCGCCCGCGGTCCAGCCCGCTTCCTCCAGCAATTTCGACGCCGCGCGCATGTTGCGCCGGTTTGGCGCCGTGCCATCGGCGACCGGCAGCGCATAGCCTTCCAGCGTGCCGGGCAGAAGATCCGGCGCAAAGGGGGCGAGCAGCTCCGCCACCTTGCCCGTCGCGGGACCGGGCGGCATCGCCAGCGCCGAATTGGCGAAATAAGAGGAAATCCGCGGCTCACGGCCACCGGTCAGCGTCTTGTTCACGAATTCGAAGTTGAAGGCGAGGATCATCGCCTGCCGCACCCGCCAATCGGCGAAAAGCGGCTTTCTGGTGTTCATCACCAGCCCCTTGATCCCCGAGGGCTGGTGATGGGCGATCTCGTCCTTGACGATCCGCCCCGCGGTCGCGGCCGGGAAATCATAGTCGCCAGCCCAGTTCACGGCATTGAGCTCGCGGTAAAGGTCGATCTCGCCCGCCTTGAAGGCCTCGAACATCACGTTCTGATCGCCGAAATATTCCCAGCGCAGCTGATCGAGATGATGCAGCCCCTGGGTGATCGGCAGATCCTTGCCCCACCAGTCCGGATTGCGCCTGAGCGTGATCGACCGGCCCATGTCGACCTTTTCGACGACATAGGGCCCCGAGCCCACCGGGATCATCTGCATTTCAGACGCGAAATCATGGCCTTGCCACTGCTTCTTCGACAAGACGGGGCGCAGGCCCATCAGCAGCACCAGTTCCCGGTTCGGTTCGGTGAAGTCGATGCGCAGGCTGTGTGGCCCGGTCTGGCGGATCGATTTCACCTTTTTCCAGGCGGTCTGATAGCGCGGTCCGCCCGCGGTGCCGATCGTCTCGAAGGACCAGATCACATCCTCGACGGTGACCGGGCTGCCATCGGAAAACCGCGCCTGCGCGCGCAGGGTAAAGGCGACCCAGGAGCGGCTCTCGTCGGTCTCGATGGTTTCGGCCAAGAGCCCGTACAGGCTGAAGGGCTCGTCGAAACTGCGCAGCATCAGCGATTCGGTGACATAGCCCGAAATCCCCTGCGCGGGGCGTCCCTGCAGGATCCAGGGGTTGAGCGAATCGAAACTTCCCGATTCGCCCATCCGCATCCGCCCGCCGAAAGGCGCTTGCGGGTCGGCATAGGGCAGGTGCATCCGCCCGGGATCCAGCGCGGGCTGCCCCTGCATGGCGATTCCGCGCATCGGCCCGGCCTGCACCGAAAAGCCTGCCAAAACCCCGCCAAAAGCCAATATCACAAGGGCGAGAGCGCGGAAAAACACCGATCCCTGCATCGCAACAATCTCCCGTTTGCCTGTCTTTTCAGGCGCCAAGCTAACGCCTGCCGCAGGGCCAGGCAAACTTTTCCCTTGGAAGCAGCGCCGTGCGGGTCTATAAAGAGATCACTGCTCGATAGGTTTCTTGCCTGTATGAAACCTGCCTCATGACTTGACGCCCGCCTTGCGCGGGCGTCTTTTTCTTTTGGCACCTCTCTTCGCAGTTGCGGAACCGCGCGATGGGGTTACTTCTTTCTGCGCAACAGCTGGAGGAGGGAACCATGAGCCTGAAGGGCAAGACGGCGGTCGTGACCGGATCCAATTCGGGGATCGGGCTTGGGGTGGCGCGGGAACTGGCACGGGCCGGGGCCGATGTGGTGCTGAACTCGTTCACCGATCGTCCCGAGGATCACGCCCTGGCCGCGCAGCTTGGCGCCGAATTCGGGGTGACGGCGCGCTACATCCGGGCGGACATGTCGCAAGGCGCGGAGTGTCGGGCGCTGGTGGCGCAGGCGGGGCGCTGCGACATTCTGGTGAACAATGCGGGGATCCAGCATGTGGCGCCGGTGGATCAGTTCCCGGTCGAGAAATGGGATGCGATTCTGGCGATCAACCTGTCCTCGGCGTTTCACACCACGGCGGCGGCGCTGCCGATGATGCGGGCGGCGGGTTGGGGCAGGGTGGTCAACATCGCCTCGGCGCATGGGCTGACCGCCTCGCCGTTCAAATCCGCCTATGTGGCGGCCAAGCACGGCATCGTGGGGCTGACGAAGACGGTGGCGCTGGAAACCGCCGAGGAGCCGATCACCTGCAATGCGATCTGCCCGGGCTATGTGCTGACGCCGCTGGTCGAGGCGCAGATCCCCGATCAGATGAAGGTGCACGGGATGGACCGCGAGACGGTGATCCGCGAGGTGATGCTGACGCGCCAGCCCTCGAAGCAATTCGCGACGGTCGAGCAGCTGGGGGGAACGACGGTGTTCCTGTGTTCCGAAGCGGCGGCGCAGATCACCGGCACGACGATTTCGGTGGATGGCGGCTGGACGGCGCTGTGAGGGATTTCGCCTCGGGCAAGCCCGAGGCGACCCGGGGGGGGGGGGGGGGGGGGGGGGGGGGGGGGGGGGGGGGGGGGGGGGGGGGGGGGGGGGGGGGGGGGGGGG
>NZ_SWJZ01000063.1 GCF_005144475.1 Rhodobacter capsulatus | reverse complement strand
CGGCCGCAGCCGCCGCCCCGGCCCGGTCCATGTCCTCGCGCATGCGCCGGGCGCGGTCGTTCATGGCATCGCGAAACACCGTCAGCGCCCCGGCCAGCGCGCCGATCTCGCCCGCCCCCGGCCGCAACCCGTCCACCGCGCCGGTGTCGCCCGCCGCCAGCCGCGCCGTCGCCTGCGTCACCCGCCGCAGCGGCCGCACGATGCCAAGCCAGGCCAGAAGCGGTGCCAGAAGCCCGAAGACCGCGCTCAGCCCCGCCAGCGCCAGCAGCGTGCCGATCGCCCCGGAGGTGCGGTCATGCACCGCGCCGCTGGTGCCGTCGATCCGCCCGAGCACCGTTTCGGCCGCCGTGGCCGCCCCGGTGGTGATCGTCTCCATCGCCGCATTGGCGGCGTCAAAAGCGGTCTCGGCGGCGGCCCGCGCCTTGATCGCGCGCAGATGCGCCTGCGCCAGCCCCTTCGCCGGATCGGTCCGGTCCAGAAGATCGCGCAGCAAGGGCACCAGATCCGGCGGCAGCTGCGCCATCTGCCCCGCCACCACCGCCCGCGCGGCCTCCAGCGCCGCACTTTCGCGCTCATAGCTTTCCAGACTGCGGCTCAGCGCCAGCCGCAGCGCCGAGGCGACCAGATCGCGCGCCCGCGCCTCGATCCGCGCCGCCTCGATCATCGGCGCGACGTCGCGGGTCAGAAGCGTGTCGATCGTCGTCGCATTGGCCTTGCCCGCCTCGATCGCGTTCAGCGTCAGCGCGAAGGCCAGATCATCGACGGCCACGCCAAGGCCCAGATCGACCTTGGTCGCAAGGCTTTGAATCTGCTGGCGTAATTGCGGATTGTCATGGCTGCCGGGCCGCGCCAGATCGCGCGCCAGATCGGCCAGAAGCGCCAGATCGGCCCGCAGGGGCGCCAGAGGGCCCGTCGCCTCGATGGCAAAGATCTTGTCCTGCATCCGGCTTTCGCCCGCGGCCACGCTGTCGCGCACGATCGCCTGACCGGCGACATCCAGCCCCGGCACCATCGCCAGCGCCGCGCCGCGCAGCACGTTCACCTCGACCCGCAAGGCCAGCGCATCGCTGAGCCGGGCGAAATCGCGGTCGACCAGATCTTCCAGCGTGGTCTTCACCCGGCCCGAAGCCGCCTCGCCGCCCATCACCATGTTGAAATAGGCATCGTCGCCGATCTCGACCAGCCGTTCGGAGATGCGGGTGTTCACCTCGAAGATGCCCGCCACGGCCGTATCGGTTTCGGCCAGCGCCGCAAAGCCCTGCTGCCGGGCATCGACCAGATCGCCCGCCCGCGCGCCGATCGTGCCGACCGCATCGCGCAGGCCCGCGGGGGCGTCGCGCAGCGCGGCGTCAAGCCCGGCCTGCGTCCGCTGCAGGTGCTGCCGCGCCGCCTGCAGGTCGTCGGGCGTGGCGGCCGAAAGAATGTCGACCATCGCCTGCCCCAGATCCCCGGTCGCGCCCGAAAGCGCCATGGTCTGGCGCAGCGCGGGCACTTCCTGCTCGATCAGATCGCGGACGATGGCGTCGGTGTCGCGAAAGACGTCAAGGCTGATGCCGACCGCCAGCGCGGTCATCGTCAAAAGCGCCAGCACGATGCCGACGATCTTCGCGCCGACGCTGGCGAAAAGGCTGGTGAAGCGGGTCATGCGCATTCCCCCGGATCGCTCAGCCGCCGGTCCCGGGCGCGGGGGCCGCGGGGGGCATTTCGGCAATCGTCCCCTCGGGCGAGATCACCGTCAGAAACACCTGATCCAGACCCTGATTGTCGCCCGGGCCGAACTGCAGCCGCAGCCCGTCCAGATCGACCGCGCGCAGATTTTGCAGCGCCGCCAGATAGCTGGCCCGGGTCGGATTCGGCCCCGCCGCAGCCAGCGCGGCCAGCGCCAGACGGCCGGTCAGATAGCCCTCGAACGAGACGAAACCGGGCACCGCCGCCGAATCAAGCGCCTTCAGCGCCGCCTGATAGCGCGCCACCACCGGCAGATCGGTGTCGAACGGATAGGGCACGACCTGCGAGATCACCACCCCCGCGCCCTCGGCGCCGAGTTCGGACACGAGCGCATCGGTGCCGACAAAGGAGATGTTGACCATCTCGGGGCGGTAGCCGATGCGATGGGCGACGCGGACGAATTCCGCCACCGGCTTGTAGGCGCCGACCAGCACCACCGCCTCCACCTCGGCGCGGCGCAGGCCCAAAAGCGCGGTCTTCACCGCCAGGGTGTTGCGCACATAGGCGCCGCGCGCCGCCAGCTGCAATCCGCGTTTCGCAAGCGCCGCCTCCAGCGCCGCCAGCCCGGCCCGGCCGAAACTGTCATCTTGATAAAGAATGCCGATCCTGCGCTTGCCCCGGGTCTCGACCAGATGCTGGACCCAGGCCTCGGCCTCGGCACCATAAGAGGGGCGCAGGTTGAAAACATTGCGCAATTTCGGATCGCGCAGAAAGGCCGCGCCGGTGAAGGGACCGATGAAGGGCAGCCCCGCCGCCTCGGCCAGGGGCTGCGTCGCCTGCGAGGTCGGCGTGCCCACCGCCCCGATCAGCGCCAGATGGGCATTGCCCGCAATCACCGCCCGGGTGCGCTCGGCCGAGGTTTCGGGCTCGTAGCCGTCGTCAAAGGCCTCCAGCCGCAGCTTCCGCCCCAGCACGCCGCCCGCCCGGTTCGCCTCTGCAAAAGCGGCACTGATCCCGAGGTTCATCCCGGTGCCAAGCGCCGCCGCGGGCCCGGCCAGCGGCGCCACCTGCGCAAAGGCCAGATCGCCGCCGCCCGAGGCCTGCTGCGCCGCGACCGGCGCGGCCCCCAGACCCGAAACCAGCGCCCAAAGCGCCAGCAGGCGCGCGGCAAGAACAAGCGGCTTGGGCATCCCGATCTCCTTCGTCAGCGGAAGATCAGGACTAAAGACGAAGGTTTGCCAAGGGATTAACGCCCCCGCGCCGGTCAGCCGCGCAACGCCCCCCAGAGCAGCGAGACCGAGACCAGCGCCAGCCAGCCCGAGGCGATCCGGCGCAACCGTCCGGGCTGCAGCCCACCCGCGCGCGCCCCGCCCGCGCGCGCATGGCCAAGCGCCCCGAACCCGCCCCAGAGCAGCGCCACCGCGACCACCAGTCCGCAAAACACCGCCAGCCGCGCCGCGACCTCGGCCGGGCTTGGCGCGGGCACCAGCACAAGGCCGAAAATCAGCGCCTTGGGGTTGAGCGCCGTGGTGACGAAGATCCGCCCGGCGCCGATAGCGAAGCCCTCGGCCCCCGCCGCCCCCGACCGCCACAGCCGCAACGCCAGAACCATCACCCAAAGCGCCGCCGCCAGCTTGAGCAGCAGCGCCGCGCCGGGCGCCCTGGCCATCAGACCCGCCCCCATCAGCGCGAGCGGCACAACCGTAAGAAGATAGCCCGCAAGTTCGGCCGGAACCAGCCGCACCACCCGGCGCAGCCCGTGACTGGCGCCCGCGACCGCCATCAGCGTGTTCGTCGGCCCCGGCGCCAGCAGCAGCGCCAGCACCGCAAGGGAAAAAGCGGCAAGGGTCATCGTCGGTTTCCGCGCCTCGGGTTGCGGAACCGGGCTACGCCGGAACCGCGGTCTTGGCAACGGGGAAAGCGTCGAAACGTCGCAGCCCCGATCGTGGCGCCGGTCGTGGCCGGACCGGGGCGACGCGGCGCGGTGGGGTGAAAAATGCCCGAAAGCCCGACAAGATCGACATTGATAAACGCCCCGCGCCCCCGTAAGGCTGGGACATGATCACGCAGAAGATGAAATATGCGCTCAAGGCGCTTCTGGAACTGGCCGACGAGGCCCGGCGCGACAGCCCGCAGGCGCTGACGATCGAGGAGATCGCCACCCGGTCCGGCACGCCGAAGCGGTTTCTGGAGCATATCCTGCTGGATCTGCGCAAGGCCGGGGTCGTCGCCTCGATCCGCGGCCGGTCGGGCGGCTACAGCCTGTTGAAGGCGCCGCGCGACGTGTCGATTTCGGAGCTGCTGCGCCGCATCGACGGGCCGATCGCGCCCTTGCCCTGCCTGTCGCGCAGCGCCTATCAGCCCTGCGACGATTGCCACGACGAGGCCGCCTGCCGCATCCGCAAGGTCTTTGCCGAGGTGTTCTGGTCCTATCTGGTGCTGATCGACTCGCTCACGCTGGAAGACATGCTGACGGCGGGCAATCCCGCGGCAAAGCTGCTTGAAGGCTGATATCCCTTTGTCTTGAAGCTGTTGCGGGCCGATCTTCAGATCGGCCCTTTGGCTTTGCGCAGCGCCGCGAAGAAGATTTCCGCTTAATCACGACGAAATAAAGCGGGATTATTCCCTTGATATACTCGACTTATGCGGTAGATTTTATGGAAGATCTTCCCTTGCCCCAAGGACAGGAGCCCACCATGAGTACCGCCCTTGCCTTCGCCGCCCTGCCGCGTGCCGCCCTGCCCCTTGCGCCGTCGCTGCGCCGGGCCTGGGCGGCGGTGCTGCGCAGCGCCCCGCCCTCGCATCTGCTGACCACGGCGATTCTGGCGCTGCTGTGGTCGGGCGTGTTCCTGTGGCGCTTCGCCTGACCTGACGGACCCGAAAGACGGGCCGGAAAAGAAAAGGGGTGTGACGGGACCGCCGTCACACCCCTTTTTCGCGCGCCGCGCGCCGGCTCAGCCGGCCGCGGCCTCTTCGACCCGGTCGGCCAGCGCCTCGGCGCGGGCGGCGATCTCGGCCAGGGTTTCGGTCACCGCCGCGGGCACCACCGGCACCTCGATGCGGACCGGATGCGCCTTTGCCGCAGCGAGCTGCGATTCGAGCGCCTCGACGCGCGCGCTCAGCACCCGGACATTGTCCTCGGCGCCCGCCGCCTTGTCGGCCAGCATCAGCCCCGCCATGAGCAGCATCCGCGCCTCGGGAATGCGGCCCAGCTGCTGCGAGAGCGACTGCGCCTCATTGTCCAGCATCGCCGCCGCGGCGCGCAGATATTGTTCCTCGCCCTCCTGACAGGCCACGTCGAAATCGCGCCCGCCGATGGTGATGCGCAACTCAGCCATTGTCCGAGCCCCCCGCCGGTTGTCCCTTCACATGCGCCGCCACGATCGGGGCCAGCCCGGTGACGATCTCCGACAGCTCCGAAGCCTCCCAGGCCCGGGCCGCCCGCAGCGCCTCCAGCTCGGCCTGCATCGACAGGTTGACGAGCGCCGGATCGATCCGCCCCGCCCCGTCGATCAGCTGCCGGTTCACCTCGATCAGATCGTTGTTGGCCCGCTTGAGCCGGTTCGCCTCGACCTGCACCGCTTCGAGCGCCCGCGTCGCCTGGGTCAGCCGTCGTTCCAGCGCCGCCAGCGTCGTTTCCTGCTTTTCGCGGATCGCCAGCACCCGCTCGGTCAGCTGCGCCGAGGCGGCGCGCTCGGCCTCGAGTTCCGCCTGCAGCGCCAGCACCTCGGGCGCGGGCCCGGTCTCGACGGCCACGGGGGCCGCCGCGATGTCTGGCACGGGTTCAGGTGCGGGCTCCGGCACGGGCTCCGGCTCGGATTCTGGCGCGGGCACCGCCGCAGCCGCAGCCAGAGCCGCCACGCGCAGATCGCCCAGCGTCTCGACGCCGCGTCCGATGCGTTCCAGCGCAAAGGCGATGCGGCGCTCATATTCGGCCAATTCGGTCATGCCATCCTCGCTAACTGCCCTTGGTCTTCGTTCTTGTCGTTCGTCTCGTTCATCCGGTCGCCGCCGTCAACGCGCCGCCCACGCAGGCGGGGCGGCGGCGGTGCGACAATGCCCCGCGGCGAATCGCATCCGCCCGGGGCCCTGCCCCATTCTAGCGACTGCGCCGCGCTCCTCCCACCTTTTTGCATCAAGCACTTGGGAGCCAAGCTTGAATCTGCCCCGATCCCTGTTATCACCGTCACCGAAGATTTCGGCGCAACAAAGGACGCACCCTCATGGATCTCGCCGCTCTGCGGGCCAAGACCCCCGATCACTGGAAGCTTGCCACCGCGATCCGCGTGCTGGCGATCGATGCCGTGCAGGCGGCCAATTCGGGCCACCCCGGCATGCCGATGGGCATGGCCGATGTCGCCACGGTCCTGTTCCGCAACCATCTGAAATTCGACGCGAAAGCCCCGAACTGGGCGGATCGCGACCGGTTCGTGCTGTCGGCGGGCCATGGCTCGATGCTGCTTTATGCGCTCTTGCACCTGACCGGCTACGAACAAGCGACGCTCGACGAAGTGAAGAACTTCCGGCAATGGGGCGCGCGGATGGCGGGGCACCCGGAATATGGCCATCTGGAAGGGGTCGAGACCACCACCGGCCCGCTGGGTCAGGGGATCTCGACCGCCGTCGGCATGGCGATTGCGGAAAAATCCATGGCGGCGCGGTTCGGCAAGAAGATCGTCGATCACAAGATCTGGGTCATCGCGGGCGACGGCTGTCTGATGGAAGGCATCAGCCAGGAGGCCATCGGTCTGGCGGGCAAGCAGGAACTTGATAACCTGATCGTGCTTTGGGACAACAACAACATCACCATCGACGGCCGGGTGACGGTCTCGGACGTGACCGACCAGAAGGCGCGCTTTGCCGCCTCGGGCTGGGATGTGCTGTCCTGCGACGGCCATGACGCCGAAGACATCGACCGCGCGCTGACGGCGGCGAAAAAGGCCAAGCGGCCGGTGCTGGTCGACTGCAAGACGCTGATCGGTTTCGGCAGCCCGAACAAGGCCGACAGCTATGCGGTGCATGGCGCGCCCCTGGGCGATGCGGAAATCAAGCTGACCCGCGAGGCTTACGGCTGGGAGCATGGTCCCTTCGTGATCCCGGCCGAGATCAAGGCGGAGTGGGAAGCGATCGGGGCCAAGGGCGCCGCGGAACGCGCCGAATGGGAAGCCCGTCTGGCCGCCCTGCCCGCGGGCAAGCGCGCCGAATTCGAGCGTCAGATGGCGCGCGGCGTCGCGCCGAAACTGGCGGGGGCGATCCGCGCCTTCAAGAAGGCGCAATCGGAAGCCGCACCGAAGGTCGCCACCCGCAAGGCGTCGGAAATGGTGCTGGCCGCGGTCAACCCGGTGGTGCCCGAAACCATCGGCGGCTCGGCCGACCTGACGGGGTCGAACCTGACGAAAACCTCGGATATCGAGGATTTCATGCCCGGCAACCATAAGGGCCGCTACATGCGCTACGGCATTCGCGAACATGCGATGGCGGCGGCGATGAACGGCATGTATCTGCATGGCGGCGTGCGGCCCTATGGCGGCACCTTCTTCTGCTTCACCGACTATGCGCGCGGTGCGATGCGGCTCTCGTCGCTGATGGGCGTGCCCACCGTCTATGTGATGACGCATGACTCGATTGGTCTGGGCGAGGATGGCCCGACGCACCAGCCGGTCGAGCATCTGGCGATCTGCCGCGCGACGCCGAACACCTGGACCTTCCGCCCGGCCGACGTGATCGAGACCGCCGAGGCCTGGGAACTGGCGCTGTCGTCGGAACGCACGCCCTCGGTGCTGGCGCTGTCGCGGCAGAACCTGCCCACGCTGCGCACCAAGCACGAGGCGAAGAACCTGACCGCCAAGGGCGCCTATGTCATCGCCGAGGCCGAGGGCAAGCGCCAGGCGATCCTGATGGCGACCGGCTCCGAGGTCGAGATCGCGCTGAAGGCGCGGGCGCTGTTGCAGGCCGAAGCGATCGGCACCCGTGTCGTCTCGATGCCCTGCATGGAGCTCTTCGCGGCGCAGGACGAGGCCTACCGCAAGCGCATCCTGCCCGCGGGCGGCGTGCGTGTGGCGGTCGAAGCCGCGATCCGGCAGCCCTGGGACCGCTGGCTTCTGGGCGAACGCGGGATGGAGCGCAAGGCGGGCTTTGTCGGAATGGAGGGCTTTGGCGCCTCGGCCCCGGCCGAGCGGCTTTACGCCGAATTCGGGATCACCCCCGAGGCGATCGCCGCCAAGGTCAAGAGCCTGCTGTGAGCGATCTGCGCGACGCGGCGACGGGACACGCGGGGGGGCCGGAGACGGCCCCCTCCTCCGTTCGGCTGGCGGCCGAGGCGAAGGCCAAGGCCACCGCGCAGGGCATCGGACTGTTCCTGCTGGCGCTGATGCTCTTTGGGCTGATGGATGTGGCGGCAAAGAAACTGGCGCAGGATTACCCGCCCGCGATGGTGGTCTGGGCGCGGTTCGCGGTCAATCTGGCGCTGGTGACGCTGCTCTTTCGCGGCAGGCTGCTGACGCTTGTGCGCTCGCACCAGCCGGGGCTGCAATTCCTGCGCGGCTGTTTCCAGATGGGCACGGTGGCGCTGTTCTTCATCGCGATCCGCTATATCGGGCTGGCCGATGCGGCGGCGCTGGGGGCGCTGTCGCCGGTGCTGATCACGCTGGGAGCGGCGCTGTTTCTGGGCGAGAAACTGGGCGCGGGGCGGATCATCGGCATCGTCGCGGCTTTCACCGGTGCGCTGATCGTGCTGCGCCCGGGCGCGGGCGTGATGCATCCGGCGGCGATCCTGGCGCTTCTGGCCTGTTTCACCTATGCGGGCGGCGCGCTCTTGACGCGGGTGGTGCGGTTTGATTCCACCGCCACCTCGGTCCTGTGGTCGGCGATGGTCGGCACCGGGCTCTCCTCGCTTGCCCTGCCCTTCTTCTGGCAGGAGGTGGCGCCGATCGATCTGCCGCTTTTCCTGGCCGTCGGGGCGCTGGGCGCCGTGGGTCAGGCCGCGCTGATCGTCGCCTTCCGCAAGGCCGAGGCGGGCTCGATCGCACCTTTCGGCTATTCCGATCTGATCTTCTCGGGGCTCTGGGGCTGGGCGTTCTTCGCGCAACTTCCTGATTTTTATACTATTATCGGCGCCCTTGTGATCGTGGCGGCGGGTGTCTATGTCTGGTCGCGCGAACGGGCCGAAGCCAAAGCCGACGCCAGATCCGAGACAGGAAACGAGTGAGCAAGATGTCCGAAGACGACGGCTTTTCCCGGCAACGGCTGCGCGATCTGCTTTCGGCGCGGGCCTTTGGCGCGACGGTCCGGGTGTTGGGGCTTTTGCCCTATCGTCAGCGCGTCGCGCTCTCGGGACGGTTCTTCGCCGAGGTGGTGGCGCCTTTGGCGGGCTGGCGCAAGCGCATCCGCGCCAATCTGGCCATCGCCCTGCCCGATCTGCCCGAAGCCGAGGTCGAACGTCTGGTCCGCGCCGTGCCCGACAATGTCGGCCGGACCTTGGCCGAGATCTTCTCGGGGCCGGAATTCGTCGCGCGCTGCCGCGATCTGCCGCTCACCGGCCCGGGCGCGGCGCTGTTGGAACAGCGCAACGCCGAGGGCAAGGGCGTCGTGCTCGTCTCGGGGCATTTCGGCAATTACGACGTCTTCCGCGGCGGGCTGGTCGGGCGCGGCTACCGGATGGGCGCGCTCTACCGCCCGATGGACAACCGCGACTTCAACACCCGCTACATCGCCGCGATCGAGCGCATCGCCAAGCCGCTCTTTCCGCGCAACCGCCGCGGCATGGCGCAGATGATGCGCTTTCTGCAAGAGGGCGGGATGATCGGTCTTGCCATCGACCAGTATCTGAGTTCGGGCGCCGATCTGACCTTTTTCGGCCGCAAGGCCCGCACCGCGCTTTCGGCGGCCGAGGTGGCGCTGCGCTATGACGTGCCGCTGATCCCGATCTTCGCCACCCGCCAGCCCGACGGTTTCAGCTTCGTGATCGAGGTCGAAGACCCGATCCCGCCCGCCACGCCCGAGGCGATGTGTCAGGAATTCAACGACCGGCTGGAGGCGCGGGTGCGCGCCCATCCCGGGCAATGGTTCTGGATCCACCGGCGCTGGAAGAACCTGTAACGGAAGACCCTGTTACGGGGTCGGGGCTTCTCAGCGCAGCCAGCCCGCCGCCAGAATCGCGCCCGGCAGCGGCACGGTCTTGCCCGGCAGCGCGGTCTGCACGATCACCACCGCCGGTTCCTCGCCCTCGATCTTCGCCTTCAGCCGCACCGGGGCCTTGCCGTCCCAATCCGCCACCGCATGCCAGGCGGTCACCACATTGGTGAAATCCAGCACCTGACCGGCGTTTTCGCCGCGCAGGATCTCCACCCGGGCCTGCGGCACATAGCGCACGATCTGCACCACGGTGCCTTGCTTGAGCGGGCGCGGCGCCGACAGGTCAATCGCGAACTGGCCCGGCTCGGCGCCGCGGCTGACCGTCATCGCCACGACCGGCGGCGCGGCATAGGCCGTGGCGATGGCGGCGTCCAGCTCGGGATCGGCGGGCGAGACCAGCGATTGCGTGCCCGCAACGATCACCTGTGGCGTGTACAGCGTGCGCAGACCGGCGGCGCGGGCATAGGCCTTTTGCCGCGCGGTGAAGGCGGGCTGGGCAAAGGGATCTTCCCAGCCCAGATAATCCCAGTAATCGACATGCAGCGACAGCGCCAGAACATCGGGCCGCGCCGCCACCTTGGCCAGCGCCGCATCGGCGGGCGGACAGGCGGAACACCCCTGCGAGGTGAACAGCTCGACCACCACCGGCGAGGGGGCGGGCGCCGCCGCGGGCGCGATCAGCGCATTCGTCTGCGGTTTCGCCGCCGTCTGCCCGATCGCGCGCTCCAGCGCCCGGTTCAGGCTTTCGACCAGCGAGGCCCCCGGCAAAGACCCGGGCGCGGGCACCGTAAGCTCGGCCTGGACCAGACGGCCCTCGCCCGCCAGCGCGGGCGGCAACGGTGCCGGTCCGGAGCCGCCGACAAAGGCACCGCCATAGGGGTTTGCGGCCCCGGACGGACCGGCGCCAAAGCCCCCCGTCGGCCCGGCCTGCCCCCATGCGACGACGGGAGCGACGGCCAGAAAGCCCGACAGGATCATGCCTTCAATCGCGGCGCTGAGGGTCGCGCGTGCCATGATGCCTCGCTCTTACTGCAGCCCCCCTCCTAAACCGGCGCCGCGCGCAGGGCCAATCAAGGTTTTGCGATGACACCCGGCGGTTGCAGTGCGACGCCCTGCCGCGGGGTGGGCGGGAAAATCGGTGTGCAATGGTATACAAAAATGCAGAGCCCCCCTTGAACGACTCCGCCGCATCGGGCAAACACGCGATAACGCATTCTTTCAGCCATGGGAGGCCCACCCAGATGACCGTCGTCACCGGCAAGGATACCGCCAAGACCCGTCGCCAGCTTCAGGTCGGCGCACAGAGCTACGCCTATTACTCGATCCCCGCGGCGCAGGCTGCGGGTCTGGGCGATTTCTCGCGCCTGCCCGCCGCGCTCAAGGTGGTGCTGGAAAACCTGCTGCGCTTTGAAGACGGCGGCTTCTCGGTCTCGGTCGAGGATATCAAGGCCTTCGGCGACTGGGCGAAGCTGGGCGGCAAGAACCCGCGCGAGATCGCCTATCGCCCGGCGCGCGTCTTGATGCAGGATTTCACCGGCGTTCCGGCGGTGGTCGATCTGGCCGCGATGCGCGACGGCATCAAGGCGCTTGGCGGCGATGCGAAAAAGATCAACCCGCTCGTTCCGGTCGATCTGGTCATCGACCATTCGGTGATGATCGACGAATTCGGCACGCCGCGGGCGTTCCAGCGCAACGTCGAGCTGGAATATGAACGCAACATGGAGCGCTACCAGTTCCTGAAATGGGGTCAGGGCGCGTTTGAAAACTTCCGCGTCGTGCCGCCCGGCACCGGCATCTGCCATCAGGTGAACGTCGAATATCTGGCGCAGACGGTCTGGACTGACACCGATCAGAACGGCGATCTGGTGGCTTACCCGGATACGCTGGTGGGCACCGACAGCCACACGACGATGGTCAACGGCATGGCGGTTCTGGGCTGGGGTGTCGGCGGGATCGAGGCCGAGGCGGCGATGCTGGGCCAGCCCGTCTCGATGCTGATCCCGGAGGTTGTCGGCTTCAAGCTGACCGGCGCGCTGCGCGAGGGCTGCACCGGCACCGATCTGGTGCTCAAGGTCGTGCAGATGCTGCGCAAACACGGTGTCGTCGGCAAATTCGTCGAATTCTGGGGCGAAGGCCTTGATAAACTGCCGCTGGCGCAGCGCTCGACCATCGCCAACATGGCCCCCGAATATGGCGCCACCTGCGGCTTCTTCCCGATCGACGACGAGACCCTGCGCTATCTGCGCCAGACCGGCCGGTCCGAGGACCGCATCGCGCTGGTCGAGGCCTACGCGAAGGAAAACGGCTTCTGGCGCGGCGCCGATTACGCGCCGATCTATTCCTCGACGCTGGAACTGGACATGTCGACGATCGTTCCGGCGATCTCGGGGCCGAAACGGCCGCAGGATTACCTGCCGCTGACCGATGCGAAATCGACTTTCGCCAAGGTCGTCGCCGACTATCGCACCGCCAAGGGCGCGGCCGAGACCGGCGTGAAAACGGTTTCGGTGGACGGCAAGGACTACACCGTCGGCGATGGCTCGGTGGTGATCGCCTCGATCACGTCGTGCACCAACACCTCGAACCCCTATGTGCTGATCGGCGCCGGTCTGGTGGCGCGCAAGGCCCGCGCGCTGGGGCTGAAGGCGAAGCCCTGGGTCAAGACCTCGCTCGCCCCCGGGTCGCAAGTGGTTGAGGAATATCTGAAAGCCGCGAACCTGCAGGAAGACCTCGACGCGCTTGGCTTCAACATCGTGGGCTTCGGCTGCACCACCTGCATCGGCAACTCGGGCCCGCTCGGCACGCCGGAAATCTCCAAGGCGATCAACGAGAACGACCTTGTGGCCGCGGCCGTGCTCTCGGGCAACCGCAACTTCGAAGGCCGGATCAGCCCGGATGTGCGGGCGAACTTCCTCGCCTCGCCGCCGCTTGTCGTGGCTTACGCCATCGCGGGCGACATGAATATCGACCTGACCACCGAAGCGATCGCGACCACGCCCGAGGGCAAGCCGGTGTTCCTGAAAGACATCTGGCCGACCGATGCGGAAATCGCCGAACTGGTGGAAAAATGCGTCACGCGCGCGGCGTTCCTGTCGAAATACGCCGATGTCTTCAAGGGCGACGCGAACTGGCAGGGCGTGAAAACCACCGAGGGCGAGACCTATGACTGGCCCGCCGCCTCGACCTACATCCAGAACCCGCCCTATTTCCGCGGCATGGCCAAGGAACCGGGGGTGATCTCAAACGTCGTCGGCGCGCATGTGCTGGCGGTTCTGGGCGACATGATCACCACCGACCACATCAGCCCGGCGGGCTCGTTCAAACCCTCTACCCCCGCGGGCAAATACCTGACCGAGCGCGGCGTCGCCCCGCAGGACTTCAACAGCTACGGCTCGCGCCGGGGCAACCATGAAGTGATGATGCGCGGCACCTTCGCCAACATCCGCATCAAGAACGAGATGCTGGACGGCGTCGAAGGCGGCTACACCAAGGGTCCGGACGGGGTGCAAACCTCGATCTACGACGCCTCGATGGCCTATCAGGCGGCGAATATCCCGCTGGTGATCTTTGGCGGCATCGAATACGGCGCGGGCTCCTCGCGCGACTGGGCGGCCAAGGGCACGAACCTTCTGGGCGTCAAGGCGGTGGTCGCGGAAAGCTTCGAGCGCATCCACCGCTCGAACCTGATCGGCATGGGGGTCATTCCCTTCGAGTTCACCGAGGGCCAAAACCGCAAGTCGCTGGGCCTGACCGGCGACGAGGTGGTGACGATCGAGGGCCTTGAAGGCGAGATCAAGCCGCTCTCGCTGGTGCCCTGCACGATCCTGCGCAAGGACGGCACGCTGACCAAGATCATGATCAAGAGCCGGATCGATACCGAGGTCGAGATCGAATATCTGAAGAACGGCGGCGTGCTGCATTACGTGCTGCGCAATCTGGCGAAAGCCTGAGTTCCGACGCCGCCCGCTTTTGGGGCAAGACGCTGGAAAAGGCGGCCTTCGGGCCGCCTTTTTTCGCTGCCGCGACATTTTGGCAAGGCTGTTCAGGGGCTGGAAAGGATTTACCCGGGATTAAGAACCGGAAGTCTATCTGCAGCGGACCACAACATCTTCGAGTAGCGAATGCCCCCTGCCCCAACCCTTGCCTCGATCGCGTCCGAAACACGCGATGCCTCTGAAATCACCGGCGTCACGGTGGACCGGATCGCGCAGATCACCAAGCAGATGAACGTGCTGGGCCTGAACGCCCGGATCGAGGCGGCGCGGGTGGGCCAGCAGGGGGCGGGATTCGCGCTGGTGGCCGAGGAGGTGCGCAAGGTCTCGGGGCAGATCGGCGAGATCGCGAACCAGCTGGGCGAGACGCTGAAGGCGCGGCTCTCGGGGCTGGAACAGATGGTGTCGCAGCTCTCGATCGCGGCGACCGGCACGCGGCTGGTGGACAGCGCCTTCACCGCCGTCGATCTGATCGACCGAAATCTGTATGAGCGCTCCTGCGACGTGCGCTGGTGGGCGACCGATGCCGATCTGGTCGCGGCCGCGCACCATCAGGACCGCGACAGGCTGCGCCGCGCCGGGCAGCGGCTTGGCGTGATCCTGGACGCCTACACGGTCTATGCGGACATCTGGCTCGTCGGGCTCGACGGTCGGGTTCTGGCCAATGGCCGGCCCGGCCGCTATCCGGTGACGGGGGCGCAAGTCTCTGGCGCGCATTGGTTTTCGCCTGCGATGGCGGTGCGGGATGGCGATGGGTTCGTGGCGGGCGATGTCGAGATCTCGGCGCATCTGGGCGGACGGGCGACGATGGCCTGGGCGACGCCGGTGCGGATGGGCGGGGCGCGGACCGGCGCGGTGATCGGGCTTCTGGTGACGCAATTCGACTGGGCGCCGCAGGCCGCGGCGGTGCTGAAAAGCCTGCGCTTTTGCGACGAGGACGGCGAGATGCGCGGCTATCTGGTCGATGCGGCGGGCCGGGTTCTGGCGGCCCGCGGTCCGGGCGCCGAGCGGGTGACGCAGCTCGCCCTGCCCGCGGATCAGGCGAATGGCTGGTGCGCGCAGGGCGATGGCCTGATCGGCTTTCACCGCACCGAGGGCTTCGAGACCTGGACCGGCAAGGGCTGGTTCGGCGTGGTCGAGCGGAGGTAGGCGCCTGCGCCGACCGCATGACGGGAAGCTCAAAATTCCGTGACAGTTTTTTCTTGTGTTTCGGAAAGACGCTGCTCCACTGGCTGCGTTGATTCACTTTTTGAGGCCCAAAATGACTCTTACGACCGAACAACTGATCCTCGTCGAGCAACGCCTGGCGAATGACAAGAAATCGACCCTCGTGGCCTATCTGCTCTGGTTCTTTCTGGGCGGGTTCGGGGTGCACCGCTTCTATCTCGGGAAAACCGGCTCGGGCGCGATCATGCTCGGGCTTTTGATCCTCGGCTGGCTGACTGCGATCTTCTACGTCGGCTTTGCCTTCCTGCTTGTCGTCGCGATCTGGATGATCGTCGATGCCTTCCTGATCCCCGGCATGATCACCGACAACACCGCGCAGCAGCGGCTGCGGCTACAGCTTGAAATGAACGCGGGCATGCCGGCCGCCGCCGTGCCGCCGGTGCCGGCGGGCTGAGCCGGACGCAGCGGGCAAGGGCCCCGACGGGGCCTTGCCCTCCTGCCGAGACGGCAGGCATGATCCCGCGCAGTGACGCGGTTTTGCGTCATATTGCGCGCAGTTCGGCTTTTGATCCCCCGGGCGCGTGGCTTAGGATGTCCGTCTGTTCAGTTCGACGGAGATCAGCATGCTCACCCGCCCCGCCGCAGTCCTTGCCCTGCTCTGCCTTGCCGCTTGCGGGGCCGCCCCCATCGCGCCCCCGCCCGAGCCGGGCGCTGCCGCCGGGCCGCGTCTGCCCGGCCGGGTGGTCTGGACGGACGGGCACGGCGATGTTGCCGTGGCCGCCGCCGGGCGGGCCAGCTGCCCGGCCACCAGCGCGGCGATGGCCGCGACCGGGCTTGCCGTCACCAATGCGACCCGGGCGCAGGCGGGGCTGGCGCCGATGCGCTCCAATCCGGTGCTGGACCGCGTTGCCGCCGCCCATGCCTGCGACATGGCCAACCGGGGCACGATGACCCATGCGGGCAGCGCCACCGCCGGGCCGATGGCGCGCGCGCGGCAAATGGGCTATCGCCCGCAAACCATTGCCGAAAACATCGCCGCCGGGCGGTTCGAGCTGAACGGCACCCTGGCGCAATGGAGCGCCTCGCCGAAGCACCGCGCCAATATCACCATCGCCTCCCTGCGCGATTTCGGCATCGGCACCGCCACCGCCGCCGACGGCAAGATCACTTTCTGGACCGCCGTTTACGCCCGTTGACCGGCGGCGGTCTTGTTTGCGGCGCCGCGCCTCCCCATATGGCTTTCATGTGAAGGAGGTTCACATGAACGACACCCGTGCGCTTTACATCGAACAACGCGTCGCGAACGAGAGCCGCTCGGCCCTTGTCGCCTATCTGCTGTGGTTTTTCCTTGGCTTCTTCGGCGTGCACCGCTTCTATCTGGGGCGCTGGGTCTCGGGGCTTTTGATGCTGATCCTGTTCGGGATCGGCTCGGCGCTGACGGTGCTGCTGGTCGGCTATCTGCCGCTCGCCGTCGTGGCGCTGTGGTGGGCGCTGGATGCGCTGTTGATCCCGGGCATGATCGCCTCGGACAATGCCTGGCTGCGGCTGCGGCTGATGCAGGGCCTTGACGACTGATCAGCCCGCGTTGCGCCGCAACAGCCCGCCGCGTCCGGCCGCGATCAGCCCCGCCACATCGGCCATCGCCACCATCGGCGAGACGCCGACCGGCAGCGCGATGTAGCGCGGCCGCCATTCCGGGCCGAATTGCGCCTTGTAGGCGCGCAGATCGTCGAAGCTGCGGAAGGCGCCGCCGTGGCGGAACATCAGCGGCCCGAACCGGTCCCACAGCCGCGCCGTGCGCCGCGCGCCCAGACCCGACAGCGGGGCCAGACCCAGGCTGAGCTCGGCCGCCCCCGCGGTCTTGTAATGATCGATCAGCGCGAAGAACATGAAGCCGATCAGCGCGGGCGCATCCTCGGGGCGGTAGCGCATCACGTCGATGGCGACGCGCTTGCCCGCCCCCGGCGCCAGCAGCGCGGCAAAGGCCACGGGCTCGGCCCCGCGCCACATCACGGCGAGCGGGAAACGGTTCAGATAGGCCGCGTCGAAGCGCCCGACCGAGAAGCGTTTTTCCTGTCCGATCCGATGCTTGAGGAAGCTTTCCGAGATCGGTTTCAAGGCCGCGATCAGTTCGGGCGCATGCGGCGGGGCAAGCACCTTGAAGCGCAGCCCCTCGCGCCGGGCCTGTTCATACGCCGTGCGCAGCCCGGCAAGCCGCGTGCCCGACAGCGAGGCCTTGGTCAGGTTCACCACCGCCTCCTCGCCCATCCGATGCGCGGCCAGACCCATCTCGATCATGAAGGGCACGTGCCGTTCGGAAAGCTCGTAAAAGACCGGACGGCAATTGGCCTGCTGCGCCGCCTCGACGAAACCCCAGCCCAGATCGTCGAAATAGCGCTGATCGCCCACCGGATCGCCCATGCAGACCCAGGACGTGCGCCGCCGCGCGAACATCAAAAACGCAGTGCCGCTTTCGGCAAAGCGGAATTCCTTGTCGCCCGACAGCGCCAGACAGGCCTGCGGGTCGGATTGGCCCGACACGATCTCGCCCGCCAGCCGCAGCGCCTGCGCCATGGTTTGCGGCCGCTGTTTCGACGAGGGTTTGAGCGCGAGGAAAATGGTGAAGATCACCAGCACGGCCGAGCCGGTGACGCCCGCGCGGAGCGACCGCGGCGCGCTTGCGTCCTGGGCGAAGTCGAACCAGAACATGTGCGAATAGGGCGTCGCGGCATGGATGAAGACGAAGAACAGCGCCACCGAGGCGATGACGATGGTCACAAGCGCGATCCAGGCCGGGCCGAGCACCCCCTCGGTGATCTTCGCCTGACGGTAGAATTCGCCCCGGAACGGCCAGAGCGCGAGCGCGCCAAGGGTCAGAAGCGCCGCGCTTTCAATGTCGAAGCTGCGCAGCAAGACCGCGGCGATGCCACCGCCCAACGTCAGAAGCGTCAGCCAGAAGGCGCCGGTGACGCGGCGGATCAGCCCGTGCGACAGGATCACCAGAACGACGCCGGTGACGGCCGACACCAGCGCGCCGCCCTCAAGCAGGATCAGCCCGACAAGGTCGTCGGGATCATGCAGCGGCGCCACCGTGGGCAGGATCGACACCGCCATCAGATAAGCGCCAAAGCCGAAGGCCCAGGCGCCCGAAAGCCAGGGCACCATGCCGGCAATGGCCTTGAAGGCGGGCCGCATCGGTTCGGAAATATCGCCGAAAAGCCTGCGCGCCCAACCACCTGCGAGCCGCGCCTCGTTCAGCGACACGATCACGAAGGCCAGCGCGAAGGGCAGCAGGTAATAGATCATGCGGAACATCAAAAGCGCCGCGGCGACCTCTCCGACCGCGGTGCCCTTGGGCATGGCGGCGATGACGACGGTCTCGAACACGCCGACGCCCCCCGGGACATGGGTGATCACGCCGATCATCGTCGCGGTGGCATAGATGGCGAGGAAGGTGACGAAATCGGGGGCGCCCGCAGGCAAAAGGACATAAAGCGTCAGCGCCGCCATCGAGCTGTCAAAGAGCGCGATCACCATCTGCCCGGTCAGGATGCGCGGGCGCGGCATGGCGATGTCGAAACGGCCGACGCGCAGCACCCGGCCGGAAATGCCAAGCGCATACAGCAGCCCCAAAGTGCCAAGGCCCCCGGCCAGCGCCAGCGCCCGGATCGTGGTTTCGGAAAGCGGCAAAAGCCCGCTGAGCGCCGACGGATGCGCGGCAAGCGCAAAGACCCCCACCAGCGACAGCCCCGTGCCCATGGCCAGCGCGATGTAAGAGGCCAGCGCCGCCACTTCGAAGGCGTTCAGCCCGAAGGCGGAATAGATCCGATAGCGCACGGCCCCGCCCGAGAGGACCGAAATTCCGATCGTGTTGCCAAAGGCATAGCCCAGAAAGCCACCCAGGGCGACGACCCGCAGCGGCAGTTTCTTTTCCAGATATTGCAGCGCCCAGAAATCATAGCCGATCAGCGCCCCGTAGCCAAGCGCGGTGGCGCCAAGCGCGATCGCCAGCGTCTCGATCGGGGTGGCGCGCATCTGCGCGATCACATCGGCGAAATCGACCGGCTTCAGCAGATGATGAAGGGCAAAAAGCCCCAGTCCAAGGAGCGAAAAGCCGATGATCAGCGGCCCCAGATGACGCAGCCGCCCCGGGCCTGGCCCCGCGGCCTCACGCTTCATCATGGCGCCTCCCTCGCATTCCGTCCCCCGGCTATTCTGTCCCTGATTTGCAGGTTTTCAAGACGGTTACAAGCTTTGCAACGCGCGATTTGGCAGCAGGCCGGGTGATTTCGCGCCGCACCTCCCCCCGGAGGTCGGATCCCGAAGCCGGAGAAGACGCAAACCCCGTCAGCTTCGGGCCGGAGCATTCCGGGGGGACTTCGCCGGGCGGCAAAGGAGGGCGGACCCTCAGGCGCGAGTGTAACGCGAGATCATTACGTAATCCTTGCGCGGCCCGGTGACGCGCCATTCGACCGACCATGCGGGCCAAGGCGCGAAATCATAGCGGACGCGGTAATCATCCGGATCGCACCAATGCGCGGCCTCGGGTGCATCCGGCGCAAAGCGGTGAAAGTCGCGGCCATCCTCGAACCGCACGACGATCTGACCGCCCTCGGCATGCCACAGATAGTCGCGCTCGGCCTGCATCGGCGCCTCGCCCGCCAGCACCAGCTGCCCCGCCTCGTGATAGCGCAGCCCGGCGCCCTCGGCGGTGAAGACCGCCTGCCCGGTGAACCGCCCCTCGGGGCCGTTTGCCTGCACGATCCGGCGCGACAGCGCCCAGATCCCGCGAAAATCGTTCAATTGCGGCATCCTGACCCGCCCTTTGCCTTGCCCCAAACAGGGTCTCAGTCTATGCACCCGGCAACCCCGTCACAAGCAAGAGGCCTGCCCATGATCCCGCGCTATGCCCGCAAAGAGATGGTCGACATCTGGGAACCCGCCACGAAATTCAAGATCTGGTACGAGATCGAGGCCCATGCCTGCGACGCGCAAGCCGCGCTTGGCGTGATCCCGAAGGCCAATGCCGAGGCGGTCTGGCGCGCGAAGGACGTCGAATTCGACGTCGCCCGCATCGACGAGATCGAGGCGGTGACGAAGCATGACGTGATCGCCTTCCTGACCCATCTGGCCGAGCATATCGGGTCGGATGATGCGCGCTTCGTGCATCAGGGCATGACCTCCTCGGACGTGCTCGATACCACGCTGAACATCCAGCTGGTGCGGGCTTGCGATATTCTTTTGAAAGACATGGACCGCGTTCTGGCGGCGCTGAAAAAGCGCGCCTTTGAACACAAGGACACGGTCCGCATCGGCCGCTCGCACGGCATCCATGCCGAACCGACGACGATGGGCCTGACCTTCGCGCGGTTTTACGCCGAGATGGACCGGGGCCGCGCCCGTCTGGTCAATGCCCGCGCCGAAGTGGCGACCGGGGCGATTTCGGGCGCCGTCGGCACCTTCGCCAACATCGACCCGCGGGTCGAGGAACATGTCTGCGCGCAGCTGGGTCTGATCCCGGAACCGATCTCGACCCAGGTCATTCCGCGCGACCGCCATGCGATGTTCTTTGCGACGCTTGGCGTCATCGCCTCGTCGATCGAGAATTGCGCCATTGAAATCCGCCACATGCAGCGCACCGAAGTGCTTGAGGCGGAAGAGTTTTTCTCGAAGGGGCAAAAGGGCTCCTCGGCGATGCCGCACAAAAGGAACCCAGTTCTGACAGAGAACCTGACCGGGCTGGCGCGTCTGGTGCGGATGTGCGTCGTGCCGGCGATGGAAAACGTCGCGCTTTGGCATGAACGCGACATCTCGCACAGCTCGGTCGAGCGCGGCATCGGCCCGGATGCGACGATCACGCTGGATTTCGCGCTGAACCGGCTGGCGGGCGTGATCGAAAATCTGGTGATCTACCCCGACAACATGCTGAAGAACATGAACAAGTTCAAAGGCCTGGTGATGAGCCAGCGGGTGCTTCTGGCGCTGACGCAAGCGGGCGTGTCGCGCGAGGACAGCTACCGGCTGGTGCAACGCAACGCGATGAAGGTCTGGGAACAGGGCGCAGATTTCAAGACCGAGCTTCTGGCCGACCCCGAGGTGACCGCCGCGCTGTCGCCCGCCGAGATCGAGGAGAAATTCGATCTGGGCTATCACACCAAGCATGTCGACACGATCTTCGCCCGCGTCTTCGGCGCGTAAGCGACGAAGCGCAAAACGCAAAACCAGCGTCTTCGGCGCGTAAGCGACGACACGGAACACTTTGCCCGGGCAGGTATTTTGCCCCTGCCCGGGCGTTGCTAACCGCGGTTTAACCGCTTGCTGCGAAGCTCTCCGGACAAGACGGATCGGAGACGCTCGTGAACGCCATCACCCCCAGATCGCCGCTTGGGCAGCTCGCCATGCCCGGGCAGACGCCGCGGCCGACGCTGTCGCGGCGGCAAAAGGCTGCGATCATCGTGCGGCTCTTGTCGTCGGAGGGGCAGAAGCTTCCCCTGATGGAGCTGTCGGACGACCAGCAGACGCAACTGGCCGAATCGATCGCGCAGATGCGGCTGATCGACCGCGACACGCTGCATCAGGTGGTCGAAGAATTCTGCACCGAATTGCAAGCCGTCGGGCTGGCCTTCCCCGGCGGGCTGGATGGCGCCTTGAAACTTCTGGACGGTCAGCTCTCGGCCTCGGCCGCCACCCGGATCCGTCGCATGGCCACCGGCACCTCGCGCGCCGATCCCTGGGAACGGGTGACGGGCCTGTCCGCCGATGTGCTGCTGCCGGTGCTTCTGGAAGAAAGCATCGAGGTGGGGGCGGTGATGCTCTCGAAACTCTCGGTGTCGAAATCGGCGGAACTGCTGGGCAAGATGCCGTCGGACCGGGCGCGGCGGCTGACCTATGCCGTCTCGCTGACCGGCAATGTCGCGCCCGAAACCGTGCAGCGCATCGGCGCCGCGCTGGCCGATCAGCTCGATGCCGCGCCGGTCAAGGCCTTCGAGACCGGGCCGGTGGAACGCGTCGGCGCCATCCTCAACTTCTCGCCCGCCGTCACCCGCGACTCTGTGCTCAAGGGGCTTGAAGAGGACGACAAGGAATTCGCCGAACAGGTGCGCAAGGCGATCTTCACCTTCACCAACATCCATGTCCGCATCGAGCCGCGCGACATTCCGAAGATCCTGCGCGCCGTCGATCAGTCCCGGCTCATCCTGGCGCTGGCGGGGGCCAAGGGCGACAGTGCGAAATCGGCCGAATTCATCCTGGCGAACATGTCGCAACGGATGGCGCAGAACCTGCGCGACGAGATGGCGAACCTTGGCAAGGTCAAGGAAAAGGACGTCGAGGAGGCGATGAACGAGATCGTCAGCGCGATCCGCGACCTCGAATCGAAGGGCGAAATCTTCCTTGTGGCGGAGGATGGCGAGTAACCCGCCCCCGGCCGGATCCGCGCCCGGTCGCGACGGGCTTCACCCGGGCGCTCGCCTCGGCTAACGTGACGGGCGCGGCGGGCGGTGACCCCGCCCCGACCTTGAGGGCTGCGGATGACCAACACCATCGCGATCCGGCTGGGGCTGGTTCTGGCCCTGGCCATCCTGGCCGATGCGGTTTTCGGACAGGGCGCGGGATTTCTGTTCCTCGCCCGCAAGACCTTTCTGCTGATCGACTGGATCGCCTTCTGGCGGTAGCGCTTGCGCGCGCGACCGGGGCCGCAAGCGCGATTTCCGCGCTCGAAATTGTGTCGGAACGGGTTTCTGCTGTTGACCTTTCCCGCATCTTGACCAAGGTAGCGGCGACTTGAGGACCGAGCCAAAGGAGGCTGAGATGGCGGTGAAGGTGGCGATCAACGGATTCGGACGCATCGGGCGCAACGTGCTGCGCGCGATCATCGAATCGGGGCGGACCGATATTGAAGTCGTGGCGATCAACGATCTCGGCCCGGTGGAAACCAATGCCCACCTGCTGCGCTTTGACAGCGTTCACGGCCGTTTCCCGGCCACGGTGACGACGGGCGAGGACTGGATCGACGTCGGCCGCGGCCCGATCAAGGTGACCGCGATCCGCAACCCGGCCGAGCTGCCCTGGGGCGATGTCGATGTGGCGCTCGAATGCACCGGCATCTTCACCTCGAAGGAAAAATGCGCCGCCCACCTGCAGAACGGCTCGAAGCGCGTGCTGATCTCGGCGCCCGGCGACAATGCCGACAAGACCATCGTCTTCGGCGTGAACCACGACACGCTGACGAAAGACGACATCATCGTCTCGAACGCGTCCTGCACCACCAACTGCCTGTCGCCGGTGGCGAAAGTCCTCAATGATGCGATCGGCATCGAAAAGGGCTTCATGACGACGATCCACAGCTACACCGGTGACCAGCCGACGCTCGACACGATGCACAAGGATCTGTACCGCGCCCGCGCCGCCGCGCTCTCGATGATCCCGACCTCGACCGGCGCCGCCAAGGCCGTCGGCCTCGTGCTGCCGGAACTGAAGGGCAAGCTTGACGGCGTCGCGATCCGCGTGCCGACGCCGAATGTCTCGGTCGTGGATCTAGTGTTCGAAGCCAAGCGCGCCACCACCGTCGCCGAGGTGAACGAGGCGATCCGTGCGGCGGCCAATGGCCCGCTCAAAGGCATCCTCGGCTTCACCGACCAGCCGAACGTGTCGACGGACTTCAACCACGACCCGCATTCCTCGGTGTTCCACATGGACCAGACCAAGGTGATGGACGGCACGATGGTCCGCATCCTGACCTGGTACGACAACGAATGGGGCTTCTCGAACCGCATGTCCGATACCGCCGTGGCGATGGGCAAGCTGATCTGATCGAGAGATCCGGCAAGACGCAGGGGGCAGCCGCAGGGCTGCCCCTTTTGCATGGCGGCAAGGCCGCCGAAACCGGCACTGCCGGGATGCCTCGGCCCGCCGGGATATTTACCCCAAGGTGAACGCAGCGACGGAAAGCCGAGAGACGGGAGCCCCGAAACGGCCCCGGCTTCTTCTTGGTTCAAATACGCTGGGGGTGCGGGGGCGAAGCCCCCGCCCGGGTCGCCGCGCCTGCGCGGCGAAATCTCCGGTTCAGTAAAGACCGCCCGCCGAAAGCGACCCGAAGGTCGCCTTCTTCGGGATCACCCGCTGTTCCCCGGTCGAGGTGGTCACCGCCGTCGTGTCGGTATCGGTCTCGCCCTGTGCGAACAGCGGCAGGTTCTCGCCCATCGCAAAGCCGCCATCGACGATCTGACCAAGCGAGCGCATCTCCTGGCCCTCGCGCAGATATTCCGCCTGCACGAAATCGCCGGTGGCATCCTCGGGCAGTTTCTCGCCGGTGAAGCGGTTGTATTTCTGCCAATAGCCCCCCGGCGGAACCTTGAAGGCCGCGCCGCCGTAATCCTTCACCGCTTCCTGCATGAACGCGTTGAACACCGGCACGCAGAGCGTGCCGCCATAGGCCCCCGGCCCCAGCGTGCGCGGCTGGTCATAGCCCATGTAGCACGAAGCCACGATATTCGAGGTGAAGCCGGTGAACCACACGTCCTTGGCGTCATTCGTCGTCCCGGTCTTGCCCGCCACCGGCACCGGCAGGTTCACCCCGGTCCCGGTGCCGCGTTTCACCGCGCCTTCCATCAGCGAGATCATCTGATAGGCGGTGATCGCATTGATCACCTGTTCGCGGTCGGCGCGCACCCGCGGCCCAAGCCCCGCCGGCAGCTCCGGCGTGCCGCAATCCGGGCAGGTCGTCGCCGCATCATGGCGATAGATCGTGCGGCCCCAGCGGTCCTGCACCCGGTCGACCAGCGTCGGCTCGACCCTTTGCCCGCCATTGGCGAACATCGCATAGGCCGAAATCAGCTTGTACATCGTGGTTTCCTGCGAGCCGAGCGAATTGGCCAGGAACTGCCCCATCGGATCATAGACCCCGAAGCGTTCGGCATAGCCCGCGACGACATCCATGCCGACTTCCTGCGCGATCCGCACCGTCATCAGGTTGCGCGACTGCTCCAGCCCGGTGCGCAAAGGCGTCGGGCCGTAATACTTGTTCGAGGCGTTCTTCGGCCGCCACAGGCCCTGCGGCGTGTCGACCTCGATCGGCGCATCGACGACGATCGTCTCGGGGCTGAAGCCGCTGTCCAGCGCCGCCGCATAGACGAAGGGCTTGAAGTTCGAGCCGGGCTGGCGCATCGCCTGCGTCGCGCGGTTGAAGACCGAGGCCTGATAGGAAAAGCCGCCCTGCATCGCCAGCACGCGCCCCGTATGCACGTCCATCGCGACGAAAGCCCCGCCAACGATCGGCACCTGCCGCAGCGACCAGCGCAGGAAGCTGCCGTCCTCGTCCTTCGTCACCGCGCGCACCAGCACGACATCGCCGAGATCGACCAGATCCGAGGCACGTTTCGCCCGCACCCCCAGCTTGCCATCCGCCAGCCGCTTGCGCGCCCAGGTCACGTCATTGGCCGGGATCCAGTGGCCATCGGCGTCTTCCGCGATCCCCTCGATACCGATGCGGGCCTCCTTGTCGGTCAGCTCCAGCACCACCGCCGGATGCCAGCCCTCGACATCGCGCGGCGCCTTGTCGGTCGGCACGGCGGCCAGCGCCGCGCGCCAGCCCGCCTCGTCGCCCAGCTTGTCGGCGGCAATCTTCGCCCCGGTGCCGCGCCAGACGCCCTGTCCGCGGTCGTATTTCTCCAAAGCCTCCTGCAGCGCCTTCGCCGCCTGGCGCTGCAGCTTCGGATCGACCGTCGCCCGGATCGTCAGACCGCCACCGAAGAATTCATCCTGCCCGAAGCTTTTCGACAGCTGGCGGCGGATCTCGTCGGTGAAATAATCGCGCGGCGGCAGCGCCTGACGGAAGGTCTCGTAATCGCCGCGTTGCACCGAACGCAGCTCGGTCGCCTGTTCGGCCTCCATCTGCGCCTTGGTGATGTGACCGTCCTCGAAAAGCCGCCGCAGCACATAGTTGCGCCGCAGCCGCGCCTCTTCGTAGTTGCGCACCGGATGCAGCTCCGCCGGTTTCTTCGGCAGCGCCGCCAGATAGGCCGCCTCGGACATCGAAAGCGCCGTCAGCGGCTTGTTGAAATAGGTCTGCGCCGCCGCGGCGACGCCATAGGAATTCTGCCCAAGGAAGATCTCGTTCAGATAAAGCTCAAGGATGCGGTCCTTCGACAGCGCCTGCTCGACCCGCGAGGCAAGGATCAGCTCCTTGATCTTGCGCTCGGCCGAGCGCGAGCCGTCGAGCAGGAAGTTCTTCATCACTTGCTGCGTGATCGTCGAGGCCCCGCGCATGTCGCGCCCGCCCGATTTCACCGCGGCAAAGGCGGCCGAGAGCATGCCCTGCGCGTCATAGCCCTTGTGGATGTAGAAGTTCTGGTCCTCGGCCGAAACGAAGGCTTCCTTGACGATGTCGGGAATGTCCTGAATCGGCACGAAGATCCGGCGTTCCTGGGCGAATTCGTCGATCAACCGGCCCTCGCCGGAATAGATCCGGCTGATCGTCTTCGGGCTGTATTGCGCCAGCTGCTCATGGCTCGGCAGGTTGCGCGAATACATGTAGAAGATGCCGCCGATGGTCAGCGCGACAAAGAAAAGCGCGGTGACGATCCAGGAGAAGACTCCCCCAAGCGAAGACAGGACGAAGCGGATCAAGGAGCACCCCCAAAGGCCATCGGGCCCGTTGCCGCCCCTATAGCGCGGGGCACACATCGGGTCAAAGCAAGTTCCTGTTTAGCCCGGCCCGCCCGCGGGAACCCGCCGGGATCAGCCCAGCTCGGCCAGCGCCGGGAAGGTGTCGAGCAGCCAGAACGACAGATCCGACAGCTGTCCGGTCAGCATCATCAGCCCGATCGTCCAGAGCAGAAGGCCCGAGATCTTCTCGATCCGGCCCATGTTGCGGCGCATGAAGGCCAGCGCGCCGCCCAGGCTGGGGAAGAAGGCGGCGACGATCAGGAAGGGCAGGCCCAGACCGGCGGCATAGGCGGACAGCAGCGCCATGCCGCGACCGATCGTGCCCTCGGCCATCGCCATCGAGGCGATGGTGCCCAGCACCGGGCCAAGGCAGGGCGTCCAGCCGAAGGCGAAGGCCAGGCCCAGCAGATAGGCGCCAAGCGCCGAGCCGCCCTGATCGCCGGTGTCAAAGCGCATCTCGCGATCGAGAAAACCGATTCGATAGACGCCGATGAAATGCGCGCCGAAGATCATCACGACCAGGCCGGAGACCTTGGCCAAAGTGTCCTTCCAGGCGCCAAGCGCCTGCCCCAGCGCCGAGGCCCCAAGCCCCATCATCAGGAACACGGTCGACAGGCCGAGCACGAAGAACAGCGCCGCAAGAACCACCCGGCCCCGCGCCGCCCGGCGGCCCGCGCCCATGTCGCTGACCGTCACGCCCCCCATATAGGCCAGATAGGGCGGCACGATCGGCAGCACGCAGGGGCTGAGGAAGGACAGGAACCCCGCCACAAAGGCGGTGGCCGCGGCGGTCAGGAAGCCCGCGTCGAAGATCAGGTCGGTCGGCGTCATGCGTCCTTTTAGCAGGGCTGCGGCCCGGCGTCACCGGGGCACGGCTCACATTGCCGTGGACAGGGCCGTGCCCGGGCGTTACGCCCGGACCATGACGACACCCCCTGCCCTTTCGCTCGATCTGCGCGGCCTTCTGTGCCCGCTGCCGGTGCTGCGGCTGGCCAAGGCCCTGCGCAGCCTGCCCGAAGGCGCCGTGGTCGAGATGCAGGCGACCGACCGCGCCAGCTGGATCGACGTGCCGCATTTCTGCGCGCAATCCGGCCATCGCCTCGTCTCGGCCAGGGACGAGGCGGGCGTGCTGATCTATGCCGTCGCGCGCGGCCCGGACCGGCCCGAACCCGAGAGCTGATCGGCAAAAGCAAAACGCCGGGCCAGGGCCCGGCGTTTCGGTTTTCTGTTCTGCGGGGCTCAGCCCAGCGACCACCAGCCGCGTTTCTTCGGCTTCTGATCATCGGGCGAGGTCGGGTCGGAATCCGCTTCCGGTTCGGGCGCAGCCTCGGGGGCCAGATCCGCCACCGGCTCGGGCGCAGCCTGCAAGACCGGCTCGGGCGCGGCTTCGACAACCGGTGCGGCTTCGACCACCGCCTCGACCACCGCCTCGACCGGCGCCGGGGCTGCGAGAGCCTCGGTCGCGGCTTCGGCAACCGGCTCGGGCGCAACAACCGGGGCTTCCGCTTCGGCCGCAGCCGCAGCAGCCGCCGCCGCCTCGGCTTCCTTCTTCGCCTTCGACGTGGTGCGGGTCCGGGTCTTCTTCACCGGCGCTTCCGCGCCCTCGACGGCCTCGGCCTCTTTCTTCGCCTTGCTCGAGCGCGACCGCGAGCGGCTCGGCTTCGGCGCCGCCTCTTCCGGCGCGGCCTCCGCAGCGGCGGCGGTTTCGGCCACAGGCGCTTGCGCCTCCGCTTCGGCGTCCAGCACCGGCAGGCTCACCTCGGCCAGCTCGGCCGCAGCCGCGGCGCGGGCGGCGTCTTCGGCGGCTTCCTCGTCCGAGGCGTCGTCGCCTTCGTCCTCGCCGTCGTCCTCGCCGTCATCCCCTTCGTCGCCCTCGGCCGCCAGATCGGTCCCGCCCGGAGCGCCGTTTTTCTTCCGCCGCCGCCGACGCCGTTTCTTTTTCTTCGGCGAGCCTTCGCCCGGCTCGCCCGTCGCGGCCGCAACCGCCGCGGGCGCGGCCTCTTCGACCTCGTCCTCTTCCTCCTCGACGATGTCTTCCTCGTCGATCTCGGCCATCAGCTCGGCGCTGGCATGCACGACGGCGCTATGCGCCTCGGGCACGATCCGGGTCGCGGTCTTGAACTTCTCGATGCTGAAATCGGGGCTGACCAGCGTCGGATCGGCCTCGATCCGCACCGCCATGCCGTACCGCGCCTCGATGCTGGCAATATGCTCGCGCTTGGCGTTCATCAGGTAGTTGGCCACCGCGACCGGGCACTTGACCAGCACCTCGCGGCTGCGCTTGCGCGTGCCCTCTTCCTCGATGGCGCGCAGAACCTGCAGCGCCAGGCTGTCATCCGAGCGGATCAGCCCGGTGCCGTGGCAATGCGGGCAGGGCTGGGTGGTGCTTTCCAGCATCCCCGGACGCAGCCGCTGACGCGACATCTCCATCAGGCCAAAGCCCGAGATCCGGCCCACCTGAATCCGCGCGCGGTCGGTTTTCAGCTTCTCTTTCAGACGCTTCTCGACGGCGGCGTTGTTTTTCCGCTCTTCCATGTCGATGAAGTCGATGACGATCAGCCCGGCCAGGTCGCGCAGACGCAGCTGACGGCTAATCTCCTCGGAGGCCTCAAGGTTGGTCTTGAGCGCGGTCTCCTCGATCGAGCCTTCCTTGGTCGCCCGACCCGAGTTCACGTCGATGGCCACCAGCGCCTCGGTCACGCCGATCACGATGTAGCCGCCCGATTTCAGCTGCACCACCGGGTTGAACATCGAGGCCAGATAGCTCTCGACCTGGAAGCGCGCGAACAGCGGCAGCTGCTCGTTGTAATGCTTCACGTTCTTGGCGTGGGACGGCATGATCATCTTCATGAAGTCCTTGGCGACGCGATAGCCGCGCTCGCCCTCGACCAGAACCTCGTCGATGTCCTTCGAATACAGGTCACGGATCGAGCGCTTGATCAGATCGCCTTCCTCGTAGATCGGCGCGGGGGCGATCGATTTGAGGGTCAGCTCACGGATCTGTTCCCACAGCCGCATCAGATATTCATAATCGCGGCGGATCTCGGTGCGGGTGCGCTGGCTGCCCGCGGTGCGGATGATCAGCCCGGCGCCCTGCGGCACCTCCATCTCCGAGGCGATTTCCTTCAGCTTCTTGCGGTCGGCCGCATTGGTGATCTTGCGCGAGATGCCACCGCCCCGCGCGGTGTTCGGCATCAAGACGCAGTAGCGACCGGCGAGCGAGAGATAGGTGGTCAGCGCCGCGCCCTTGTTGCCGCGTTCTTCCTTGACCACCTGCACCAGCATGATCTGCCGGACCTTGATCACTTCCTGGATCTTGTAGCGCCGCGCGCGCGGACGGCGGGGCGCATGGATTTCCTCGGCCACGTCTTCCTCGGCCACCGATTCGATCTCGTCATCGACGGGATGGACATGGTGATCGTGGTCATGGTCGTGATCGTGGTCTTCCTCGATCTCGCGCGGGGCTTCGGCCTCCTCGGCCTCCCCCTCCTCGGCGGTCTCGACCTCCGCCACGCCCTCTTCGGACGCAAAGCCCTCTTCCGGGGCCGCGTCGAGGACATCGGCCTCGGCGGCAACGGGTTCAAGCGTCAGCGCCTCTTCGCCCGGCGCCGCCTCGTCGATCACCGCCATGCCCGGAATGTCTTCCGAGCGCAGGACGGCATCATTGCCCGTGGCCTTCTCGGCGCGGGCCTGTTGCCCGCCCGAGCGCGACGATCCCGACCGCGACCGCGACCGGCGCGAGCGCGAGCGGTTTTCCTCGGCCTCTTCGGCCTCGGCAGCCAGACGCTCCTCTTCCAGCAGCGCCTGACGGTCGGCCACCGGGATCTGGTAGTAATCCGGGTGGATCTCGGCGAAGGCGAGGAAGCCGTGGCGGTTGCCGCCGTAATCGACAAAAGCGGCCTGGAGCGAAGGCTCCACCCGCGTCACTTTCGCCAGATAGATATTCCCGGCCAGCTGCCGTTTGTTGACGGTTTCAAAATCAAACTCGTCGACCTTGTTGCCGTCCACCACCACGACGCGGGTTTCCTCCGCGTGGGTGGCATCGATAAGCATCTTCTTTGCCATAAATCCTGTTTCCCCACGCCGCGTCGCACCTTGGCCTTGCGGGCAAGGCGGGCGGGGCATGGTTTGTCGTTGAGGCGCGGGCGCATCCACGGATATGGACGGCGGCGGCCGAAAGCGGCCCGCCCGTCATCACCCATCCCGTTGCCGTGCAACCCATCGCGGTTCGTCCCAAGCGCCGGGCTTGTCGCCCCGCGCCGATTTGCAACCCCCCTGACAACGAAGCCCCGGGGGCAAGAGTGCGGTCTTGCGACCAATCGGATGATCCAAGGCCCGCCCCGCGCTCGCGAAGGCTCAGACCCGGAAATCAGCGAATTCCGTGGACAGGAGGAGAGTCCTGCCGACACTGCGACAATATCAACGCAAATGACACAAACACAATCGGTTTTTCGTCAAGAAACGGTTAACGCTGATTTCAGCCCCGACGCGTGCCGCAGCCGACGGGGGGCTGTCTGCCCCCCGCACCCCCCGAGGATATTTGCACCAAGGTGAAAGCAAACCCCGGGATGGCTTTCACCTTGGCGAAAATATCCCGGGGGTGAGGCCGCAGGCCGAGGGGGCAGCGCCCCCTCTCCGCCTCAGGTGTAATCGCCGCGGCTCAGGCCGTATTTCGCCATCTTCTCGTTCAGGGTGCGCCGCGGCAGGCACAATTCCTCCATCACCGCGGAAATCGAGCCCTTGTGACGGCGCATCGTGTTGTCGATCAGCATCTTCTCGAAGCTTTCGACATATTCCTTGAGCGGCTTGCCCTCGGTCGTCATCGCCGTGCCGGCCTCGTCGGTCTCGGCCATCAGCAAGGACGCGATCGAACCCGAGCCGCGCCGCGCCTGCAGCACCGCGCGTTCGGCGACATTGATCAGCTGGCGCACATTGCCCGGCCAGGGCGCCTGCAGCAGCTGCGCGGCTTCCTGCGCGCTGACCTCGGGCGGCTCGCAGCCGTAATCATCGGCGAAAGCCTCGGTCATCCGGGTGAAGAGGGTCAGCACATCCTCGCCGCGCGCGCGCAGCGGCGGCAGGGTCAGCTTGTGCGCCGCCAGACGGAAGAACAGATCGGGACGCAGCACGTCTTCCAGCGTGCGCCCCTCGCCATGGGCGTTGCAGATCGCCACCACCCGGGTTTCGGCGGGCGTGCCCTGTTCGTTCAAGACCGTCAGCAGCCGCGCCTGCAGCCCGGTCGACAGCGCCTCGATATCCTCCAGAACCAGCGTGCCGCCGCGGGCCTCCTCGACCAGCGGCAGCCCCTCGGCCACCGGCCCGAAAAGCTTCTCGGCCAAGGCTTCCTCGGTATAGGCGGCGCAGGAGATGGTGACGAATTTCTTCCCCGCCCGCGTCCCCGCCGCATGCAGCGCATGGGCGACCAGCGTCTTGCCGGTGCCGGTCTCGCCGTCGATCAGCACGTGCCCGTCCGATTGCGCGATATCGAGAACATCCTCGCGCAGCCGCTCCATCGAGGGCGAAACCCCGATCAGCTTGCCCACCACCGCCGAGCCCTCGGCCAGATCGCGGCGCAAAGCGCGGGCATCCAGCGTCATCCGCCGCGTCTGCGTCGCGCGCTTGGCCAGTTCCGTCATCCGGTCCGGGTTGAAGGGCTTTTCCATGAAATCCATGGCGCCCAGCCGCATCGCCTCGACCGCCATCGGCACGTCGCCATGCCCGGTGATCATGATGACGGGCAGACCGCTGTCCAGCCCCATCAGCCGCTTCAGGAAGGTCATCCCGTCCATCCCCGGCATCCGGATGTCGGAAATCACCACGCCGGGCCAATCGGTCCCGATCACCTTCAGCGCCTCTTCGGCACTGCAAAAGGTCTCGGTGTCGAAGCCCGAAAGCGCCAGCCATTGCCCGATCGACTGACGGATGTCTTCCTCGTCATCGACGATCGCCACTTTCATCATCCGCGCCATGATCTACTCCGTCCCCCTGCGCCCAGCTACGGGCGTCTGTCTTGTTGCCGTCAGCCGCGGCAGCCGCATCTCGAAAACGGCACCGCCGCCCTCGTCATTGCGGGCCGTCAGCCGGCCGCCGAAATCGGCCACGATCGAGGAGGAAATCGCCAGGCCCAGCCCCGTCCCCTCGCCCGGTTTCTTCGTCGTCCAGAACGGCTCGAAGAGCTTTTCCAGATCGGTGATGCCCGGCCCGTTGTCGGCCAGCGTCAGCACCGCCACCTCCTCCTCCGAGACCAGCGTGATCTCGATGCGCGGCGCACGCAAGCCCTTGGTCGCATCCAGCGCATTGCGGAAGAGATTGATGATCACCTGTTCCAGCCGGATCCGGTCGGCCTGCACCATCACCGCGCCGCGCGGCAGGTTGCGCACGATCTTCACCGTGCGCGCTTTCAGCTGCGGCTCCATCATCGCCAGCGCCGAGGACAGCGCCGCGCGCAGATCGACCGGTTCGATCGCATCGCCGCCCTTGCGCGCATAGGATTTCAGCTGCCGGGTGATCGCCCCCATCCGCTCGATCAGATCGTCGATGCGCTGAAAGGACGACAGCGCCTCGGGCACGCGTTCGCGCTGCAACAGCAGTTTCGCCCCCGCCAGATAGGTCTTCATCGCGGCCAGGGGCTGATTGAGTTCGTGGCTGACCGCCGCCGACATCTCGCCCAGCACGGCCAGTTTCGAGCTTTGCTCCAGCGTCTGTTCGGCCAGGGACAGGTCTTTCTGCACCCGCTCGCGTTCGGCGATCTCGCGCGAAAGCCGCGCGTTCAGCGCCCGCAGCTCGGCCGACTCGCGCCGGTAGACCGCCGATTGCACCTTGGCGCGCCGCGAAATCAGATAAAACCCCAGCGCCAAAAGGATCGCGAAGCCCATGATTTCCAGGGCAATCACCGCATTGACCCGGTCGCGCACCGAGGAATAGGGGGTAAAGGCCACCATCCGCCAGCCGCGAAACGGCACCCGCGCCTCGGTCCGCATCACCGCCTGGCCCAGCACCCAGGCATCGGGCGGATCATTGGCCCAGTCGGCCGTCGCCTGCAGCGCGCGCTCGATCGCCGAGGGGGCAGAACGCGCCACCAAAGCCTCTTCCATCGTCAAGCCCCGCCAGCGCGGCTCGGTCGCCAGAACGATCTTGCCCGCGCTGTCCATCACCGCGACGGCATCGGAAATCCCCGCCCAGGCGCGTTCATAGCGCGCCAGATCGGCGCCGACGACGATCACGCCCACCAGCTTGCCATCGGCCAGAACGGCGCGGGAATAGACGAATTCGCTTGCCCCCGTCACCCCCTCCACCGCCGAGAACACGGTCTCGCGGGTGCGCTGCGCATCGACGAAAAACGGCGCGTCGTTGAAAACGGTGCCCAGCACGTTGCGGTCGGTCGCCCCCATCACCCGGCCCTGCAGGTCCAGAAGCCGGATCGAGGCCACCCCCACCTCCTCGCGCGCCGCGATCAAAAGCCCCGAGGTGGTGGAAAAATCCCCCGATCCCAGCGCCTTGGTCAGTTCCGGGTCGCGCGCAAGCAAAAGCGGCACGACCGAGGTGCGCTGCAGCTCCGACAGGATGTTGCCGGAATAAAGCGCCAGCCGCAGCTCGGTCCGCATGCGGGTGGTTTCGGTGAACCGCTCGGTCAGCCAGGTGTTGGTGAACCAGACACCGATCACCGTGGCCAGCAGCATCAGCACGGCCAGCGCCCGATAGGCCATGCGGCGCAGACGGCGGCGGGCCTCGGAGGCGGCAAGCAGATCGGGGCGCGGGGCAAGGGCGGTCATGGGCTCAGCTTAGGCGAAGCGGCCGCCCCCAACAAGGCGCGGCGGTCACACCACCGCGAGCATGTCGGCCAGCGCGCGGAAAAGCGCCGCCCCGTCGGTGCCGCCCTGCGCCTCTTCGACGACCCGCTCGGGATGCGGCATCAGCCCCAGAACGCGGCGGTTTTCGCTCAGCACGCCCGCGATGTCGGCGGTCGAGCCGTTCGGATTGTCGATGTAGCGGAAGGCGACGCGGTCCTCGCCCTCAAGCCGCGCCAGCCCCTCGGCGTCAAGGACATAATTGCCGTCGTGATGGGCGATCGGATAGGTCACCTCGGCCCCCGCCGCATAAAGACGGGTGAAGGGGCTGTCCGCGGTGGCCACCTTCAGCCGCTGCGGACGGCAGCGGAACTTCAGCGACGCATTGCGCATCAGCGCGCCCGGCAGCAGCCCCATCTCGGTCAGCACCTGAAAGCCGTTGCAGATGCCGATCACATGGCCGCCGCGGCCCGCGAAATCGACCACCGCCTGCCCGATCGGGCTGCGCGAGGCGATGGCGCCGCAGCGCAGATAATCGCCAAAGGAAAAGCCCCCCGGCACACCGATCACATCGGTGCCCGCCGGAATGTCGGTGTCCTTGTGCCAGACCCGGACCACCTCGGCGCCCGCTTTCGCGAAGGCATCGGCAAGGTCACGGTCGCAGTTCGACCCCGGAAAGGTGATGACGGCGGCTTTCATCGGCCCAGCACTCCTGCTTTATCTTGCCACAAATATCCCGGGGGTCCGGGGGCAGCGCCCCCGGCCTCGGCCGGGATCAGCAGATCTCGACGGTGTATTTTTCGATCACGGTATTGGCGAGCAGCTTGTCGCACATCGCCTTGACTTCGGCCTCGGCCGCCGCCCGGTCGGTGGCGGTCAGATCCAGCTCGATCACCTTGCCCTGCCGCACCGCCTCGACGCCGGTGAAGCCCAGATGCCCCAGCGCATGCCGCACCGCCTCGCCCTGCGGGTCCAGCACCCCATCCTTCAGCATCACATGCACACGGGCTTTCATCCGGGATCTCCTCGCTTGGGGCTGGCGTCTCGACAGGTGGCCGCACCCGTCCGTTTCGGCCCTGATAGCCCAAGCCCCGGCCTCGGGCAAGCACGGATGGCGCCCCCCGCGCGCAAGACTGGACCCGCCCGCGCAAAGGAAAAGGGCGGCCCCGCGGGACCGCCCTTCAAATCCTGCCGTTGCGATCAGTTGATCAGCGTCGGTTTCATCGGCGTCGCATTGGCGGGCATCACGCCCAGCCGCCGCGCCACTTCGGTATAGGCATCGGTCAGCGAGCCCAGATCGCGCCGGAACACGTCCTTGTCGAGCTTCTGCCCCGTCTTCACATCCCACAGACGGCAGCTGTCGGGGCTGATCTCGTCGGCGACGATCAGGCGCATGAAATCGCCATCCCAGATCCGGCCGATCTCGATCTTGAAATCGACCAGCTTGATGCCGACGCCGAAGAACACGCCCGAGAGGAAATCGTTCACCCGCAGCGCCAGCGACACGATGTCATCCAGATCCTGCTGGTTCGCCCAGCCGAAGGCGATGATATATTCCTCGGGCACCAGCGGATCGCCAAGCGCGTCATTCTTGTAGCTGTATTCGACGATCGGCCGCGGCAGCGCCGTGCCCTCCTCGATGCCCAGCCGCTTCGAGATCGACCCGGCGGCGAAATTGCGCACGATGACTTCCAGCGGCACGATCTCGACTTGCCGGATCAGCTGCTCGCGCATGTTCAGACGGCGGATGAAGTGGTTCGGAATCCCCACATTCGTCAGCCCGGTCATGAAGAATTCCGACAGGCGGTTGTTGAGCACGCCCTTGCCCTCGATCGTCGCCTTCTTCTGCGCGTTGAAGGCGGTCGCGTCGTCCTTGAAATACTGCACCAGCGTTCCCGGCTCCGGGCCTTCGTAAAGGATCTTCGCCTTGCCTTCGTAGATTTTCTTGCGACGCGGTGCCATGGGCTCTCCAATATCGAACGGGTGGCCGTGCGGGGCACACGGTCACTGCCTTCGCGCCCATTAGCGCAAGAGCGCCCATCCCGCAAGGCAAAGCCGGTCGCAGCCCCTGCCGCACCGTCCCGAACCGCGCCCGCGCGGGCGCGATCATCGCCGGGTGGTTGCGCAATCGGTCCGCGCGCGGGCGGAATAAACCTTGCAGCGGCGCGCGGTTGAACCCATATCTGCCGCGAGACACTGACCTAGGGGGGAACCATGACCACTTTCGACGATCGCGAACATGCCTACGAAGCGAAATTCGCGCATGATGCCGATCTGCGCTTCAAGGCCGAGGCCCGGTCGGTGAAGATTCTGGCGCATTGGGCGGCGGGGCTTCTGGGCAAGACCGAGGCCGCGCTGGACGCCTATGTGGCCGAAGTTCTGGCCGCCGATCTCGAAGAGGCCGGCAAGGACGATGTCGTGCGCAAGCTTGTCGCCGATCTGGCGGGCAAGGCCGACGAGGCGGCGATCCGCGCCGAATTGCAGAAATCGATGGTCGAGGCGATGAAACAGCTCGCCAGCGCCGGATAAGACATCCGACCGCCGCGGGCGCCACTAGGCGCCCCGGATGGGCGCTCCGATCCGCTCCCGGCCTCTTTGGCACCGCCCTTCCCCGCGAAGGCGCGGTGTTTTCTTATCTGCCCCGCGGCGCGAGGATGGTTAAGTCTCGGCAACCAAATCTGCGGGAAACCTGCGACTTTTCACCGCTTGCTAACCCTTGGCGCGCATCCTTCCGGTTGCGCATCTTCGGGGAGGCAGCATGTCCAAAGACACAGAAACGGCCTTTGCGGCCGCGCTCGCGGCACGTGGCCTTGTTTTGCCCGAGGGCATGCGGATCGGGGCGGCGGCGCGCAAGCAGGCGCTCGGCCTTGGTTTGGTCGCGGTGTTCCTCTGGGTGCTGCGCGACAAGCTGGCCAGCCTTGACGGGGCGGCGATTCTGGCGGCGCTGGCGCGCGTCGATGCGCTGTCCTGGGCTTTGGCGATCGCGGCCACCGTCGCTTCTTTCGCGGCGCTGGCGCAATATGACGCGCTGATCCACCGCGCCCTGGCCACCGGCACCGCGCCCGGCCATGCCCGCCGTGGCGGCTGGACCGCGATCGCCCTGTCGCAGACGATCGGATTCGGGCTGGTCTCGGGGGCGCTGGTGCGCTGGCGGATGCTGCCCGACACCTCGCTCGCGCAGGCCAGCAAGATCACCGCCACCGTCGCCGCGACCTTCCTGGCGGGCTGGTCGGTGCTGACGGCGGCGGTGCTGCTGGTCGCGCCGGTCGATCACCAGCATCTGCCGGTGCTGGCGGTGCAGGGGCTTGCCGTGCTCGGCCTCGTGCTGGGCGGCGGGCTGGCGCTGGCGACGCTGGTCCTGCCCGAGGGGCTGCGGCTCGGCCGCTTCACCCTGCGGCTGCCGCCGCTGGCGGTGATGGGGCGGATCCTCGGCCTTGCGACGCTTGACACCGCCTTTGCCGCCGCGGCGCTCTGGGCGCTTTTGCCCGGCTCGGAACCGCTGTCCTTCCTGACGCTTTATCCCGCCTTCCTGCTGGCGCAGGGCGCGGGGCTGGTGTCGAACACCCCGGGCGGCGTCGGCCCGTTCGAGATCACGCTGATCACGCTTCTGCCCGGCACCGCCCAGCCCGAGCTGATCGCGGCGATTCTGGCCTGGCGGATCGTCTATTACGGCCTGCCCGCGCTGGCGGCGATCGCGCTGGTGGCGCTGCGTCCGGCGCATGTGCTGCGCAAAAGCACGGTGATGATGCCCGCCGAGGCGCCGAAGCCGCTGCTGCGCCGTGCGCTTGCGGGGCCGCAGGCCGAACTTGGCCTGCTGCGGCAGGGCGAACACGGGCTTTTGCCCGGCGATTGCGGCACCGGCGGCTGGATGGTCGGGCGCAGCGCGCGGACCCTGACCGGGCTTCTCGACCCGTTCGGCACCGCGCCCGTCCCGGTGCTGCTCGAACGGCTGCGCAGCTCGGCCCGGGCCGAGGGGCGGACCGCCTGCCTTTACAAGATTTCCCCCCGCGTCGCGGCGCAGGCCCGCGCCGCAGGCTGGATCGTCGCCCCGGTCGCCACCGAGGTCTGGCTCGATCCCGCCCGCTTCGATCTGAACACTCCGGCCCGGGCGGGGCTGCGGCGCAAGCTGCGCAAGGCCGAGAAATCCGGTCTGCGCGTCACCCGCGCCCTCGGCCTGCTGCCGCTCGACGAAATGGCCGGGCTCGCCCGCGCCTGGGCCGCGACGCATGGCGGCGAACGCGGTTTCTCGATGGGCCGCTTCGCTGCGGATTACGTCTCGGCGCAACAGGTTCTGCTGGCCCGCGACGGCGCGGGGCGTCTGGTCGGCTTTGCCAGTTTCCACACCACGGCGACGGAATGGGTCCTTGACCTGATGCGCCCGGCCGCCGAGGCCCCCGATGGCACGATGCAGGCGCTGATCGCCACCGCCATCGCCGAAGCGGCCCGGGCCGGGGTGGCGCGGCTGTCGCTGGCCGCCCTGCCGCCGCGCGCCGAAGACAGCGAAGGACCGGCGGCGGCGCTATGGCGGCACGCCGAAAAGGGCAAGGGCGCGGCCGGTCTGCGCCAGTTCAAGATGGGATTCGCGCCCCGGCTCTCGCCCCGCTACATCGCCGCGCCCTCGCATGCCGCGCTGATGCTCGCCGCCGCCGACATCGCCCGCGCCATCCACCGCCCGGCCCCCCTGCCCGGCACCGCCCGCGCCGCCGGGACCGAGGTCGATACCGACACAGATATCGACACTGGCCCCGCGCTCGCCGCCACTCCGGTCTTCGCGTCAAGAGTATCTTGATCGAAAGGAAATTGCACTTTTCCCCGCCTCGTGGCAGGGAGAGGCCGACCTTGGTTCAGGAGAGGCCCGATGACCAACACGCTTTCCCGCCTGCTGAAATCCCGCGACTGGCTCTTGGCCGACGGGGCCACGGGGACGAACCTGTTCAACATGGGGCTGTCCTCGGGCGAGCCGCCGGAAATGTGGAACATCGAACACCCGGACCGGATCGCGAAACTTTACGGCTTCGCGGTCGAGTCGGGCTCGGACCTGTTCCTGACGAACACCTTCGGCGGCAATGCGGCGCGGCTGAAGCTGCACAATGCGCAGGGCCGGGTGCGCGACCTCAACCGCATCGCCGCCGAGATCGGCCGCGAGGTCGCCGACAAGGCGGGCCGTCCGGTCGCCGTCTGCGGCTCGGTCGGGCCGACGGGCGAGATCTTCGCGCCGATGGGCACGCTGACGCATGACCTCGCCGTCGAGATCTTCCATGAACAGGCCGAGGGCCTGAAAGAGGGCGGCGCCGATGTGCTCTGGGTCGAGACGATCTCGGCGCCCGAAGAATACAAGGCCGCCGCCGAAGCCGCCCGCCTTGCCGGGATGGAGTGGTGCGGCACGATGAGCTTCGACACCGCCGGGCGCACGATGATGGGCGTCACCTCGGCGCAGATGGCGGCGCTGGTGGAAAAACTGCCGAACCCGCCGCTGGCTTTCGGCGCCAATTGCGGCGTCGGCGCGGCCGATCTGATGCGGACGCTGATGGGTTTCGTCGCCACCGGCACCGAACGGCCGCTGATCGCCAAGGGCAATGCGGGCATTCCGAAATACCACGACGGCCACATCCATTACGACGGCACACCGGAGCTGATGGGCGATTACGCCTGCCTGGCGCGCGATGCCGGGGCGACGATCATCGGCGGCTGCTGCGGCACGATGCCGGTGCATCTGCAGGCGATGCACGAGGCGCTCTCGACCCGTCCGCGCGGGCCCCGCCCGAGCCTTGAGGAGATCGCCGCGAAACTGGGCGCCTTCTCCTCGGCCTCGGATGGCACCGGCGATGACGACGGCCCCACCCGCGAGCGCAAGGGCCGCCGTCGCGGCTGATCCAAAGCTTTGAAAAGAGCGTATTTTTGCCAAGAAGAAACGGCATGGTTTCTTCTTGGTGCAAATACGCATCCCCCCTTGCCGGAGGCGCAGGTGTCAGAACAGTTCGAGCTGCTCGCCCGCGCGGGGGGGCACGGCAAAGCGCGTGCAATCCAGCGGCGGCAGCGCGGCGGCCAGGCTGAGGCGGCGGCAGGACACTTCGAAACGGCGGGCCAGAAGCTCGGCCTCGGTGCCCTCGCCCTCCATCCGCGTGGTGAAGCGCGGATCGTTCAGCTTGCCGCCCCGGAAGGCCGCGATGGCGTTCAGCACCTTTTCCGCCCGCAGCGGGTAATGCCGCGCCAGCCAGTCGGCGAAAAGGGCCGCGACCTCGTTGGGCAGGCGCAGCGGAATCATCTCGGCCGCCCGGGCGCCCGCCCGCCGCGCCTCGGTCAGGATCGCTTCGAGCGCCGCATCGGTCAGGCCGGGAATGATCGGCGCGGCCATGACGCGCACGGGGATGCCCGCCCGCGCGGCCTCGCGGATGATCCGCAGCCGGGTCTGGGGCGTCGGCGCGCGCGGTTCGAGCTTGCGCGCCAGATCCTCGTCGAGCGTCGTCAGCGACACCGCCAGATGCACGAGATTGCGTTTCGCCATCGAACCCAGCAGATCAAGATCGCGCAGCACCCCGGCGCCGCGGGTGGTCAGCAGCACGGGATGGTTGAAATCGCTCAGCACCTGCAACAGGCCGCGGGTCAGGCCCCATTCCGCCTCGATCGGCTGATAGGGGTCGGTGGCGGTGCCCAAGGCGATCGGCGCCACCGCATAGCCGCGTTTCGACAACTCGCGCGCCAGAAGATCGGGCGCCTCGGGTTTCGCAATCAGCCGGGTTTCGAAATCGAGCCCGGCCGAGAGGCCGAGGAAGCCATGCGTCGGCCGCGCGAAGCAATAGATGCAGCCATGCTCGCAGCCGCGATAGGGGTTCACCGAGCGGTCGAAGGGCACATCGGGGCTCTGGTTTCTGGTGATCACCGATTTCGGCCGCTCGACGCTGACCTCGGTGCGCAAAAGCCTGTCGTCCTCGACCAGATCCCAGCCGTCGGGCTCGACGATCCGCGCATAGGGTTCGAAGCGGCCGACCGGATTCGCAGCCGCCCCCCGCGCGCGCAGGCGTTGGCGCGGATCGGCAGGGGGCAGGTCGAGCGGCAGGGGCAAAGCGTGCATCATGGGCGAAAACTAGAACGAAATGAGAACATTTCGCAAGAGATTCGCCCCGGGTCCTTTGCGCACACAGAGACGCCGCGTCGGGGACGGACCGGCGCATGTCGCAAAACGGCAAGTAATCGAAGCCTTTTTTCCGCATCACAAAAGCAAGCACGCGCAGGAGACAGCCATGGCCGATGAAGACGACATCATCCTTTCGGAACTCGACGATGAAGAGCTTGTGCAGCAGATGCACGACGACCTCTACGACGGCCTCAAGGAAGAGATCGAAGAGGCGGTCAACATCCTGATCGCGCGCGGCTGGACGCCCTATGACGTCCTGACCAAGGCGCTGGTGGCGGGGATGACGGTCGTCGGCAACGACTTCCGCGACGGGATCCTGTTCGTGCCGGAAGTGCTGCTCGCCGCGAATGCGATGAAGGGCGGCATGGCGATCCTGAAGCCGCTGCTGGCGGAAACCGGCGCGCCGCGCATGGGCAAGATGGTGATCGGCACGGTCAAGGGCGACATCCACGACATCGGCAAGAACCTTGTCGCGATGATGATGGAGGGCGCGGGCTTCGAGGTCGTCGATATCGGGATCAACAACCCGGTCGAGAATTATCTTGAAGCGCTGGCCCGTGAGGAGGCCGACATCCTCGGCATGTCGGCGCTGCTGACGACCACGATGCCCTGCATGAAGGTCGTGATCGACACGCTGAAGGAAAAGGGCATCCGCGACGATTACATCGTTCTGGTGGGGGGCGCGCCCTTGAACGAGGAATTCGGGCGGGCGATCGGTGCCGATGCCTATTGCCGCGACGCCGCCGTGACGGTGGAAATGGCCAAGGCGATGGTGGCGCGCAAGCACAACCAGATGGGCGCCTGAGGCTGGGCAGATGGGCGCCTGAGGCTGGGCAGATCGGCGCCTGAAGCCGGGCAGATCGGCGCCTGAGCGTTTCCAGCGATGATTTCGAAAGGTCCCGACCCGGTTCGGGGCCTTTTCTTTTGCCACCGAGCCCCCATATTGAGGATATGGAGAATGACCGATGCAGCCGATGCCCCTTCCGCATTTCCTGATGATGCTCCTTGCGGTGATCGCGGCCGCGGGTCTGACGATCTTTCTGGCGGTTCAGTCCGGGCTGTCGCTGGCGGTGCTGGGTCTGGGGGCGCTGATCGGAGCCTGTCTGATCCGGATGCTGGCGCGGGTGGAATGATCTCGGACGAAGCGCTGACCGAGGCGGGGCTGCCCCCCGACGGGCGCGGCCGGGTGCTTCTGATCGCCTGCGGGGCCTTGGCGCAGGAGATCGTCGCGCTGAAAACTGTGAACGCCTGGGATCATCTGGATCTGACCTGCCTGCCCGCCAATCTGCATCTGTGGCCCGAGAAAATCACCGCCGCGGTGATCGAGGCGGTCGGAAAGCATCGGCGCGATTACGACAGCATCCATGTCGTCTATGCCGATTGCGGCACCGGCGGGCAGCTGGCCGAGGCCTGCGCGCGGCTTGGGGTCGCGCTGATCCCCGGGCCGCATTGCTATGCGTTTTTCGAGGGCAACGACCGCTTCGCCGCCCATGCGGACAGCGAAATCACCGCCTTTTACCTGACCGATTTTCTGGTCCGGCAGTTCGACGCCTTCGTCTGGCGGCCGATGGGCTTTGACCGGCACCCAAGCCTCATTCCGATGATGTTCGGCAATTACGAGAAGCTCGTCTATCTGGCGCAGACCGAGGATGCGGCACTGGAGGCCAAGGCCGCGGACTGTGCGGCAAGGCTTGGCCTGCGTTACGAGCGGCGCTTCACCGGCTATGGCGATCTGGCGGCGGAACTGGCGCGGCTTTGACCGCCCCGCCCTGGCCGCCCCTGACCCGCCCGCACGCGGTCAGCTCAGCAGATAGTCCACCGGCGCCAGCGGCGCGGGCGCCTCTTCGCCCAGATGCGGCGCCAGGCTGATCTCCATCGCGCGGCAGATCGCATCCAAAGGCAGCGCATTCGGCGAGGTCCCGAACGGATGCGACATCTCCTCGGAGACCTCGGCCAGCCCCAGAAACACATAGGCGACGATGGCGACGATCACCGGCGTCAGCCAGCCCGCCGCCGCAAACAGCGCCACCGGCAGCAGCAGGCAATAAATGTAGATCGTGCGATAGATCAGCAGCGAATAGACAAAGGGCAAGGGCGTGCCCGCGATGCGTTCAGTGCCCGCCTGCGCCAGCGTGATCGCGGCCAGCCGCTGCGACAGCGCCCGCGCCCCGAAGCCGTCGATGCCCCCCGCCCGATGCGCCGCCGCCAGCCGCGCCGTCAGCCGGTCCAGCGCCGCACAGGCCGGATTGGGCGTGCCCGCCAGATCGGGCGCAAGGCGCAGCGCCTCGGGGTCGGCCGCGATCCCGCGCAGCCCCGCCCGGTGCAGATGCGCAAAGGCCAGCGCATCGCGCAGCACCTCGGCGCGCAGGACGGGATCGGCGATGAACACCTCGGCCTCGCGCGCCAGCATCCGCAGATCGGCGAGCAATCCGCCCCACAGCCGGCGCGCCTCCCACCAGCGCTCATAGGCGGCGTTGTTGCGAAACCCCAGAAACAGCGACAAGGCGAGACCGAAGACCGTCACCGCCACCGGATCGACCACCGGCAGCACCTCGAAGCGCAGCCCGAGCCCGGTCAGCAGCGTCGCCGCCACCGCGACGACCGCCACCGGCCGCACCACCGCAGGCACGATCGAGCCCTTGAGCGCGAAAGCAAGGTCGAGCGGGCTGGGCTTGTCGCGCAGGATCATCGGGCGTCCTTTCGGGTTTGCCCCTCCTTGGGCCGCATCGGCGCGGCGGGCAAGGCCCCGGCCCGTCACGTTTCGCCACGAATGCGCGAGCGCGCGCCCCTGCCCAAGGACCGGGCAGCCGCGATTGATTTGCGGGCTTGCGGCCGATATACCGCAGGCGTCCCGGCCGGTTGCAGGGCCCAAGCGGAGCAAGCATGACCGACACCCCCCGTTTGCGCGACGGTTTTCTGGCCGCCATCCCCTTGATCCTGGGCTATTTTCCCATCGCCTTCTCGTTTGGCGTCGCGGCCATTCGCGCGGGGTTGAGCCCGGCCGAGGCGGTGATGTTCTCGGTCGTGATCTTCGCGGGCGCGGCGCAATTCCTGGCGCTGGCGCTGGTCACCAGCGGCGCCCCGCTGCTGATCTCGGCGGCCACGCTTGCGGCGATGAACCTGCGCCATGTGATGTATGGCCCGGCCCTGCTGGAAAAGGCGGGCCCCGCCGCCAGCACGCGGTTTTCCTGGGCCTGGGGCTGGTGCCTGACCGACGAGGTCTTCGGCGCGAGCCTTGGCGCACTGGCCCGCGGGCAGCGCTTTTCCGAAGGCTTCATCGGCGGGCTTGGCCTGGGCGCCTATCTGTCGTGGATCGCGGGCACCGCCGTTGGCGCCGCCACCGGGGGCGAGGCGCTGAACGCCTTCCCCGCCCTTGATGCCGGGCTGGACTTCATGCTGCCCGCGCTCTTCCTCGCGCTGCTGCTCTCGATCCTCGACCGGCGCCAGCTTGGCCCGGTCGCCGTGGCGGTCGGCGCGACGGTTCTGGGCAGCCTGCTGCTCAGCCCGACCTTGGGCATCCTTGCCGGGATCGCCGCGGGCGCCGCCACCGGAACCTTGCAGAAAGGCCGCGCATGAGAACCGACCTTCTTGCCCTGGCCGCATTGACCGGCTTGGCCACCTGGGCCTTTCGCGTCGTGCCGACGAAACTGCCGCTGGCCAAAGGCAGGCCCGATGGCCCGCTGCGGCGCTTCTTTGCCGCCACCGGACCGGCGGCGATTGCGACGCTGTTCACCGCCTCGCTGCTGCCGATGCTGCAAAGCCCGGGCACCGCCCCCCTGCCCCTCGGGCTTGGGACGACGGCTGTGCTGCTGGTCTGGTTTGCCCGCCGCTCGGTCGTGCTGGCGACGCTGGCGGGGGCTGCCGCCTGCGGGCTTGCCACCTTCGCCGGGCTCGGCGCCCCCGGAATTTGATCATCTTTCGCGGGGGCCAAAAACCCGCTATCCTGCCCCGGCCCGCCGCCGAAAGGATCCCTGTGGACAGTCTTGCCGCAAAAGAACCCGCGCATCTGAGCGTCTATCGCGGCATCCGCGATCTGATCCTGTCGGGCGATCTGGCGCCGGGCCATCCGGTCACCATTCAGGGGCTGGTGGCGCGGCTTGACGCGGGCGTGACCCCGGTGCGCGAGGCGATCCGGCGGCTGACCTCGGAAGGGGCGTTGCAGTTTCACGACAACCGCCGCGTCACCGTGCCGGTGCTCAGCGTGGCGCAGGTCGACGAGCTGATCTTTGCCCGCAATGCGCTGGAACCCGAGCTGGCCCGGCAGGGCGCGGCGCGGGCGCAGGCCGCCGATATCGAGACGCTGGCCGCGATCGACGCCGCCCATACCGCCGCCATCACGCAGGGCAACACGCGGCACTACATGGTGCAGAACCACCGCTTTCACATGACGCTTTACGCGCTGGCCGGGACCGAGGTGATCCTGCCGGTGGTGGAGGCGCTTTGGCTGCGGTCCGCCCCGGCGCTGCGGGTGATGTGCGGGCGCTTTGGCACCTCGAACCTGCCCGACATGCATCAGGCGGCGCTTGCGGCGATGCGGGCGGGCGACCCCGCGGGCGTGGCCGAGGCGATCCGGCTGGATATCCTGCAGGGGATGGAAAACGTCCGCGAGCTTCTGATCGAGGCACAGCCCGGCTGACCCGCCGGGCCGTGCAAGCCTGCGTCAGGCGCTTTGGTTCAGCCCTTCGGCAGTGATCCGCGCCAGCGTTTCATCGAGCGATTTCAACGCCCGTTCGATCAGGATGTCGATTTCGGCGGGGGTGATCACCAGCGGCGGCGAGATGATCATCCGATCGCCGACATGGCGCATGACCAGGTTGTTGGCAAAGCAGCGCTCGCGGCAGATATAGCCCACCGTGCCGGATTTCGCGGCGAATTTCGCCCGGGTTTCCTTGTTCGGCGTCAGCGCGATCGAGCCCATCATGCCGATGATCTTCGCCTCGCCCACCAAGGGATGCGCCGCCAGACCTTCCCATTTCGCCTTCAGATACGGCGCGGTTTCCGCCGCCACCCGGGCGACGATCCCGTCCTCGTCCAGCAGGCGCAGGTTTTCCAAAGCCACCGCCGCGGCGACCGGATGGCCCGAATAGGTGTAGCCATGCGCGAATTCATCGGACCCGTTGATCACCGCCGCGACCCTGTCCGAGACGATCGAGGCCCCCATCGGGATGTAGCCCGAGGTCAGCCCCTTGGCGACAGTCATGATGTCCGGCGTGATCCCGAAGGTCTGGCAGCCGAACCAGTTGCCGGTGCGGCCAAAGCCGGTGATGACCTCGTCGGCGATCAGAAGGATGTCGTATTGGCGGCAGATGCGCTGGATTTCCGGCCAGTAGGTCGCGGGCGGAATGATCACGCCGCCCGCCCCCTGCACCGGCTCGCCGATGAAGGCGGCGACGTTTTCGGCGCCGATCTCAAGGATCTTTTCTTCCAGCTGACGGGCGCGGGCCAGACCGAAATCGTCGGGGGTCATGTCGCCGCCCTCGGACCACCAGTCGGGCTGGTCGATATGCACGATCCCCGGGATCGGCAGCCCGCCCTGCGCATGCATCCCCTTCATCCCGCCCAGGCTCGCCGCGCCCATGGTCGAGCCGTGATAGCCGTTCCAGCGCGAAATGATCACATTCTTTTCCGGCTTTTCCAGCGCCTGCCAGTAGCGCCGCACCATGCGAATGTTGGTGTCGTTCGAATCCGAGCCCGAGCCGTTGAAGAAGACATGGTTCAGATCGCCCGGCGCAAGCTCCGCCAGACGCTTCGCCAGCTGGATCGCCGGGATATGCGAGGTCTGAAAGAAGGTGTTGTAAAACGGCAGCTGGCGCATCTGCCGGGCGGCGGCCTCGACCAGCTCTTCGCGGCCGTAACCGACGTTGACGCACCAAAGCCCGGCCATCCCGTCAAGGATATCAGCGCCTTCGCTGTCGGTCACCCAGACACCCTTCGCCTTGGTGATGATCCGCGCGCCCTTTTTCGCCAGCCCGTCGCCATCGGTGAACGGGTGCATGTGATGGGCGGCGTCAAGCGCCTGCAATTCCGCAGTGGGAAGATGATTTTCGAACATCGGCTGTCCTTTCCGGTCTGGGTGCCGCCGCGCGGCACGTCGCGCCGGGTGCGGCGCGGCAGCGGGCCCGATGGCCCCTTGGCAAAATATGATCAAATTATGAGGCAAGGTCAATCCGCTCTCTGCGCGCGGCACGCAGGCGGCCCCGCGCCCGGGATCGATTCGGCTGCACCACAGCATTGCAACCGGCGCGAGAGCACGCCACACCCTGCCCCGGCCAGGCGCGATGAATTTATGTGCAGTCGATCAAGGATTTCGCGGCGCCCGCAAGAAACCCTTGCCAGCGCGACGGATCGCCACAACACTCGGCCCAATATGATCAAATCCGAAAGGATCCGGCGTGGCTGCTCCCATCATCTCGGCGCGCAATCTGGTGAAGGCTTTCGGCACGGGCGACTTTGCGGTGCGCGCGCTCGACACCGTCTCGATCGACATTCAGCCCGGCGAATTCTTCACGCTTCTGGGCCCCTCGGGCTGCGGCAAGACCACTTTGTTGCGGCTGTTTGCGGGGTTTGAAATGCCCAGCGCCGGGACGATCCTGCTGGATGGCGAGGATGTGACGGTGCTGCCGCCGAACCGGCGCCCGATCAACACGGTGTTTCAAAGCTATGCGCTGTTTCCGCATCTGAGCGTGGCGGAAAACGTCGGTTTCGCGCTGAAGATGCAGGGCAAGCCGCGCGCCGAGATTGCCGAGACGGTGGCGAAGATGCTGGCCCTTGTGCGGCTTGAGGCGATGGCCGGGCGCAAGATCACCCAGCTTTCGGGCGGCCAGCAACAGCGGGTCGCGCTGGCGCGGGCGCTTGCCCCGCATCCCAAGGTGCTGCTGCTCGATGAGCCGCTGTCGGCGCTCGATCTCAAGCTGCGCAAGGAAATGCAGATCGAACTCAAACGCTTGCAGCATGAAACCGGGATCACCTTCATCTTCGTCACGCATGATCAGGAAGAGGCGCTGACGATGTCCGACCGCATCGCGGTGATGAGCGCGGGCAAGGTGCAGCAGATCGGCACGCCGAAGGAGATTTACACCCATCCGGTCAACCGCTTCGTCGCCGCCTTCATCGGCGAGACGAATTTTCTGGATGCGGTGGGGGAAACCGGCGGCGCGCGGCTGTCGACGGGCGATCTGATCGCGGTCGAGGGCGTGCTGCATGGCCCCGTCACCGTGGCGATCCGGCCCGAGCAATTGCGGCTGGTCGCGCCCGAGACCGTGGGCGCGCTGGCCGCCACGGTGCGCGATCTGGTTTATTTCGGCACCGACACGCATTGCCACATGGCGCTGACCGACGGCACGGCGCTGACGGCGCGGCTGCAAAGCCCGGCCAGCGGCGATATCGGTCTTTCCGTCGGCGACCGGGTCGGCGTGCTGCCGATGCCCGGCGCCGCGCAGATGCTGAGGACGTAAGATGAGCGCCGCCGAGACCGCCCTGCGCGCCCGCACCACCCGCACGGCCTGGGCGCTGGTCACCCCGGCGCTGATCGTGCTGGCCGCCGCCGCCATCGGCCCGCTGGTGCTGGTGCTGATCTATTCCTTCCTGACGCCGGGCGATTACGGCAATGTCGTCTGGAGCTTCTCGCTTGAGGGCTGGCAAAAGGTGGTGGTCGAGCGCGACATCTTCGACGACAGCCTGCATCTGGCCGAGGCGCATCTGAGCATCTTCTGGCGCTCGGTCAGCCTGTCCCTTGTCACCACCGTCCTGTCCTTTTTCGCCGGGTTTCCGACCGCCTGGTTCATCGCCACAAGGCCCGCCAACCAGCGCGCGATCTGGCTCTTCCTGATCACCCTGCCGTTCTGGACCAACCTTCTGATCCGCACTTTCGCGATCAACCAGATCATCCGCAACGAGGGGCTTTTGAACACCGTCTTGCTGAATCTTGGCGTGATTTCAACGCCCTTGCAGATGACCTATACCGAGGGGGCGCTGCTTGTCGGCATGGTCTATGTCTATCTGCCGCTGATGGTGCTGCCGCTTTACGCGGCGCTGGAACGCTTCGATCTGCGGCTGCTTGAAGCCGCCTATGATCTTTACGCGACGCGCTGGCAGGTGCTGACCCGCGTCGTGCTGCCGATCGCGCGGCCCGGCATCGTCGCGGGCTCGATCCTGGTTTTCGTGCCCTGCCTTGGCGCCTATGTGACGCCGCGGCTGCTGGGCGGCGGCAAGCTGATGATGCTGGGCAATTTCATCGAGCTGCAATTCGGGCAGGGCCGGAACTGGCCTTTGGGCGCGGCGCTGTCGATCGTGCTTCTGGTGATCGTGATGGCGGCGCTGCTGGTCTATGTCCGCGCGATCAACGGAGAGAAACGCCATGGCTGAGCCCAAGCCCTTCCATGTCGCCGATCTGCCGGGCGTCGGCCCGACCGCGCTTTTGGTCTTTGCCGGGCTTTATGCGCCGATCCTGACGCTGGTGGTCTATTCCTTCAACGCCTCCCCCTCGATCGCGACCTGGGACGGCTTCACCTTTGACTGGTATCTGAAGGCCTGGGGCAATGCCGCGGTGATGAATGCGGCGGCGAATTCGCTGATCGTCGCGACGCTGGCGGCCGTGCTGTCGACGGCGCTGGCGACGCTCGCAGCCCTTGGCACCACCCGCCGCCCGGCGTTTTTCGGCATCACCGCGGTCTATGCGGCGATCAACCAGCCGCTGATGGTGCCCGAGATCGTCACCGCCGTCGCCCTGCTGATCGTCGTCGCCGCGATCAAGGCCGCGACGGGCTATGCGGGGCTGGGCTATCTGGTCGTCGCGCATACGGCCTTTTGCATCCCCTTCGCCTATCTGCCGATCCGCGCGCGGCTGGAAGGGATGGATCTGACGCTGGAAACCGCCGCCGCCGATCTTTACGCGAGCCCCTGGCAAAGCTTCCGCTTCGTCACCCTGCCGCAGCTGGCGCCGGGCATTCTGGCCGGGGGGATGCTGGCCTTCGTCACCTCGCTTGATGATGTCGTGATCACCGAATTCATCAAATCGCCCGGGCAGGACACCCTGCCCACCTACATGCTCGGCCAGCTGCGCCGCGCCATGACCCCCGACATCAACGCGCTGTCTGCCGCCCTGCTGGGGCTGACGCTGGTGCTTTTGTCGGGATTTTTCCTGCTCAGCCGCCGCAAGAGCTGAGATGAAACGACGAACCAACCGGGAGAGACCCAATGAAAAGACTGCTTGGCGCCACCGCCATCCTGCTGTCCAGCGCGACGCTTGCCGCCGCCGAAGGGGAGCTGTTTCTCTATAACTGGGGCAATTACACCAGCCCCGAGATGGTCAAGAAGTTCGAGGACACCTACAAGGTCAAGGTCACGATCACCGATTTCGACAGCAACGACACGGCCTTGGCCAAGGTCGAGGCGGGCGCCTCGGGCTTTGACCTGGTCGTGCCCTCGGCCGGGTTCGTCGGCATCTATGCCGAAAAGGGGCTGATCGAGAAGCTCGACCTGAGCCGCCTGCCGAACCACAAGAACATCGCGCCGCAATGGCTGGACGTCGCCTGGGACAAGGGGCGGGAATGGTCGATCCCGTGGCAATGGGGCTCGACCGGGGTGTCGGTCAACACCAAGGTTTACCCGGGCGACATCAACACCTCGGCCATCTTCATGGACCCGCCGCCGGAACTGGAGGGCAAGATCAACGTCATTCCCGAAATGGGCGACGTGATGGCGATCGCCACGATGTATGCGGGCGGCAGCGTCTGTTCGGATGATCCCGCCGTGATGAAGAAGGTCCGCGACACGCTTTTGGCGGCGAAGCCGAAGTGGCTGTCGATGGATTATTCGACCGTCGAGAAGATGACGAACAATGATTACGCCGCGACCGTCGACTGGAACGGCTCGGCGATGCGGGCGCGGCTGGGCAACAAGGACGTGGCTTACGGCTATCCGAAGGAGGGCTACGGCCTCTGGATGGACAATGTCGTGCTGCTGAAGGACGCGAAGAACGTCGAGAATGCCTATCTTTTCATGAACTTCATCATGGAGCCTGAAAACGCCGCGATGCTGTCGGCCTTTGCGCGCTATGCGAACGGGATCGCGGGCTCGGAAGCCTTCCTGCCCGAGGACATGAAGACCGCGCCCGAGCTGACGCCGCCCGCGGAACTCGCCGACAAGGGGCAGTTCGTGACGATCTGCACCGGCAAGGCGCTCGACTATCAGAACGCGATCTGGACCGAGCTGCAGAAGTAAGCCTCTGCCCTTGCCTGTCCGACCACGCCCCGACGCCCGGGGCGTGGCCCCTTCCCCATGAAAGCGCCCTTCATGCCGACCCCCGATCTGATCCTGACGAACGCCCGCCTCCTGACGATGGATGACGCGCGCCCCACCGCCGAAGCCATCGCGCTTGCAGGCGAGACGATCCTGGCCCTTGGCTCCACGCCCGAGATCGAGGCGCTGGCCGGTCCGGCAACGCGCGTCATCGACGCCGCGGGCCGCACCGTCCTGCCCGGGTTTTTCGAGGGCCATGTCCATCTGGGCCTTGGCGGGGCGGAACTGGCGCATCTTCACCTCGATCACCTGCACGGGATCGAAGAGGTCGCGGCGGCTTTCCGCGCCTTTGCAAACACCCATCCCGACCGGCCGATCCTGATCGCGCAGGGCGCGGATTACGGCATGCTGGACCATCCGATCAGCCGCCACGATCTGGATGCGATGATTGCCGATCGCCCGATCGCGATGATGTCGCATGACCACCACACGGTCTGGGCCAATTCCGCCGCGCTGGAAGCCACCGGGCTGATGCAGGGCGCCGCCATGCCGCATGGGCACGAGGTGGTGCTGGACGAAGCCGGTCTGGCGACGGGCGAGCTGCGCGAATTCGAGGCTTTCGGCCCGATCATCGCGCTGGGCGGCGAGGCGCGGATCAATCTGGGCATCGCCACCGGCGAGGAACCCGCGACGCCCCCCACGGCCGAGGAGCGTGCCGCCGACAAGGCGATGCTGCTGGCCGGGATGCAGCATTGCGCGAAACACGGGGTCACCAGCGTCGTCAACATGGACGGCAACCGCTACACCCTTGAATTGCTGTCCGAAATGCAGGCCGAGGGCAGGCTTTTGCTGCGCGTCAAGGTGCCCTTCCATTTCAAGCCGCACATGGATCTGACCGCGCTTGACCGGGCGTCCGACATGATGCGGGATTTCGACAACGACTGGATCAGCTCGGGCTTCGTGAAGATGTTCATGGATGGCGTCGTCGACAGCCGCACCGCCTATATGCTGAACGAGTACATCGACGCGCCCGGGCACCGCTCGGAACCGCTCTTTGCGCCGGAAACCTTCAACGCCATCGCCACCGAGATCGACCGGCGCGGGTTGCAGATCGCCGTGCATGCGATCGGCGACGGCGCGGTGCGGGTGACGATCGACGGCATCGCGGCGGCCCGGGCGGCGAACGGCCCCCGCGACGCCCGCCACCGCATCGAACATATCGAGCTGATCGACCCCACCGACATTCCCCGGCTTGGCGCGCTGGACATCACCGCCAGCCTGCAGCCGCCGCATCCGCCCGGGGCGATGGAGTTTCCGCTTGAACCGACGCTGAGCCGGATCGGCCGCGCCCGCTGGCCCGATGCCTATCTGTGGAAGACGCTCGCCACGACGGGCGGCGCGCAGATCGCCTATTCCAGCGACTGGCCGGTGACGGATGTGTCCGTGCTGCGCGGCATTCATGCCGGGGTGACGCGCAGGCCGTTCGAGGGCTGCCGCGACGAACGCCTGAGCCTGATCGAGACCCTGCGCGCCTATACGGCGGGCGGCGCCCGGGCCGCGCATCGCGACCATGTGACGGGCCGGCTTGCCCCCGGCATGGCGGCCGATCTGGTGATGCTGGGCGGCGACATCGAGGCTTGCGCGCCGGAAGCGATCCCGGGTCTCGGCATCGCGCTGACCGTCTGTGGCGGGCGTATCCTGTGGGAGGATCCCGGCAAAACGCCGTAAGCCGCGGTGCGGCCGCGCCGACCGGGACGAACAGCCACTTTGCATTTTGCAAAATCCCTGTATCCTTTCGGGACCGTCCCCCCAAGGGACGGCCCCGCCCTGCGTCGCGCGTCGGAGACACCATGACCGCCCCGCCCCCTCCCAGGATTCCCGAAGACGCGGACCTCCGGACCGCGCGGCCCAACGGGCTGTACGGGGTCTGGCAGCGCACGATGATCTGGCGCGCGCGGGCGTCGCGGCGGCGGCAGGTTCTGGCCGGGCTGGGGCTGATCGCGGCCGGAACGGCGCTGCGCGAGCTGCTGCATGCGCTGGGCGCCGAGCTGAACTACCTGCCGCTCTTGCCCACGGTGACGCTGGCCGCGGCCTTCCTGCGCGTCGAGATCGGCCTGGGCGTGGTCGCGCTGACCGCGCTGCAAATCCATTTCCTGTTCGTGCCGCAGGCCGGGCCGGGCCACACCCTCGCCCAGCTGATCTATGTCGCGGCGGCCGGGTTCATCGTGCTTCTGGCGGATCTTTTCTTGCGGGCGCAACGGGTTGCCCTGGCCGAAAGCCGCCGCGCCGATCAGGTGGAGCGGCTGCATGCGGCGGTGATCGAATATTCGAACGATGCGATCCTGACGCACCGGCTCGACGGCATCGTCACCACCTGGAACCCGGCGGCAACGGTGATGCTGGGCTATCACGCCGACGAGATGATCGGTCGGCCGGTGCTGGATCTGTGCGGCGCCGAGGCCGATTACAGCGCCGGGCTGTTCGCCCGGCTGCGCGCGGGCGAGACGGTCGAGCATTTCCAGACCCGGCTGCGCACCCGCGATGGCCGTCTGATCGACGTCTCGACCACGCTCTCGCCGATCCGCGATCCCGCGGGCGCGATCATCGGCATCTCGACGATCCTGCGCGACATCACCGAACCCATGCAGATCTTCGACGCGCTGCGCAAAAGCGAGGAAAAGCTGCGCTTCGCGCTGGAGGCGGCGCGGGCGGGATCGTGGCAATGGCACTGCCTTGAAGATCGCGCGAGCTGTTCGGAACGCTTCTTGCGGCAGCACGGGCTTGACCCCGCGGCGGGGCCGGTCACGCTGGCCGGGTGGCTGGCCTGCCTGCATCCCGAGGACCGCGCCGGGGTGCGGGCGCTGGTGCTGGGGGCGCTCGAATCGGGCGTGCGCGATCTGGCGTTGCAATATCGCGTGGCGCTGCCGGACGGGCGCGGGCCGCGCTGGATCGAGACCTTCGGGCGGTTCGAACGCGACGCCGAGGGGCGGGCGCTGAAGGTCAGCGGCATTTCCTTTGACGTCACCGACCGCTTCGAGGCGGTGGAGCGCATCGCCTATCTGGCGCATCACGACGGGCTGACCGGCCTGCCGAACCGGGCGCTGTTTCTCGACCGGCTCGAGGCGGCCCTGGGGCGGGTGCGACAGACGCGGGGCTGCGCGGTGCTGCTGATCGATCTCGACCGTTTCAAGGAGGTGAACGAGACGCTGGGCCATGCGGCGGGGGACAGGCTTTTGTGCGCGGTGGCGGCGCGGCTGCGCGCCGAGGTCAGCGCGGCCGACACGCTGGCGCGGCTGGGCGGCGACGAATTCGCCGTGCTTCTGACCGAGACCGAGGCGCCGCAGACCGTGGGGGCGCTGGCGGAACGGCTGCTGGCCGCGATCGAGGCGGAGTTCGATCTGGACGGGCGGCGCATCAGCATCGGCGCCAGCCTCGGGATCGCCATGGCGCCCTCGGACGGGCTGGGCCCGAAGGCGCTGGTCAAGGCCGCCGATGTGGCGCTGTGCCGGGCCAAGGCCGACGGCTCGGGCTGTCTGCGGTTTTTCGCGCCCGAAAGCGACAGCCGCATGCAGCAGCGCCGGGCGCTGGAAAGCGATCTGCGCCGGGCCTGGGCCGCGCGCGATTTCCAGCTGTTCTTCCAGCCGATCCTCGAGATGAAGACGCGGCGGGTCTCCTGCCTCGAGGCGCTGCTGCGCTGGCACCACCCCGAGCGCGGCTGGGTCTCGCCCGAGACCTTCATTCCGCTGGCCGAGGAAATGGGGCTGATCGTGCCGATCGGCGAATGGGTACTGACCGAGGCCTGCGCGGCGGCGGCGCGCTGGCCGGGCAGCCTGCGGGTGGCGGTCAATCTGTCGCCGGTGCAGCTGGCGCATATCGGTCTGGCCGAGGCGATCATGGCGGCGCTGCGGCGCACCGGGCTGGCGGCGAACCGGCTGGAGCTGGAAATCACCGAGACGGTGATGATGAAGGAGACCCCGGCGACGCTGGCGACGCTGGAGCGGCTCAAGGGGATCGGGCTGCGCATCGCGATGGATGATTTCGGCGCGGGCTATTCCTCGTTGCGCAACCTGCAGCGGTTTCCCTTTGACAAGGTGAAGATCGACCGCGCCTTCACCGCGGGTCTGGGCACGTCGCAGCAAAGCGCGGCGATCGTGCGGGCGGTGACGGGGATGTGCCAGAGCCTCGGCATGGTCTCGACCGCCGAGGGGGTGGAAACCGAGACGCAGCTGGCCGCGCTGGCGCGCGAAGACTGCACCGAGGTGCAGGGCTATCTGTTCAGCAAGCCCGTTCCCGCGGCGCAGGTGGCGGCGCTGCTGACCCGGCTTGACGGGCTCAAGGTCGGCTGAGCGGGCTCAGACGACCTTGAGCCGCTGGGGCGCGGAACCTTGAAGGGCGCGCACCCGCGCCTCCGGACCGCGGGGGTCAAGATGGTAAAGGTCTGGCCGTGCTTTCAGATAGGCCCGCCAGGTGCCTTCGGACGTGTTGCCGATATTCACGTTGTGAAGCTTCTTCATCAGTTGATTCAGCTTTTCAATCCGCAGCCCTCCCTTGGCTTCGGGCTGCACTCTGAAGAGGTCAAGGATCTTGTGATCAAGGGCAGTGATAGCTGGCTGCGCCGCAGGTTGTTTCGGCACGGCGACGGGTTTCGGCGCGGGCGGCGGGGCGGCTTTCTGCACCGTCGGTTGCACCGGCTTCGGGGGCGGTTGCGGCACGTCTTTCGCCTCGGCGGGCGGCGACAGCGTCAGGAAGGTCTCGCAGGCGTCGCGAAAGATCTGCGGCGTCTTCGTCTCGCCGATCCCGGTCACCTGCCGCCCGTATTCGCGCAGGCGCAGCGCCAGATGGCTGAAATCGCGGTCCGAACTGGCGATCACGAAGCGGTTCACCCCCTCGCGCAGCGCCAGCTCCATCGCATCGAGCGCCAAAAGCAGGTCCGAGGCATTCTTGCCCGTGCCCGCATGCATCAGCCGGAACCCCTGCGGACCGCCCTGCCAGTCCGATGTCTTTTGCGCATCCAGATAGACCCGCCGCACCGTCACCGTGCCCAAGTCCCGCGACCAAAGCGCGATCTGCCCGGCATATTTGGCCGAAAGATTGTCGCCATCGACCAGAACCGCCACCGTTTCCATAAGCCCTCGTCACCTCTGCACCGCGCGCAACCGCAGGCTGCGCAGAAAATGCGACAAAATTCAGGCGCTTCGGCGCGGCGTTGCGTCACGCCGCGCGGCGCGGATCATAGCGCAGCAGACGCAGCGCATTCGCCGTCACCAGCACCGTCGCCCCGGTATCGGCCAGAACCGCGATCCAGAGCCCGGTGATCCCGAAAACCGAGGTGACCAGAAACACCGCCTTCAGCCCCAGCGCGATCGCGACATTCTGGCGGATGTTGCCCAGGGTCTGCCGCGACAGCCGGATCAGCGCGGGCAGATCGGTCAGGTCGTTGCGCATCAGCACCGCATCGGCGGTCTCGATCGCTACATCGGTCCCCGCCCCGATCGCCACGCCGACATCGGCCGCCCGCAGCGCCGGGGCGTCGTTGATGCCGTCGCCCAGCATCAGCACGCCCCCCTGCCCCGAAAGCCGCGTCACCTCGGCGCATTTGTCCTCGGGCAAAAGCCCCGCCTTGACCGCAAGCCCCAGGGGTGCCGCCAACGCCCGCGCCGGGGCCTCGGCATCGCCGGTCAGCATCACGCTTTCAAGCCCAAGCGCCCGCAACGCGGTCAGCGCCGCGCCCGCCTCGGGCCGGGGCTCGTCGCGCAGGGCGAAAAGGCCCTGCGGAACGCCGTCGCGGGACAGCTCGACCACGGTCTTCGCCTCGGCCTGAAGCGCCGCCGCCTGCGGGCTGCCCGCGGCAGGCGCCGCAATGCGCCAAAGCGCCCCGGCGATCTGCGCCTCTGCCCCCACCCCCGGGATCACCCGGGCGGCGGTGGCGGCGGGGGCCGTGACCCCCTCGGCGGCGGCGCGCGCCAGGATCGCCCGCGCCAGGGGATGCGAGGATCCCGCCTCGACCGCCGCCGCATGGGCCAGCAGATCCGCGGCCGAGACCCCGGCAGCGGGCAGAAGATCGGTCACCAGCGGGCGCCCCGGCGTCAGCGTGCCGGTCTTGTCCAGCGCCACAAGCCGCAGCCGCGCCAGCGCCTCGATCACCGCGCCGCCCTTGACCAGAAGCCCGCGCCGCGCCCCGGTCGAGAGCGCCGCCGCCATCGCCGCGGGCACCGAAATCACCAGCGCGCAGGGACAGCCGATCAGCAACAGCGCCAGCGCACGATAAATCCAGACGCCCCAATCGGCCCCGGTCAAAAGCGGCGGCAGCACCGCCACCAGCGCCGCCAGACCGACGATCAGCGGCATGTACCAGCGGCTGAAGCGGTCGATGAACCGCTCGACCGGGGCCTTGGCCGCCTCGGCCTCGGCCACCATCCGCGCGATCCGCGCCAGCGTGCTGTCCGCCGCCGCGCGGGTCACGCGCAGCCGCAACAGCGCCTCGGTGTTGATCGATCCCGCCAGAACCCGCTCGCCCGGGCGGCGCGTCACCGGCACGCTTTCCCCGGTCACCGCGCTTTCATCGAGGCCCGAGACCCCCTCGACGATCTCGGCATCGACCGGCGCGCGGTCGCCCGGACGCAGCCGCAGGATCTGCCCCGGCTGCAAGCGCGCCGCCGCCACCTCGCGCGGTTGTCCGTCCACCTCCAGCAGCGCGGTTTCCGGCATCTGCCGGGCCAGCGCCCGCAGCCCGTCGCGCGCGCGGGCGGCGGCAATCGATTCCAGCAACTCGCCGAGGGCAAACAGCACCACCACCATCGCCGCTTCGGCCGCGGCGCCGATCGCCAGCGCGCCGATGGCAGCCACGGTCATCAGCATCTCGATGGTGAAGGGCTGCCCCGTCCGCGCCAGCGCGAAGGCCTGCCGCGCCACCGGGAAAAGCGCGCCGAGACAGGCGAGCGCGAAGGCAGGCGCCGCCAGCGCGGGCAGCGCAAGCGCGACGCCCCAGGCGAGGGCCAACCCGCCCGCCGACCAGGCCAGCCGCGCCGCCTTCGGCCCGCGAAGCCAGGGCGCGGCGGGCAGCACAAGAGCGGGGGCCGCCTCGGGTGCAGCCTCCGGCGCGGGGGCTGCCGCACCGCAGCCGCAACCGCCACAGCCGCAGTCCGGGGCGCCGCCGTGGTCGTGCCCGTGCCCGTCATGCGCGTGCCCGTGATCATGCCCATGGTCATGCCCGCTTTCGGGCCGCCGCAGCACCGGCACCGGCGGCGCGGCGCCGATACGGGTGATCGTGTAACCCAGCCGCGTCACCACCCGCTCCAGCTCGGCCGGGCTGGTCGCGCCGGGGGTCAGCCGCGCCCGCAGCCGCTCGCTCATCAGCGCGATCTCCACCGCATCGACGCCCGGCAGCCGCTCCACCGCGGTGCGGACCTTGCCCGCACAGGCGGCACAATCCATGCCGCCGACCTGCCACTCGCACGATTCGAGCTGGGAAATATTCGTCATATCAACCTCTTGCATCACGATCTTGCGGCGCTTGCCGCGACCTGAAGAAAACCCTAATCTCTCTAGCGACTAGAGCTGCAAGGGGGGATCATGCTCAGCATCGGGCGTTTGTCGCAGGAAACCGGGGTCAAGGTGCCGACGATCCGCTACTATGAGCAGATCGGCCTGATGCCCGCGGCCGAGCGCAGCACCGGCAATCAGCGGCTTTACGGCACGGCGGCGCGGCGGCGGCTGTCCTTCATCCGCCATGCCCGCGATCTGGGCTTTCCGCTGGAGGCGATCCGCGATCTGCTGGGCCTGTCCGACCAGCCCGACCAGCCCTGCGGCGCCGTCGATGCGATCGCGCGGGCGCAGCTGACGACGATCCGCTCGCGCATCGCGCGGCTGCAGGCGCTGGAGGAAGAGCTGATGCGGATGATCGGGCAATGTGCGCATGGCCGGATCGCCGAGTGCCGGGTGATCGAGGTGCTGGGCGATCACGGCCAATGCGCGCATGACCATCACGGCACGTTTGACGACGACGGGCCGGGGCGGTAGCGCCCCTCAGCGGGTCTCCTTCGGCCGCAGCACCAGCCAGATCAGCGCCGCGCCCGCCAGCGTCAGGAAGGGCAGCATGGCCAGGTTTACCGCCTGCCAGCCCGTCACCGCATCGGCCGAGGCGCAGGTCATCAGCCCGCCCGAGGAGAGCGAGGCCAGAAACACCCCGCCGAAGACGACGAAATCGTTCATCCCCTGCACCGTGCCGCGTTCCTCGGGGGCATGGGCGGCGGCGAGCATCGCGGTCGAGCCGATGAAGCCGAAGTTCCAGCCCAGGCCCAACAGCACCAGCGCCAGAAAGAATTGCTCGAGGTTGACCCCGGTCAGGGCCACCGCCCCCGCCACGGCCAGAATGAAAAGACCAATGCCCACAATCACTTCGCGCCCGAAGCGGGCGATCAGATGGCCGGTGAAGAAAGACGGCAGATACATCGCCAGCACATGCGCCGAGACGATGTCGGCAGCATTCGTCGTGGTATGGCCGCAGCCCACCACCGCCAGCGGCGTCGAGGTCATCACGAGGTTCATCAGCGCATAAGAGACCATGCCGCAGATCATCGCCACCAGGATCACCGGATCGCGCAAAAGCTGTGCCCGCGTCCGCCCCGCCGCCTGCCCCCCGGACTGTCCCTTCACCCGGCGGCCGGGCGCGGGGAGGCGCAGGAAGGCAAACAGCAGCGGCCCGGCCAGATTGATCGCGATGATCGCCAGATAGGTTGCCTGAAACGGCACCACCAGCGCCTGCGCCGTCAGTTTCACCAGCTGCGGCCCCAGCACCGCCGCGATCAGCCCCCCGGCCAGCACCCAGGAAATCGCCTTGCTTTGATGTTCGGGCGCGATCCCGTCGGTCGCGGCGAAGCGGTAAAATCCCTGCGCGGACATGTAGATACCGGCCAGAAGCGAGCCAAGGCAGAACAGCGGGAAAGAGCCGATGGCCAGCGCATGGGCGGAAATCGCCGCCCCGATGCCCCCCGCGGCGGTGGCCAGAATGAAGCCCGCGCGGCGCCCGTAAACGGCCATGAAACTCGACATCGGCTGCGCCGTCAGCACCGATCCCAGCACGATCAGCGACAGCGGCAGCGTCGCCAGACAGGGGTTCGTGGCCAAGGACTTGCCCGCCAGCCCGCCGACGGTGAAGATCATCGACATCTGCGCGCCCAGGAATGCCTGCGCCGCGACCAGCACGATCAGGTTGCGAAGCGGCAGCGGCGGGGCGGAGGTGGCGGTCTCGGTCATGCCCAAGGCCTAGCGCGCGCCGCGCGGGCTGGCAAGCTTTCGGGGCTGGCGGCGGGCGCGAAAACCGGGCAGGCTGGGCGCATGGTCGGACGCATCATACATACCGAAGACGATATCGCCGAGGGCGCGGCCTGGCTGGCCGCGACCGAGCCGCGCTTTGCCCGGGCGCTGGAGCGGACCGGCCCCTGGCCGCTCAGACGCCGCGAAGACGGGTTCGACGCCCTGCGCGATGCGATCTTGGGTCAGCAGGTTTCGACCGCCGCGGCGCGGTCGATCCGCGGCAAGCTGATCGAGGCCGGGTTCGGCGCCGCCCCCGCTTTGGCCGAAGCCTCCGAGGACGATCTGCGCGGCTGTGGCCTGTCGCGGCAAAAGGTGCGCTATCTGCAGGCGCTCGCCCGCTCGGGGATCGATTTCGACGCGCTGCGCCGCCTGCCCGATGCGCAGGTGATCGAGACGCTGCTGCCCCTGCCCGGCATCGGCCGCTGGACGGTCGAGATGTATCTGATCTTCGCGCTGGGCCGCGCCGATGTCTTTGCCGTCGACGATCTGGCCTTGGCCGAGGCGGCGCGGATGCTGTTCGATCTGCCCGAACGGCCGAAGCCACGCGCCTTTGGCACGCTCTCTGCGCCCTGGTCGCCCTGGCGGGCGGTTGCCGCGCGCGGGCTTTGGGCCTATTACGCGGCGATGAAGGATCGCGAAGGAGTGGCGCCATGACGCGGATCAACAAGGTGGGACGGGTCGAGGCCCTGTCGGGCAAGGCGACCTCGGCGGTGATCTTCCTGCACGGCTACGGCGCGGATGGCGACGACCTGCTGGGTCTGGCCGAACCGCTGGCGCCGCATCTGCCGAACACGTTGTTCCTGTCGCCCGACGCGCCCGAGACCTGCGTGACCAATCCCTTCGGGCGGCAATGGTTCCCGATCCCCTGGCTCGACGGCTCCGCCCCCGAGGAGGCCGCCGCGGGGCTGGCGCGCTCGTCCGAAGATCTGAACGCCTTCCTGGATCAGGTGATGACCTCCGAGGCGCTGGCCGCGTCGCAGATCGCACTGGTGGGCTTTTCGCAGGGCACGATGATGTCGCTGCAGGTGGCGCCGCGCCGCGCGCAGGCGCTGGCTGGCGTCGTCGGCTTTTCGGGGCGGCTTCTGCGCGCCGATGCGCTGGCCGCCGAGACGGTGACACAGCCGCCGATGCTGCTGCTGCATGGCGATGTCGATCAGATCGTGCCCTTCGGCGATCTGAAGCAGGCCTCCGATGCGCTGCGCGCCGCCGGTTTCGATGTCCGCACCCATGTGATGCGCGGTACCGGGCATGGCATCTCGCCCGACGGGCTGGGTCAGGCGCTGGCCTTCCTGCGGGCGCATCTGCCCGCCTGAGTCGCGCGCCATCTGCCCGATTTCCGGGCAGCCCGTCATATCGCCGTTGCAAACGCATGCAATGCCAAGGCCCACGGGCAGGTTGCGCAGATCGCGGGCCTTGTCCTGCGGCTGACGCGAGATATAGTAGAGCTGTGGCAGAGGCGGGGGCTTCTCCGCCGCGCTGCCCGCTCGGAACAGGCGGGGAAGAACGATGTGCGGATCGGATCGAGGGGGCGAAAGGCTGCGGACCTGCAGGGACCGGCGCAACCGGGTGTCGGCCGATGGTGGCTTTGCCTGCCCGCCGCATCCGAGCAGTATCACCCCCGTGACGCCTGTCTCTTCCTGTCCGACCTTGCGAAAGCGCGTGTATCCCACGCGCTTTTTTCTTTGCCTGCAAGGCCTTGCCGAAAGGGGGCGGGGATGAATGCGGCGATCGGAAATCTGCGCACGCTGGTGTTGAACGCCGACATGCAGCCGCTGTCCTGGGCGCCGCTGTCGGCCTGGAGCTGGCAGCAGGGGCTGGTGGCGGTGCTGCAGGAGCGCGTCATCCAGGTGAAGACCTACGAGGGGCTGCGGGTCTCCTCGGCCAACCAGAGCTTTGAAATCCCGGCGGTGGTGGCGCTCAAGACCTATCGGCGGCGCAAGAAGGTGCCCTACACGCGGTTCAACGTGTTCTTGCGCGACGAATTCCGCTGCCAGTATTGCGGCAAGCGGTTTTCGGCCTCGGAGCTGACCTTCGATCACGTGATTCCGCGGGCGCGGTCGGGCGGCAGCCGCTGGACGAACATCGTCACCGCCTGCGGCCCGGACAATCTGCGCAAGGGCTGCCGGACCCCGAAAGAAGCCGGGATGCGCCTGTTGCGGGCCCCTTTCGAGCCCAGCCCGCGCCAGCTTGACGACATCGCGCGACGGCTGCCGATGGCCAAGGAGGGGCTGCACCAGACCTGGCTCGACTTTCTTTACTGGGACAGCGAACTGGAAGAATGACCGCGGCCGGTGGCGACCCGGGTGCAGAGGGACGCACAGGTTTCCCCTCGGACGCATCGATTTCACCACCCCATCGTGAAAGGCCGCGAAAGTGTCAGGGCCGCGCGGCCCAAACCGCCCTTGCCCGCGCTGACCGCTTGGGCCGTGCAGAGCCCTAGCAGGGAGCACAGGCGACTGCGAGGAACCGTGCAACCCGGCCATCTTTCTCTCGGGCCTGCGAAGCGGCCAGTCGGGCACGCCGCAGTGAGGGCGCCTTCGCAAGGGGCGGAAGGACTAAGCCGCTCCGCGGCATTGGCGCCTGTGGCTGGCGCTCGGCTGCCAATTCAGAGTTGCGCTTTGTGTGAGGCCTTTGCGGGCTGACGATCGTGGTCTTCCCACCCGTCAGACAGGAGGTTTCGATGAAGGAGAAGAAGACCACTCCGCTGCGCCAGCGGATGATTGAGGACATGAAGATCCGCGGGTTATGCGAGAAGACCCAACAGGGTCACATCCGCTGCGTGAAGCATTTCGCGTCGTTCCTGGGGCGATCGCCAGACACCGCCACTCCGGAGGATCTGCGGTCCTACCAGCTTCAAATGACGAAAGACGGGGTCTCGGCCACCACGTTCAACGTCCGGATCATCTCGTTGCGGTTCTTTTTCGGCGTCACCTGCGGACGCGAAGAGATGAAGCGATACATGCAGTTCCATCGCCAGCCGCGGAAGTTGCCGGTGGTGCTGAGCGTGGAAGAGGTCGCAAAACTGTTGGCCTCGGTGCCCGGGCCCGGATTGAAGTATCGAGCAGCCCTTGGCATCAGCTACGGAGCCGGGCTGCGGGCATCGGAGGTCTGCAACCTCAAGGTCCGCGACATCGTGCCGACGGCGCGTCTTCGACACGACGACAGCCAGCGCATGCTGATCCATGTCGAACAAGGCAAAGGGAGCAAGGACCGGCAAGCCATGTTGTCGCCCAGCCTGCTGGAGGTGCTGCGGCAATATTGGCGCGAGTCCCGGCCCGAAGGCTGGCTGTTTCCGGGCAAGCCGAAGATCTCGCCGCTGTCGTCCAGGCAGCTGAACCGCGCTTTCATGGCGGCCAAGGAATGAGCCATGGTCCGCCATTGGTCCGAGGACCATGGCGAATGCGGGGATCACGAAGCCCGCGACCCTGCACACCCGTCGTGTCGAAGACGCGCCTCCGGCACGATGCCACAGCTTCGCCACGCATCTGCTCGAGGCCAATACCGATGTGCGGGTGATCCAGGTTCTGTTGGTTCACGGCCCGAGCTCAGCACCACGGCGCGGTATGCCCATGTCGCCACCAAGACGATCCAGAGCACCGTCAGCCCCTTCGAACAGATGAAGCTTGTGCAGGACAGGGTGCTGCGATCCGACGGCCCGGATTGATGCCGGGGCTCTATGCCCCGCCCATCGCTGGAACTGGCTGACATCTTCCGCACCCATGGCCCGGCGTGGCGACGGGCCAATGCGGGGCATGTCAGCCTGACCCAGCTGAAGGTAATGTCGGCGATCGAGGCCTGCCGGAGTTTGAGCGTCAAGCAAACGATCCGGGGGATCGTTTGTAGCGAAAACGCGCTTGGGCCAGGCATGTGGCCGGTTGCGCCAACTGCGGCCACCAGCACATCGCCTATAACTCCTGCAAGAACCGGCATTGCCCCAAATGCCAGGGCCCGGCGGCGCGCGACTGGATGGCCGCGCGCGCCGAGGATCTGCTGCCGGTCGAATATTTCCACGTCGTCTTCACCCTGTCGGCCGAGATCGCGCAGGTCGCGTTCTGGAACAAGAAGGCGGTCTATGACCTGCTGTTCCGCGCTTCGGCCGAAACGGTCATGACCATCGCGGCCGACCCCAAACGCCTTGGGCCACACGGCTCGGCATGACGGCGGTGCTGCACACATCGTGCCGCGGGCGCGTCTTCGACACGACGGGCTCTGCGCTGACCCACCATCCCCACATCCACATGATCGTTCCGGGCGGCGGCCTGTCGCCTGACGGCACCCACTGGATTGCCTGCAAGCCGGGCTTTTTCTTGCATGTTCGGGTGCTGTCGCGGCTGTTTCGGCGCCTGTTCCTTGAAGGTCTGCTCGCCTTGCACTGCGCCGGGGAACTCGCCTTCTTCGTGTAGGGGGGGACTACCTTTGACACAAAGCTTCCGGACGGGGTAAAAACCTGCAAGGGCATGAAAAGGCTTAAAGAACAGCGACATGGAGACGTGACGCAGGACGCGGGCGAATGTTACCAAGTGCCTTTACTGGCCCCAAAAACTGACATTCAGCACGCAAAAACTTGCACAAGGCCACCATGAAGGAAGCACTTCTTGGCGCAAGCTAACATTCTGAGCCAAAAGACATTTTATGTGCTGAGATGAGCGAAAATGCGCCGGAAACAGGTCGGCCATTGGCTGCCAAGGTGTTGCCTGGCTTCCCACCTTGTTCCGAAATGGAAATGACATGTAAGGTTATGATAATGAATGAAAATAATTGGGATTGCATCGCATACATTTTGAAACAAGGTGGGAAGCCGCGAAATCTCACCAATCGGAACAATGTTCCTTCAGTTCGCAATTAGGCGGGAAATCGTTCCGAACCCATCAGCGCGCTATCCCGACCGGATTGATGCCGTAGTAATCCCGCATGGTCCGCCGCGCCTGACCTCCGCCAGCGGTCAGGCCCTTCGCGACGGCATCGGCCATCACGAGTTCAAACCGGCGCTGCCCGCGGCTATCCGTGGTCTCCTGCACCTCGCCCTGCACGGGCACCGAAGAATTGTTGGTGATGTTGATCACCGGTCGCGCGTCGATCTGGGTCGCGCTGGCAGCCGGGGCACCGCCAGTGAGAATGCGCTGCGTCAGGTCGGCGGGGACAATCGTGCTCGGGCCGGTATATTCGACCTCTGGGCCGGATTCGCCAACGATCCGCAGGCCACCGTCGTGGCGCCCGCCGCCGGCGAAGCCGGGGATGCCGAGGCCGCTCATGATGCCCGAAAACAGCGTGCCCCAGAAGCCTCCGCCACCACCGCCCTGCACGGCGCCACCAAGCGCCTGCCCGAACTTGTCGAAGCCAGTGCCCATGGTGCCCAACTGGCCGGTGGCGAGCGTCGTGGTGGTGCCGAATTTCGCCATCGCCTGTTCGGCGGCACCAAGCCGGGTTGACCAGCTTTTCTGCATCGCGTCGTCAGACGGGCGCTCAAACTGACGCATCCAGGCATTGGTTGCGCTCGACACATCCGGCGCGGCCTTCAACGCGGCCAGCGCGCCGGAATGGGAGCTGTTGAGCTCCTTCCAGACGTAATCAAGCTGCCCCTGCACGTTGCCAAGGTTCTGACGTCCGCCAAGAGAGGAAAGGAGGCCATCCGCGCGCGCGCCATGGTGCTGGAACAGCCCGAGGCTTGTGCCTCCATCGCCTGGGATCGTCGGATTGAAGCCGCTTTCGGCCTGCACATTGCCCATGATCGCCGCCACCTGGTGCGGCTTGAGACCCTTGGCCGAGAAGTAGTTCCAGACCTGCGATTGCACATCGGACGTGCCTTGCAAGCCGCCCATGCCCCCACCCGCGCCGATGCCACCGGCCAATGCGCCAATCCCTGTTCCGCCAAGAATTACCGTTGCTGCGGTCACGTTCATGTTCGCGACAGACTGCGCCGCGGCCGTGGCGGCAAGCTTCGAACCGTCGATGGGACCGGCTTTTCCGGTGAGCCTGTCCCAAATTCCTGACAGACCGCCGACATCGAACATGGTGGAATAATCGCTGCCGAAGATCGCGTTCTTGAGGGGGTTGGTGATCGCCAGTTGTTCGAACATCGAGCCGATTTCGTCGGCCAAACTGTCGAATGCGCCCTTAACGTCCCCCTGTTTGAGGGCGTCGAAGATGCCGTCAATGGCGGTTTCACCCGCCTTTGTCACCGTTCCCCATCCGTCGCTGATCCGCTTCAGGGTCGCTTCAGCTTCGGAAGCCGTCACGGACGCATCCCGCATCATGGCCGCAAGCGAACTGTCAGGATTTATGTTGCGCTGACGGATTTCGAGTTCGGCTTCATAAAGGGCCAGCACACGCCGCCGCGTTTCTTCTGTCTGTCCGACCAGGCTCAGTTCGAGCTGCGTCTTGGCGATGCTCTCGGCTTGGGTGCGCAGATAGTCGCGACCGGCTGCGATGGTGCCGAAGGGGTCGGCAGAATTCAGCCCCTTGGCCGCTTCCCACCGCTCGCGCAGCTCTTGCTTGTGAGCCTCGGTCAGCTGCGTCATGTCCCGCAGTTGCCGTTCGAAATCCTGACGCTCGGCCTCGATCTGCAGGCGCTTCACTTCGAGACTGTCGGCACCATATTCCGCAGTGGCCTTGGCGATCCGCTGCGTCATTTCGAGATCGTCGGCCAGATCGTAAGGACCGCGCGTCTCCTTCATCACGTTCCGAAGATCGGACAGAATGCCCAGGAGTTCTTTGCCCTTTTCAGCGCCGCTCTTGTAGGGTGCCCCCATGTCCGTCTTGGCGACCGATTTCACCAGGGCGTCGATCTGCTCAGTCGTGCCCTTAACATTCTGCGCCTCAAGCGCGACCTTGGCGACATTTTCACCAAACGCGAGCGCCTCCCGTGTGGCTCCCCCGGTGGCATATTCAGCCTGAGCCAAGGCGGTTGCCAACCGCTGCGCAAAGATCTGCCGATCTTCATTGGTCTTGGCGTGCAAGAACAGATCGAGCGCGTCCTTGACCCCAACCGCGCCCTTGTTGGTCAGGTTGAACTGTTCCTCCAGCTTTTGCAGGCGAACGACGCCGAAGGTCGAGACGTCTCCGATCTTTTCACCGATGCTGCCCAGGGCGTCTTTGAGATCGAGGGCCGATTTTGCCCGCGAGAGCGTCAGAATGGCGAGGTTCATTTCGCGCGCCGCCTTGGCCCCGCTGCCGTATTGCTCGACCAGATCGGAAGACCCTTCCTTCGCTGCCTTCATGGCGCCGTCGAGGGATTTGGTCGAGCTTTGCAGATCGGACAACGCTTGATCGAGGTCTTTGGTCCCCTCGCGTGTGTCCATCAGCCATTGCACGGCTGCCGTGCCAAAGCCGATCACGGCCATGGTTGCCAAAGACATGGGGTTGAGCATCCCCATGAAAGCCCCGCGCAGCGCGGTCCCGACACTCAGGCCGGAAGCCCGCATCTGCCCCATGACCTGCGTAACCTGCGTGCCTTGCTGCATCATCAGCATCATCGGGTTTTGCCCGGCCATCGTCATCATGGCGATGTCGTTGAACTGGTAGCCAAGGTTTGCGGCATAGGCCGCACCGGCCCCGCTTTGCTGCGATCCCGTGGGGGTGGCGGGCATGGGCAAGGGCGTGGGAACATGAGCGGGCGGCAGAACCGGAGGCGGGGGCTGCAATGGCATCGGATCAGGAAGAGCCGATTTGCGCAGGGCCTCGCGGGCGCGGGCTTCTGCCTCGGCCGCGGCGGCTGCCTCACGCGATGCGCTCGCTGCATTGCGCTTGGCATTCGCATTTTGGACCGTGGCGGCGGTGTCCTGATTGGTGACCGCCGCCGCGCCTTGCGTTTCCGCTGCCAGCGCATCCGTTGCGGCTAGCACTTCCTTGGCCGCCGCCGTCGCGCTGGTCGCGTTTCCCTTGAAAATCAGCTCATAGACGAAAGGCCCGCTCATACCGACAACCATTCTTCTGCGGCCTCAAGAATGCGCTCCTGATCCAGATCGGAAACACCGATGTAGGGACGTGCCGGAATTCGGATGGAGTGCGCCTTGATTGACACGTCCTTGCCGCCCTCCTTGTCGCGCTGAGCAAAGCGCCTCCCGACCATATAGCGGCTGCCAGCGTCCTTGTTGATGGTGCCGCCAAGCTGGTGGATCGCCGCCCAGCGAACAGGAGAGCCAACCCTCACATCCTTGTCGGAGGGAATTGCGTTGAGCGATGCTTTCAGGCTGCTGTTTTTGCCATTCGTGTTTGACTGAAGGATCATCAACGGCAGCTGGTTTTTCTTGATCCGTGCCCGGACTGTCGCCGGTTTCAGCGGCGCCCAGGGCGCACCATTCGGGCCGCTCTGGCTGTCGAACCGTTCACGTGCGGAATTCAACAGGATTTCCCCAACACCCTTGTAGAAGGGCCGCAGATCGCCCATCCGTGCGAGCATATCGCGCAGCGCCTGCCGCGCGGCGGCTTCTTGCAGTTCAACCGAGACGCTGATGCCTGCCATCACCGCCCCTGCCCTTGCACGAGATCGAGCGCGTCGGCAAAGCTGATGCCCTTGGCCCGGCTGACTTCCGACGCCCGCGCCGCAAGGTCGCTGCCGCGCGGGTCGATGGTGTAGCCTGCCGGAACCTCGACACCGCCAGGAGCGCGCGGCGCGCCGCCAGCCTTGAACGGATCGGGGCCAAGGTCGAATTCCCCGAAGCTTACCACGGACGGCTGTTTGGCGAGGTAGTCGAAGAACCAGTCACGGGCGGGTTTTTCGCTGCCGTCAGAAAAGCTGACGGTATCGGAGCTGCCCAGGTGCGCGGCGAAGCTCAGCACCTCGTCCTTGAACGCGGGCAGCACCCGGCCCGACTGGATCAGGTCTTCCACCCGCCGTTCCACGGCTTCACGGCGCAGCTGCGCCAGCTCGCGCGCCTCGGGCGAAAGCGGCGCGGCGAAGTTCTGCGAAAGGGCGATGCTTTCGCCCGCCCCGCCCGCGAACTTGACCGGCTTCAGGCCGGGCACGGCGGGGGCCGTCGCCCCGAGGAAGCCGACATGGCGCAGGTGAAAATCACCGGGGGTCGGGTTCGCCGTCGAGCCGGGCGTGAAAAGCGAGATCGAGACGCGCTTGTAACGCCCGGCCTTCACCGCATCGGCAAATTCCGGCACCACGTCGCGCACCGTCGCCTTGAGAACGTCGTTTTCGACAAAGAGACGATCCACCCAGCCGAAAGCCGGGGCGTCGGTTTCAGGGTGCCCGATCACCACCGGGGCCGGGTTGGCCTCGGCGTTATAGCTGGCCGCGATGCTGGCCAAGGTCTGACGCCCGATGGTCTGCTTCGTGCCCGACATGTCGCTGAAGGTGCCGACCCGAAAGACCTCGATCGGTCCGAAGCTGCCCGGCGCGGATTGCGAAGGAATGCCCGTTCCTTGGTTCACCATGATCACGCCCCCACGATGTTCTGAAACAGGAAGCCCGAGGCGATGCCCGTCAGCTGCGGCGCGCGCTGATAGGTGACGCCATAGACCCACGACCGGCAATCGCCATCCCAGCGCGGCGTTTCCACGAAGGGATGCCCGGTCAGGGTGTAGGTGTAGCCGAAGGACGGCTGATCCATCGCCGCATCCTGCGACGGCACATAGCCCAGCACGGCGAAGTTGCCCCAAGCTTCCTTGGCCGCGGCATCCGGGGTCTTGGGGTCGAGATAGGTGGCCTTGCCCACCGCCAGTTCTTCCAGCTCGAACAGGCCCGCCAGCATCTGCGCCGTGATGCTTTCGGCGGTGGTGTATTTGAACCGTTCGACGATTTTCGGGTGAAGCTTGAGCGCCCGGAAGCCTTTCGAGCTGATCACCATGCGGTTCGGATCGATGCCGCAGGTGGTCCGCACCTGGTCTTTCGCGTTCTCGATGTCCTGCATGGGGGTGCTCAGGTCGTCGTCCCAGCAAGCCGTTCCAGCCAAGGCAAGCTTGTTGCTGTTGCCATAGTGCGTCGCATCGGTCGCCAACGCCGCCTGGTCGATTTCCAGCGTCAGCGTCAGCGAATTCATCACCGTATTGACGGCGCGCTTGCCCAGATCGAGACCCGGCACGGCGGCGGCGTCTTGGGCGAATTCGCGCGGAACCGGCGTATCGAGGGCGAAGTTCTGCAGCGCATAGGGCTTGCCCTCATAGCCGAACTGGATGCGCTGGACACTCGCCCCCGGCGCGCGGCGCGAGTTGTAGTTGACGAAGCCTTCGCGCCCGAATTCGATCACCTGCCCGCCCGAGGCCGGAACCGCGATCGAGGGGAACAGGATGTGGCCCACCCGCTGCGGGTGGATATAGCCCTGCGCGATGCCCGACAGGACGGGGTCGATCACGCGGGCGGAATTCTGGTTCAGAGGTTGCATTTGCGTTCCTTGGCTCTGGTTGATTTCCGCGCCGCTGGGCGCGGTCTGTGCCCTTCCCGGTGGTCACGCCCCGGAAAGGGTGGGAAGGGGTGTTAACCCCCCGTCAGGATCGCGGCGCGGGGCATATCAGGACGCCCCGCCCGCTGCGGTGGCGCAACTCGCGCCGAAATAACGGTTCCGGGGCTTGCGGTTGGGATTGCTGACGCCCAGCTGCGACAGGCGCCGCCGCACATGCCGTTCGGTCAGCGACACCGCGCGGGAAATCTCCCAGTTGGCGAGGCCGCGGCGCACCATGTCAACAAGCCGGGCGTCCCGGTCTTCGGCCTTGCAAAGGCGCGGCACATAGAACCGCGCAGGCCCGACCGCCTCGCACAGCAGCCGGGCGTTATCGAGGCCCAATGCCTGGGAAAGAAAGTGCCCCTCGGTGACAGTGTTCGCCCTGGCCGGAATGTCGATCTGTTGCCCGCCGAACGCCTTGCAAATCTGCCCGAAGGCCCATTCGCCCAACTCGTCAAGGATCGCCTCCTTGATCAGAGATGCGTCGGTTTCGTCCGCGTAACCGGACCGAACGGGAAGGGGTGTCATGCCGGGATGCCTCCGTTTTGCCTGTCTCCCGGACGCTAGTCCGGGGAGGTATCATTATACCACCGGACATTTGTCCGGGGTCAACCGGGGGCGATTGCGGCGAAGGTGGTCTGGCCCGTTCCCTGGCGATCAACGGTTGCCCGCGTTCTCGTGGGCAACCCCCGGCTGATCGCGGTGGCGCATCATCGCAGAAGAGGCCGGGGGCGTGTGGCGGGGCTTGGATTGAGCCCCGCCACCACTTCCCTCCTAACCGGTGGGGAATA